>CALDEU010000022.1:0-47060 GCA_937942395.1 uncultured Collinsella sp. | reverse complement strand
CGCAGCGACCAGAAGGGCGCCTGCGAGCGAAACCACGTCGAGATAAGGAAGCTGCTGCCCAAGGGCTCCGGACTCAGGTTCGACCGGCTCGCCCCGGCGGACCTGGCGCTGGCCATGTCGCACGTGAACTCCGAGCCCCGCGGCGCGCTCGGCTTCTCGACGCCCGCGCGCGCCTTCAGGGCGATGCTCGGGGAGGACGCGGCGGCGCTGCTGGACGCCTACGGCGTGGAGGACGTGGCGCTCGGCGATCTCGACCTGACGCCGGGGCTCATCGAGAGGGCGCGCGCAGAGAGGGGCGATGCCCCGCTGGCCTAGCCTGGAGGAAAAACGGAATAGACGGACCGACCGTCCGGCTGAGTCTGGGAAGAGGTGCCGGGCGGCGGGCGGAGCATGGCCACCGGACCTATCGAAACACATCTCCACCGTTCCTTCAACTGGGAAAACGGCGCCCCCGGACCCCAGGAGGGGCCGCGGGGGCGTTCAGCTAACTGCGGGAACGGCCTATCCGCTCAAAGTGTTCGGCTGAGATCGGAAATCAACCAAAATTTGGCCTTAATTAGGCCCTCAATCTTGACCGTACATATCTAGAAATCCAGATTCCCCTAGACAATTCACTTGTATTCACGCCCAATCGCGCTTATCGCAAACAGAAGTATCCATACAAGCCCCTATTGCCCTTGGCTTTCGCGAACAAGCAGCAGGGCATCAGCTCCGCTTTGCCTTGTCGACAACGTCGAGCCCTTCAGCTTTCTTGACGATATCGGCCAGACTTGGATTCATCTTCTCGCAAGCGCCGTCCACGATCTTCTTCAAGCTTTCAAAGAAAGAGAAGGCTTTGAGATCCTGTTTAAGTTCAGTCGTGGGCTCGAGGGAAATCGTCGTAGGTTCGTCGATTCCAGCGAAAAGGGCCGAGTACAACTTCCCTACGTTCAGCTTCGGGTCTTCGACATCAATGGAAAAGCCGTCAACACCCTCGATCGCGATCTTCCCATCCTTCAGCCCGACCTTATATGCCTTCTGAGCCATAGCGTTTGAGTCGTTTCCTAACAACTTCAGCACCTCCTTCAACGGTCTTGGCCACAAGGTCGAGTACCTTGTAGTCGTCGCATTCGTATTCCAAAGCCCCACTCTTCACGTCAATTTCCCCATCTTGGCCGCGCGCGAGCACAATGACGTTATCGACGTCGAGGTTTACGACAAAGAGTGGGTTGTGCGTGATCATCAGTATCTGCCGGTTGGCGCCCATCCTCTTAAAGGCACCGAGGACGTGTTCCTTAATCGCTACTTGCGAGATTTGATCCTCCGGCTGGTCGATAATGTAGACCCCTGATTTAGTGTCCTCCTCCGCCAATAGATCGAAGTACAGGGTCCCGTACAGGCCAGGCGACGGTTCAGCGTCGATGCCTATGGACTTGTTGGTGATTTTCCTTCTCTCGGTTATACGGTCAACCACCGCGTGAAGCTTGTTGCGAATCTGATCGTAGCACGTCGCCATGGAAGGTTTTTCACCTGTTACCGCTGCAGCTATTTCCTCCGTAGTCAGCTCAGTCTCGGACTGAATGCCATTCAGCAGAAGCGATAGCTTAGGCTTGTTGAACACCTCCCCAAAGACCTCATTGCAGTAGCTTATGTCGGTACTACCAGAAGTGAGTTCGGAGACAAATATGAATTTCCCCATAGGATTGGGAACCCTAATGTCAACAGGAACGGCATACTCGAGCTTCCTGTTGCATCGCTTTGCGGCAAGCAACACAGCGTTGGCAATTTTCCCAGAGACATCGTCAAGAGTCGCCGAATAATCATCGATAGCTTTCTGCTCGTCAGTCTTCCTCTTTGAAAGAACCCTGCGCTCCTCGCTCGCAGCGTCCTTGACTGCTCGGGTCTTCACGTCGTCGCGTTCGTAGACTAGCCTATGCTTCTCGACAAGCTTGAGAAGCCTGTCCATCGCCTTAATTGCATCGGCATGGGCCTCGGCAGCCTCAACCCCCATCTCTTTGAAAAGTTTCGAGTGATCAGCTCTGGCGTTGACAAGGTCGCTCCTGCAGGAGAGCAACCTAGAGCCTAGGCTTTCGATGTCCTTAAAAGAGATAGTCTTCGAATATTGGGAGATGGTAAGCTTCTCGGATTTTGGCAGGTCTCGCAAAACCACCTCATGCTTCTCAAGTCGACGGCGCGTATCGTTGAAGCGCGCTTTCGACTCTAGGGCGACAACGCACTCGTCGAAGAAGCGCTTAAGCGAATCCTTGATAGAGTCGACATCAACATGGGATTGAAAATACTTACCGAAATAATCGTTTTGCCCTTGCCCCGAATGCAGCTCTTCAAGGGTCTTGCGGACGCTGTCCTGGTCGTCGAACTTGAACTCGGCTGCAATGGGAAGAATTGTGTCGACGCTTATGCCCTCCTTCGCGCAATAGGCTTCGTACCCGTCGGCCAACTTATGTCCATCTACATGCCGGCAATTGGTCAAACGATGAATCATCATCGACTTGCCGATGGAGTTGTCTCCGATGATTGCATTGATTCCAGGCGAAAACGGTATGTCGAAGTTTTTGCCGTTGACTGAGAGCTTCAACGAATCGAGCTTCGAAGAGCTGGCGCTGAAGAATGAGCAGTCGCCGACCTTGATTCTCGAGGGGTCGGTGATTGCCATGAGCAGACCTTCGAAAGTTGGCAGGCATTTCAGGCTGGAAAATGAAATCTCACCGCCTTCTTTCCCTGGATATGTCGCCCAATCATGGCAATCGCTCCCGACAACAAACGGAACGGCATCTTTGGGATAGGTCTCGATGAGCCTCTTGATGTCGAGTTCTCGCCGCTTGTTGCGAATTTCGACCGCGTCGACAAACTCGGTCAAAATTACTTCGCTGGCGCAATTCGCGCCGAGACTGCTCACGTCCCGCTTCGCTTCCTGGCCGGCCGATTTTTCGTGTCCGATGAGGACGGCGTTGAGGCCGATGTCCCTCAGGACCTTGGCGAAACCGTCTTCGGTGAAAGCGCCATTATTGAGATCGTCGTAGCGCGGTTTCCCGTTCTCATCACAGACGACCTCGGCGATGCCGTCAATCAGATCGGGGCGCCGGTCATCGAAGATGGCAACGATATGGACGACGGTCGGCTTCTTGCCATCGGCGCGAATCGATACGCTGAACTCAATACCAGGAAGCACTTTGTTTAGGCAGCCATCCCCCTCCCTCTCCTTCAAAGCGAAGTAAAGGTCTTTGTCAAAGCAATCGTGGTCAGTGATTGCGCACATGTTGATGCCATGAGCCTCCAAACCGCGAAGCAGCACGTTAACATGGTCTTTGTCGCAATCGGAAAGTTCCTTCTTGCCTTTGTCCTTTGTGACGACACTTGCAGCAGAATGGATATGCAGATCGATTCTGGTTGGCTTAGTTACTATGCGTTCCAATTGCACCTCCTATGCTGTCAAGGCGAATTGCATATCGCCCAATGTTGATATCAGATGGCCCATTGCCCGTCTTGTGCGATGGGCCGGTTTATGATCCTCTCAAGCAAAACTCCTTCGTCCCTATGTTAATCCCATCCCTCGATGCGGGTTAGATACTTATCGGCTTCTAACCTCATTGCTGATAACCTCGATGACGGCGGCTTCCGCCCTTGATGACGACTTCATCCGACGGCTCCCCCAATGGTCTCCAGGCAAGTGCGAATGCCACCCATGCGTCTCAGAATCTCTCAGCACCAAAAAGTGCAAGTTAGCGCCGGTCAGGAAGAAAGGTATTGCGGTGATCTTATTTTGAAGAAAGGTGCTCGGCTCCATTCTCAGTGCGAAAACGCATATGGCTATCACGTCAGATGTTGCATGCGCGAAAAGGGCAACGCTCCCTATCCGGAAGTGTTGCCCCCAAAGCTTCAACAGAGTTCTTGTATGGCAGCAAGATGCGTTGCGCCGCCTCAGCAGCGATATGCGGCAGCCAAGAGCACTGTACCAAGCAGGAAAAGCGTCACGGAAGCGGCGATCCAGTTGCTGTTGCCGGTCTTGGGGAGCGACGACGTCGTTGCCGTAGCAGGCTTGGGCTTGGCCGTCTTGGCGACCGTGGTCTTGGTTACTGTCGTTGTTGTCTTGTTTTTCGCGGCCGCGGGTTTCAGCGTCGGATTTGCCGTGGGTCCTGTGGTGGGCTCTCCGGCAGCGGGGTTAGCATCGGTGGGAGACTTGTCCACGCTATCGCCAGGTACATCGCGCCTGTCGGTCTCCCCCGCCGGAGGCGTGGCGACATCGGGCTCAATCACCACATGCGTCGCCACGGCGCCGCCGGCATCCACCACGCCACTAGCACCAAAAGCCCCAGCAACAGGCGTCACAAACCGCGCGGACACAAGCGACCCGCCCGCGCACGCAACGCCGCCGTCGGCACCGACCGCATCAAGCCACGAGGCATCGACAAAAAGCCGGCATCCAGCCGCGCCAGCACCAATGCCAGCATCCTGCAGATACACGCCGTAGGCGTGCACGCCCGCTCCGGACCCGGCGCCCGCGGCAACGACGCGCCCGCCGCCGCGCACGGCCATGTCGCCTGCGATCGCGCCGGCAACCGCCTCGTCCGTAATATCGGCCCCGTCCGCCCGGGCATCGACGGTGCATCCGTCCACCACGAGCGCCTGCGAAACGTGGATCCCGCACTGCGAGCCCGTCGCCGTCAGGGTCCCGGTGCCGCGAAGCGTCAGGTTGCCCCACACCTCCATGCCGCACAGCGTGATGTCCGCATCGGACGCATGCGACTCCGTCACGGAGTTCTGTCCGGCAAGCGTCAGCACCAGGTCGCCTTCGGCGCCGATGGCCTCGCCCGCGTAGCCATTAAGCTCCAGGTGGTCGGCATCGGTCCAGGCCCAGCCGGGACCCGACACGCCCGGATCGTAGAACGTTGCGCCCGCGATGATGAGGCTCTTCGCGCCCGCGGCATAAGAAGGCCCGCCCAGCAAAACGCATAGGCAGGCCATGGCAACAATCGCAATGTAATGACGGCTGGTGTAGGACTCGGCAGCAAACATACCCGCTCCGATCTTCGCAGGAGCCAATAGAATGTGCACCAGAAAATGCCCTGGTAGCAGCAGTTATTAGTTTAGCGAGATCGGGCGAGTGGCAAACGAATTACCTGTAAACGAACCCGGAAATTAGGCGTAAATCGTTTTGCCAGTCGGTGAAAGGAGGGGCCGAGCCCGGCATGGAGTCGCAGGCTACCAAGGGTACGGCGCCAACCAACGACGCATTAGCCCTGGCGCTCTTTAAAGATTCGCAAAGCTTTCTCTAGCTCGGGAATATCATCGACGATTACTTTCCAAGCAAGGGACCGATCGACCTCTCGATAACCGTGCGCTACGAAGTTGCGAAAACCCCTAATATCATTCCAGGGATACTCCGGAAAAGCTGATTGGACTTCTTCAGAAAGATGAAGCGCATCCTCAGCGATTCTATAAACAGGGCTCATGATTGCGTCGTAGGCAAGTTCGCCTTCCTCGCTTCTATCGCAAACAAAGGAATTCTCCGTAGAGCCAAAATGGTCGATACGTTTAGTCAGCGTCTCGCAGTCAGACAGAATGACATCGATGAGCTCAGCGTCTCGCTTACGCCGCTTCATAAAGACGCACCTCATCCTGTTCAATGTTTTTGCGGAAAGCCGGACGCATGTGCTCAGGCGGGTTAGTCACAATCTCAACCTCTCGCCCGAGCTCCTCTTCAAGTTCAAGAGAGATTTCGTATAGCGTGCCAAACGTCATGCTGTCTCCGCAAACGAGGCGCAAATCGATATCACTATCTGGCGTTTGATCACCGCGGGCAAATGAGCCAAATAGGTATGCCTCGCGGACGTCGTAACGAGACAGTACGCGAGAAACAGCGGCGGATATGTCGACGAAAGTAATCATGGTTCAATTTTACTTTTCGATTGTATGGAAGGCAATCGCCATGCGTGGCTCCACGGCTCTTCAGTAAGGTAAGATTCAAAAACCCAGCGTGGATGCAGCTGTCGAGCTAAACCCTAGTCTCCTCTGGCGGTTTGCCAGTTGGGTGTTCGCGGAACGGGAATACTCTTATAAGTGTACACGTCCTTTGCCATGTCGATTAGGTCCTCTTCAAGACCGCCAGCCTCGACTTTTGAATTAATATAAACAACGCATGATTGCTGAACTTTTTGAAGCAGCCTACTCCATTTTAGATGCATTAGAATGACTTTAACAATATCGACTTTACTCGCATTACAGCAGGTGATCACCGCATCGAGCTGCTTGTCGGTCAGGATGGTGCGATCCAGCTTCCATTCACATCTTTGTGCCATGAACGCAATGCAACTCGAGGCGATATCCTCATTTAGAGTCACCATTCTTTTAAGTAGAGGCGCTCCTTGCTCAAAGTTTGGCTCGGTATCAATCAAGTTGAATAGATCATCTTTTGCCCATTCATTCCAGGCTTCTACGATATCTGTTGGGTCGAGACTATTTAAGTAATGAACAATTGCGGAAACAGCCTCTGAGACTAGGGCTGGAGTGCGTCCAAAATGGGAAAGCAGTTTAGAGCGGCTTTCCTTCTCGTCAAAACGAATTGATGAGAATAGGCAGTACTTCCTAATGCGTTCATAAGGCTTGCTGAGCTCCTCACAAGGCGCAACTGAAAACTTAAGCCACACTTCGCTAAGGGAGCGCCATGTTTGGCGATTCGCAATATTCAAATTGCTGAGTCCCCAAACACTTCCGATGTGCCCGGGAACATCGTTGTTTACCAACGCCGACTCCATATGCGACTTATAGAAGGGCATGTGATTCGTTACCCAAAAATTTAGCTGCGAGAATAGCGCTGCAAATATAATGTTTGACGAGACTTCGTCGTTGCATGACGCCTCAATGAGCTGCTCAATTGAGTCGAGCAGCGAGGTGCTTCCGTCATTGAGTTCCAATTCATCGCATCTGGCCAGCAAGTAAATTTGAGCGTTGACGGCTTGCCCCAACGAACTATTGAGCGCCCTGGAAAACCAATCCTCCTTTACGCTATTTGAAATGCCTTCGTGTGAGACGCATGCCAGTATTCTTTCGGGTGCGACCGAGCTGAGAGTAAGCTGGACGCATTCCGCTACATGAGCATTGTCAATTTTTCTGACTAAGTACTCAAGGGCGTGAATCGTTGCCGCGTAGGACTCATGATATGTTGCTGTTATGTTGAAAACGGGAAGTAGCTGTGCAAGTTTATCGGAATCTAATGATTCCCATGGAATGCTAAGCAGCATGAATTTAGCTGCGAGCATTTCAGGCTTGGATTCAATTCTGTTGGCTATGTCTGAAATGACTTTAATCACTGAGTCAGGGTGGGCGTTACAGCTGGCCCTAACTATCTCGTCCGCTTCAAAGTCATCATGACCAACATCGCCTGCCCTTTCAAACAGCTGGATTACATTTTCTGCCGTAAATTCCGATGCGGTCAATGGGATAATTTGCGGAAACCCGCAGGTAGTAAAGGACGATAAGTCCGGAAATTCGGTTAGCTTAAAGTTGGGATGGTCGACTGCGATCTGTTCAAGTTGTTGCTGCAATAGATCGTCCGTTACATTGTTGTCCACAAGCCACTGATATAAGTTGAAACGCGCATACGAACAGTGGTGATCGTCCGCATATTTGGCGAATGTTAAATTAACCCCCTCGATAAACTCTTTCTTAGCCAACTTGCTTGCTTTGGGGTACGCCGTGAGGACAAGATGGTATATCTCAAATTTGGCGGCTGGATCTTTAAGAGCCCCGCACTTAACTGCGAGAGCTAAAGCCTGGTTAGCGTCTGATGGGCTCAGGCAATATAAATAGAGACCCAAGCGTTTTATGAGACTGCACTTTGAATCTATTAAAGCAAGCACCTTATTTGCCTCAAGTATATTTGCCAAGAAGAGTTTGCGACCAACCTCCCTTGCGCAATCGATCATTACGCAAAAAGTGCCCTCCTTAGGCATATCTTGTTCATGATCTTCAATTGCATGGCGAATAAAACTTGATGAGTCTATCCATTCACATAGATCGGTATAGCCAGCTTCAAGATTAGCAATGTCACTCAAACGATTACAGAGCAATGAAAGCAGCCGCACGCCAAGACGATCCGCCCAGGCAACGATTGCTTTGGTGACGGTTTCGACGTTATCGGAAAAATTAAATCTAAATCGAGGGCAAAAACTGCCTTTGGTGCCGGCGAATCCTTTAACCCA
This sequence comes from uncultured Collinsella sp., assembly GCA_937942395.1. Lineage (GTDB taxonomy): Bacteria > Actinomycetota > Coriobacteriia > Coriobacteriales > Coriobacteriaceae > Collinsella. The sequence continues at coordinate 38,862 of CALDEU010000022.1, read as the reverse complement.
CTCCGCTTTGTAAGAGAGCATGATTTCAATTAATCTTAGCGCCAGATCTGGACTTGCAATTTTGGACAATAGCTTTGGGAACGTGAACCCCATCCATATATCGTCTGTCTTATCGAGATTTAAAAATGAGAGCCAGAAGGAAATGCTGGCATCCGAAAAATCAGGGGAATCGGCAATGTGCTCAAGCGACTGACAGACATATGTCGATGACAACATTCGACCTTTTCCCGAGGCAATCTGATAGACATCTACGTATTGATCGACTGAAAAAGATTCAACTGACCAATCGAGAAAGGTCCATTCCCAACCATCCAGTTTGTCTTTTGTTAAGAATGAATCGATCCCGCAATCAACGAGGCTCTTCAATGACTCAATACTATTGGCATTTGTACAAAATGCGGTAGCAAGAGCATTTCTTTCTTCATCACCGTCTTCAGGATTGGTAAAGAAAGACGCAAGGTTCTCGTATTCCATATAAGACAGCTGGGATGTTAATTCTGCATACGATGCAACAGCAGAGCGACGTACGCTCAACGACTCATTACTTAATTTTTCCCACCCCATAAATAGAGGTGCCAACTCGTTATAGTCATTAAAATGGACTGGGATGACACCAAGTGAACTCCACTCACTATCTCTACTGTCACCTCGCTCAAGTGCGAAAATGCGCCCATTCATATCTGCCGAAATGGATCGAGTTAGATATTTGACCATCATATCGCTGCAGCTATAGCCAAAAAATAGCACGGTATACCGCGTGAACATATCAAGCAGAAAGCGCGATGCCCACGCGTTGGTGATATATGCCTTTCCAAAATCAACATCTGTTAAGACGGTCTGTTCTGGACACAATACGTTTCCGTGCAAATAGACGATCCCTTCAAAATCGTCACCCAGGGGTAATGCGGGGCCAATGTACGTCTGAGATGAAATGCCTATTGATTCGGCGGCACCTTCAAACCTGCGGTCGAAGTTGGTTGTAACTACACGTACTTTTCTTTTGATGCCAAATAACTTTAATATGCCGACATGCAGGTCAGAATACCCTTCAAGTTCTTTTCCAATGGCACGAGCACACGCTTGGTGTATATTCCCCATTTGATCTAAATGACCAAGCGCCGTTTCGCAAGGTTCTTCCAATAGCTCATTTATGTTTGTGGAACCCGGTCGAGCAACAACCTCGGCGATTTGTTTAACAAGTCCCCTAAAATCAGGAAGAGGGCAATCACCTTGCATTGAAACGCCGGAGCCAGCAAATATTACAAGCTCGTGCTTCAAGAGCGCTTGATTTAACCCATCGGGTACTTGAATGTCATTAATGTACATGTCGTAACCTTACTTAAGCGCCAATGGAATAGGTAAGCGACGGGCTTCTATTCTTCGTTATTAATGTCAGCGTTAATAACGAAACGGTCCCACTCCTGCACTAGAGTAGCAACGCGGTGATCCGTAACATCGTCTAAATCGTTTTGATTGGGATCCGTTTTGATGTAATGTGCTGCAATAAATTTCTTTGCCAAAGGTTCCAAGGATGAATACCATGGCTTCTGCCAAATTGACGAGACCATTTCATGGGTAATGCTTTCATCTCCACCATGAATAGACCCAAACATGACTTCGCCTGTATTTAATGATCTTCCTATTGACATCTGCTGTGTTCCGAAAAGAATCTTTGCTTCGTCGTTCTCCATAAGAATATTTTCGAAATGATTCCAATTTGAGAAGTTGTTATCGGTGTCTATCGCTTGCCAGATCTTGAACTCAAAGACCGCAGCCCTTCGTAGCAGCTCCATAAAATTGCGATTCATCCAATTTGAGTATTTTTTACAAAGCTCGAGATAGCACTCGTCAATTAGAACAATTTTATCCAAGGCCGCGTTCTCACGATTTAGTCTCTCGTCTCGAATAAAATAAATTAAGCCAGCAAAAAACTCCTCCTTTTCGCGTTCGATTGTTTTGATCAGCCAATTGCTGAATTCAAACTTTCCAATGTGTTTTCCAAGTGCTTCGAATAGCCTCGTGTAAGATTCGATTGGGCTCAAGGACAAGCGAGGAGCCAGAGCGTTGCCCTCTTTGCACATCAGAGTTAAAACTTCTTCAGCTAGATGCAAACAGCGATTCGAATCTATTCCGGCAATACCAATTATTAATCTGCCTGCCAACTCGTTTTTTTCTTCATCTGAACGGAGGTTACTGAATGCATCACTGAGTGATTTGGAATTTGAGGTGTTACAGATTAAATCGAATTCCGTCTTAGAAGAACCGGATTCGAGTTTAGAGCAATAGAAAAGTTTGAATAAAGCGTAAGAACTAACTCGACCCTTAATCCTGGCAGTTTCTTCAATTATCTCGTAACGACGACTGTGCTTTTCCGTCAAATCCAACCCTAAAATGTGCCTAGAAATACTACTAGGCTCCATTAAGCAATCTTTACAGGATCGACGTACGGTGCTTTCGAAATCCTGATTAAACTGAGCAAGTTGATCACTAGTCCAGTTAACGACCTTTTCGCCAAACAAATAATCAGAGTTTTCCCAAAGCCAGATGCTAAGGTTTGGCGCTAGGCACTGGATTGCAGACATGCCTAAGATGTCTGCTGGGCATATCTCATCATCAGTACGCATTTGACTTGTTATGGCACTATTTTTAAGCCTACAGATGTCGCGAGGAACGCGAATTAGGGGAAGCACCACTCGAGATAGAACTGCGTGCGAATGAAGCCTGTCATCCTGATTCATTGAATCGGCAAACCGTGATTTAGCCTGTAGTTCGTGAACTATTGAATCAAGTTGAGGCGCTACGTCAACCTCGAGAAGCTTTGGCATTTCAATGGGGAGTTGAATTATCTTCTCGAGATAACCAGCTCCATCCCCTATTTGAATTTTATTTAGTGCGCGTTCAACAATAGAGCGATCGTAAGCAAGCAGATATACAACATGAGGAAATGAGGCAGTTAGAGCAACTAGTTTAAATACTAGGCAAATTTCATCATCAGAAAGGCGATCGATATCATCAATGACAACAACAAGATTTGGATGGACTTTCTTCAGTTTTATATCGATGTCATGCTTCTGGTCTTCGAGTGATTTGACATAACTCTGAAGTTGCTTGCCTAAAACCCGCGCTCCAATTTTAATAGCAAATCGACTTCCGACCGATAGGGCGACCCCTAGCGGTGGGTTAGGAGAAAATAATAATGTAGAAAGAGATGCGAGGCTTGGATAGGAAATGCTTGCTGAATAAGCTGACAACGCTTCCCCGATGCTGTTGCAAGTTTCATTTTCTAGGTCAAAAGTGGTGCCCGTAAGTTTGGTTTTTACAGAATTGAAAAATTCTGTAAGCAACTGCTCTTGGGAGTTAAACCTCCAAGGGTTAAACCTAAGCACTTCGGGGGCATTCAAATTATGAGATTTTCTGTCGGATAGTTCAGATTCAACAAGATTGATCAGAGAAGTCTTTCCACTCCCCCACGATCCGCTAATTCCTATTGTAAAAGACGAGTCTTCGGCATTTGCGGAACAAATGCAATCTGCAATTCGTTCGGCTAACCTTGAATAGCTGTACATATCCTTATCGCGATTATTAATAGGCGTATCGTTGGAAAGCCCTTTTGACTCCATAGTATTCCTCCAAATACTAAAGAAATGGCTTGTAGGATATAAAACTGTTTAGGTTTTGCATCGAGTCCGCCTTCCACATTTCTGGTTTACCAGCGCAGTTCACGTCGAAGGTTCATTAGCCCAGGCTTTTGTAGGAACTCCGAAGGAATTGCCTCCATTGTTTTCCCCTTCGCATTATGGCGCCAGTCGGCAATCGGAATATAACAAACCTTTCGTGCTCGCGTAAGCCCGACATAATGCATATTCAGAGATTGTCGATATGCGTCATAGTCTTGATTCTCGTAATTATAAGGAGGCATGAGGAACTTATAGCAATCAAGACAGAACACAACGTCGAACTCAAGCCCCTTCGCCTTATGGTATGTAAGCAGGTTCACCTCATCTTCGCGGGCAGGCCGAAAACCACCCCTAAGCTCATCTACATTGGAAAGAAGCTCACCGAGATCGATATGCGCCTTCGGGTCGTCTGCATCTCCAAGACAGAGCTCTTCCAACTTGCAAAAGGAATCGTAAAGACCATTCCATGAATCATCGGAAGTATCCTTCATGTCCTGCAGAAGATCGTTAGCAGTAAACCTTGCGCGAGACATCTGCTCCGCAGGGATATACGTATCGAGAAATTCACCTACATAACCACCTGAATACAAAAACACCAGTAGATCCCTGAAGAATAAGCGAGAACGGCTGAAGCCGGCGTCAAGCTTTGTGGAAACAACGATCTTTGAAGGAATGCGAAGAAGTCCTGCGTACCGCTCGAGCATCTTGTTTGACGTAGACAAGAGGGCAAACTCGTTGCGGTGGTCAACTCCGTATCGTTCGGCAATCTCATCTAGATGCTCACGAATGGCATTGGCTATATTGCTTTCGTCGCCCGACACCTTAGCTAGTACAACCCTCTTGTCTTGATGGATGTGAGAAGGCGTTTGCGCCCCCAGAAGCCTTAGCGAGTAGTCAACGATGCTTCGATGACACCGGTGGTTTTCAGTAATTTCGAAAGACCTGAAGCGCGAATCAGCAATAAGCTCATTTAGAAAGGCGGAAGATCGACCGTCATATGCGAAGATGGCTTGGACGATATCCCCGAAAGCCACGCCGCGAATCCCGAGACTGACAAGCTCCATGAACAGCATATGCTGGGCAAGACCGCAGTCTTGGTACTCGTCAATGAACACCGCTTTATATCGAGCGTGCAAGAAGCTCCTCACGGCGGGAACATGCCTCACCATGCAGTAAGCGACCTCGCTCAAAGCCGAGACTGGAAGCACGCCCAAGGCGAGTGCTTCGCGGACAAGATCCCATCGGTCCTCGTTAGGGCTTGTCCAACGTTCCTTGATCCTCGCAACGGGTAGCGGCCGATCATCATCGGCTATATCAATATTGACTATTCGACCCACGACATGGAAGGCGAACTGCTGGATAATCATGGCCAGACAGAATGAATCAATCGTTCCAAAAAACGAATTTCCGACACGCACCCCTAAACCGGAGCATCTGGTCCTAAGCTCAGCGCTCGCCTTTCTGGTATAAGAAATGGCTACAACGCCCTGATAGCTCAAAAGGCGCTCAGATTCCTTGGCTATCATCCTCGCCATCGTAAACGTCTTGCCGCTGCCCGGTCGCGCCGAAACGACGGCAGACTCATCACAGGCGATAACCTTGGCCTGCTCCTCACTAGGCTTAATCATCGGCGTGGCCCACAGAAACCAGTAGTTGGAGTCTCCTCAACGGATTGCAGAAGGTGCTTTCCGCAAGACACCCCAGATCGCTTGAATGCTTGGCGATGAACGCATGCATACCCTCGGCCTTTCGCTCAGTCATCGCGGCGTAAAGCTCTTCCTGGCCAACCGTACCATAATGCTCTTCCAGTACTTCGCGGAGATCGCTCGCGATCAGATCATACTCAAGATCGCGATCTGAAAGATATATGCCCTTAAACTCTAGGGCACCGCGCAACTTATTCGTCGCGGCTACAGCTTCAATAGGGATTGCCGGTCCGCCATCCCATGTCAATGAATCCTTGAATTTCAGCCATAACGGCTCAGTGTACGAGGACCCGAGCGATTCAACGATACCGTATGCGCGAGTAACGCCGGCAAGCCTGTATCTCTCCTTTTTCGGGACCTTGAATACGTCGTTATCGGTGCGTAATACCCAGGGAATCCCAAGCGCCTCGCAGCAAAGCACGTAAGGGCTGAAACCGATGCCATCCACAGAAAAAATTGACAGGTTTTCTCGGTCAAGGTCTATGCCGATTGCTGCTGCAAGGGCCCGGAAGAAGGCGATTTCCGATGGTCCCTCCACCAAGAACACTCCGCGGCTGAAGAACACCTCCGCCACAATAGGGTTAAGACGATAGCCCAAGGCATCGATTTTCCTTCTGAGCTCGATGCCGGAGCACGTGGGTTTGCCCTCGCTGCCCATCTTCACGAGCGCGTCGGAAGCAAACCGCTCGACAATCTGAGGCGAATGGGTCGTCAGAAGAACCTGTCCGTCAATACAGCCGGAAAGGTACTTAGCCAATGCCCGCTGCTGCTGGGGATGAAGGTGCGCCTCAGGCTCTTCTATGGCGACGATGCTTACCTTCTCAACAGGCTTTTTAATATTTCTCTGAGAAAGCCAAGTGGAGAAGAACAGTTGGTTGCTTCGACCCTCGCCGCCAAAAGTTAAGGGGGCATCGTCCGACAGATAGGCGAGCTTGAGATTGTCAAGCAGCTTGCCTGCGTCCGTGTTTCCAGCCACAAGACGGGCCTCGTGCCCTTCGTTCAAGGCTGACATCCTGGCCATTTCATCGTTCACAGATTTAAGGGCATTGGTTATGTAATGGAGCCCGCTAATTCCGTCGTTCAGCGATTCAAGGCTGTTTTGGATTCCTTTGATCGAAACGTCGTCATTATGAGCGTCGTCTTCGTTTCGTGCGTTGCGTGCGGCTTCGAGTAGGGCCGTCTGACTACGCTTGAGGAAACGAGCCGCGTCACGGGTACTGTTGACGTACTCGAGTACCAGATACTTAATATAAAACCGAGACTGCACAGGCTCGATGCCGGTTTTTTCATTTCCGACCAAGAACCTGTAGTCACCTTCTCGGTTGCAGGTATAACCAATAACAGTTCTGCCTTCGGCTAAATTGCCGCCGAATGCGCTGATCAGGCAATCCTCGTGGACGTCGCATAATGTCGCAGTTATCTCCACTCGATCAGGATTGGTTCTACAGTTGAAATCGGACGTAGTAAGCTCGAAATCCCTAGCGGAGAGGCTAGGATCGAAAAGAATCCTCAACGAATGCAAGAAGTTTGTCTTCCCCGAATCGTTAGGCCCGAAAATTAGAGTCTTTTCCCCAAGCTCGACAACAACGTCGTCGAAGTTCCGGAAGCCTTTGATATGGACTTTTTCGATTCTCATGCAAGGACCGCCGCCGTTCTTAAAGTCTTGGTACCAACACATTATTTATTCATAGCTACCTATGCATCGCCGAAGCTTTTCGCCAACGAGCGCCATGCATACGTCGTATTGCTTTATAAGTTCGTTCATCGCGGCATTCAACTGCGACTCGTTTTGTGATTCAAGCGTCATGCGGCGTGTTTTTTCGCGGTACATTATCATCGCATCGTTAAGCCCATTTCCGGGCAAACGCGCGCTAAGCAAAAGGATATCCTCTAAATACTGCCGCTGAGCTTCAGAGTCATCGTCGTCAATAAGCCACTCAGTAGATTTTCTTCCGGTAGCGGCATGTTTCAGCATTTGGGCATAGCACTTCGCGTTGGCGCGCATACTGTGCTGAATCGCTTCTTGAAGACGTGTCAGGTTCTCCCTTTCGTATTGTCGCCAATCGTCCTCTAGCGTTAGTTTTCTTTTCATGTCTTCAAGCTCATTTTGATGCCTGATAGTCATGTGTGTAGCGAGCAGCGTTACGCCTCCGCCGATTAGGGTGCCAACAAGAGAAGAAAGCATCGAAACGAGAATAGATTCATCCAGCAATTTCAGCTCCCTATCAAATCAATAGTTTTCAACTAACTCCGATTTTGTTGATTCTACATCCGGTATAGTCATTGAATGGTTGTCGTTACGAGCTCTAAACGAATCCCAGTGCCTAAGTAAATCACGAGATACTGTTGAGTTCACATATGCGGAGACTGTCGTCGTGGACTTTGCGACTAGGTAAAGATGGGGGGTGTGTCGGCGCTAGCCGATACACCCCCCATCCTCATGTGGGATAATCTTACCGAAGGCTGAGCCCGCCCGGCGCGGCCAGCTCTACCCTAGTCTCGCTTAAACAGATCCCTCGTGTACGCCCTGTCCGCCACATCCGCGAGCTCGTCGCTCCAGCGGTTGGCGACAATGACGTCGAAGCCGGCCTTGAAGGGCCCCAGGTCGTTGGTCACCTCGGAGCCGAAGAGCTCCGGCGCGTCCAGCGTGGGCTCCTAGACCACCACGGGCACGTCCTTGGCCTTCACACCATTCATAACACCTTGGATGGAGCTTGCGCGGAAGTTGTTGGAGTTGGTCGTTGTAAGGCAACACGCGCCCATGACCGGTTCTTATTTGCCGTCGTAGACGCGACGACGAACTATTTACACGTTCTGTTTAATCCACTTGAACAATGCCGTTTCCTTTAATTCAAACATGGCACATTTGCCTGTTTTGATCTGGCTCCAAAGCCAATCAAGCTCATCTGCCGCATTTCGGCCTAGCTCAACTTCATCGTCATCAAGAAGCGTATCGGTTTCAACGCAAATAAACTCTGACGTAATAGAAAACAAAGTAATGAATGAGCTAACGGGAGAATACCTATGCGATGTATCAAGACTAGCGAGATGACAGATCTCTGCGAGTGGAACGTTGACTCCGCCAAGCTGTTCGGCGTAAGCACTCATATCTGAAAGGTACAGACCGCTTGATGGTCTTGCCGAATTACTAAATGCATCAAGCATGCCGGTTACATGAATTGCAATTACTTTCTCTGAGAATAGCGCAGTGAATAAAACAGCCGTCGCCTCATATAACGTTAACTTATCTAGCTCATCAAGAATGTCTTCGATGTTAGACAAATCAATATAGTGCAGGTTTGAGACATTATATGTTGCCTCCTTCAACTTAGGAAATGTTGACTTAATCGCATTCACCCAATTGCGGTAATAATCTGTCTCAATGTAGTGCTTAACAAACTCATTTCCCAAACATTCCTCAATAAAGCTTTGGCTGAATTCAGGCGTAATACAATCCGGGAATCTATATTCGCATTCGGGATCGCTTCTTACTATTGGGAATGGGTCGGCTGCAAGGCGAAAGATCGCACAAACCTTTACTGCCGCTTTGAAATACTCAGCGAAATCTTCATGAATTCGACCTGCGCTTTCGGGGGCCATCCCATAGGGCTTGGTATAAAAGGATTCGTGACCTTGTTTGTGGATATACTTATTCGCCCGTCTATTGAGTTTGCTGATCAGCTCATCAATTTCGGGCATTTGCTCAAGGAGCTCTCTGTACTCACTGTTTGCTGCGCGCAACATTCCTGATAGCTTGGAAAATGAAGGAAAACTCTCAAGCGAGGCCCATTTCTTTTATTTTGCCTCGCGTTCAGCGTTATCCAGATTCGTGAGCAGCGCTCCGATAAGGATAACCTCTCCAGCCTGTCTGACGGAATAAAACGCTGCATCAAAGTAACCCTGATGAATTAGATCCAATGAGTTAGCCAGGAGTTGGCAGGATTCAAGCAGAAACTGATTAAATGACGGCGTTTCGACCATACCACTTATAGAATCCGCCAATTCGTCAACATAGCTATATAGTTGATAGTAATCGAGTACATTCTCTTTTGTTATGTACCGCTGAGGATGATATCTCCAGCTGAACAGCTTTCCATTTACGTCTTGATCGTTAAAGTTCATGTTGTCCATCTTTCTAATTAATTTGAGCACTGGTCCATTTCCAATATTCACATCTATCGGCTGGAACAAAATCAAGTGCTAACGTATATTTAGCGATGTCTACCTTAGTGTAAGGTTGATTAAATGAGCGACAATAAATCTAGCCAGAACGCGCTTGAAGAGCGAGCATTTAATGATGTCATCCAATTGTCTTTAGCGTCAGGCGGTTATAAGAAAAAGGCCGCAACGAAGCTGCGCGGCATTCTCCGCTCAGACGAAGAGCGCCCTGATCTCGTAATTCGAGGAGTCAATGGATCCATCATCGGACTAGAGCATTTTAGGATTGACCACCATATTAAGCGGGGGCGTTCCGCTAGCTCGAAATCAGCGGAGCTAATGGCCAATATGAATGCTCAGCGCGAGAGACTAAAGCCGGCACTCAACAGAAGTGATGAGGCGCTAGATGAAGCGGCCGAAGTTGTCGCCAGTTTCATATCTAAAGAGGTCTATCAGCACCACGCTGCTTGCTGCGATGATCTCTCGCGTTCGCTATCTATTAGGTTGTTTGATAAAAGGTCGGGACATGCACTCAAGCTATTAGACTACCGTAAAAACCTTATTGAGCGATATGGTGATGATCGCAATATCGAACTTGGCTATCTGATTGAAGTTCACTCTGATTTTCACAGTTTGTTTTTGCACACCGGTTCCAAGGTCGTTCGTCTACAATCGGGCCATTGCCCCTTATTTGGGGATATATTTACTCTTCTTCAGAAGGCCTCCGCTGTGGTTGATTGGATTCTTATAGGGTTTTATCCATGTCTAACAGATCAAATTGTCGATGCGGCAGTTATAGATTGCCGTAATGATTTATTCAACGAAAGTTGCCGTAGGCAAGGTCTATATTCAACCGCCTATTTAGGGCTGGGGAAATTTGAGCCCTATTACATCCAAAAGAGGGAGGGTGAAACTACGGTAAAGCAGGACGGCGATAATTACACCATTCTTTTGGAAAACCCCGCCGAGTTTATCGATCCAATTACTCTATTCCGAAACGTAATTAGTGAGGCTGCGAGAGCTTTAAACTTAAAGAAAGCTGGCAAGCCATTTACAACAACGCTATCAGTACAGATGATGTATGAATTGGTGTGGATGAGGGGATCCAAGATACCTGGAACCGTAACCGAGTCGGATATTGAATCCCTATTGTTGGAGGTTGGACCCATCGAGCTTCGTTCTCGTCTAGCAGCATTTTGTGATCGCTATCAAATTTCGAACCCATCAGAGTACGCGCCTCGGGTAGATTAACGAACGGTCATTTTAAAAGGCCGATGATAACGGTTAAAAATAGCGGGGGTGTATCGGATAAAGCCTATACACCCCCGCTATCAACGCTATCGATCTTTCTAGAGAAATGGTTCGCCCGACCCGGGCAACCGCCTCTTCCCCTAGTCCCGCTTAAACAAATCCCTCGTGTACACCTTGTCCGCCACGTCCGCGAGCTCGTCGCTCCAGCGGTTGGCGACGATCACGTCGCAGCCGGCCTTGAAGGCCTCCAGGTCGTGGGTCACCTCGGAGCCGAAGAACTCCGGCGCGTCCAGCGTGGGCTCGTAGACCACCACGGGCACGCCCTTGGCCTTCACGCGCTTCATGACGCCCTGGATGGAGCTCGCGCGGAAGTTGTCGGAGTTGGACTTCATCGTCAGGCGGTAGACGCCCACGACCGGCTTCTCCTTGCCCTCGTAGACGCGGTCCCACACCATCTGCAGCACCTCGTCGGCGACGAAGTCCTTGCGGGTGCGGTTGGCCTCGACGATGGCCTCGATCAGGTTCTGGGGCACGTCCTTGTAGTTGGCCAGCAGCTGCTTGGTGTCCTTGGGCAGGCAGTAGCCGCCGTAGCCGAAGCTGGGGTTGTTGTAGTGGCTGCCGATGCGCGGCTCCAGGCAAACGCCGTCGATGACGTCTCGGGTGTTGAGGCCGCGGACCTCGCAGTAGGTGTCGAGCTCATTGAAGTAGGCGACGCGCAGCGCCAGGTAGGTATTGGCGAACAGCTTAACGGCCTCGGCCTCAGTGGTGCCCAGCACGAGCTCCGGGATGCCGATAGTTCCGTCGGCGTTCAAGCGCTCCAGCTCGGCGGGATCCGCGCCTTGGGCAAGCAGGCGTGCGAAGCGCTCGGCAGCCGCGACGGCGTCAGCGTCCTCTTTCGGCGCGCCCACCACGATGCGAGACGGATGCAGGTTGTCATAGAGCGCCTTGCTCTCGCGCAGGAACTCCGGGCTGAAGAAGATCTTGCTGTCGCCCAGCTTCTCACGCAGGCCTGCGGAGTAGCCGACGGGGATGGTCGACTTGATGACGATCCAGGCATCCGGGTTCACCGAGCGCACGGCGGCGATGGCGGCCTCGACGGAGCTCGTGTCGAAGAAGTTCCTATCGCTGTCGTAGTTGGTGGGCGTGGCGATGACGGCGTAGTCGGCGCCCGTGTATGCCTCTGCAACGTCGACGGTGGCGTGCAGGTCGAGCTCGCGCTCCCCCGCCTTGGCCTCCGCCAGGAAGCGCTCAATCTCGTCGTCCTGGATGGGCGACTGGTAGCTGTTGATCTTCTCGACCTTTTCGGGCACGATATCCAGCGCGTGAACCTCGTTGTGCTGCGAGAGCAGGACGGCGAGGGACAGGCCGACGTAGCCGGTACCGGCGACAGCGATCTTCATGTCATTCTCCAATTGTCAAAGAACAATAATTCGCATGAAAAATGGCCCCTGTTACAGGGCCATGATTTCCTAAATGTTGTAGTAGCGCTTATACCACTTGGCAAAGGCCCTCAGGCCGTCCTCAAGCGGCGTCGCGGGCTTGTAGCCCAGGTCGCGCTGGAGCGCCGTGGTGTCGGCGTAGGTGACGGGCACGTCGCCGGGCTGCATCGGCACGAGTTGCTTGTGGGCCTCGAAGTCGTAGTCCGCAGGCAGCACGCCCTCCTCCACCAGCAAGCGTTGCAGCGTGTCGACGAAGTCGAGCAGGTTCTCGGGATGAGAGTTGCCGATGTTGTAGACGCGGTGCGCGGCGAGGGGCAGCCCGTCCTCGCCCATCTTCACCTCGGGCGCGGCGTCCATTACACGTTTCACGCCCTCTACGATGTCGTCGACGTAGGTGAAGTCGCGGCGGCAGTCGCCCATGTTGAAGATCTTGATGGTGTCCCCGCGGCGCAGCTTCTCGGTGAAGCCGAAGTAGGCCATGTCGGGCCTGCCCATGGGGCCGTACACCGTAAAGAAGCGCAGGCCGGTGGCCGGGATGGAGTAGAGCTTGGAGTAAGCCGCGGCCATGAGCTCATTAGACTTCTTGGTGGCGGCGTAGAGCGACACCGGCGAGTCGACGCGGTCCTCCTCCGAGAACGGCACCTTCTTGTTGCCGCCGTAGACCGAGCTGGAGCTGGCGTAGACCAGGTGCTTGACCGGGTGGTGGCGGCAGGCCTCGAGCACGTTGAAGAAGCCGACGAGGTTGCTCTCCAGGTAGGCGCGCGGGTTCTCGATGGAGTAGCGGACGCCCGCCTGGGCGGCGAGGTTCACAACGACGTCGAAGCCGTTCTGTGCGAACAGGCGCTCGATGAGGGCGGCATCGCACAAATCGCCGCGCACGAAGGTGAAGCAGCCGTTGATATCGGCCTCGGCAAGCATGCGAAGGCGCGCGTCCTTGATGCCAGGATCATAATAGCTGTTGAGATTGTCGAGGCCGACGATGGCATCATCGGTCTCTTCGAGCAGCTTCTTGACGAGAAATGCACCGATGAAGCCCGCGGCCCCGGTGACGAGCACTTTTCTAGTTGTCATATAATCTCTTTCGTTAGGTAGGTTAGAGTTCTAAATTTGCACCTTGCGGTTAATATATCCACCCGTTGCGCCAACTCGAGGAATCACGCGACAAGGATTGCCTAGCACAATCGAGTGGCTAGGAACGTCGCAGTTCACGTACGCCCCAGGGGCAATAAGGACATCGTTTCCCACCGAGATTCTGCCGACCAAGGTCGCATTGACGCCTATCCAGACGCAATCCCCAATTACCGGAGCACCCTCACGCTTCCCTCGGTTCTCTTGGCCAATAGTCACGCCCTTATGCAGGTTGCAATTCGAGCCGATGATGGCAGCCGGGTTCACCGTGATATTGTATGCGTGGCCCAGATAAAGGCCCGGTCCGATATCAGTTGAGCGGGATATCTCGAGTCCATACCTTTCGCGCATATGCTGCAACATCAACCTCCAGATAGGATTGGAGGAGCGCTGGGTCTTTCGGAGCACCCATAGAAATCTGAGGGCGTGGTCAGTCATAAGTGAAGTGTCTTCTCCATAACGCTGCCAATCGGGGCACCCCCCCCGTTTTTGTTTACCAAACATAAGTTACATAGCCAATCTATTAGAGAAATCTCGAATAAAGCGAATTAAGTTGTTTGCGAGTCGACGGGAAAATCTCGCAGCACAGTGCGTAAACAATCACACACATGATTATCCCAGGGATGGTCGGGAGACAGATGCTATCAAGAACCCAGCCAGAGGTGAACATCACGACGGAGCAAGCAAAAATTGGAAGCAAGCGAGCAATCATTTTGCCAACAGGGAATTTAATAAAGGCTTTGAGGATGAAGACGTCGATTCCGATGGCTACCAGACGTAAAAGTGAGCTATAGAGCGCAAACTCATTAAAGTCGAGGGATGCGGCATAGTAAGTTACTGGAACCATGACTAGGAGATAGGAGACCTGCGAGGCAAAGGATAGCTTTGGTCTGCCCTTAGCTCTGAAGACCTCGCTTGCATAATAGCCGATCGGAATCACTACGGCACTGCTTAAGGCCCATAGACCAAACATCAAAGAGCCCTCAGACCACTGCGGTCCAAGCACGAAGGTAGTCACGAAGTCACGGTAAAGAAAAATCCCGAAACCCAGGGGCACGACGAACAAGGCGACCTTTTCCTGCATATGGAAAAAGGCAAGCTGAAACGATTCATCGTCACTCTGCCTTCGAGAAAGTTCGGCAAATAGCACGGGAGTAGTCGCACTCGTGATGATGCCCATGCCGGTATTGACCATCGAGATTGATGTCTTGTAAAGACCAAGGTAGTACGGAGTTAACAGGGAGCCTACGATGAAAGTTCCCATCCAAGACGTAAGCCAAATGGAAAACTGCTCGAGAAGCGTCCATGAACTGAAAGACAGCATCTCCTTCAATTCGGCAAATGAGTAAAATAGGGAAGGCTTCCAATCCGACTTAAGGGTCAAGACTAGAGAATTCACCAAGTTGCCGATAATAGTGCCGATCACAAGCGACCAGAAGTCGAAACCGAGAAGCGCTAAGGGTACAGTAACAAACAAAGGGACGAGGGCCACTGCGACCCTGACGACAAATAACTCCTTAAAAGAGAAAGCCCTGTGAAACAGCGCAAGCTGGATGCTGCTCAAGGCGGTAAGGGGAAGAGAAGCACAAGCGACGATGAGGACGATTCCAAGGCCATCGTTGCCCACAAGGGCAGCAAGAGGCTCGTTGAATAAAGCTACGAGAGACCAGAGTGCTAAGGAGACGAACAAGTTCGTCACAAAGGCGACGTTAGCACTTCGGAAGAGATGGGACTTGTCCCTGAACTCGTGCTGGATGAGGTACTTCTGAAAACCCGCATCCGAAAGCATGTCCGCGAAGCTCGTTACCATGGTAACGGTAGCCACAACACCGAAAGCCTCTGGCGCAAGAATATGCGCAAGGGCAATCTGGGTAAGCGGTGATATTAGCTTAACGACCACCTCGGTCACAAGGGACCATTTGGTAGCCGAAGAAGCCTTTTGAGTTAATTCGTCAGTCATCTTCCTTCAATCATTTTTTCCCAAAAGCTAAGTCAAGATCAATAAAGGAACCAAGAAGAGAATCGTCCGCATCATCTATAGCGCCGAACCCGCCATCGTTGAAAAGCGTAAGCTCGCCGAAGATGAGCCTATCCCCCGCTAAATACCAATCAGCGCGCATTTCTGGGAACCCTTCGGTAAGAACTGAGCTGTAAATGAGCATCTCGTTGAGTCTCGAAGGAGCAGGGATCTTATAATTGGACTTGGGTATGTCGCCCCATTCGAGATCAGGCAGGGAATCCCAACTTGGAGTGAAATAGTCGCACGTATGGTTGGAAAAACGCTCGCGATGAACTTCGATGAGCTTTGGTACGCCATTAAAACAGCTGACCTTATAGTCTGCCGGAGAGTTATCACGTTTCACAATGCCATGGACCCACAATATCGTTGTTTCATTTTGGAAGCACCCCCCCCCCGATACTATCGGGGAGTTGTATCCAGGAGCCGAGCTTTTCATCCCACAAGGAAGGGTCGAACTCCTCAAAACCACCGCCTGGGAAGAATGTCAGTTCTCCGAAGTAATACTGACCGGAAACCTCATAAAAGTCGGCCCGAACGAACGGAATCTCCTTTGATAGCAGCTCAGCGTCAGAAACCATTTGTTTCAAGCTTGCAGGTGCTTTCGGAGGAATGTCCGCGTTGGGATAATGCCTGGTAAACGGCAGATGGTTCCATTCGGGGTCGAAGAAATCAACGCGCAAGTCGCCCTCGGATCGATCGGTGCAAGTGAACTCGCAGCAGGCCTTTCCATCAAAACACATAATCTTGTAATCAGTCAGATCGCTTTTGCCCTCAGCAGGATCAAGATACTCCTCGGCGAAAACACATGGTTTGACATCCTTATATGGCCACTCTCGGGTACGCCAGAAGTAATTGGTCTTAAGGTGCTTCGCCAATTTCTTCTTCGCAGCATCGAGATCAAAGGTGCTTCGGTCGCTACAGATGGCAACGCCTCCGCAATCGTGATTTGTCTTGAGGACGAACCGGTCAGGAAGATCCGTGATATCGATATCCTCAACTTCCTCCCACATCGCGTAGGTCTTGGTGACATGCTCCTCGCCGATACGCTCCGCGACCCAAGGTTTCACTCGATACTTATCCACTAGAGTGTTATAAAGGGGGTTCTTATCATGCAATTTAAGCCACTGAAGCTTTTCATTGAATGTCTTTGGATTTTTAAGATCGAGCTTTTCACCAACCGTCCCCCTAAACATTGCCTTTAGATGGGGCTCATCGGGGACCCAATTGGTGAGCCCATATCCAGCAGCAAAAACGTATGCTATCCAAGGGTTATTAATAAACTTTGAAAGCTTGTTCACTTGAAACTCCTGAATTACAGTGGATGACTAAATTAAAGTTGCCATACTGTTGGCAAATAAAGCGATGGAGATAGGTACTACGAAATAAAAACTCAGCACTCGTCCATGTCTGCCAAAACAATGCATCATCAAATAAGGAATAAGAATGGCTAAGAAAATAGAATAATAAGAGAGAACACGTCCCATGATGACCATTGAATATGATGCAGCCTGGAGACACAGCGCTAGACTCAGCGCAAAAATAGAGACCTTCACCATTTGAGGACTTTTTTCGAAATCATTCGTATCCCGAAGCGCGTAAAGAATAACAACCGCCACAAATAAGAGAATGACAAGCATGCTAAAGCTTCCGCCTTCAACATCATATTTAGAACCAACAAAATGAGCATACTGCGGAAAAATCTTTACAGCCACCATTGCCAAAGCGCGCCCAAGAGCAAGGAAGAGAAAGGAGACAGGAATTGCAATCTTAAGTAAGTGCATTACATCTATTTTTTTGTAAAACCAGAGAAGAGCGAAGCATATCGATGATGAGTGGAAGGCCATGGCAAGAACTATGGTGAGAACAAATGGAATTGGTTTATTAGAGTCGATCCAACGAGTTGAAAATAAACAAATCGAAAGAGCAATCATCTGGCGGTAAACGCCTAGGCTATATGCAAAGAGGCTTAAAGCGCAGTAGATGAGAAAGCTGACATAGGGAGATTCGCTATAGCGTATAAAAAAATCAAATACTAGTGGATAAATCAAAATACCGATAATAAAAAAGAATGCATGGTCAGATAAATAGAAATGGGCGCAAATTTTCGTAAGCAGGAAGTAAAGCGGTTCATAATCGTATGGCCATACGAGCTTAGCGGTAAACACCTCACCCCACGAGATGCCCGCATAGTAATGTAAGGATCCGAGGTAATTTGGATTATCCGCTCCGACTGTAATATCGCGGACAGCCACGAAACAGATAAGGGCGACGCAAAGGCAGACGGCGTACGGCGTCCAGTTAACATCCTTTAGCCCATCGCTCTTTCGGATATCTCCGCTCTCGCAAACGCCCCTATAGATAAGGGCAACAATTCCAGCAATGATGATAAAGGTTAAATATGGAATCATTTACTGTAACTCCCGAGCGTTATCGTCGGCTCCATAGACCAGGGTAACGAATCGCTTGACTTCTTCATTGATGTCATAACCGGCATCTGCCATCTGATTTCGTTTATCAACTCTTGCTGCTTCGCCAGCACACAACACCGAATTAACCCAAAGATCAGTATCAGTAAAGGGCAGGAATGCAACATCGCCTGTGACATTTACTTCTCTCGTTACCGTGTCAGAAACGACGCAATGAAGGCCTGCGGCCTGAGCTTCAATTACGACATTTGGCATGCCCTCATATAATGATGGCAGAACGAAAACATCGAATGCAGACAATAAAGCCGGGATATCAGAGCGCAGGCCAGTAAAAATGATATTAGAAAGTACACCCAAAACTTTTGCTTTCTCACGAATATTGTGCTCAAGCTCACCCATGCCCACCAACACGAGACGGGCGTCAGATCTTTGTTTTAGTAATTCAGCAAATACTTTAAGAAGGAATTCATGGTTCTTCTGAGCAGTAAAGCGCCCAACATGTCCAACAACAAGAGAATTGTCGTTTAAACCGAGTTCATTGCGAATTGACCTACGCATTTCAAGAGAAAACTGATATTGATTAAGATCAAGAGCATTGTGAAGATATCGAACTTCACCTCGCCTAATGGCTTTAGGACCAAAAGCATATTCGGCAGCAAGGTCAGAAGGTGCAATCTTTACATCTGCAATTGAGGTCAAAGGGCGGCGAATGGCTTTCTGAATAAACTGACCAATAACACCCTTGCCGTCACTGGCGTTACTTGAACGCATAAAAAGTCGAGATGCACCCGCTTTCTTGGCAACCCAGAGATCTATTGCTGAAAGTGCATCCGATCCAATACGAAGCACGTTGGGGCATCCATCATCACGAACTGCAAGTGTGAGCTCGCGCCGGTAGGCAGAAAAATCTTTCGTTTTACGAGTGATTCTAAAAACTCTGCCTCCAAGGCGTTCGATTTCGTCTTCGTAATAGCCTCGCTTATCGCCGGAAACAACAAAGTCCATCTGATAGCGGTTCCGATCGAGCTGTCGATACATCTTCATTAAGAATGTTTCAGCACCACCTGTGTCCATATTCGACACAATGCAGAGCAGTCGCTGAGGTTTATTGTTTGTGCACATCGAAATTGCTTTCAACAAGAAGCTTGAATGTCCTCAAGCCCGTTTCGTACGAGTAGTCGTGCCCCTTGTGAAGGCAAGATTTTTTCATTGCAAGCAGCTGCTTGGGCAGCCCGGGATTAAGTAGGATATCCAGCAACGCCTCACGATTGCAGAATTCATACGTCAAGCCCGTTTCGCCTTCTTTGACCATCTCGGCATAACTTGGCCATTGTGACGCAATTACGGGGATACCGGCACAGTAAGCATCGACCACGGTGCCTGGGACGCCTTCGCCCGGGCACCTCGTTGGAAAGGTCAGGGCAAGGTACCCGTTGAGGACCGAAGTGCTCTCGCCCGCGGGCGCCACGCCCTTGTAGGCGACCTCGGAGACGTCGCAGTCTGCCATGAGCGCGTGGAAGTGCTCCTTGTACTCGGCTAGGACGTTTCCGTAAATGTCGAGCCTGAAGGCGCGACGACCAAGCTGGCTGTTCGCCTTGCGCACAGCCCACACGATGTCGTCAATGCCTTTGTCCTCGTAGATGCGGGAGAAGACCGCTAAAGGCCATGGCTCACCGGATGGCTTCTCAAGTTCGGAGGATTCGAGAAGTGGCAGGCGCTTGTAGTTATATGCGACGAGCACGTTTTCGAAGCCTTGATCGGTGAGCAGAGCCTTAACTCGTTGGGACTCAACCAGTATCGCATCGAACGATTTGAGCTTCTTCGTGAGCAAAGACTTTCCGGCTATAAATTCGGCGAGCCACCCGCCGATAACTGAATACACGACTTTACAGCCATGTCGCTTCCGCAAGTTAATGAGCAAAGGCGCAAAGACTTTCAGTCCGTTATGGGCCGGAAGCATAATGAGGAAATCAGAGAACTTCGCGAGTTCGGTACACTCACGAATAAGTGCAATCGGGTGCTTCTGCCACCCACGCGTGTCGACAGATCTGACATTCTCATTCCCGCAGACATCGCGCAACAACTCACGGACAGTTCGAGTCTTCACGACCTGACCATCCGCCATGTCGAGCCCCTCAGCAAAGTGCCCGATAATGCCGACCGTCTTTATCTGTTTAGTAATTTCCATCTATAGAAAGCCTTGCCTCGCATGTTCAGTCACAGTTGCTGACGTACTTCATCTTCTTGTACGCACCAAAAACCAGATTTATGAATGTCCTCCAGCAAGCGAGCGGAGCCGACATGCCCTCGCCCTCGTGCCAGAGAACGTAGAGATGAGCGACCTGGCCCCTGAGTCCAACTCCGTGCGAGACAGAAGACGTTCTCACCCGATATCGCCCGAGCACCTCAGGCAACAGCATGCAGTCAGCTTTCTTGGCCGCCTTCAGCCACATGGCATAGTCGTTGTGCTTTTTCAGGTCGGCTATCTGCACCAAGCCGACCTCATGCGCATCGTACATTACGGTCAAACACCCTGGCCAGCAATAACGGCGCATGCCTGAGTGTGTAATAAGCGCAGGCCCCGAGAAGCGACGCCCTTGGGACTCTCCGCCCTCGTCCATCGTCTCATACTCCGTGTACGAAAAACTGCAGCCGCTTTTGCGCATGAACGCGAGCTGCCTCTCCAGCTTGTCCGGCCCCCAAAGGTCATCGCTGTCCAGAAAGGCGATCCAGTCGCCCTTTGCCTCTCGAAGCGCGCGGTTACGCGAGCATGCCGCGCCCGAGTTGCGCTCGTTTGAGAAAACGTGGACGCGCGAGTCATCCATGGCTATTGCCTCAGCGACAGCGACGGTGCCGTCCGTCGAGCAATCGTCAACGATCAGCAGCTCCCAGTCGCCGTATGTCTGCGACTGTACGCTCTTTATGCTTTCCGCAATAAAGTCTTCAGAGTTGTAGGATGGCATTACGACGGATACAAGGCCGAACTCCTGAGCGTTTTCCCTCACTGAATCACGACCGTTTCGTTCAATAGTTTCTTCGCCTGCTCTTGCAGGTCGTAGTACTCTTCGCACGTCACGCGGCCCTCGGCAAGCAAATAGTCGCCGTAGTCGGCGGAGGTGGCCATGCCGTCCTCGGTAATGCCTTCATGTTTCAAGAAGGCTTTGGCGAGGGTCTTAAAGAAAATGGCGGCATCACCCGCGAATGTAATGTGCTCGATATAGTCCAGGTCGTAGGCAAGCTTGTCATCCCAGGCAATGGCGTTACGCCCGTTCACCTGGGCCAACCCAGAAAGACCCGGCCGCACAAAATGGCGCTTGCGCTGTTCGGGCGTCATGAACACCATATCGCGCACCAGCTGCGGACGCGGCCCGATAATAGCCATCTCGCCTCGCACGATGTTGAGCACCTCTGGCAGCTCATCCAAGCTCGTCGCACGCAAAGCCTTGCCAAACCTTGTCAAGCGCACCTCGTCGGGCAAAAGATTCCCCTTTTCGTCGCGCTCGTCTGTCATAGTACGAAACTTATACAGCTTGAATATCTTTTCATCCTTGCCCGGGCGAGGCTGTTTGAACAGCACAGGGCCGCCCAATTTCACGCGCACCAGAATTGCCACGATTGCCAGTACCCACCAGAAGAGAATAAGCAGGACAAGAGACAGGCACAGGTCAATGACCCGTTTACCATAACGTTGGTAGAAAGTTTCGTTACCCGACCTACTCAAAACAACGCCTAATCACTTCGATGATCACGTCCTGTTGTTCGTGCGTCATCTTGTTGTCGGAGGGCAGACAGAGACCACGATGGAAGATATCGGCGCCCACATCCAAAGGCAAGCCATCTGTACCCGTTGCACCGCCGGAAATATACGCGTTGGTCTTAGCTCGACCATTGCCCTCGCGCGTTACGAAAGCATTCATGCGATAAATGGGCTGCATGTGCATAGGCTTCCAGATTGGACGACCCTCGGCGTTAAAGGCAGCAATAGCCTCAAGAATCTCGGTAGGACAGCTCTTGCCAGGCTCGCTTACGTAAAGTGCCTCACTCTCGCCTCGAACCTGTTTGCACATTGCGTCAGGGTCTATTAGTAGGCAAGAAAGCCAGAAGTTCGGCTCACAAACGTTAGGGTCATAGGGGTTCATGCTCACCGGCAGACCCTTAAAGCCCTCTTTGTAACGCATGTAAATAGCCTTCTTTTGGGCAATATGCTCCTCCAGATACGGAATCTGGCCACGCACGACACCGGCAATTACATTGCTCATGCGATAGTTATAACCAAGCTCCTCATGCTGGTACCAGGGAGCGGCTTCACGCGACTGGGTCGACCATTTGCGCGTTTTATCGGCTGCCTCTTTGCTATCAGTTAAAAGCATGCCACCAGCGGAACCGGTAATGATCTTATTGCCGTTAAAGCTAATGGCGCTGATGTCACCAAACGTACCAGTCTGACGACCCTTATACGTGGCGCCAAGTGACTCAGCAGCATCCTCAACAAGGACAGCCCCGTGCGCATCGCAAATTGAACGAAGCTCTTCGACTTTGCCAGGCGTTCCGTAAAGATGCGCCGCCACAACGACCTTTGCAGTCGGATGCAGTTCGAAAGCCATTTCAAGAGCGACGGGATCCATATTCCAAGTGTCTCGCTCAGTATCGATAAATACAGGGACACCGCCCTCGTAAACAACTGGGTTCACCGTTGCGTCGAACGTCATATCGCTGCAAAGGACCTCATCACCGGGCTTAATTCCAGCGAGCTTCATGGCAAGATGCAAGGCAGAAGTACCGCAAGAAAGGGCAACGGCATAGCCGCAACCAATCTTTTCGGCCATTTGGCGTTCGATTTCGTTGATATTCTCGCCTACCGTCGACATCCAGTTGGTCTCATATGCCTCGGTAATGTATTTGAGCTCATCGCCGTGCATGGTAGGCGAGCTTAGCCAAACCTTGTTCTCAAAGGGCTTAATGTCCATCGTGACTCCTTATCCCTAATCGTTAAACTGCGGATGATATGTAGGTACAACCTCAGCGAGCACGGACTTAACCGTGTCGTTATCCTTGTCGAGGCAGTCATGAAGCTTCTCAAGCTTGTCTTTAATCTCTTCCATCTTGTCGGCCTCGGCTGTGGAGATGCGAATCTCGGAATGCTTGGTAGGCAGGAGCTGCTCATTGTCCATAAGGAGCTCCTCGTACATCTTTTCGCCAGGACGCAGGCCGACTTCTTTGATCTGGATATCTTTGCCAGGCTTAAGACCGCTCAGCGTAATAAGGTTGATGGCAAGGTCATAGATCTTGACCGGCTCACCCATGTCCAGTACAAATATCTCGCCGCCATGAGCAAGTGCGCCAGCAGTAATGACCAACTTACTAGCCTCGGGGATGGTCATGAAGTAACGCGTGATGTCCTTGTGCGTAATGGTGATAGGGCCACCCTCACGAAGCTGGCGCTTAAACAACGGAATAACCGATCCATGACTACCCAGAACATTGCCAAAGCGAACAGCCGTAAAGATGGTCTTACTGTTTGCCGCGTAATACTGAACGATCATCTCGTCCATACGCTTGGTGGCACCCATTACGTTAGTGGGATTAACCGCCTTATCGGTAGAAATCTGCACATAATGGCTGCACTGGTACTTGTCGGCAAGACGCACGACGTTGAGCGTGCCAAAAACGTTATTCTCGATTGCCTCGCGGGCGTTGTGTTCCATAAGAGGAACGTGCTTGTGGGCTGCAGCGTGGAAAACAACTTGAGGATGGTACTTCTCAAAGACCTTGGTAATCGCTGGGAGATGCGTAATGGAGCCGATATAGACTTGAATATCAGTGCCTTGATCATGAGCGGTCTTGATGATGTCGTGATATAGCTCGTAGGTAGTGTTCTCGTAAATGTCGAACAACACGATTTGCGCAGGTTTTGCCGGAAGCAACTGACGTACAAGCTCTGAGCCAATAGATCCGCCGCCGCCCGTGACCAAAATGCGCTTACCGGTAACATAACCCATCTGGTTAAGGTCAAGCGACTTCTCCTCGCGAGAAAGCAAGTCACTGATTTCGACCTCACGAAGGGCAACCCTGCCTACACCATCCTGCGGAATATCGCGGACATTGGGGAGCGTGAGGACCCTAAGGCCTGTCTTCATGCATAGGTCATAGATACGCTGACGCTCTTCATGCGTGGCGCTCGGAATTGCCACGACAATCTGCTCCGCTTCACAATCGTGCGCAATAGTAGGGATATCGGCGCAAGTACCGCAAACCTTAACGTCATGAATACGCTGGTTTTGTTTATTGGGGTCATCGTCAACAACGGCAACCGGATCACCGATCATATCAGGGTCTCCGTTGAGCATACGTTTGATGGAGAGAGAGCCGGTCTCCCCTGCTCCTACGATGAGCGTGCGCGGGAGATGCGCATCGGAATTGCTTTTAAATCGCCAGAGCTGGCTACCATAAATAGCGCGAATGGCAAAGCGTCCGCCACCGCAAATGATGAGCACAACGGCCCATGCCATAACATCCTCGCGGAGCGACATGCCCTTGCCGAATAACACGTAAAATATAACGTCGCCAATGACTGAGCCTACCGTTACAGCAGCGACAATACGTCCAGCCTCGGAAATGCTCGCATAGCGCCATAAGCTGCTATACATGTGGAAGAACCAAAAGACGACAACGTTAACAAGCGCAAGCACAAGAATAGCCGGGCATGCGCCGGCTGCTCCGCTGAGCGTCGCCCAATGCTGCGTTCCCCACGATGCGACAAACACTGCAATAAAAGTTGCCGCAATGTCATATGCCATCAACGCATACGGCTCGAAGGCGCTCAGCTTCCCCTTTTGCTTTGCGCTCTTAGATTCGGTGTTCAAAACTCTTCTTCTCTTCCCTATTGATTCCGTTATCCCCGGCCCCCGGGGATCCTCCCTTTTTCGTTAAGCAGTCGCCAGCAGCTAGGCGATCGCCTTTTTAAGGTTTCGCATTGCACGCTGCTCGTTCGAAAGCACGGCAAGGCCGACGCGAGTGGTTACGCGTCGGCCGCACAAATCGAGCTCCAAATAAGCAGTGCTCTTGCGTCTGTTAATGGATTTGATAAGGCCTTCGTGGCCCAGCAGCGGACCTGCCGTAACTACGACCTGGTCACCGTCTTTCAGGGCCTCGCTCATGGGCACCACACGGTCTCCCTTATGCGTAAATCCGCCAATAAGCTGGACCTCTTCTTTTGCCAGCGGCACAAACTGACCGTCCTGGGATAACACCCGGGCAAAGTCGTCCATACGCAGCAGATACTGTTGCACGGTACGGGGATCTGCCGTATCGCAGATAAGATAACCGGGAAAGAGCGGCTTGGTCGTATTGACCCATTCACCGTGTACTTTGATCTCGGTTTGAAATTGGGGATAAAAGAGCTCCTGCATGGCGCTCGCTGGCACCATGCGCTCGATGCGCTCGCGCATTACGTCTTCGCGACCGTTAATGACCTGGATCACATACCACACGAGCACCACCCCCTTGCTGTCTTACGTGTGGCTCACTGGGTTTGTGTATGGCTTCGCCAGGGCGCTTGTGCGCGAAGGCGCTCCATATTCAAACCCTGAGCCCAGTTAGACAAGCACGTGGCTCTGCCCCACCGTGAACGGTATGTATAAGTGCAGTGGCTAGAGTCGCGGACGTGTATCGCAAAATGACCGCGACCCCAGCTGGCTGCGTGCGATCCAGTCAAGCGGGTACAAAACTGGACCGCACGCAAACAGCTAAGGCATGCACACTGACAGCTATTTCGCTGGATTAATTCAGCGGGAATAGGCGTCGAACTTTATTGGGTTTCTGCTCAGAAGGGGCACCGCCGTTACGGCCGGATGCTCTCTGCGCGCTCGCGTGGTTGCTCATATTGATGCGTAGAACGCATCCGCACAAACAGCAACGCGGAGTTGAAACCATGTGATGTAAAGCAGTTTAGCACAGCGTTTGGGAACGACTGTATTAGGTTCTGGTTTGTAGCATATAAGGCGCAAGCTGCATTCGCTGGGCTGTTTTATACCGATAAAACGTTATTGCAGGTTATGGGCAGGGTTGCGCAACGATTGCGAGGCGCGAGGTCGATACGTTGCGAGAGCACTCGTCACACAATGGGCACGCCCGACTACAGAGTCAACGCATTTTAGACGGATTGTTGGACAACTTTTAGGAAGTGGCTGGGTATATGGGCGCTCAATTTCTTGAGCAAGGCTGACGGGCATCCTTGATCGAGAAGAAAGCGGCAATAACAGGTTGGTTGGCCGGGCACTAATATCCGCTTGGAAAGCGAGTGATATGATTCGATCTACAAGCTTTCGAATCGAAAAGGCGGAATAAGCATGGGAAATCCCGTGATAACACTCAGGGACTTGATGCCGGTGGCACACCCCGAGAAGACCAAGGTTAAGTTCAACATGAACGCTGGCGACGTGAACCTACGCGCGTACGACCTGCTGCTAAAAGATACCTCGACCACCGAGAGGACCGATAGCGGCTCGCGATGGTACGAGATGAACGCGTGGAGAAGCGCGACAGGGCAGGCGAACAACAACCTCAACCATGCAGAGTACCTGCTCTCGTTCGCCCAGTACTACACCTACGGGCCCGAGTACTTCATCTTCGGCGGCATGTACAAAGTGGAGAAGGCTGTGCCCGAGGTGCTGGGCGGCGTGGGCTACAAGCTGACGCTTCTTCCTGACTACGAGGCCTACATCAAGCGTCTTATCATCAAGCTGAAGAAGCCGATCGGGCGCAATATCTACAACAAGTTCTACGAGAAAGCGATGCGAGACTTTGAGCCCGTTGTATATGAATACTCGATGAGCCTGGGCAACGTGAGCCCCTTCCCCGGCTACAAGTACGTTCGCATCGACCACAAGACACTGCAGGCCGTCATCGCTAGCGTGGGCTCCGACTGGTACTGGGCGCTGGACAACGTGAAGGGCGTCTACTGCATCACCGACACCGCCACGGGACGGCTCTACGTGGGCTCGGCCTCGGGCGACAGCAAGAAGGACGCAGGCGCGGACCTGGGTATCTGGCAGCGTTGGCGCGCCTATGCCAACCCCGAGGACCCTACGGGCGGCAACAAGGAATTCAAGGCCATCATGGCTAAGCACGGGCCTGGGTACATCATCGAGAACTTTACCTACTCCATCCTTGAGGTATGCGACACAAAGATGACCACTGCCGAGGTGTGCGAGCGAGAGGGTCATTGGAAGGACGTATTGGGATCGCGCAAGTTCGGCATGAACAAGAATTAGGTGTGTACCATGGATTTACTGCGGACGGTGAGGGATTGCCTTTACGGCATGGCCGTGGGCGACGCGCCTGGCGTGTCCTACGAGTTTATGCCGCGCGGCAGATTCACCCGCAATGACATGACGGGCCATTTGCAAAAATGCAGCTCAGGCTACTAAATATCGTATGTAAATAAAAAAGCCACCCGATAGGGTGGCTTTGCATTCACGATGGTGGAGACGAGGGGGATCGAACCCCTGACCTCTTGACTGCCAGTCAAGCGCTCTCCCAGCTGAGCTACGCCCCCGTGACGAAGAGAAACTATAGGGGAAGTTGGCGCGACGTGCAAGGACTTTTTTGGGTCAGACTCTAAATACCTATTGATATAGGTAAGCGATAGCCGTGCCGGTGTGAACTTGGATCGTGGCTGTTGACCTGACGACGTTGCTAATGCCGGTGTCGGCCAACAGGTCCAGCGGGCTCCGATCTAGCTCCCACTCTAGGCCGTGTTCGCTAACCTGTGTGTCGGGGGCTATGGCGATGATGGAAAACGTCTTGCCTTCGGCGCCTTCGATAGCCCACGACTCGCCAGCGTGGAGGATGCGGGCGACCACCTTGTCCTCGGCGATCCAGATGGGAGCATCCTCGTAGCTCGCGAGCAGCCCCAGTACGGAAAGGGCCATATCCGGGCGGCCGCCGGTGGCGCAGGTCGCAACCACTTCGGCACCCGGCCAGCGACGGCGGACCGAATCGAGCGCCAACGCCAAATCGGTGTAGTCCTTGTACGGGTCATGGCGCTCTACCTCAAAGGCTTCGGCGAAATCGACCAACGCGCGGCCGGCGTCGCTCACCGTGTCGGCATCTCCCACATATACGTCGCAGCCCAGCCCTGCGCCCAGCAGCGCGTCGAGCCCGCGGTCCACGGCGACAACGTGGTCGCACTCCCCCGCCAGCTGACGCAGCAAATCCGCGCTCGCCACCACGGGCGAGCCGCAGACCACTAACACCTTACAAGCCACAGCTCTCGCCTATCCCTCAAACGTAAGAACGCGGGCCAGATCCAGGTCCTCATAGCTATCGATAAAGATGTCGCAGTTGGCACGCACCTCATCGCGCTCCATACGGCCGTGCGGGTCATAGATACCCACGCGCTTAAAGCCTGCAGTGCCAGAGCTCTTTAGGCCAAAGACGGCGTCCTCAAACACCCAGGCGCGCTCAAACTTGCAGCCGTGGCGCTCCTCGAGGCGGCGCAGCGCCAGCTCATACACATCGGGGAACTGCTTGGAGCGGCCCGCCTCGCCCGTCGTGGTAATAAACTCCATATAGCGATCAAGGCCAGCACCCCCAAGCGCAGATTTAACCAGCTCGGCCGGCGTGGACGTGGCAACGCACATGGCAATACCGGCTTCCTGCGCCTGCTTCAAAAATGCAAGCAGGCCCTCGCGCGGCGGCACCTTGGAGTAGCCATCGATCAGGATGTCGCTCAGCTCGCGGTAGAGCTCCTCGCCATTTGCGCCAATGCCCCAGGTGTCGTGGTAGGCCTGGCATTCGTCCTCGAGCGACAGGTGCTCAAATTGGGCAAAATCGTCGACCGTCACGTCAACTCCGTGGCGGCGTAATAACTCGGGCTGGGCATACGCCCAAACGGGGGTGCTGTTAACTAGCGTACCGTCGCAATCGAAAATAAAAGCGACACTTGAGGCGGCGATGTGGTCCATAAACGAGCCTTTCGATGTCAAATGGTAAACAACCTGCTAAAAACGTTTTACCAAACGTCAACCCAACTATCTTGAAAACCTAATTGGTAAAACTGTCAAGAGTTTTACCATCGCAATTCTGCAAGTGGTATAAACATGGCGCTTACCGATTAAACGCCATCGCAAAAACACTTTCGTTCATAAAGGTAACGTACAGGTGTTATCGTAGTTTTTGCCGAAAGTTCCACCGAGCACGCGAGGCGGAACGAATCATAGAACTATCGCCGTCCCTTCGATTCGTGCAGCCTTGGACCTTTCGCATCTAGTCACCAAGGCAACACGCTGCCGCGTCATGATGGGATCAAACGTGAGCGATACAAAGCTAAAGCCAGCAACCAAAAAGCCTGCTACCCGTAAAGCCGCCCCGCACGCGCCGGAGCTCACCAAAGACGATGTCTACCTGTTTGGCATCGGCACGTGGGAGCGCAGCTGGGAAAAGATGGGCGCGCATCCCGACACGCAGAAACGTACGCGCGGCTGGCGTTTTTGCGTTTGGGCGCCCGACGTAAAGAGCGTCCATGTCATTGGCGAATTTAACGACTGGGACGAAGAAGCAAACCCGCTGGTGCCCATGCATACGAGCGCTATTTGGGAAGGCTTTATTCCTGGCGCCGAGCAGGGCCAACTCTATAAGTACCTTATCGAGACCAACGAGGGCGAAAAGCTCTACAAGGCCGATCCGTATGCCTTTAAGGCAGAGTGCCCTCCGGGCACGGCAAGCGTATTGTGGACCCTCGACGGCTATAAGTGGAACGATGCCGCATGGCTCAAGCGCCGCGCCAGCCATAACCACATGTCGCAGCCCCTTAACATCTACGAGGTGCATATTGGGTCGTGGAAGCGCCACGGTGACGCGCCGCAGGGCGAGCCCGACGAGTACGGCAACTACCCCGGCCCCATGGATCCCTTCCCCGCGCAGCGCGGCGAGTTCTATACCTACGATGACCTGTCGGTGGAGCTCGTGGACTACGTGCACGACATGGGCTATACGCATATCGAGGTCATGCCGCTTATGGAGCATCCTTTCGATGGCTCCTGGGGCTACCAGACGTCCGGCTACTTTGCCGCCACGTCGCGCTACGGCAACCCTCAGCAGCTCATGCACTTTATCGATGCATGCCACGAGGCAGGCATCGGCGTGATTATGGACTGGGTGCCTGGCGGTTTTTGCGCCGACGCCCACGGCCTTGCCACCTTTAACGGCCACATGCTGTTTGAGCACGAGATTCACCCCAACTGGGGCACGCACAAGTTTGACTTCGCCCGCGGAGAGGTCCGCTCCTTCCTGGTCTCCAACGTGCTGTACTGGCTCGAGAACTTCCACGTGGACGGTATTCGCATGGACGGCGTGTCCAGCATGCTGTACCTCAACTTTGGCATCGACGATCCGGGGCAAAAGAAGTTCAACAAGTACGGTACCGAGGAGGACCTTGACGCCAGCGCGTTTATACGTCAGGTCAACTGTGCCGTGGAGGCGCACTACCCCGACGTGATGATGATGGCCGAGGAGTCCACCGCGTGGCCGCTCGTGACCTATCCGCCGCAGGACGGCGGCCTGGGCTTCCACTACAAGTGGGACATGGGCTGGATGAACGACACCCTGCACTACATGCAGACCGATTTTCCGTGGCGCCCCGGCAACCACGGGCTGCTCACGTTCTCCATCATGTATGCCTTTACCGAGAACTTCATCTGTCCGCTGAGTCACGACGAAGTCGTGCACGGCAAGTGCTCGCTCATCGGCCGTATGCCGGGCGACTGGTGGCGCCAGTTTGCCGGCCTGCGCACGCTGGCCTTCTACCAGATGACGCACCCCGGTGCCAAGCTCAACTTTATGGGCAACGAGATCGGCCAGTTTATTGAGTGGCGCTACTACGAGTCCATTCAGTGGTTCTTGACCGAGGAGTACGAGACCCACCGTCATCATCAGGCGTTTATCAAGGCGCTCAACCACCTGTACACCGCCGAGCCCGCCCTGTACGAGCGCGGCTACACCGACGACGGCTTTACCTGGATCGACGCGGATAACTCCAAACAGTCCATCGTGAGCTTTGTGCGCCAGGGCGAGGACGTCGATGACGACTTGGTAATCCTGATCAACTTTGACCCGGCGAGCTACGAGAGCTTCCGCGTGGGAGTGCCGCGCGAGGGCGACTGGGAGGTCATCTTTGATTCCGACCGTCCCGAGTTTGGCGGCAGCGGCTATGCCGGCGAGGAGCCCTACACCTGCTCGAGCGAGCCCTATCCCTGGAACGGGCAGATGGATTCCATCGAGATGAAGGTGCCCGGCCTGGCAGGCGTGGTGCTCAAACGCCGCGGTCCCAGCAGCTATAAGCCGCCTGTTATTGAGGCTCCCAAGAAGGCGACGCGCAAGCGTGCGTCCTCGGTAAAGCCCAAGGCCGCGGCTGCCAAGAAGGCTCCGGTTAAGTCGAAGACTGCCAAGTCTGCCGCCAAGACCACGGCCAAGTCCACCACGGCCAAGAAGGCGGTCACCAAAAAGACCGCTCCCAAGGCCAAGGCAGCTGCTGTTAAGGCTCCTGCCAAGAAAGCGTAACAAAAGCGTTACAGCTGTAATTACCCGCCCCGCGGGGGCGTAGGATACAAGTCATAGCCGTTCCGGGAGAAACATCCCCGGGGAAAGGAACGTATGAATAAGATCTTCGACAACAAGCAGGAGTTTACCGAGCTCTATCGCGATGCCGTCATGAGCATCAGCGGCAAGAGTGTCGAGGCCGCTAGCGACCTCGACCGCTTTAACGCACTGGCCAAGCTCGTGGCCGAGAAGGCCCGCACCGTTGCCACCAAGAGCGACGCCCGCGTCACCGCCGAGGGCAAGAAGCGCGTGTACTACTTCTCGATCGAGTTTTTGATCGGCCGCCTGCTCGACAACTACCTGCTCAACTTTGGCGTGCGCGACATGGTCGCTGAGGCGCTCGACGACATGGGCTTCGACCTTTCCGTCATCGAGAACCAGGAACCCGATCCGGCGCTGGGCAACGGTGGCCTGGGCCGTCTGGCCGCATGCTTCCTGGATTCCATGGCAGCCGAGGGCATCGCCGGCTACGGCAACGGCATGCGCTACCGCTACGGCCTGTTTAAGCAGGAGATCGTCAACGGCAGCCAGGTCGAGGCCACC
The DNA here is from genome assembly GCA_937942395.1 of uncultured Collinsella sp. GTDB lineage: Bacteria > Actinomycetota > Coriobacteriia > Coriobacteriales > Coriobacteriaceae > Collinsella. Next base: position 6,915 of record CALDEU010000022.1, on the reverse strand, counting down.
GACGAGTGGCTCACCCACGGCTATCCCTGGGAGGTCCGTCGTCAGGACAAGGCCGTGACCATTAAGTTTGGCGGCCGCGTCGAGGGCTTTGAGGAGAACGGCCGCACGTTCTACCGCACGGTGGACACGCAGGACATCCTGGCCGTCCCTTATGACATCCCCGTCGTGGGCTATGCCGGCGAGACCGTCAACAAGCTGCGCGTCTGGGCCGCCGAGCCGGTCGAGGAGCACTTTGACCTGGAGGCCTTCAACCGCGGCGACTATGCCCTGGCCGACGCCGAGCGCGCCGAGGCCGAGGCCATCAGCGCCATCCTCTACCCCAACGACGCCGGCGAGCACGGCCGCCTGCTGCGCCTGAAGCAGGAGTACCTGTTTGTCTCGGCCGGCATCTACAGCCTGCTCGACACCTTTGAGAAGGAGCACGGCGAGAACTGGGAGCTGCTGCCGCAGTTTGTGGCCATCCACACCAACGACACGCACCCCGCCATGTGCGGCCCCGAGCTCATGCGTATCCTCATCGACGAGAAAAAGCTCGAGTGGGATGACGCTTGGAGCATCGTGACGCAGGTCGTGAGCTACACCAACCACACCATCCTGCCCGAGGCCCTGGAGAAGTGGCCCATCGGCATGTTCTCCAAGCTCCTCCCCCGTGTGTACCAGATCATCGACGAGATCAGCCGTCGTTGGCACGAGTCGTTCGACACCACGCAGGAGGGCTGGCAGGAGCGTCTGCGCCAGACCGCCATCCTGTGGGACGGCGAGATTCGCATGGCCAACCTGTCCGTGATCTGCAGCCACAGCGTCAACGGCGTGGCCAAGATCCACTCCGACATCATCAAGAACATCGTGCTCAAGGACTTCTATGCCCTCACGCCCGAGAAGTTCAACAACAAGACCAACGGCATCTCGCACCGTCGCTTCTTTGCCGAGGCCAACCCCACCTATGCCAAGCTCGTGACCGAGGCCATCGGCGACGGCTGGCTGAAGGACGCCTTTGAGCTGGAAAAGCTCAAGGAGTTTAAAGACGACACCGAGTTCCTGAAGGCCGTGGGTGCCTCCAAGCGCGCCAACAAGGAGCGCCTTGCCGCCTACGTTAAGGCCGAGACTGGTCTGGTCATTGACCCCAACACCGTCTTTGATGTTCAGGTAAAGCGCTTCCATGCCTACAAGCGCCAGCTCATGAACATCATGAAGGTGATGGACATCTACAACCGTCGCATCGCCGATCCCAATTTCCACGTGACGCCGACGACCTTCATCTTTAGCGGCAAGGCTGCCTCGAGCTACACCTTTGCCAAGGAGACCATCCGCCTTATTAACTCCGTGGCCGACGTCATCAACAATGACCCGCGCGTCAACGAGGTCATGAAGGTCTGCTTTATCCCCAACTTCCGCGTGAGCAACGCCCAGCTCATCTACCCCGCCGCCGAGATCTCGGAGCAGATCTCCACGGCCGGCAAGGAGGCCTCGGGCACGTCCAACATGAAGCTCATGATGAACGGCGCCATTACGCTGGGCACCCTCGACGGCGCCAACATCGAGATCGCCGACCTGGCCGGTCGCGAGAACGAGGCCATCTTTGGTCTGACCGCCCCCGAGGTCGAGCAGCTCTGGGCGTCGAACAGCTACTTTGCGTGGGATACCCTCAACGGCGACCGCGAGCGCCTGGGCCGCGTGATGGACGAGCTCAAGGACAACACGTTTGCCGGCCTTTCGGGCAACTTTGAGAGCATCTACAACGAGCTCATGAACAACAACGACCCCGACCTGGTCATGGCAGACTTCCGCAGCTACGTGGATGCGTGGGAGAAGCTCACGGGCAGCTACGGCGACCAAGAGACCTGGAACCGCAAGGCCCTGCTCAACACCGCCTCGAGCGGCTGGTTCTCGAGCGACCGCACCATTCGCGAGTACCGCGACGAGATCTGGCACGCGTAAAGGCCGCGAGTTCCCCTATGCCAGCACGGCATTACTCGACGGGCGTGACGTTGCGCCGCGCCCGTCGCTAATGGGTTTAGGAACATCGATGACAGAAGGAGAAATCGATGAGTAAGAAAGAATGCATCGCGATGCTCCTCGCAGGAGGACAGGGCAGCCGATTGGGGGCACTCACCCAAAAGATCGCTAAGCCGGCGGTTAGCTTTGGTGGCAAGTTCCGCATTATCGACTTTTCGCTCTCCAACTGCTCCAACTCGGGCATCGACACGGTGGGCGTTCTGACGCAGTATCGCCCCTACCTGCTGCATGCCTACGTGGGCTCCGGCGAGGCTTGGGATCTGGACAGCCGCGACGGCGGCGTTTCGATCCTGCCGCCGTACGAGACGCAGACCGGCGGCGCATGGTATGCGGGCACGGCCGACGCCATTACGCAGAACCTCGACTACATCAAAGCCAACGACCCCAAGTACGTCCTGATTCTTTCGGGCGATCACCTGTATCGCATGGACTACCGCAAGATGCTCAAGACGCACATTGAGAACAACGCCGACCTCACGGTGAGCGTTATGCCCGTGCCGTGGGAAGAGGCCAGCCGCTTTGGCATCCTGACCACCGACCCCGAGGACGGCCGCATCACCAAGTTCACCGAGAAGCCCGATAAGCCCGACTCGAATCTCGCATCCATGGGCATCTACATCTTCTCGGCCGACGTGCTGATCGAGGCGCTCGAAGAGGACGCTCTAGACCAGCGCTCGAGCCACGACTTTGGCAAGGACATCATCCCCAAACTGCTCGGCGAGGGCAAGCGCCTGTACAGCTACGAGTTCCACGGCTTTTGGAAGGACGTTGGCACCATCGCCAGCTTCCACGAGACCTCGATGGACCTGCTGGGCAACAACCCCGAGTTCGATTTGTTCGACAAGCACTTCCCCATCATGTCCAACATCACCACGCGTCCGCCGCACTACATTGGCCCGGACGGCCGTCTGGACGACTGCCTGGTCTCCAACGGCTGCAAGATCTACGGCACCGCGCGCCACTCGATCCTTTCGACCGATGTCATCATCGAGGAGCGCGCTGTGGTCGAGGACTCCGTGCTGCTGCCGGGTGCGCACGTTAAGAGCGGTGCGCACATCTGCCGCGCTATTTTGGGCGAGAACTCCACGGTCGAAGAGGGCGTGAAGCTCGGCTCTGTCGATACCACCAAGGATACGGCCGTCGTTGGAAATGACGTCGTTATCGGGAAGGGGGAATGATCCGATGATCAATCGCAAGGCCATCGGTTATATCACCGCTAACTACTCTTCGAGCTACGGCAGCGTCCTGCTCAAGGACCGCCCCATCGCGTCCGTTCCGTTTTTGGGCCGCTACCGCCTGATCGACTTCCCGCTGTCCAACATGATGAATGCCGGCATTAAGACCGTCGGCGTCGTCATGCCGGGCAATTACCGCTCGCTGATCGACCACGTGGGTTCGGGCAAGGACTGGGGCCTGGACCGCAAGAAGGGCGGCCTGTTCATGGTGCCCGGCAACGCGTATGGCACCACCAAGGGCGGCATGCGCTTCCTGCTGCGTGACATCATCTCCAACAAGACGCTGTTCCAGCGCTCGGACAAGCCCTATGTTGTGATGATGGGCACCAACATCATCTTTAACATGGACCTCAACACCATCATCGACGCGCACGAGAACTCCGGTGCCCAGATGACCGTGGTGTACTGCAAGGCCACGCGCAACGTCGATGACGAGACCAAGCTCGAGATTAACCAGAACGGTCGCCTGACGGGCGTGAGCGCCGGCGTCGTATACGGCGACAACGCCTCTATGGACTGCTGCATCGTCAACCGCGAGACGCTGCTCGAGATTATCGACCACTACCAGGCCGCCGACTATCTGGACCTGCTCGAGGCACTCCAGGGCGACTTTGGCAACATCGACGTTTGCAGCTACGAGTACAAGGGCGAGGTCGTGGGCGTGTTTAGTGAGAAGTCGCTGTATCGCCGCAGCATGGACCTGCTTGACCAAACCGTGGCCGACCAGCTCTTCGATCCCGAGCGCCCGATCCTGACCAAGGCTCACGACGTGCCGCCTTCGCGCTATGCGACCGGTAGCCACGCGTGCAACTCGATCATCTCGGCCGGTTGCATCATCAAGGGCACCGTGCGCAATTCGATCCTGTCACGCGGCGTCGTGGTCGAGGAGGGCGCCTCGGTAACCAACTCGATCATCAACCAGAGCTGTGTCATCAAGAGCGGCGCACGCGTTGAGAACGCCATTCTGGACAAGAACAACGTGGTTCCAACCAACACCGAGCTTCGCGGCACGCCCGAGAACATCCTGGTGCTGGGCAAGGCTCCGTTAACTTCCGACACCACCATCGTACGTTAACGTTGGCACCGCAACATCGCTCGTAACATGTAGAATAGCCGCCCGGTTAGCGCCAGGCGGCTATTCTCGAATTGCAACATGGGAGACAATATGGCAGATTCCAGCAAAAAGATGCAGATCGTGTTTGCCTCGGCCGAGTGCGCACCGTTTGTTAAGACCGGTGGCCTGGGCGACGTGGCGGGCTCGCTGCCTGCGGCGCTCGTGCGCGCCGGCGCCGAAGTCATCGTGATGGTGCCCAAGTACGCCACCATCAAGGAAGAGTACAAGGCGCAGATGGAGCACTTTGCCGACTTTTACGTGAGCCTGGGATGGCGCAATGAGTACTGCGGGCTGGAGAAGCTCGAGCACGACGGCGTCACCTATATGTTCGTGGACAACGAGCGCTACTTTGCGCGCGACTATCCGTACGGCTTCTTTGACGACGGCGAGCGCTTCGCGTTCTTCTCCAAGGCCATCACCGAGAGCCTGCAGCACCTGCCGGCCGGTTTTGAGTGCGACATCCTGCACTGCAATGACTGGCAGACGGCACTGGCACCCGTGTTCTTGCGCGAGTTCTACCAGGGCCTGCCGCTCTATGACCGCGTCAAGACCGTGTTCTCGATCCACAACGTGGCGTTCCAGGGCCAGTTTAGCGACACCGTGATGGAGGACATCCTGGGTGTAGCGCATATTCCGGCGGCCGCCACGCAGTTACGCTGCGACGCCTGCAGCATCAACTACATGTTGGGCGCGCTGCACTATGCCGATGCCATTACCACGGTGAGCCCAACCTACGCGCGCGAGATCCAGACACCCGAGTTTGGCGAGGGCCTGGACGGCGTGCTGCGCGAGCGTTCGTACGCGCTGCAGGGCATCCTCAACGGCATTGACGTGGCGGCCTTTGACCCGGCAACCGACAAGCGCATTGCCGCAAACTACACGGTTGACGACCGTTCCGGCAAGGCCGTGTGCAAGGCCAAGCTGCAGGAAGAGCTGGGGCTCGAGGTTCGCGACGACCGCCCGCTTATGGTGATGGTCACGCGCCTGACGCGCCAGAAGGGCATGGACCTGGTCATGTACGCGCTCGACCGCATCCTGTCCGGCGGCGTTCAGGTGGCCGTGCTGGGCACCGGCGACCGCGACTACGAGGACGGTCTGCGCTACTTCCAGGACAAGTACCCCGGCACCATGGCCGCGCGCATCGAGTTTGACCCGGCGCTGTCGCAGCGCATGTACGCTGCCGCCGATATGTTCCTGATGCCTTCGAAGTTTGAGCCCTGCGGCCTGTCGCAGATCATCGCCATGCGCTACGGCACCCTGCCCATCGTGCGCGAGACCGGTGGCCTGAAGGACACCGTGCAGCCGTACAACGAGTTTACCGGCGAGGGCACGGGCTTCTCGTTTACCAACTTTAACGGCGACGAGATGGGCGACGCGGTGTTCCGCGCAGCACGCCTGTTCTGGGATAACCGTGAGGCATGGAACCAGCTGGTTACGCAGGCCATGAGCCAGGACTTTAGCTGGACGCGCTCGGCCGATAAGTATCTGGACCTGTACTTCTTTATGCATCCGGAGATTGAGAGGCCGACGGCTGTTGTCGACGAGCCTGAGGCTGCAGCTGAGCCGGTGACCGTTGAGGAGCCCAAGGCCGAGGAGAAGCCGGTTGAGGCTGAGCCCGCAAAGGCCGAGCCTGAGGTGAAGGCTGAGGTTGCTCCTGAGGCAGAGAACGAGGTCAAGCCCGCTGCAAAGCCCGCAGTTAAGAAGACCACGACTCGCAAGACGACGGCCAAGAAGGCTACGACAACCAAGACTGCCGCCACCAAGACCGCCGCAGGAAAGACGACTGCTGCCAAGGCAACGACCACGCGCAAGCGCACGACCGCCGCTGCCAAGAAGGCCGCAGAAGCCGAGGCTGCTCCCGAGGTAAAGGCCGAGGTCGCTGATGCCAAGCCGGCCGCCAAGGCTCCGGTAAAGACCGCTGCCAAGAAGACGACCACGACCAAGACCACGACCGCCAAGAAGGCCACGGCTACGAAGTCGACAACGACCAAGGCCGCTGCGACGAAGGCTGCTACGAAGACCACTACGAAGGCTGCCGCAAAGCCCGCCGTCAAGGTCGAGGAGGCGGGTGCCGAGCCCAAGGCCGAGGCAAAGCCGGCCGCCAAGACCACCACGCGCAAGCGCGCTACGACGACGGTCAAAAAGGCCACGACCAAGGCCGCTGCTCCCAAGGCAGAGGCTACGGCCGAGGACAAGCCCGCAGTAAAGGCCGAGCCGGCACCGAAGGCCGCTGAGGTCAAGACCGCTCCGAAGGCTACTGCAAAGACCGAGCCCGCCAAGGAGAGCCCGGTCTCCCCCGCCGCTCCGGCAGAGAAAAAGGCTCCGTCCAAGAAGACGTCCGTCCGCAAGGCCACGGCCGCCCGCAAGCGCCGCTAATCCGGACGATTAAAACTAAATCCTCAACGCAAAAGAGGGCGCCCCAACCAGGCGCCCTCTTTTGCGTTGAACTTCGCATTAAAAAGAGGGCCGGTTTAGGCTTATAGGACAAAATGTGTGTCCCGATAGAACACCCGTTTCCATCCATTAATCCAGCCAGAACGGGTACGGGTC
>CALDEU010000021.1:0-1950 GCA_937942395.1 uncultured Collinsella sp. | reverse complement strand
GGGCCGCGGGGGCGTTCAGCTAACTGCGGGAACGGCCTATCCGCTCAAAGTGTTCGGCTGAGATCGGAAATCAACCATAGGCGCTTTATTGATCAAAAAGCCGTACCGGGCGCTAACCCGATACGGCCAAAATGCAATGCAATTACCGCGGTGCTTCAAACTTAGCGATGGAAGAAACCGCGGCGCTCAAACTTAGGCTCGCAGCACACGTTGATACCCAGTTTGCGCAGTACCGTCTCGTCCGTCGGCGAGATGATCACGCTAAAGAAGGCATCGCAACCGCGCAGCTGCTCCAGGCCCGAAAGGACGCGAGCGGCCGTCTCACTCGTGGCCGAGGTGATCGACAGCGCCATAAGCGTCTCGTCGGTGTGGAGGCGCGGGTTTTTGCTTCCCAGGAAATGCGTCTTGAGCTTGCTGATGGGCTCGATCGCCTCATCGCTAATGACCTCGAGCTCAAGGTCGACGCCCGAGACATGCTTGAGGGCGTTCATAATGAGCGAACTTGCGGCGCCCAGGCGCGTGGAGGTCTTACCGGTCACCACGGAGCCATCGGGCATGACCATGGCACCCACGGGACCACCCGTCAGCTGCTCCCTGGTGAGGGCCGCCGAGCGCGCCGGTGAGTAGTTCTTATCGATGCCGGCTTTCTTCATAATAATCTTGAGACGGTCGACTTGCTCATCGCCCACGCCGGTACGGCGCACATTTTCGACCGCGGTAAAGTAGCGGCGGACGATCTCCATCTTGGAAGCGTCGCGGCAGGCATCGTCATCGGTGATGGCAAAGCCGACCATATTGACGCCCATGTCCGTAGGGCTCTGGTAGGGGCTCTTGCCCAGGATCTTTTCCATCAGGGCACGGACTACCGGGAAGGCCTCGACGTCGCGGTTGTAGTTGACCGTGGTCTTGTTGTAGGCCTCAAGGTGGAACGAATCGATGATATTGGCGTCGTCGAGGTCAGCCGTGGCGGCCTCGTAGGCAATGTTGACCGGATGCGTAAGGGGCAGATTCCAAACCGGGAAGGTCTCGAATTTGGCATAGCCGGCGGCCGTGCCATGCTTGTGCTCGTGATAGAGCTGAGACAGGCAGGTGGCAAGCTTGCCCGAGCCAGGACCGGGGGCAGTGACCACGACGAGCGGTCGGGTGGTCTCGACAAACTCGTTCTTGCCGTAGCCATCATCGGACACGATCAGATCGACATCGTGCGGGTAGCCCTCGATGGGATAGTGCAGCTTGGCAGGAATGCCGAGCGCGTTCAGGCGGTTGCGGAACACATCGGCAGCAGGCTGGCCGGCGTACTGGGTGATGACCACAGCCGCGACGGCAAAGCCGTTGCCGCGGAACAAGTCAACCAGGCGCAGCACATCCTCGTCATAGGTAATGCCAAGGTCACCGCGAGCCTTGTTTTTCTCGATGTGGTTCGCGTTGATCGCGATGATAACCTCGACATCGTCGGCGATGCTCTTGAGCATGCGGAACTTGCTGTCCGGTTCAAAACCCGGCAGCACGCGGCTCGCATGATAGTCATCGAACAGCTTGCCGCCAAACTCCAAATAGAGCTTGCCACCAAACTGTGAGATGCGCTCCTTAATGTGAGCAGCCTGCAGCTCGATATACTTCGCGTTGTCGAAACCCTGGCGCATGTATGGCTCCCGTCCCGTTTCCAATTAATGTTCTAGGCGATTATAACGGAGCAGACCCTCCCCAACGCCCAAGCAATCAACTGGCACCAACCAAACACGCCATCGATAAGTTGCGGTGAAATAGTTCCCGTTTAACCCCTCAAGACGGCCAAACAGGAACTATTCCACCGCAACTTCCCCTTTTGGCGCAAAGTAACCTGATCCCTTTGCACCAACAACAGAAACGTCGCAGGTTGAGCATAAGTCAGACACTATGACCCAATCCAGGGGCACGGAAACGACAGGAGCCCCCGCTCGTGACCGCGGG
>CALDEU010000020.1:0-3428 GCA_937942395.1 uncultured Collinsella sp. | reverse complement strand
GGCGCAAAACCACGCCGTATGGTTGTCGTAGTTGCGGCGGTGGCTGTACGCCCAATGCCTCAGTGATTCAAACAGCGACACATTGCGACCGACGCCGACCGCTTCGGTTTTTTTGATATGCCTGGGCAACTCCAGATTGTCCGGTAGGTAGTCGCGTAGTTCATCCAAGCCGTATGGCTCAGGACGCCATACGGTGGTGCGCCAACGGGCATGGTTTGGCGTCTTGGTAATCAGTCCGACATAGCCCCTGTCGGCACTCAGGGCGTCTGTCATGGCGTGCTGTATGCGTGCCAGTAGGCGCAGGGGTTTGAGCCGAGCCGCGTCCGACTTCGCCACCGGAGCGCTCAGTGCGTAAGCAATGTGGGCGTGTCCGTTTTCCGGGTTTTGTGCCGTCCATGTTGGAGGCGGCAGTCCGGCTGCGTCCCACGCCATCGCCGCCAGGGGATGGTCAACGTCGAACAGGAGAACCCACACGCGGCGTTGTGGGTTCGCTTGGATGTAGGGACGCCGTAGCGCGTCCTCTAGCGTTTCGCGCCATATGCCGTGGCTCAGATCGTCCGAACACAGCGGACGACTGGGAAATGGCATGGTTGCAAACAGGTCTTGTTGGTATAATTCCAATGCGGGGACTCCCTTTTCAGTCCTTGCCACGACCCCGAACGGTTGCTCCCGTTGCGGGGTTTTTCATGCCTGAAATTTACGCGCTTTTGTGTATGTGTTCAACTACGTCAAACGAGCCATAATCAGATATACAGGTTTTGGGTTGCTTTTTGCGCAGTAGTTCTTCCGTCTTGTTTCTCCTCTCGATGTGTCTCGTTGTGTTTGTTTGTGTGTGTAGGTAGTGCTCGCCGCAGCCCCAGCGACCGAGCGTAGCGAGCGAGTGGGCGAGGAAGCACCAGGGAGCCGGATGCTGCATTGAGCACTTACGCCACGGTGCTCCCCCTATGTCACTCTTCCAATGTTTATCTCCCCATGCCATCATTAAGTACAGTAAGCCAGCACACACAGAGACCCCTTCGGGCCTCCGTGGCTGGTTCAGGGGCTGCGCCCCCGAAACCCCCAAAAGAGGAGCACCGGATGACCGATGCAAAGCGCACCAAATCCATCAAAATCCGCGTGACCGATGAGGAACTTTCCGAGCTTAGGGAGCGGTGTCCCGCTGGTGAGCTTGCGCCGTGGTTGCGTGAACTTGGGCTTGGTCAGAAGCGTCCGCGGCGAGCCGAACGTGTGGACCCCGCGCTGCTGCGGCAGTTGGCGGGGGTTGGTAATTTACTGAATCAGATCGCCCGTCGTATCAATTCAGGTCAGTGGAGTTATGGCGATCGCGTAGAGATTCTCGCGGCGCTGTGGCACATCGAGAAGCGATTACAGGACATCAATATCAATGCTGGTTAAGTTCATGGCACGAGGAAAAGGCGGAGGCTCCGGCCCTGTTGATTATCTCCTCGGCAAGGATCGGCAGAGGGAGGGAGCAACCGTGTTACGCGGTGACCCTGAACAGGTGCGGGAGCTGATAAACAGCGCCGGATTCAGTCGTAACTACACCAGCGCGGTGTTGTCCTTCGAAGAATCCAGCATAAGCCCCGAGTTACGTCAGCAGTGCATGGATGAGTTTGAGAGGGTTCTCTTACCTGGACTGGATGCTGATCAGTACAGCGCCCTTTGGGTGGAACACACAGACAAGGGGCGTGTGGAACTGAATGTTGTTATCCCTAACGTTGAATTACAAAGCGGCAAGCGCTTACAGCCATATTACGACCCCGCAGACCGACCACGGGTGGACGCATGGAAAACAGCGATAAACGCGGAACATGGCCTTGCGGATCCTGATGATCCGACTCGGCAACGTGCGCTATCCACATCCCCAGATTTACCACGTGAGCGTAAAACGCTCTCAGAAGCTCTTACACGCGGTTTAATGGCTCAGTTAGGGGAAGGGTTGATTAGAACCCGAAAAGACGTTCTGGAGGCCATACAGAGCGTAGGATTGGAAATTTCGAGGGTTACCAGAAACAGTATCAGCGTGAAGGCACCGGACGGTGGAAAAAATATCAGACTGAAAGGGACGATTTATGAGCGAGATTTTGAATTTAGCCAGGAGCTTCGAGGAAAAATTGAAGCAGCAGGCATCGGATACCGACGAGAAAATCAAAGCCGCGCTGAAGCAGCACGAAAGCGCCTTGCTGGAATGCTTGAAAACAGAGCAGAAGAAAATCGAAAGCGCTATCCAAGAACACAGCCGGCGATTGAGGGCCAGCCTGTTAAAGAGTTGGCTTGGAGCGCTTATCGCGATGCTGGTGGTCCTGATGCTAGGAGGCGGGATTCTGTACTGGATGACGACCGAAATCCGCAACCGCTATGCGGAGCTGGACAAGTTGCCGAACGCCAAAGTTACCACTTGTGGGAAGCTGGGACGGTTATGCGTGGAGATAGATCCCATAGCACCGACTTATGGCCCGAATGGCGAATATCGGGTAGTGAAAGGGGGCTGAATGAGCCAGAGCCAGATAGAGCAACAGCTTGCCCAAGCCCTGCGGGAAGTGGAAACGGAGAGGGAAGCTTTGCGCAGATTATTGCAGACTTTGAAGAGCGAGTACGAACAGACACGACGCGACAACAGGAAACTTCGCGAACAAGTCGAGCAATTGAGCGAGGAATTTCAGGAATTAGCGCAAGTATTGAGCACCTGGAGGCGGTGGTGATGCAGATGCGGCAGGAATATGCTCACAGGCTCAGCCGTGGCATGTCGATGTCTCGCTAACGCCTCCCTACGGTCGTTGTTTGCTACGGTCAAAGGCACAAGGCGAGCTTGAACCTTTGACCGTAGCGCTTATTGTCTCGGCATCGCTGCTTTTAGATGGCGGCAGTGCTGGTAATACAGGCTACGCACAGCGCCGTAGCTGACGCCCATTGCCTCGGCTATCTCCTGCCATTTGGCACCAGTAACGCGCATGTCGTAGACCTTCTTACGCCGTTCCGCGGCGCGTTCTAGGTATTCGTCACGATCGAGCGCTACAAGGCGCTGGATTGTGCGCGGTGATTTTCCGAATTTTTGCGCGGCCTCCCTCGCCGTCATGTTTCGCTCTCTGGCGATCTTTTTGATTCCGCTCATTGCATCAAACCCGCTTGTATATCAATCAATTGCATTTGCCGTAAGGTGTTTGTTTTGGGTGCTCCTTTCATACCACCTAAGCGCCCACGGCGCGCCTGTTTTTCTGAAAATCGGGCATTACTGGCGGCAACGTCGAATCGCTCCCATGTCCATTTGGCTACGCTCTTGGCGGTGGCTTTCAGCTCGTTGAACTCCAAAGGCGTAGCAAAGGTGTTTAGCGCTTCGGCATGACTCAAACAGGCGCAAAACCACGCCGTATGGTTGTCGTAGTTGCGGCGGTGGCTGTACGCCCAATGCCTCAGTGATTCAAACAGCG
>CALDEU010000019.1:0-9246 GCA_937942395.1 uncultured Collinsella sp. | reverse complement strand
TCTACAGTCCTGCTCACGACGGAGGCCACATTAAGTGGCCTCCTGTTCGTGCGGAACTCGCGATAAACTTAACCCCCGCACCCCTCGCGCGGCGGGCAACCGTCGTTGGACTTATCACTGACACCAATAAACCGCTTGCATATCGTCTGTTGGCCTGGCACGGTACAATGCTTGTAGCTTTAAATTTATAAATTAGTGGGGTTATCGATGGCAGAATCTCGTGCGGAGCGTAGGGCTCGTCGTGCTTTAGTGGAGGCGGCTGAGGGGTCGAAGGAGGAGAAATCTTCTACGAAATCCAAGTCTTCTAAAGCTGCAAAAAGCAAGTCGGCTAAGGCCAAGCGTCCCGGCTCTCGTCGGAACGAGGATAAGGCATCTCAGACTCGCTCCAAGCGCTCGCATAAAGATCGGGTTTCGTCTGCGCGTAAGGCTGTGGACCCCAAGTCTCCCTGTTCGATCATGAAAGCTTGCGGTGGGTGTACGGCGCTCAATCGTCCTTATAAGAAGCAGCTCGCCGCCAAGCAGGCTGCTATGGAGGAGCTTTTTGCTGCTCTTTGCGAGCGTGAGGGTATTAGCGTCGACCCCATTCGCGGTATGGGCGTCACCCTGGGCGACCCGGGCAAATATCCTGCGCCGCGTGGCTTTCGTCATAAGGCTGCCACTCCCTTTGCTCCCGGTAAGGAGGGCGCTGTCCGTTGCGGTTTCTTTGAGCGCGGCACGCACAAGATCGTTGCCGTACCCGAATGCCCCGTCGAGGCACCGGGCGCCCGACAAATTCTTAACGGCATCGCGCGTGAAGCTGAGCGCCTGCACATTCCCGCCTTTAACGAGGACAAGCATCTGGGCTTGCTCCGCTATGCCGTCGTCCGCTGCGGTTGGCGTACCGACCAGGTCATGGTTACGCTCGTGACCGCCCAGCGTGACTTACCGCATGCGCAGGAGTTCTTTGAAGCCGTGGCGGCACTCGATCCGCATATCGTCACCGTTGCCCAAAATATCAATGGCCGTCCCGGTAACGCCATCTTGGGCGAGGAGACTCGTATCGTCTATGGCGCCGAGTGCATGCGCGACCAGCTGCTCGGTTGCGAATTCGATATCTCCCCCACCGCGTTCTATCAGACCAATCCGCAGCAGACCGAGCAGCTCTATCAGCTCGCGATTGACGGCATGGACCTGCAGCAGGGCGACGTACTCATGGATGCCTATTGCGGTAGCGGAACTATCGGCCTGTGCGCAGCTAAAGATGCCCAGAACAAGGGGATCGGCATTATGCTGCTCGGCGTAGAGCGCAACCCGGCGGGCATTGCCGACGCACGCCGCAATGCCGAGCTCAACGGCCTCACCCGCAGCGCTTGGTTTATGGCCGACGATGCCACCGATTACATCCTAGATGCCGCCGACAACAACGAGCAGATCGATGTCCTTTCCATCGACCCGCCGCGTGCCGGCTCCACCCCCGAGTTCCTCGAAGCTGCCTGCGCACTTAAGCCGCGCCGCATCACCTATATCAGCTGCAACCCCGTGACCCAAGAGCGCGACCTGCACCAGCTCCTCGACGGAGGCTATCGCCTGCTCAAGATCACGCCAGTCGACATGTTCCCCCATACCGACCACACCGAAACCGTAGCGGTCCTCGAACGCCGCTAACCAACCTTAGTAGATTTTTGGGACAAGAAAGGGGGCGACCCGTCTGGGCCGCCCCCTTCGCTTGGTTAAAAAATTCCGCTATATCCCCTTGCGCAGGTCGCACACGCCGGCTGCCGCCATCTCGCGCAGCAGCGTCTCGCGATCGCGCGTCACGATCAGATCCAACGGGAAGTGAATCTCGTCGAGCATCTTGCGAGCGTAATCGAGCTTACCAATTGCCATGCCAATGTGCGCATCGGTCGAAACGCCAATGCCCACGCCCAGCTCGGCGCAGCGCTCGGCGATCTTGCGGCATACGACCCAATGCTCAGTGTCGACACCGTGTTCAAGACTATGGTTGTTGATCTCGATAATCTTGTGCTTGGCCTTAGCCGCCAACAGCACCTCGTCGATATCGAACGGCACGCCCGAACGCCCCGTGTGACCCAGCATGAACACCTTGGGGTGCTCCAGGGCATTGATATACATCTCGGTCGTCTGGGCCAGCGTCGCGCCTTCAGCAATCTGCGGATTATGCACGCTCGCAACCAAATAATCCAAATTACGCGTAACCAAATCGAACAGCGAATGCTGACGGCTGTACGAATCGCCGGCAATATCGAGCGTGACAGGAGTGTCCTCGCCAAACAGGCTTCCGTCCAGCGAAACGATATCGGCCTCGGCACCACGCAGCACCAGCACGCCGCTCCAAATGCGCGGCCAGATATCCTGGTTGATAAAGAACTGGTAACTGCGCAGGTCATTGGGGCAAGCCGTAACCATAGAGCTCAAATGGTCGGCAGATCCGAGCACCTGCAGACCACGCTCTGCCGCCCAGTACACATTCTCCTCAATGGTCGAATATGCATGCGCAGAGAACATCGTATGGGTATGAATGTCACAAGAAAGCAGGTAGGGCATCAGGTCTCCTTATCTGGCACGGCCGTCGCTTATATTCATTGTACGCATAGCCTTCGATAGTCGTAAAACCACTCCATCCCAAAGACACAACGTCCATGACAACGGGGTCCGGCTTAACACCAAACCCCGTTTCACGTAAAACATTGTAGGCAGAGCGCTTTACTTTTAACGATACTCGTCCGCCAACTGTTTCCAAGCGGGTAGCGAATTGACAATCGTTTCGTAGCTCACGCAATAGCCCAGGCGGAACCAACCCGGCATACCAAAGCTGTCCGAGGGAACCGCAAGCAACTCATACTTCTTTGCGCGCTCGCAAAACGCATTCGCATCGGACTCCAACGCTTTCACCCATAGGTAGAACGCGCCATCCGGCTCAACATAGGTGTAGCCATACTCCGCTAGTGCGTCGGTAAGCGCGGTGCGGTTACGTGCATAGGCCTCAACGTCACTCGGCTCATCGATGCAGTCGATAATTACGCGCTGAAAGAGCGCCGGCGCGCACACGAAGCCCAGCGTACGGGCAGCACCCGCAACAGCCGGCATCAGACGGGCAGCCTGCGGATTGGTGTTGGGAACCAAGATCCAACCCACGCGCTCACCAGGCAGCGACAGCGACTTGGAATACGAGTAGCACACGATGGTGTGCTCGTAGATCGAGGGCACCCAAGGCACCTCGGCACCGTACACGATCTCGCGGTACGGCTCATCCGAGATGAGCATAATCGGATTCTCGGAATCGCGCTGAGCGTTGGCCTCGCGCAGAACATTGGCCAGTCGCGTCAGCGTGTCGCATGTATATACGGCACCGGTCGGATTGTTGGGCGAGTCGATAATGACGGCAGCCGTCTTATCGGTGATCGCCTTGAGCACGTTGTCCACGCTCAGCTGGAACGTGTCTTCATCAGCAGGCGCCTCAACACACGTGCAGCCGGCCTTCTCAATCCAAACGCGATACTCCGGAAAGTACGGGGCGATAACAATAACCTCGTCGCCCGGGTTCGTAACGGCGTTGAGCGTACAGGTGAGCGAAGCCGCGGCACCCACCGTCATAAAGACGTCCTTACCCTCATAGTTCGTTCCAAAGCGGCGGTTGAGCGATTCGGCGACGGCTGCTCGACATTGCGGCAGGCCCGGAGCGGGGGTGTAGCCGTGCAACTGATCACTCGGCAGCTCCAGGGCCTTCTTAATCGACTCAGCCACGGCAGCCGGCGCCGGAACGCTCGGATTGCCCAGCGAAAAATCGAATACGTTTTCCGCACCGATCTGCACCTTGCGCTCAAGGCCATAGCTAAAAATCTCACGGATGATGGAGCTTTCCGCACCGCGAGCATACATAGTTTCGTTGATCATCTGTTCCCCTTTCGCATAGGCGCTATTGTACGCTTTAGCCGAGCAAAGTGCCGCAGCAATGTTGATTGGGGACAGACTTAAATGCGTGAAAACGCTCATTTAAGTCTGTCCCCAATCAACAGACGGCCCCATATCGCTCAAAAGAAAAAGCCTCCGCAGGTTTCCCCGCGGAGGCTTTCGCCACAAAGACTATTTGTCGGCGTCGGTGTCGGCATCGGCATCGACGACGGCATGGTCATCGTCAGCATCATCGGATGCGGCTTCGGCATCCTCCTGCATGGCCGCCTGCGCAAAAGCCGCGGCATCGGCCGCCAGCTCCTCCTCGCTCATGCGAGGCGCGCGCTTCTTGGTCGGCATGCCGGCCGCCTTGGCATTGCGCTCCTCCTTGGCCGCCAGGATATCGCCCTCGCGCTCAAGGTAGGCGTCCCACTCATTATCGAGCAGGGCATTCACGGCATCGCCCTCGACAGTCTCGCGCTCAAGCAGCACCTTCGCCATCAGATCGAGCTGATCGCGACGGGCGTCCAGGATCTCGACCGCACGACGATGGGCCTCACGCATAATGCGCTGAACCTCGATATCGATACGGCGCGCCGTCTCCTCGGAGTAATCCTGGTGATCGGCGTAATCGCGACCAAGGAACACCTGATGTTGCGCCTCGCCAAACACTTGCGTGCCCAGCTCCTCGCTCATGCCCAGGCGCGTGACCATCTCGCGCGCCATCTTGGTTGCGCGCTCCAGATCGTTGCTCGCGCCCGACGTAATGTCATCGCACATGAGCTCCTCGGCAACGCGACCGCCCAAGAACACGGCGAGCTCGTCGAGCATCTCGTTCTTGGTCTTGAGGAAGTGGTCCTCCTGCGGAAGCTGCAGCGTGTAGCCCAGAGCCTGACCGCGGCTGACGATCGAGATCTTGTGGACCGGATCGGAGTGCTCCAGGATGTGGCCCACCAGGGCGTGACCGCTCTCGTGGTAGGCAATCGTGGTGCGCTCGGCCTCGGTCATCACGCGACCCTTGCGCTGCGGTCCGGCAATCACGCGCTCCATCGATTCCTCGACCTCGTCCATCGAGATCACGGAACGATGACGGCGAGCGGCCAGCAGCGCAGACTCGTTGAGCAGGTTCGCTAAATCGGCACCAGTAAAGCCAACGGTCATCTGGGCGAGCTTCTCAAACTTAACGTCCTCGTCCATCGGCTTGTTCTCGGCATGCACGCGCAAAATCTGCTCGCGGCCCTTCACGTCCGGACGGTCGACCGTAACCTGACGGTCAAAACGGCCGGGACGCAGCAGCGCCGGATCCAGAATGTCGGGGCGGTTGGTGGCGGCGATCAGGATGACCGACTCGCTCTCCTCAAAACCGTCCATCTCGACCAGCAGCTGGTTGAGCGTCTGCTCGCGCTCGTCGTGGCCGCCGCCCAAGCCGGCTCCGCGCTGACGTCCCACGGCATCGATCTCATCGATGAAGATGATCGACGGGGCCTGGGACTTGGCCTCCTTAAAGAGGTCACGCACACGGCTGGCGCCGACACCTACGAACATCTCGACAAAGTCGGAACCCGAGATGCTAAAGAACGGCACGCCCGCCTCGCCGGCAACGGCCTTGGCCAGCAGCGTTTTACCGGTGCCCGGAGGGCCAACCAGCAACACGCCACGCGGGATCTTGGCGCCCAGCTTGCGATAGCGATCCGGATCGCTCAAAAAGTCACGGATCTCCTCGAGCTCCTCGACTGCCTCGTCCACGCCGGCAACGTCTTCAAACTTGACCTTGGGGCGTGTGGCCTCGTTGGTCTTGGCGTTGGTCTTGCCAAACTGCATGTTCCTGTTGTTGGCGCCCATCATCTGGCGCATAAAGTAGAACATGATGGCGATAAGGGCGATCGTCGGAAGCACACTCATCGCCAAGTCGCCCCAAAATTCGGGATCGTTGGTGTTGACGATGTACTTGGTATCGGGGTGCTCCGCCATGAGCTCGGCAAGCGAATCGGAGCCGACATAGGTCGAGGAGAAGCTCTTGAGCTCGCTCGTATCGCCCTTGTCCTTCTTCGTCTTCCAGTAATGACCCGTCACGCTTCCGTCTTGAACCGTATAGGTCAGATCTTCGACGCGATCCTGCTTGATGGCGCTCACCATCTCGCTCGTCGCGAGCTTAACGGTATTGCTGGAATTGGCAAAGCCGGAGCCCATGTTAAAGAAGGCGTAGCCCAGAAGCGCGCAAGCCAAAATAAAATACAGCCAGCCCGTACGCGTGGGCTTCTTGCCTCCGGGCATCCCCGGGATCTTAGGCTCCCGGGGAGTCTGGGAATTGTTATCGTTATGGTCGTCGGGCATCTTACGAATAAACCTCCGGTTTCAAAATGCCCAGATACGGAAGGTTACGATAGCGCTCGGCATAGTCGAGGCCGTAGCCCACCACAAAGGCATCGGGGCAATGGGTTCCAACATACTTGGGCGTGATGGCCGAGACGCGGTCCTCAACGTCCTTCCACAGGAAGGCGGCGACCTCCAGCGAAGCAGGCTTGCGGCTCTCGAGGTTCTTCATCAGATACTTGAGCGTCAGGCCCGAGTCCAGAATGTCCTCGACGATCAGCACGTCGCGACCGCGGATGTCGATATCCAGGTCCTTAATGATACGCACGATACCCGAGGACTTCACACCGTCGCCATAGCTCGAAACAGCCATGAAATCGATGTTGGTCGGCAGCTCGATCTTGCGCATCAGGTCGCCCATAAAGACCACGGCGCCGCGTAGGACCGCGATCAGCACCAGATCCTTACCCGCGTAGTCGCGCGTAATCTCCTCGCCCAGGCGAGAGACGATACCGTCGATATCCTCCTGCGTAAACAGAACCTTCTCGATATCCGGATGTTGAGAAGCCATGACAACCCTTTCTTGTGCTTATCGCCCACACACCGCCGTATGGACGCGAACTTCACATTCTAGCAGCGCACGGGGAATATTTTCCAGCCCGCGCACCATCAGCGCGGGAATACCGTCAACGCCGCACAGAATAGCTGGCGTAGGACGCTATTCCGCATCGACCACACGAAGCAGATATGCCACGCGCGTTGCGGCCGTGCACTTAAAACGCTCGTCCGCGCGAACTCCGGCGACCCACACCACGGCACCTCCCGGCGCCGTCCTCACCATGGGCACGCCGGCGCGCTCGGAAACGGGAATGCGAGCCTCGCCTAACAAGTCGGATACTTTCTTGCTTCGGCCACTCATCCCTAACGGGCACATCACGTCTCCCGGTGCGGGACCGTCCACCCACAGGCGCGCCAATCGCGCCTCGACAGGGATCTTGCCACGCGAGCCCGCCAGGATCCGCTCACTATCGCTGTCGGCAAAACCCAGGGCAGCCGCGTCTACCAAAGCTGTCACTTCCCCGGCAGCCGCAAGCTCACGGGCGCGACGCACGATATCGCATCCCGGCTCAACGGCCATCGGTTCTGTGACCAGCATACGTCCCCCGCCCAACGGCAAACGACCGGGTACGGTAACCCAGTCCGCGACCAGGCCCTCGCGAGCCGCCGGCGCCTTAAACGCCAGCATGCCAAACTCAATGCGTGCGTCAATCCCCGCCGGAAGCGTGACCGAGCCGGTACCCTCGGCAACGCAGGAAAGGACTCGCTCCACATGTCGCATCTCTGGACGAGCGTCCGGATCGATGCGCTTAATCGCCAGTCGCACGATGCGCCGCGCGATTACCACCTCGGCCGCAGCAAGGCGTCTGGCATCGAGCACTAGCGCGCCCGCCGCCTCCTTGCGCAGGCAGCTTCGAAACGCCTGCGCCGACAGCTGGGATAGAAACGCGTCTTCGTCACCCAAGATCTCACAGGCGG
The DNA here is from genome assembly GCA_937942395.1 of uncultured Collinsella sp. Classification (GTDB taxonomy): domain Bacteria; phylum Actinomycetota; class Coriobacteriia; order Coriobacteriales; family Coriobacteriaceae; genus Collinsella. Next base: position 1,506 of record CALDEU010000019.1, on the reverse strand, counting down.
CGCCAATCGTCTTGCACACGCTCGCATTACGCTGTGCCACCACTGGCATTACCCGATGGCGCACGTAGTTTCGCAGATACGAGATATCCTCATTGCTCTCGTCTTCACGCCACGGCTGACCATGTACCTGTAGATAGCCCACGAGCTCGCCATGAGTTAGGTCGAGCAAGGGACGCACCACGATATTCCTCCGGCGAGGAATGCTCGATAGACCAGCGGGCCCCGAACCCTTAATCGCGTTCATCAAAAACGTTTCCGCGCGATCCGAAGACGTGTGCGCGGTGCAGATACGAGCCGCCGTTCGCGGCGCCCCCGTCTGGGCGCAGAGTTCGCGAACATACCTCCGCGCCGCGGCATAGCGCACCTCGCGGGCCGCGGCCTCAATATTGCCCGACTCCCCATCAAAATAAGCGTGCTCCACACACAGCGGTAAACCATATTGCGCGCAGAGCTCACGCACAAAGGCCTCGTCGCCATCGGACGCCTTGCCGCGCAGATGATGGTTTACATGCAGCACATGCAGACGCTCGCGAGCAATGGGGGCAACACCGCGTCCGTCTTGGATATCCAGCTTTGATGTGCACGCCATAAGAAGCAGTGCCGTCGAGTCCGCGCCGCCTGATACCATGAGCACGACAGGAGCAGCCTGCTGCCTCGTCCGGGTCTCATCGACTGTCCCAGGCACGGCATGGTGTCCATAATGCTGAGATACCGTAGGCATTTGCTTCCTCCTCTATTCGTCCGCACCCATTGTATCCTTTGGAATCTTATGTCTCGTCTGCACCTTCATATCCTCGGCAGTGGCTCTAAAGGCAACTGCGCACTCATCGAGGGCCCGCAGGGGCTCATTATGGTCGATGACGGACTGTCTCGCCGCGAGACATTAAAGCGCATGGCAGAACTGGGGCTCTCGACAGACAACGTTTCGGCTCTTCTCATTACTCATGAGCATAGCGATCACATCAAGGGCCTCGATGTCTGGTGCAAGCACTGGCACGGCCCCCTCTTTGCCAGCAGGGGCACTCTTTCGAGCAAAGAAAATCTTTCGCATCTGCCTGTCGAGGAATTCGATCCCGGTGACACCCTATCCATTGCCGGCATCCACGTGCAAACCTACTCAACATCACACGATGTCATCAATCCAGTCGGCTATCGATTTGACGCCCTCGATGATTCCATCGGCTTTGCCACCGACACCGGAGAGCTATCGAGCCAAGCCATGAACACCCTCAAAGATTGTCGAGTCCTCGCGCTCGAAAGCAACCATGATGCGACCATGCTGCGCGAGGGAGAATATCCCCGCTTTCTTCAGGAGCGCATCCTGTCTGCAAGGGGACACCTCTCCAATGGCCAAGCCGCCGAAGCCGCGCGCGAACTTGTTACCGATCGCACCGAACAGCTCATTGCCATGCATATCAGCCAAGATAACAAGGCTTATAGGACAAAATGTGTGTCCCGATAGAACACCCGTTTCCATCCATTAATCCAGCCAGAACGGGTACGGGT
>CALDEU010000018.1:0-1913 GCA_937942395.1 uncultured Collinsella sp. | reverse complement strand
TGGGACATCGCCGTCACCCCGACCCCGCCCCTCAAGTCTGCGAGCGTCTACGTCGCCTACACCGACGCGGGCTTCTCTGTCTACTACGAAGGAGGTGACGAGTAATGGCAAACCTGTGGCTCGACCTGAAGGGCCCCATCCTCGCCGACACCGTCTACATCGGCGGCACTCTCGTCGCCAAAGACGTGACCATCGCGCTGCCGGCTGTCACTCCCGTGACCGCTGACTTCAAGGCTATGGGAACCTATACCGCCCCCATCCTCGGCCAGATCGAGGCTATGGAGGCATCCATCACCAAGATCGGCATCGACCTCGGCCTGCGGAACATGATGAAGCTCGAGAGCAAGACCATCGAGATCCGCTGGGCTCAGGACGTCAAGCAGGCCGACGGCTCCACCAAGACCGAAGGCTGCAAGGCGTTCCTCCGCTGCGTCTCTAAGGGCATCCCGGGCCTCTCCGTGGATCCCGGCAACACCAGCGAGAACGAGGCCACGTTTGCCGTGAGCCGCTACCAGCTCTACGTCGGCGGCGCTGAATACTGGCTGATCGACCAGCTCAACACGATCCTGCGCGTCGGCGGCGTCGACTACGCCAAGGACATCCGCAGCCTGCTGTAACCTAAAGGGCGCCGCGCCTATGCGGCGCCCTCTGTTTATCGAAAGGAGACGCACCCAATGAAGAACACCATCAAGCTCGACAACCCTGTGCAGATCAACGGCAAGAGCTACAACGAGCTGACCTATGACATCAGCGAGATCACCGCACAGGCGTTTGCTGAAGCTGACGCCAGAAAGCTGAGCGCCAGCGGCTCCAAGAATGGCAACGCAGCCGGCGCGGCCGAGCTGGACTACGGCCTGCACCTCTACCTCGGCTTCGCTGCCATCATCGCGGTCAACCCTGAGATCGACATCTCCGACCTCGAGCGCGTCCGCGGCTACGACGTTATGAAGATTATGAGGATCGGCCGGGATTTTATTTCCGGGAAGTCGGAGGAACCCTACACCCCCGACAGCTCCGACGCGCAATCCGAGACTACGCCCGAGCCTTCCACACATCAACGCGAGACCTCGGAGAGCGAAGGCTGACCGACTTCCTGACCGAATACGGGGAGGCCGTCGAGGAGGCCAAGCGGCTCCAAGCGAGCCGGCCGACTCGTGCGGCCAGCTTTAAGAAACCACACATCAGAAGGAGGTGACGCACATGGCAAACGGAAAAACGATGCAGGCGGTCGTCAATCTGGCCGGCAGCATCGACCCATCACTCGGCAAAGCCATCGAACAGGCTCAGAAGAAAATCAGCGGCCTGAACGTGAAGGCGCTGGCCGTTGGTGCAGCCGTGGGCGGCATTGCTGTGGCGACAGGCAAGGCAGTCATCGAGGCTGGAAAGTACATGAAGGATCTCGGCGCGTCCTTCGATGACGCTGCTGATGCTATCCGCATCGGAACCGGCGCAACCGGCGACGCACTGGACGGGCTTCTGGATGACTTCGACGCCGTCTACAAGAGCGTCCCGACCACAATGGAGGACGCCAGCAAGGCGATCGCAGACTACAACACCCGCCTCGGCCTCACCGGCCCGCAGCTTCAGGAGGTCTCCAAGCAGGCCATCCAAGTGAGCGATATGCTCGGGGACGACCTCGGCAGCGTGATCGAGGAGTCGAGCCAAGCCTTCCAACAGTGGAGCATCGACGCCGACGACATGGGCGGCGCTATGGACTACATCTTTAAGGTCAGCCAGAGCACAGGCATGGGCTTCACAGATCTGATGGCAGATATGCAGAAGTTCGGCCCACAGCTTCAGGAGATGGGCTACTCCTTCGAGACGGCGAGTGCCCTAATGGGCCAGCTCGACAAGGCCGGCGTAAACACCGACGAAGTGCTCGGCGCTATGAAAAAGAGCGTCGCCACACTCGC
>CALDEU010000017.1:0-21382 GCA_937942395.1 uncultured Collinsella sp. | reverse complement strand
AAAGCCGTTTATCTCCACCCGCGTAGCGGGTGGTTTAAAGCTGGCCGCTGCGCGGCCAGCAGACTAAAGTCTTGAAAAAAGAGGGAGCGCCGCGCACAACGCGACACTCCCCTAGCGATTCAAGAGAATCTATTAGGCCTCGAGAGCCTTCTTGGCGATGGTAGCCAGCTCGTTGAAGGACTCGATGTCCTCGTAAGCCATCTGAGCCAGGACCTTGCGGTCAAGCTCGATGCCGGCAACCTTCAGGCCGTGCATGAACTGAGAGTAAGAGATGTCGTTCAGGCGAGCGGCAGCGTTGATGCGGGTGATCCAGAGAGAGCGGATCTCGCGCTTCTTGTTGCGGCGATCACGATACTGATACTGCAGGGAGTGCTGGACCTGCTCTTTAGCATGCTTGTAAGTACGCGAAGCGGCACCGTAGTAACCCTTCGCACGGTGCATAACGGTACGGCGCTTCTTCTTGGCGGCAACAGCGCGCTTAATACGTGCCATGTTCTATCAACTCCTAGACGGTAAAACGAAAAACGGGAACGCGGACTTAGGCGAGACGCGACTTGATGACCTTGCGGTCGGCAGCGGCGATCTCGGTCTCCTGACGGAAGCCACGCTTACGCTTGGTGGACTTCTTGCTCAGGATGTGGCTCTTGAAAGCCTTGGCGCGCATAAGCTTGCCGGTACCAGTCTTGCGGAAACGCTTCTTGGTGCCGCTGTGGGACTTCATCTTAGGCATGAAATACTCCTTAATCGGTTACAGAACACTAGTTACTTGGTATCGCTTGCCGCTTTATCCTCATCGAAGGCGCCCTTAATCGGGGCGAGCAGCATAAGCATGTTACGGCCTTCCATCTTAGGCTTAGACTCGACCGTAGCGTAAGGCTTGAGATCCTCGGCGAGACGCTCGAGAACGTTAAGGCCCTGCTCCGGGTGAGCCATCTCACGGCCGCGGAACATGATGGTGATCTTAACGCGTGCGCCCTTCTTGAGGAAACGCAGAACGTGGCCCTTCTTGGTCTCGTAGTCGCCAACGTCGATCTTGGGTCGGAACTTCATTTCCTTGACCTCGACCTTGGACTGGTTCTTACGAGCAGCCTTGGCCTTCATGGCCTGCTGGTACTTGAACTTACCGTAGTCCATGACCTTGCAGACCGGCGGCTCCGCCTTGGGAGCGATCTCGACCAGGTCGAGACCCTGATCGTCGGCGACGCGCTGGGCATCACGGATGGCGAACAGGCCGAGCTGAGAGCCATCGACGCCAATCAAACGGCACGAAGATGCAGTGATCTCGTCGTTGATGCGGGTGTCATCAGACTTAGCTATTTTCCCTACCTCCATTCATAAAAAAATAACCCGGCGCTTCTCAGCAACCAGGTCGTACACATAGACTTCCTCGATTTGAGGAAGGGAATCTAAGTTGTATGACCAGTCAGCTGCTCATTGGCGCCAAAAGGTGGGAACCCTCGGGTTCCTCTTTAGGGCATTGCGAGAACAACGCCTTGCGAATAATAACACGTACAGCGCGTTATCACATTACGTACACGAAAAAGGGGCCTTGACCCCCTTGAACGCTCGCTTGCATGTATGGTGCCCGAGGCGAGACTCGAAGGGCCTTCGCTTCGCGAAGCCCCGGGCTTCGGGCGCGAGGCGCCCTCGCCACGCTCCGCTACAAACAGGCCGCAGGCCTGTTTGCTTAACGCTTCGCGCGCTCACGCGAGTTCGGCACGAAAAAGGGGGCCGCAACCCCCTTGAACGCTCGCTTGCATGTATGGTGCCCGAGGCGAGACTCGAACTCGCACGTTGTTGCCAACGGTGGATTTTGAGTCCACTGCGTCTGCCAATTCCGCCACTCGGGCACGTAATGCGTGAGTTAGTTTATCACAGCTTTCTACCGATTAGTCCGAAAATGGAACTTCGAGCATTTCGATGAGTTCGACTGTGCGGAGCATCTCGCGCTGACGGCATCCGCGACCGTCGACCGAAGCCTCACCCATCTGGTTATCGTAAGGGTCCTCGCGCATGCCGTCGAAAGAGGGCTCAAACTCTGCCTGGAATCGATTGTTGGCCACCATACGCCATGGGTCGAGATTGCCAAAGTAGTGACGGCGGCGCCACTCCTCCCCCATCCTGCGAGCAGAAGATCCAAATGACACGTCGGCGTTGAGCCAACCGGTCTGCGGCGTATAGAACTCTGCCCAGTCGTGCGACCCCACCGAATCGGGCGCAACGTACAGGCCGCTCTGCCAACGGGCAGGCACGCCCGCGATACGGCACATGGTGATAAACGTGAGCGCCATAACGCCGCAATCGCCGCGGAGCGAATGCGCGCAGTCATCGGCAATAGATCCCAAAAGCAAATACGGCGGCTGATAGCGATAGTCGATATGCTGCGTCAGATAATCATAGATAGCACGAGCGCGATCGAGCGGATCCTCGAGTCCGTCAACAACACCGGCCGTCAGCTGCTGCAGATACGGCGTGAATGCAATGTGCGGACGGTCCTCAGAAATATCTTCGGGCAACGGCGCGTCCATACACGGATGCGACGGAAGCGCACCCCCATAAATATCGCGATAAGCGGCATTGATTTGATAGCGATAGGTCACCGAGAATGAGCGATCACTCGAAGAAGACCACGAGGCGGTACGCGCCGAAGCGTTCGCGGGAGCAACAGCACCCTCCGGCGTCATATCGAGAACCTCGATATGAGACTGTTGACGACAGGCGGCGGCAACGGGTAGCCAAGCGCGAACGGTCTCCCCCTCTAGAGCGCCGGGGACAGACAAGGACGCCTTAAGCGTAATAACGCGAGTCAATCCGTTTTGCGACTCCATCTCCTTGAGCATCTCGTTGCGCAGTGCTATTCCGTCCGTAGAATCGGGACGCATGCCGGGGACCTCTTTGGGATATACGCGAAGCGAATCGAGGAAGTTGTCGAGAACGAACAGCTCACCATCGATAAAGCGCCAGTCAATACGCTTACGGTCAATCAGATCGTTAAACTGCTCCTCGGTAAACTCAGGCCACTCCTCGCGAATCATCGCAATAGCTCGATCGCGCGACACCGAAAAATGAAGCGGCGTCTCAAGCATGCGATACCGCTCGGCACGAACGCAGGCAGCAAGCGAGGGATCGGGATCTTGGGCAAGTAGGCGGTCGCAAGCCTCAATAGCCTGCGAAAGATACCCCGCGTCCTTTAAACGCAGAATCTCGGGTGGCAAGCCAATATCTAGAAAACGGAAGTCATCATTGCAAACATCAACAGAGCAACCAACAGGACCCTCGTCAATAACCTTCCCATCCGAAGGCAGCACCTTAACAACAGCCATACTAAAACTCCAAGTCACTAGAACGCTTGAAGTCCATTGTAGCGAGATAAAAAAGAAAGCCCCAATAAAGGAACTCTCAACACCGATAAACGGTACCTAGAAAAAATGAATTCAGCCCAGTAACCCTGTAGCGAGTTAACGAAGGAGGCCCCGTTCACCCGAAGCTTTTCCCATTGCGCGACTTCTGGCAAAGCCAGGTGAGCGCAAGGGAAAAGCGTAGGGTGAACGGGGCCTCCGACGGGAAAGTTAAACCGCTACTTACGCCTTGTTGACGGAGCCAAACTCCTCCATGAGCTCCTTGGTGCGGGCAACGATGTTGTCGCGACCAGGCTTGAGGAGCTTGCGGGGGTCAAAGCCCTTGCCCTGCTGATCCTTGCCAGCCTCGATGTACTCGCGAACGCCCTTGGCGAAGACGAGCTGCAGATCGGTGTTGACGTTGATCTTGGAGATACCCAGGGAGATGGCCTTCTTGATCTGATCCTCGGGGATGCCGGTGCCACCGTGCAGGACGAGGGGCAGGTCGCCGGTCTGAGCCTTGATCTCGCCCAGGCGCTCGAAGGAAAGGCCAGCCCAGTCGGCAGGGTACACGCCGTGGATGTTGCCGATACCGCAGGCGAGGAAGTCGACGCCCAGGTCAGCAATCTGCTTGCACTCAGCAGGATCAGCGAGCTCGCCGCTGGAGGTCACGCCGTCCTCGGTGCCGCCGATGCCGCCGACCTCGGCCTCGATGGACATGCCCTTGGAGTGAGCAAGCTCAACGAGCTCCTTGGTGCGGTCGAGGTTAAGCTGGAAGGTCTCCTCGTGAGAGCCGTCATACATGATGGACGTGAAGCCGGCCTCGATGCACTTGAAGCAGTCCTCGTAAGAACCGTGATCGAGGTGAAGGGCGACGGGAACGGTAACGCCCGTGGCCTCGACGGCAGCCTTGACCATGTCGGCGCAGACCTTGAAACCGCCCATCCACTTAGCGGCACCAGCGGTGCACTGAAGGATCAGCGGAGACTTGGCCTCCTCGGCGGCCTGGAGAATAGCCAGGGTCCACTCGAGGTTGTTGGTGTTGAAGGCACCGAGACCGTACTTGCCGGCCTCGGCCTTCTTGAGCATGTCTGCTGCGTTGACGAGCATAAAAGAAACCTCCTGTAAGGTTGCTCCGATAACGCCTGAGATTTTACCACGACATACCCGAGCATAAACGTTCGTTTGTTCACGAATACCATCCGATTGGACAAATTTTGACCGTTTGCCCCACAGAATCGACCCACTGGGGAAAATAGCTTGACGATTGAGCGGTCTTCGTGGTTCGAAAGACGGCTTCAAGCCTACATCTGCATAAACGGGTTCTGCATAAGTTCGCGCGCCATCGTGGTCGAATCGCCATGGCCCGTCAAGCAAACGGTATCGGGCGGAAGCGTCTTGGCAAGTTTGGAGAGCGAGCGCATAATCGCCGCCTCGTCACCGCCGGAAAGATCGGTACGACCGTGGCTGCCCGGGAAAAGTGTGTCGCCCACAAAGGCGATGTTCCCCTGCTCGGTCGCGGCGAACAGGACGATGCCGCCCGGCGTATGCCCCGGCGTCTCGATCACCTGCAGGCAGATATCGCCCAATTCAATCGTATCGCCCTCGGCAAGCAGCCGCGTCGGCTCGCCCGGATCGGGCGTCTCAATACCCCACATGGCGCGCTGCTCCTCGATATTTGCGCGAGGCACCATCACGTCCTTAGCGCACAACTCATATAGTGCGCTGTCGCCAACGACAGCTCGAACCCCGGCGACCCCGCCAACATGGTCGGCATGACCGTGCGTGCAGACAGAGCCGAGTACGCGAACCTCGGGATGCGCGGTACGGATATGCTCCACAAGACGCTCGCCCTCCCACGCCGGATCGACGATTAAGCACTCGTCATTCGAAATCACGACGTAACTGTTGGTCTGAATCGGGCCGTTGACGAGTGCCTCAATCGAAGCTGCACCTCGGGGTGTCAGGTCCAAAGTCATATCGCCCATGCGCATACCCTCCTTCTAAAATACGTTCGAGGCACCAAACGATGCCTCGAACGTAACCAATATCTATGATGCTGAGAGGCTCTCGCACCTACACACGGCGCTTGAGCTGAGCTCCGCCTTCGCCGGGCATAAGACGGCGAGCGTCGTAGACCGAATCGACACTGCTGATGGAAGCCAGCAGCGGATCCAGACCGCTCGCGTCCGAGATCTCGACCATAAAGCGCAGGGTTGCAATACCCTCGCGGTTGGTCGACGTGGCGGCAGAAAGGATATTGCCGCCCGCATCGCCAATGGCAATGGTGACATCCTTGAGCAGGCCCATGCGGTCCAGGCACTCGACCACGATCTCGACCTGGAAGAGGGTGTCGGCAGCGCCGTCCCACTCCACATCGATCATGCGCTCGGGATGTTCCATAAGACCCTTGACGTTGGGGCAGTTGGCGCGATGCACCGAAACGCCACGACCGCGCGTGATGAAGCCGACGATGTCGTCGCCCGTCACGGGGTTGCAGCAATGAGCCAGACGGACCAGCAGGCCGCTGTTGCTCTCGCCCTTGACGATAATGCCGTTACTAGCGCTCTTGCCGCGCTTTTGCGGCTTGCGGTTGGAGCCGCGAGCAGGCTGCTTCACGACCTCGGCGATAGCCTCGGCCTTGGTGAGCTGTTCCTCGGGCTTGGGGTCCAAGATTTGCTCGACCTTATTGCCCACAGCGCGCGGGGCAACCTTGCCGGCGCCGACGGCGGCAAACAGGTCCTCGAGCTGCTTGAAGTTAAACTGCTCCGCCACGGCGTTGAGTGCACGCGTCGAACGCGGCGTAGAAATGCCATAGCCACGCTTACGCAGGTCCTTGGCCAGCATATCGCGACCGGCGGCAGCGTCGTCGTCCTTGGTCGCAGCGGCAAAATAGCGGCGGATCTTTGACTTGGCGGAAGGTGTCTTAACGATCTTGAGCCAATCGCGCGACGGCTTGGAACTCTTGTTAGTCAGGATCTCGACACGGTCACCCGTCTTAATCTCGTGCGTGAGCGGAGCCACCGCACCGTTGATTTTGGCGCCGACGCAGTGGTTTCCCACCTCGGTGTGAACGGCATAGGCAAAGTCGAGCGGCGTGGAGCCGGCACGAAGCGCCATGACCTCGCCTTTGGGCGTGAAGACAAAGATCTCCTGATCGAACAGATCGACCTTCAGCGAGTGCAGGTATTCCTTGGCATCGGTGATCTCGTCGGAAGCCGCCCAATCGAGCGAATGTTTGAGCCAGTTGATCTGGTCGTCCAAACGTTGAGCGTCATTGGTCTTAGAAGCAGACGATCCGCCCGATTTCTTATACAGCCAGTGGGCGGCAATGCCGTACTCGGCCTGCTCATGCATCTCGTAGGTTCGAATCTGAATCTCGAGCGGACGAGCCGTGGGGCCGATGACCGTCGTGTGGAGCGACTGGTAGTTATTGACCTTGGGCATGGCGATATAGTCTTTAAAGCGACCAGGCATGGGGTGCCACAGCGTATGCACAGCACCGAGCGTGGAGTAGCAATCGCGCACCGAATGGGTAATAACGCGCAGCGCCACCAGGTCGTAAATCTCGGAGAACTCCTTGCCCTTGCGCTTCATCTTTTGGTAGATGGACCAATAGTGCTTGGAACGGCCGTTGATCTGGAAGTCCTCCAGACCAATGCGGTTGAGCTCATCGGTAAGCGTCTTGATGGTCTCGGTAAGGTAGCGCTCGCGGACCTCGCGCGACTCAGCCACCATGCGCGCGATGCGCTGGTAGGCATCGGGCTCCAGGTAGAAGAAGGACAGGTCCTCGAGCTCCCACTTAATAGAGCTCATGCCCAGGCGGTCGGCCAAGGGCGCGTACACGTCCATGGTCTCGCGAGCCTTAAACAGGCGACGATCCTCGCGCAGGGCTGCAAGCGTACGCATGTTGTGCAAACGGTCGGCAAGTTTAACGATGATGACGCGAATGTCCTTGGACATGGCGAGGAACATCTTGCGCAGCGTGAGCGCCTGCTTCTCGTCCATGCTGTCGACTTCGATGTTGGTGAGCTTGGTCACGCCATCGACGAGCTCGGCAACGGTTTCGCCAAACAGGCCGGAAACATCGGCGAGCGAGGTCTCGGTGTCCTCGACGGTATCGTGCAGCAGCGCGGCGCACACCACGTCACAATCCATTTTGAGATCGGCCAGAATGATGGCCACCTCGACGGGATGGTTGATGTACATCTCACCCGAGCGGCGCTTTTGGTTACAGTGCTTCTCGGCGGCAAAGCAGTAGGCTTGCTCCACCTTGGAGAAGTCGTCCTCATTCATATATTTGAGGCACAAGCGCTCCAGCTTGTCGTAGCTGTCCGCCATAATCTCGGGCGGCAGCTCATCGGCATGCTTATAGTGCTCCATCTCCGAAAACGGCTGGAGGGTGGAATCATGGGCGGTACGGGCTGCGGCATCCATCGAGGTCCCCTTCCCCTAGGCCCGCGGTACGATCGGGCGGTTAACTTTGGCTAGCATATCAGAAGCGCACGAATCGAGCGCCCAGCTCCGGAAAGCCGAGAACTCCATGCGCGAGCGCAAGCCCTCCAAATAGCGAATTGACCTACTCAATTGCACGCGGCCGGGGTTTTCGGCCATCGCGATGCGACGGGTGTCGTCAAACCCCGAAACTCGACAAAAACCAAGCTCTTCGAAGATTCCCAGGCCGCTTTCCACCGAACGCTCGTTGACCGGCGTGCGTGCATCGATGGCAAGGCACATCTGCGCGATGTCGATATCGCTCGCGCTAAAGGAATCGTCCCCGGTTTTGCCGCGGTTGGAGCGCCACATGGTCTGCAGCGCGCGATAGAGCGTGACGAGCTCGTCGCGCTCGGGCGCATAGCAGTCGAGCAGGCGCTCGTTAATGCGGGCATCGCGCGACGAATAGAGCAGATGGATCACGGCGGGCTGGCCATCGCGGCCGGCACGGCCGCTCATCTGGTTAAACTCAATGCCGCCAAACGGCATGTGATAGAGCACGACATGGCGGATATCGGGCAGGTTGACGCCCTCGCCAAAGGCAGATGTCGAGACGATGCAGCTGAGGCTGCCGTCTCGGAATGCTTCCTCCACGCGACGGCGATCGGAACGCGCAAGCCCCGCGTTATAGAACGCGATATGGGTTGCGCAATCGGGCACACGCTTGCGCAACGTCTTGGCGAGCGCCACGGACTGGTCGCGCGAATTGACGTAGATGACGGTCTTTTCCCCCGTCGCCACAATCGACACCAAACGGTTCTCGCGACTTGCAAGATCGCGGTCGTCCTCGAGCTGCAGATTCTCGCGCACCGTCTCGTCGACCACCGTGCGAGTGATCGGCAGCATGCGGGCAAGCTCGGCCACGACCGGAGCCGTCGCGGTGGCCGTCGCAGCCATAACGACCGGGTCGCCCAGGGCTTTGAGGATATCGGGCATGTCGAGATAGGCGCTGCGGTCGCCGCCCTTGGCAAGGCCAGCGTGGTGCGCCTCATCGATAACGACAAAACCGATGCGCCCCGAACGCGCAAAGCGGTCGCGGTGAATGGACAGGAACTCGGGCGTCGTGAGCACGATGCCGGTACGGCCCGAAGCCAAGCCGGCAAACACGTCATCGCGTGCGGTCTCCACGGTCTCGCCGGTCAACACGCCGACGCCAATGCCGAGCGCGGCCATCGTCGACGAGAGGTGATAGGCCTGGTCGGCAACGAGCGCGCGCAGCGGATAGACAAAGATGCTCGCACGCCCGCGAAGAACCGCCTCGCGCGCGGCATGCACATGGAAGATGAGCGACTTGCCGCGCCCCGTTCCCATAACGGCCAGAACACTTTGGTGATCGGCCAGGGCATCGAGCGCCTCAACCTGCGCGCGGTGCGGCTGGTTCGATCCGATAAAGCTATGGATAAGCGAGCGCGTGAGCTCGGTATAGGAAAGCTGGGCGAGCGTCTCGCGCTTGCGCGACTCCAGGCGCAGGCCGGAATCCGCCGGCTGCACGCCACGACGAAGCTCGCATGCCGGATCGTCGATGCTGGGCAGCGTGGTATCGCGGACCAGAACATCCTTGATCATGAGCTTGGGCTTCACACGACCCTGCCAATGCTCGGCAACGGCCTCGAACACCAAATCGACAGCGCTATCGCAGTTGATGAGCTTATCGATTTGCGGTACACGAAACATGATGGCCGGCACACTCGCGGCGCCATCCGTCGCCACGAAGCGCATGTGCTCGCCGGTCTTACCCACCACGGCGCGATCACACATCGTCACGCCCTCGGCAGCCAGCAGCGGCACCTTATTACCCTGGCCAAACGGCTCAAGGCGGGAAATCTGCTCGATGGTCTCGATATTTAGCTCGGAGAGGTCAACGGTGGCGGCAACCTCGTCAGTGTCCTCAAAGTCCTCGGCGGGAAGCTCCGATAGCACGGCCGAAAGGCGACGGCGGAACTCGTCGAGCTTGGATGCCTCGATAGTCACACCCACCGCACCGGCATGTCCGCCGCGACGAATCATCAGGTCGGAACAGCGCTCGATGGCGTCAAACAGGTTAACTTTGCCCACCGAGCGACCAGAGCCGCGCGCGATACCGTCCTCGATCGAGAACAGCAGCGCCGGCACGTGGTAGCGGTTGGTCAGACGGCTTGCCACGATGCCCTTGACGCCCTCGTGCCAGCCTTCGCCGCCCACGACGATCGCGCGTCCGCCGTCATAGGTCTCCTCGACCTTTGCCATGGCATCGCGCGTGAGCTCCGCCTCGATCTCACGGCGCTGGCGGTTGATTTCCTCGAGCTCAGCCGCCAGTGCGCTTGCTTCGATGGGATCGCGGGCAAGCAGCAGGTCGAGCGCCAGCTTGGGATCGGCCATGCGACCGGCAGCGTTTAAGCGAGGAATGAGCGAGAATGACAGGCCATCCGCCGTAATGCTCGAAAGGTCCGCCTTGGCGAGCGCGGCAAGCGCGATATAGCCGGGGCGAGCGGTTACGCGCATCTGCTGGATGCCCTCGGCAACCAGCGCGCGGTTCTCGGGCGTGAGCGGCATCATGTCGGACACGGTGCCCAGCGCCGCGACCTCGATTAGCGAACGCCAATACGACGGCTTGCCCAGGCGCTCACCCAGGACTTGCACCAGCTTGAGCGCCACACCAGCACCGGCAAGCTCACGCGAGGGGCCCTCGTCCTCGAGCTTGGGGTCAGTCAGGGGCACACCCTGCGGCACCTGGTCGGAGGGCTCGTGATGGTCCGTGACCACCAAATCGATCCCCAGACTCTCCAGATAGGAGACCTCTTCCTTGGCAGCAATACCGTTATCGACGGTCACAATCAGGTTGGGTTGAGCGAGCTCGTTGACGCGGTCGAGCGCCGCACGCGACAGGCCGTAGCCCTCGTCAAAGCGGTGCGGAATAAACGGCGTGACGTTGGCGCCAAACGAACGTAGCGCCTCGGTCAACAGACAAGTCGACGTAATGCCGTCGACGTCAAAATCGCCAAAGACGGCGATACGCTCGTGGCTGCGAATAGCACGCTCAACGCGGTCGGCAACGACCGACATGCCCGGAATAACGAGTGGGTCCGCCCAGTCGCGATCGAGCGAAGGCGTCAAAAACAATTGGCCCTCTTTGATGGAGCCAATGCCGTGCGCGACCATAATGCGCGCCACCAGCCTGGGAATGCCCAGACCAGCCGAAAGCTCCTTTTCGAGCTCGGGGTTTTGCTGAGCGACCGCCCAGCGATGCGTCGTCTTAAGCGATGACATAGGCACCCACCCCCGATAGGGGCAGGTCGCCGCGATACCTCTCACGGTTCATAGCGATGAGTCCTCTGTGTATGCCCGCTTCGGCAGGCAGATCTGTTGAACGGATTTATTATACCGTGCGGCGCGGACGCAAATCGCCGCAGCACGCCGCGGTTTCGGTAAACGATGCCGGTAATACCCTCGAAATAATCGAGCGTTTCTGACGCACGGACACATGTGAGCGTCTAGCATATCCAGTCAAAACGGATTCACGAGCAAAGGGAGTCACAAGAGCATATGAAGCAATGGGTTGGACTGGGCAAGTTTCTCGCGGGGCACATGCAAATCATCGTTCCGACTTGCGTGGCGCTCGGCGTGCTCTTTCCTCAACAGATCGGCGTTCTCAAGCCCATCGTTCCCACCTTGTTTGCCTTTATGACGTTCCAAGGTGCGCTCAGCAACACCTTCCACCAGGTAGCCGAGGTGTTCCACCGTCCGCTGCACCTGATTGTGGCATTGTTGGTCTCGGCGGCGCTTATTCCCATCGCGGCCTATGCCATGGGATCGTTGTTCTTTGGTTCCAACCCCAACCTTGTCTGCGGCATCGTGCTCGAATACAGTGTGCCCGTGGCAGTCACCGCTTTTATGTGGATCAGCATGTTCGGCGGCAACGGCCCGCTCGCGCTCACCATCATCCTGACGTCCTCGGTCATCTCCCCTGTGACGATTCCGCTTACGCTCAAGCTCCTGCTAGGCGCCACCGTCTCGATCGACGTGCCGAGTATGATGCAGAACATGGCCTTTATGATCGCCATCCCCGCCGTTCTCGGCATCGTGATCAACGAGCTCACGCGCGGATGGGGGCACGAAAAACTCTCCCCCGCGCTCTCGCCCGCCTGCAAGTTCATGATGATGGGCGTTATCGCCTCCAACTCCACCGCCATGAGCGAGTACGTGCTGCACATGAACGCGGTGCGCTTGGAAGTCGCCCTCTTTATTTTGGTCTTCGCCATCAGCGGCTTTGTCGTCGGCATTCTGGTCGCCCGCGCGCTGCATCTGCCATATAGCGAAACGACCACCATGTGCTTTACCTGCGGCATGCGCAATATCTCTTCGGGCGCCGTCATCGCCACGCAATACTTTCCGGGCGAAGTTGTGTTTCCCGTCATGTGTGGAACGTTGTTTCAGCAGGTGCTCGCCTCGCTTATCGGGCACTTCTTTGAGCGTCTGACCGGCGAGGAGCGCGCCGCCCAGCGCAAGCGCGTCGAGGCCGGCCGCGATGCAATGGCGCGCTAAACCGTCCGCAGTGTGCGGGCGCTCACTTTACGATGTGAGCGCCTCCAGATGTGCGCGGAGTCGCTCCGCATCGACATCGAGCGTGGTCTCAGCATTGACCTGAGCCAGCCGATACCCGACAAAGTAGGGTGAAACCACCCAACGTGGAAGCGCCTTGGCAATGGTTCGGTCGCTCATGTGATAGAAGAACAGGTTGTACGACTCTGCACGACCGCCATGGTGCTCGTGCAAGATATAGCGCAGAGCTATCTGGATTGCATCGGCGAAGAGGTCCGTCTCGGCTTGGTCTCTCGTGTCATCGCTGGCGGCGATTCCCTGCGGGGCTGAAACGTTGATCTCAAAGAACCCCATGATCGGTTCGGTTGAGATATTGACCGAGATCCTCCCCTGTTGCCAGACATTGATGCCTTCGAAATTGGCAGAAGTCAGCGAAGTGTAGCCGTCTTCCTGCTCCAAACCCACAATCTGCATGTGCGGATGCACGAGACTACCGCCCGAGAGCGGACCCTTGTTCTTGTACATGAGCACGCTTCGATACTGCTGTGAATCGATCATCTGCTGCCAGCAACCCAGGGCAAACCGCATCACATGGTGGAGTTCATCCGGCTCGTAGGTCACCAGGTCGGCATCGTGATCGGCCGACTCGATCAGCACGGTTTGACGGGTGGCGCGCAGGGTCTTGAACTTATTCTCGAGCCAAATGCAATCGCCATCACGGCGAATGATGTCGGTGAGCCCTTCTGTATCGCAAAAAGGGCACGCGGTGCCGGGACGACGGTTGTCGTCGGGCTTACCGTTCGCCTGCTGAACGTCAAATACCAGCGCCACGGGTTATACCTCCAGCGGCACAATCTTGGTGCCATGGAGCTCGGAGACGCCCAGTGCCGCCGCCACGGTATCGCGGTTGGCCGTGGAAATGCCGCCGCCGGGAAGGATGGTCAGGCGGTCTCCCGCACACTCGATAAGACGCGACAGATGCTCCAGGTTGTCCTCGATCGGCGTGCCGGCGGCACCGCCGTGCGTCAGGATGCGCGTAACGCCGCAATCGGCGAGTGTGTCGACGGCATCGAGTTGAGCCTCGGGCGAGAGCTGGTCAAACGCCATGTGGAAGGTGATGTCGATGGGCTCACGCTTACATTCCTCGGTCGCGCAGCCCGCAGCCATCACGAGGGCGCCAAGCGTAAGTTCGTCGAGCGCCCATCCGCCAGCGCAGGGCTTGCAGCAGCCAAAGACCAAGCCGTCAACGCCGGCGCTCACGGCAAGGCCCAGGTCCATCTCCATCATACGCAGCTCGTCCTGGTTGTAGTGAAAGTCGCCGCCACGCGGGCGAATCATGCACATCACCCGTGCATCGTGCTCGTGGGCATAGTTGGTCGTAGCGCTGATAACGCCGGCCGAAGGCGTGGTGCCACCAACGGCAAGGTTGTCGCACAGCTCGATACGCCTTGCACCGGCATCGATAGCCGCCGGCACCCGCTCAAAGTTCTCGGCACAAAACTCGTACACCATAGATAGACCCCCAAAGACAGCAGATGTTTTCCGACGGGCATTTTCACACATCCCCATGAAGTTGCGGTGGAATAGGGACTGTTTTGGCCTCTTAGACTCCCATTTAGTCCCTATTTCACCGCAACATAAAGGGGGTAGTCGTTGGCATCTGCCACAACGCCGATGTTTTGGCAACGACAGCGAAAGCCCGCCAGAGCGAGCAAGGTGCCTTGAAACAAGGCAGCATTGACCTTCTGGTCATGCCGCCGAAGTTGAAAGGCAGATTGCCGCTCTGGCGGGCTTGCAGCGTCGGCTGGTTACGGCGTTTGGCAAAACGCCGTAACTATCTAGCCACCCAGATAGGCCTTGCGGACGTTATCGTCGTGCAGCAGCTCTTGACCGGTGCCGGTCATGGTGATTTTGCCGGTCTCGAGCACGTAACCGCGCGTGGCGATGGAAAGCGCCATCTGCGCGTTTTGCTCGACCAGAAGTACCGTGGTACCGGCCTTGTGCAGGTCCTCGACAATCTGGAAGATCTGTTCGATCAGAATCGGTGCCAGACCCATGGAAGGTTCGTCGAGCATGAGCAGCTTGGGGTTACTCATAAGGGCGCGCCCCATAACGAGCATCTGCTGCTCGCCGCCTGAAAGGGTGCCGGCGACCTGGCGACGACGTTCCTTCAGGCGCGGGAACTGCTCGTAGACGCGCTCCAGGCCCGGAGCCACCGTGGACTTGGGCTGCGTATAGGCACCCATCTCCAGGTTCTCCTCGACCGTCATCTGCAAAAAGGCGCGACGACCCTCGGGAACCTGAGCCAGCCCCTTACCAACCAGCTTATCAGCGGGCGTATGAGTAATGTCCTCGCCCATAAACTTGATGGAACCGGTCTTGGAGCGCAGCAAGCCCGAGACGGTCTTGAGCGTTGTGGACTTGCCGGCACCGTTGGCACCAATCAAGGCCACGATCTCGCCCTCGTTAACGTTAAAGGAGATGTCCTTGATGGCGTGGATGGCGCCGTACCAGACGTTGATGTTGTAGACGGAAAGCATCGGCTCTGCCATTTAGTTCTCCCCCTTATCCTGCTTACCCAGATACGCCTCGATAACGGCGTCGTTGTTCTGGATTTCCTCTGCCGTGCCCTTGGCGATGACCTTGCCAAAGTTAAGCACGCAGATACCCTCGCATATATTCATGACGAGCGACATATCGTGCTCGATAAGCATGATGGCGATGCCGAAGGTGTCGCGAATCTTAACGATGTTCTCCATGAGCTCCGCGGTCTCGGACGGGTTCATGCCGGCGGCAGGCTCGTCGAGCAGCAGCAGCTTGGGGTTGGTGGCAAGCGCGCGGACGATTTCCAGACGACGCTGAGCGCCGTAAGGCAGCGATCCGGCCTGCTCGTTTGCCAGGTGCTCCATGTCAAAAATGGACAGTAGCTCCATGGCGCGCTCGTGGGCGGCCTTCTCGTGCTTCCAATACGTCGGCAGGCGCAGCACGCCCTCAAAGCCGGAGTAGCGCTCCTGGTTGTGCAGGCCGACCTTAACGTTGTCCTCCACCGTCATGGTGTTGAACAGGCGAATGTTCTGGAACGTACGGGCAATACCCATGCGGTTGACCTGGTAGACCGACTTGCCCGAGGAGTCCTCACCATCGAGCAGGATGGTGCCGTGCGTAGGCTGGTACACCTTGGTGAGCAGGTTGAAGACCGTGGTCTTGCCGGCACCGTTGGGGCCGATGAGACCGGCGATCTCGGTCTTGCCGATAGTCAGGCTAAAGTCATCGACTGCCTTAAGGCCACCGAACTCAATGCCCAGGTGGATGCACTCGAGTGCCGGGCGCTCGCCCAGGTCACGGTCGGGAACGATGGCGCCAGAAGGATACGGGACCATCTTGCCCTTGTTGAACTCAAATTTACTGGGCATCGGCTGCCACCTCCTTCTTGGAAGCAAAGCGGTCCTTGACGCGACCGAAGAACGCCTTGAACTGCGGGTTGTTGGTAAAGATCATGACCAGGATCAACACGATGGCGTAGATGAGCATGCGGTAGTCCGAGAACTGACGGAGCAGCTCGGGAAGCACCGTGAGCAACGCCGCCGCGATGACGGAACCGCGCATGTTGCCCAGGCCGCCCAGGACCACGAACACCAGAATGAGGATCGACGTGTTGAAGTCGAACTTGGTGGCGGAGAGCTGCGAGAAGTTGCCGCCGAAGAGAGCTCCGGCAGCACCGGCGAGGGCAGCGGAAACCACGAAGGCGATCATGCGGTACTCCGTGACGGAGATGCCTACGGACTCGGCTGCAATCTTGTTATCGCGCACGGCCATAATGGCACGGCCGGTACGGCTGCGGACCAGGTTGAGCACGATCACGAGTGCGACCATGACCAGGATGGCACCGGCGAGGAAGGTCGAGTACGTCGACACGCCCGAGGCGCCCTGGGCGCCCTTGATGATGGCGGTGCCGTCCTCGAGCAGGTGCAGGTCGTCGATCGTAGAGTTGCCCGTGATGTTAAAAATCACGTGCAGGCCGCGGGAGTCGACGCCCACAATGAGGCAGGTGACGATCTCTTTGATGATCTCGCCAAAAGCCAGGGTCACGATGGCCAGATAGTCGCCGCTCAGGCGCAGGACCGGGATACCAATCAAGAAGCCCAAGATGGCAGCGGCGATAGCGCCGACCACAATGCTGATGATCAGACGCATCGGATCGGACGGAACGGCGCTCTCCAGCGCGACGGCGGTGACGATGCCCGTGTAGGCACCGACGCTCATAAAGCCCGCGTGGCCCAGCGACAAGTCGCCCGCGATGCCGACGACGAGGTTGAGGGAAATGGCCATGACGATATAGGCCGTGATGGGAACCAGCTGACCGGCGATCATGCGCGGAATCATGTGGTTAGACTGCATAAAGAACACGATGGCGAAGGCCACGATGCACATGGCGTACGTGACAAAGTCGTGACGCGTCTGCTTGTCTTTAAGAAACTTCATAACGCTCACCTACACCTTCTCGGGGACGTACTTGCCCAAGAGGCCGGCAGGCTTGACGAGCAGGACGATGATCAAAACACCAAAGACGATGGAGTTGGCAAGGCTCGTGGAAATGTAAGCCTGCGCCATCGCCTCGATGATGCCGATGAGAATGCCACCGACAAAGGCACCGGGGATGGAGCCAATGCCGCCGAAGACGGCGGCGTCGAAGGCCTTGATGCCAGGCATGGCACCCGTCGTGGGCTGCAGCACCGGCGAGTAGGAGCACAGGAGCACGCCGGCGATGGCGGCAAGCGCCGAGCCGATGGCAAACGTCATCGAGATGGTGCGGTTGACGTTGATGCCCATGAGCTGAGCGGCGGCCTTGTCCTCGGACACGGCGCGCATGGCCTTGCCCATCTTGGTCTTACCTGTAAAGAACATCAGGCCGGCCATGATAACCAGGCAGGCGACGATGGTGACGAGCGAGACGGCGCTTACGTTGAACTTGGCCAAGAACTCCGGCACCTGGAAGGTGACGAGCGAAGTGAAGTTCTTGGGCGTGGCGCCCCACAGAAGCTGCGCGGCGTTCTGCAGGAAGTAAGACACGCCGATAGCCGTGATCAGAACGGCCAGCGGGCCTGCTTGGCGCAGCGGCTTATAGGCCAGACCCTCGATGAGAACGCCGAGAACCGTGCAGACCACACAAGAAAGAATTACAGATACCCAGCCCGGGAGGCCGAGATACGACGTGGCGCAGAACGAGACATAGGCACCGACCATGATGACGTCGCCGTGAGCGAAGTTCAGCATCTTGGCGATACCGTAGACCATGGTGTAGCCCAACGCGATGATGGCGTAGACGCTGCCCATGGACAGGCCGTTGACCAGGTATTGGATAAAGACCGTCATGTTCCACATCCCCCTTTCGAATAGGTTTCCAGTTGATGTATGAAACAGGGACGTTACATCGTCCCTAGATACCAAGCAAGCAGGGAAGGCCAAAACCTCCCCTGCTTGGGATCAAAACCGCTCTATGTAAGGCGGCCAATTAGGCCTGTACGTACTTGCCGTCGGTGATGACGTACGCCGTGGGCTCCTTCTGGACCTGGCCCTTATCGTTCCAGGTGAGCTTGCCGGTCAGACCGTCAACGGTAATCTTGAGCATAGCCTTGGACAGCTTCTCGGCGGCCTCGGTCGGGTCGGCGTCGACACCAAGACCGGCCTCCTTGAGGGCCTCGGCCACCGCGTGCACGCCGTCGTAGGCGTCGGCGGCAAACTGGTCGGGGGTATCGCCGTACTTATCCTTGTAAGCGTTGACGAAGTCGGCGTTCTTCTCGTCGTCGGCGGAGAACGGGGTCATGAGCAGCAGACCCTCGGCAAGAGAGGTATCGAAGCCCTCAACGCCCAGGATGCCGTCCATGCCGTCGCAGCCCATCATCTTGACGTCGTAGCCCATGTCCTTGGCGTTCTTGAGCAGGACGGACGCCGGCGTGTAGTAGATCGGCGCAAAGATCATGGTGGCGCCGGCCTGCTTGGCCTTGGTCAGCTGGTTCGTAAAGCTCGTGGCGGAGTCGTCCTTAAAGGTCTCCTCGTCAACAATCTCGAGCTTGGACTCAGCGGCCTGGGCCTTAAAGGAATCTGCGATGCCCGAAGAATAGGCGTCGCCGGAGTTATAGAACAGCACGAACTTCTCGTCCGCATACTTCTGCGCCAGGAACTTGGCAGCGTTGACACCCTGGTTGGGGTCGGTGAAGCAAACCTGGAAGACGCAATCCTTGCCGTCGGTGACGTCCTCGGAGGACGCGGACGGGGTGATCATGAACGTCTTGGGGTCGTTACCACACTCTGCGGCAACGGCAACCGACGCACCCGTGGTAGTCGGGCCGACGAGGGCCTGCATGCCCCAGTCGAGCAGGGTGTTGAAGGCGTTGACGGCCTTCTCGCCATCGGCCTGGTCATCCTCGGCCTTGCTGGCAAGCGGCAGCTCCTTGGTCGAAAAATCCTTGCAGCCAAGCTCGACACCCTGGGTAACGGACTTGCCGTAGGACGCGTTGGCGCCGGTCAGCGGGCCGATGGTGCCGATCTTAAACGAAGCGTCGCTCGAAGCGGAACCGCTGTCGCCGCCGTTGGAGGAGCAGCCAGCTAGAATGGACATCGCCCCCAGACCTGCTGCGCTCGCGATAACGCTCCTGCGATTCATAACAGGGTTCAATGACTTACCGGTGAGGCTCGACATGCGGCTCTCCTCTCAAATCTCGTCGGGTTTCGGTTACCCGACAGGCCATCCTTCGCCGTGTTCGGCGTTCGCAAAATAGTAGACGCTTTAGTTGAGAAAAGTGGCGATTATTTCAACTTTTCTTTTGCTTTGTCCATTTATCCATATTTATGCGTATTTCTATCAGTTTATGCAGTTTAGCCACTTTATTATGTGAAAGTAATGTTTCTGTTCTGTTACAAGCGCCCTTGCCCTGAATAAAACGGCCTCACCGGTCTCGTTATATGCACTTAGGCGGAGATGTACTTGCCGTCCTGGATTACATAGGCTGTCCATGCCGTCGGCACCCATTAGTGTCATGTCGTAGCTCATGTCCTTGGCGTTCTTGAGCAAAACGGACGCTGGGGTGAAATAGATCGGGGCAAAAATAAGCGTGGCTCCGACAAGGAAACTCCTGCGGTTAAGTACGTTGTTGATGCTAAGCATGGTGCCCCCCTCTTCGCTGGCCGCAGTGCGGCCGTCTTGCGGTACGGGGCAAACCTTATGGTGCAAACGTTGACAGTTTGTTACGGAGTTCCGTTTGTAGCGAGCATGTTTCCAATGTTTCCGCAGCGTTTCGGGGGTGCCGTTTTGTGCGACTCCTGTTGCCTGGCGAGCACGCGCCCTCGGTTCACGCTAGAATGCACTCAACCTTTAAGCGGTTAATCCATCCATAAGATGCACGAAGGAGCTATCTATGAGCGAACCCCTGCGCACCGTGAACGTCGGTCTGATCGGTCTGGGAACCGTCGGCGGCGGCGTGGCCCGTCTGATCAAGAGCCACCACGATGAGTACCTGGCCGCCTACGGCATCGACCTTAAGCTGACCCGCGCCTGCGCGCTTGCCTGGGAGCAGGCCGAAGCCGCCGGTATTGAGCGCGAGGCCTTTACGAGCGACTGGCACGACGTCGTCACCGACCCCGCCGTCGATATCGTCGTCGAGCTCATCGGCGGCGAGCACCCCGCGACCGAAATCTTCACCACCGCCTTTGAGCACGGCAAGCACGTCGTCTCTGCCAACAAGGCCCTGCTGGGCCGTCACGTCGAGACGCTTGCCGAGAAGGCGCGCGCGTGCGGCGTGCAGATTAAGTGCGAGGCCAGCTGCGGCGGCGGCATCCCCATTGTCAGCACGCTCGAGCACGACCTGGTGGGCAACAAGATCCTGACCATCGCTGGCATTCTCAACGGCACCACCAACTACATCCTGTCGCGCATGGACGCCGAGGGCGCCGATTATGCCGACGTGCTCGCCGACGCACAGGCCAAGGGCTATGCCGAGGCCGACCCGTCCGCCGACGTCGACGGCTTCGATGCCGCCAGCAAGACGGCAATCCTCGCCTCCATCGGTTTTGGCACCCGCGTTACCACCGACGATGTGTACCAGCAGGGTATCCGTACCATCGGCGCCGAGGACATCGCCCAGGCCCGCGAGCTCGGCTACACCATCAAGCTGCTGGGCATCGCACGCAACACCGACGCTGGCGTCGACGTCCGCGTGCATCCCACGCTGATCCCCGCCGACCACATGCTTGCCAAGGTCAACGGCGCCATGAACGCCGTCTACGTGGTAGGCGACGCCGTGGGCGAGACCATGTTCTACGGTGCCGGCGCAGGCTCCTTCCCCACCGCAAGCGCCGTCGTGGGCGACATCCTGTCGCTCTCCGAGCAGATCAGCCGCGGCGTGGCTCCGCTGCCCGAGATTGAGCCCTATGGCCACAACCTCGCCTTTAAGCCCATGGACGAGCTCCAGACCAAGTACTATGTGCGCCTGAAGGTCGCCGACCGCGTGGGCGCCCTGTCCGAGACGGTCGATATCTTTGCCAAGCACAACATCTCGATCTCGCTCATCAACCAGGTCGAGGACGGCAAGTCGGGCGTCAGCGATGCCTGCTCGGTCATCTTCCTGACGCACCGCGCACTCGAGAAGGACGTCCAGGCTGCCGCCGCCGAGCTTGCCAGCGTCGACTGCGTGGCCGAGGTCGCCAACGTCCTGCGCATCGAGGACGTTGAGGCTTGGACCGAAGGCGTTATGGCGAACTAGTTCGCTCTTCGTTATACGGCATATATGTTTTCCTAGCGAGCGACATGTCCTCCTATGTCACGGGCGCCGTGCTCCCCGTCGACGGAGCCGCCCACTCCTAAAGGTCGCAAGCCACGACTTCGAACCTCAACGAGGCCCAACGCAAAAGGCGCCCAGCCGAGGAAACCCCCCAGCACCGGGCCGTGGTTTTTTTTGGCGGAACCCCATAACCGCCCTTAACTGGAAAATTACCGGGGGCGACTGGGCGTAAAACCCCCCATATAACTACAACAA
>CALDEU010000016.1:0-26577 GCA_937942395.1 uncultured Collinsella sp. | reverse complement strand
CCCACGCACGTCTCGAGCGTGCGGTTGCGGTAGCCGTTCCTGCTGTTGGCCCCATCGCCGCAGAGCTGGTCGGCCTCTTCGTCCATGATGGCGTTGACCACCTGCTCGGCGAGCAGCCTGAGCAGCGACTGGATGTCGACCATCCCGTCGGCCGACCTCGGGATGGCGGCCTTATCCGGCATCGCGTCTGCTAATATCTCTATAGCGGTCCCTGTCCTTTCCCAGAACCTGTGTTATGTAGCAATTCCAGATTCTAGGACAGGGGCCGCTTGCGTTTAGCGATCAGCCGTCGGCGCGCTTACACCAACATCTCCGACGCGATCCTGCCGCACAATTGCGATGTTCTGCTTCTCCCCGCCGGACACCCCTCCTTTCTTGCTGCCAAGCATCGCTGCCGCCCCGTTCTCCGCAGCGGCAATCATTTTGTCTAACCCCAATATGGCAAGCATCCGATTCAGTTTGTCGGCCTCGAAATCATCAGAAAGCAGCGTCGTAAGATTATCGAGGATCGTCCCCCCCCCCAACAATAGGGGGCTCTTGCTCCGTAATGCCAACTCGGCACCGCCGCAATGCGTATCGGTCGATGCGACGCTGTGATACCCCGTTGTAGAGGACGGCCCCTTCCGTGTTATCTGGATATAGACCCAATATCACTGACGGCAGCGAGCTCTTCCCCGAGCCATTTCTTCTTGGTTACTGTTTTTCTTATATTGTAACGATTTTCGATAAGAGGAAAGATTACTCCATTACGCGCAAGCCCGAACTCTAAGCGTTTCCCATCAGCATTGCCCATTTTTCGGATCGAAATCCAAATCCAGCTTCCTATCGCATGCTGAAATCAAATCCTGATCATGGCTTACAACAAGAATTAGCTGATCGAAGGGATTTCGATGAATATACTCCGTGAACTCCCGACGGCTTTCTTCATCTAAATCGTTCGTTGGTTCATCGAACACAAGCACTTCCGGCTGCCTGCGAAGTGCTGCGAATATCCTTAGCTTTCGATACTCTCCACCAGAAAGGTCTCTACAATTCTTGCCTTTTAACGATTCGACGGTTCGATAGAAACTCGGCACAAGCTCTCGGAGGTTTTCGCTCGATCCCCGAATCGACGTCCTCTCAAGGTAATTCTCCACCGTTTCGTTCGGAATAAAGAGCTTTTGCGGGCACACCGCAAACAGGTCCCGTCGGATCGTCTCCATATCGAGCTCTTCATATGGCACCGACCCCAAAGCCCGATGTCCCCCAGCAGAATATAGTCCAAGGAGCACCTTCAGAAACGTGCTTTTTCCGCATCCGTTCGGCCCGGTAATGGCATAGGTTTTTCCTTCCTCCACCTCCACGGAGAGGTCGCGGTACAAGTAGGGCTTTCCCGCGTATCGGTACGCGATGTTGGACAACGATATGCTCTCCACGTGCCCAACCGTGAGGGCGCCGCGGTCCTCGGCGTCCTCCGTCAGAGCCCCCAATCGGTTGAACGAGGCCCTTGCGTCCTGATACGATTTGAAATAATTCAAAAAATACTTGAAGCATCCGAACGCCATCGAGTAATACGAGTTCACCATTGTGAACTCGCCTAAGCTCATTCTTCCGCTCAATATTTCCATCCCGGAGATCACGAGCAGTGCCCCCCGAAACACAGACGAGATTAAGCCGTCGCTTGATGTGGCCAGATTCGAGACCCTACTTGCTTTCATGTAAATCGGGTAGTACCCCTCGAATACCTCTTTGAGCGTCCGAGCGCTCTGGTCATATGCACCATCGCACTTAATGTCAAACAACTGCGACAGCTCGCCGCTCACGGACGCGAAAAGCTTGCTCAACCCCTCCTTGTTCGCAAGCGAGCTGTTGTACAACGGCTTTTTCAACGCCCTGAATAAAATGAAGTACGCACCAAGCGAACATACGCTTAACACCAGGAACACCGGATTGATCGAAAACAGGATGATGCATATCAACACAACCAGAATGATGTTAAGCCCGATTGTCAGGAAGTTGTTCACGACAAACGATGACACCGCATTCGAATCCGCATATACCCTCTGCGTTGTATAGGATGGATCCGCCTGCTCCCCCTTTTCCAAGGGTCCCCGTTCAAACGACTCACACGTGGCTCCCATCAGCCTCATCGTCATCTCCAAGATGACGCGCGATACGTTCACGCCCATCGCATACGACATGAAGGAAGCAGATATCCCTATGCCCGCAACAAAAGCCGCAAACCACACGACGCGAGATGGGTCCCTATTCGTCACGAGAAAGTCTACAAATCCACCGTTTAAGGCGGGCATGACGCACGAGAGAGCGAAATTAACCAACATGAGAATCACGAAAAGCCGTGACCCTTTACACCGAAACAACTCGTGAACCGTCTTCTTAAACATGTTAGCTCCCATCAAGCGACCTTTTATCCAAAACTGAATTTGTTCGCCGCTTAATCGCTCCCATATATCCCTTGTTGTGAATTCTTGCTCAAGACATTATCGCGGGTTGCGGTGCCCAGGATCCCATTTCGCCATTATATACATACGAATAGGCCCCCTGGCGGGTAGGGAGATCCGAGCATGAGGCAGGACAACGCGCAGGCACGCGAAAGGTTCACGAGCTCCCCCGCGACGCGGCAGACCCTCGGCTGCCCCTCGTAAAGGATGCAGAAGACACGGTCGAGGTCCGACGGTTCGACCAGGCTGTACCGGCAGTCCGCGTACAGTGCGCAGCCCCTCCCGCGCGGGTCGCCCTCCGAGTCCTCATCCGGCTCATGATGGCGCACCTCGACCCTAAGGCCCTCCAACACGTCGTCGAACCCGAAATCGAGCTCCGCCTGGACGCTCTCGCCGAGCGCATCGCCCAGGGCGAGCTCCGGCACTTTCGTCACACGGCCGTCCAGCCACTCAATCTCTGTCATCGCGCGCATGGTGCAAGCCCCTTCCGGCACGGGATTGTCAGCTCAACCCGACCCTTACCCATACGGACGAACATAACTCGTCAGGGGAAGCCCCTGAAGGCCGTGCGCCACAACATGAGGCCGAATCCGCCCCCGGCTGGACAGGCCAACAACGAAGGAGCACACGGAACCGGCGCGGCGTTACAACCGTCCCGGCAAGCGTGTCACTTGGCCAAGTCATGATGCCGACAAACCCGGAAATGCTCCAACGGAGCGCCGAACGAGCGTAACAATATAAAGCCGTGCAACACGCGTTGGACGACCAGAACATCCCAAATAAAGGCCTGTCGGTCCCACCTTCAAGCCCAATAGCAAAATGTGCATCGGCGGATTTGCAGCGATACAAGTCTCAACCGTCACCATCACACCGCAGCGCGCCTAGTCCCACTCATCCTACTGCAAATGTCCCAGAACGAGAAAACGACCAGCTTAACATGCCAACCTTTATATCCGCACGCGCGTAATTCAACTCATAAGGACCGGCTATCCCTTACCTGTGACACAATCTCAAACGCACAGAACAGAATCATCAGTCCAATCATCGCATAAGAGGCAGCCGAACCTTCAAGCGCTATTCCACAAAGAACAATCTCCGCGCCGCCAATAAGAACTGTTATCAGGCGCTCCGCCTTTTTGCTCTCGCCGCTCGCATAAAAAGGCGGCAAAGCGCACAAGATCACATATAGCCCGGGAAGGGAATACAGGATCGATAGTCCAAGTCCCCCATCAACCGCAGTGCTTTGCGTAAGAATCAACTGAACCCAAACGGCAATTATCACTGAGCAGGTTGTCGATAAAAGAAGACTAGAAATATAGCACGCAACAAAGTCCCGTCGCATTCGAACAGAGAAATCCGCGAACTCTCTTCGCCGCGTGGAAACAATAAGGTACACAGAAATTGCAATAGAACCAATCAGAGAAAACAGCGGAACAACCAGCAATTCAAGCTTATTACCCCATCGGTCAACAACACCCCCACTCCAATGAGCGGGAATTGTATCAGGGAGGACTGACCAAGCAGCCCATAGAATCAGAAATGGAAGAATAGAGAGGATGAGAGATGATAACACTGCAGTAATTTTTTTTGAGGCTCTCATCGATTCCGCATCTCCTTGCGCGCCCACATTCCACTCCGCCTTAAATCAAGTATAAATAAAAACTTGAATGCAAGTTTGTTTTGATTAGTATGGAA
Organism: uncultured Collinsella sp.; assembly: GCA_937942395.1. Lineage (GTDB taxonomy): Bacteria > Actinomycetota > Coriobacteriia > Coriobacteriales > Coriobacteriaceae > Collinsella. The sequence continues at coordinate 22,441 of CALDEU010000016.1, read as the reverse complement.
AATATATCCATTTAGTTCTAATTTGTTCGTAGTATCAAATCGATACCGACACTAGCATCACGTAGTCTTTCAAGACAGCTATTCAACATTGGAGGTCACCGCTATGGACAATGTGAACCACCTAAACGAACTCTCAATACAGTCCCAGCTTAGCATCCTTGAAAAACTGGTCGCGGACGCGGAACAATCTACCGACGCAAGACGCGATTTCGAAGCTCAGCCTCGTGCCGTATTCCAGAAATATGGAATTACAGACCTCCAAATCAAAGCGGGAAATCGAAAAGTCTCTCTGTACGAACTGGTGGAGTCAACCGAAAAGGAGGCGCGTGTCCCCGTTGCACGCGCAGTATATCGTCGTATCCAACTTGCATATTATGACGAGGACACCGAAGCTGAGCCGCAAACGATACCTCTCGTAAACGTTGTACTTAATGCAAACGCAGTAACGAACGCAAACATCATTCTGAACGCAAACGGAATGGCAAACGCAAACGCGAATGCTCAAACCAACGCCAACCTTAAGTACGACGTCAACACAATGGGCTATGGATCAGCTATTTTTTTGAACAAACCTGATGTTGTTGAACTATCGGAATCGTACAAACAAACTTCTGTTTTCAGGAAATTTGATCAAGAGGGCTTGAGTGCAGTGAGGCAAGCAGCCGTGCTTAAAACAGCAATCAAGAATTCCAGCTCCAATACCATCAACCCCGAAGGGGCTTCCAATGGGGTCGCCCGCGGGTCTTATCGCTCCGTCGAATTCGAAGTTAGTTACTCCGAGAACGAAGGCACCTTGGTAATCACCGACGCCCGTTTGCTCGCGGCATGATTTCCGAAAGCTCGCAGCACGTGCTGTTCCGCAGACCTCGAATGCTGACATTTATAACAACATATAAATGTGGCGCTGTGTGTGATCATTGTCTGATGAGCTGCACTCCGAACAACAGTGACAGGCTTACTCTTCCCCAAATGCGGCAATTCATCGATAGCTTCGCCGAAGTATGCGTCGGAAGTGGTGTTGTTGTGTTTACGGGCGGAGAATGCACCCTTCTTGGCGATGACCTTCTCGAGGCCATCGCATATGCGAATTCTTTAGGACTCTTTACTCGAATTGTAACGAATGCGTGGTGGGCAAAAAGCGAAAGAGACGCAGAAATGTTCCTCAACGAATTGAAGTCATGTGGGCTTGACGAAATCAATATCAGCTGCGACGACTTTCATGCGGAATATATACCCCTCGAGAATGTGCGCAACCTTTGGAACTCAGCAAAAACAATGGGCTTTCAAACTCTCGGCATTGCGGTCTGCAGAGATAACAACAGTACAATCAGCCCGGCATACCTGTGCAAGTACCTTAATGAAGACATTCCACTCCTGCATCAGTTCGACGATAATACCCAGCCTCCCCGCGCGCCAGCCCGCTTCATCACGGATTCAGGCATCACGCGAATTGGGCGCGCACGAAATCTCAGTCTCAACCAAAATGCGCGACCGCAGGCACGTCTCTTTGCGTCACACTGTTCCGACTGCGGCCAAGACTTCGTTATTTCCCCAAACTGCCATCTTGCACCCTGCTGCGGAATAAATGCAGAGGGAACTTGGCTTTTCGATCTTGGCAAAATCAATCTGACGGATGACATTAATGAACTGCAGCTGCTCCTACTTAATTACATACAATACATAGGACCAGGAGGACTGCTGAAGCACTTGCGCACGAGCGGAGGCCTTTCTTCATTTGGGCGCTCAAGCTACCTCTCTCAATGCGAGATTTGCGAAGACATCGCCCTCTCGAAAGAGGCACAGACCTGTCTTGCAAAGCTAGCTCCTAAACTGGCAGCCGACTTGATTGTCGAGACTAAATTCGAGACTACCTTTATCGGAAATGGGTCTGATATACATGATTGAAGTGCTACCCTCTTTAAATTCGCTCTCGAGTAATCCACTCCGTAGATTGGACACTCTTGGAGTAACAGATTTTTTAGACACACTTGACATATCTATAGATCCTTTTGAATGCGCGCATCGCATCTGGGATCAACTTGACAGGGAGCATCAAGAGCTCGTCTCCTTCCTGATGCTAGGTGGAGAGATTGATCTCGATTCAGAAGTGGCAAAAAGAAGTCTGCTGAAAGGCACTGTTGAAACCATAGCCTCACTCGGGCTGCTAAGCGAGCACAATGGCAATGCCTCCCTTTCCGGTTTATCTCTAATCCGATATCATGGCATCTGGCTTTTTGCCGATGCGCCATCACCCTCGCCTTTACTATATTTTGGCTCTGATTCAATTGGGCTCGCTCGTCGGCTAAGCCCATCCCCCGGAAAGAATGCCTTAGACCTCTGCTCTGGACCAGGCATCCAGGCACTCATACTGGCAAAATCTGGAATGCACGTCACGGCGATAGATATCAATCCAATCGCCTCAGAAATCTGCCAACTAAACGCACTGGTCAATGGTATTAGCGAAGATTTAACTATTCTAACCGGAAGTCTCTACAACGCACTAAACAATATCGAAAGCTCTTGCAGCTATGAACTCATTACGGTGAATCCTCCTTTGCTCCCAATCCCAGAAGACGTACCATACCCCTTCGTTGGCGATGGCGGCCCAGATGGCCTCAACATCACAAGCAAGGTTATTCGAGGTGCAGGAGATAAACTCACTGATAGCGGATATCTCTCTGCAATTGGAATGATTGGCCTTGGAACCAACAATCAATCAGCATTTGAACGAATACAGAACGATTTGTTGCAAGCTGGCCTCAATGGTGTCTTGACAATAATCTCGAGCTTTAACCTCGGACCCCAATCTGGCTGGATCGACGGTATCGCATGCACATCTGTTGCACATGCTCCAGGAAAATATTCCAGCAAAGAGGAGGCTGTAAAAGAGATATCGCGCGCATACAAAAAAATCCACTACGACCGCGTCTGCACCTATCACTTGAAGGCGTGGAGGGAGAGACAACCCTTTCAAAATCCCATCCTAACGATTCAAGACTGCTCCGCAGATGGCAACCCACTTGGCCCCTGGATCCTCTAAAGCATCCGTCATACGAAAGCAGGTCAATAGGCTGCGCGCCACTCTCTGGTGACGCGCAGCCTATCTCATTTCCCCCGAGCTTTACCGAGCCCGACTCACACCTCATAGTTGGCACCGGTTTTCAAAATGCAAGATTCCGCATACAAAATCACTTCTTCTGTCTAAGTGGCAGACCTACGATTTTTGTAGTATAAAGTTCTTCTCAATGCCTTCAATCTATTTCGAGATTGAGAAGAACTTGCATCGGGTTTCATAGAAGCGATATAGATGATACGTTTTGTCCTATCTATATTCCGACATACATCAGGATGCCTCGTCTTTATCGTCATTTCAATAGTCGGATTTCCCGTCCGCGCATGTCGCAGGGAACCGAAAGGCATCTCATCCCAACCGGAACGATGTGCCCATACGATACCGTGAGCACCCGCCAGAAAGCGACTCATTGCCCGATCTCATCCGGGCTGATGCCCATTTCAGCAAGTATATCTTCAGGTATCCTTATCGGGTCATCCCCAGAATCATCCTCGGCCAATCCGTATTCCTGCACCTCGGCCTAACGCATAGCCAGTCGAACGCTCTCGGAATAGGGAAATTCGAGATGAGAGGCGATCTGCAAGTCGGTCGGCGATTCATCAAATTCCGCACTCTGGCAATTTACATTGCATGCCGTCTTTGGCACGGAAAGATCGCTTTCGAAAGGCGCCTTGTCCACCCATGCCGATCCCTCAGCCCGTATTTCTGGCGAGGCCTGAGCCATATACATCACCTCGTGATAGAGAGCTCCACATACCGACGAATCGTTTCCTATTAAGACAGATGCGCAACATGCGGACTGGGCGAGGAAGGCCTATGTCAGGTCGACAAGGTATGGCAGGATATCGCGAGCCAGGCGCAGGAGCGCACCAAGCAGTACGAACAGCCCGACTCCCCTATAAAGGCATGTCCTCTTCCCGAAGTGATCTGGTCGTATTATCAGGAGCAGGGCGAAGCTGAATCGACCGAAGAGCGAAGTGGCGTGGAGCAAATGCACACCTGGTTCCATGAAGCCAGTCCATCTATCCGCTTCGGACTTATTTCGTGGCACCGCAGCCGGAGCAGCGGTAGCCGGTGAGTACCTGTTTGGTCCCGGTCTGCACCTGGCGTGTCCCCTGATGGGTCACGGCCTCATGGTGGATGGTTTTGTAATCATCTACTACAGAATAAGAACAGCCGGTATCAAACTGATAGTTCATTGCTTCCATGCTGTCATAGCAAATGTGGCCGTCTGAGAACAGGAAATGACTGCCGCTACGAACCTGCTCGTCCCATGCCTCCTGGTCGACAATGGTGTAATACTCGGTGGTATAGACAGGTTCGGAGCGGTACTGCGCCTGCCATGTATGCTCATGGGACGGCTTGCTGGAGGAGCTGGAAGAGGGCTTGGAGTCGGATTTTGACGGCGCGGAGCCGGAGCCCGTGGACGGCTTTGCCGTATCGGCCTTCTTTTCCTCGGCCTTCGCGGCGCTGTCGGCGGCGGCGTCTTTCTTCTCCTCTACCTTCTCCTTGTCGGCGGCGGGGGCCTTCGAGGCGTTGTCCGTGACCTTGTTCACCACGTCCTTGCCGGCATCCCCCGTGAGCGTGCTGTCGCCCTTGGAGACGGCCTCGTTCACCTTGTCGAGGACCTTGTCGATGTCGTCCTGGGTGACGTTCTCGGCAGGCTTGGTCTCGCCGGTGAACTCGGTGGAGCCGGAGCCCTTCTGGTCGCCCGAGACGGCCTGCTCGCCGCCGCCTGCAGGGGTGGTGATGGAGCCGTCGGGGTTGATGATGGGGACCGCGGTGATCTCCCAGGTGCCCTCGGTGAGGCGCACGCTGTCCTTGCCTTCGATGGCGTCGGCGGCAGATGTGGCATGGTAGAACTCGCTGCCCTTATCGTCACCGTGGGTGCAGACGTAGCGGGTGATGAGGGGCGAGGAGTCAGCAGTCACGCCCTCGGCCTCGATCTTGACGGCCCAGTCGACGGTTTGGCCGGTCTTCTCGGAGACCTGCTTCTTGCCGCCGTCGCTATCGACCTCGATCTTGGTGATCTCGGACTTGGGGGCGAAGGCGCCGGTCGCCCATGCGCCGCCGAGCCCGAGCCCCGCGACGACGAGCGCGACCGCGGCGCCGATGGCGACTTTCCGTTTCAAAGGCATTGTGCTGCCGTCGCCTCCATCGGGTACGAGGTCTAGGTCCTGGTTCAGCTCGTCCTGGGGTTTGCTGTTGTTCTCATCCATGATGCTACCTTTCTCTAATCCCCTATCGGATTGTATTCTATCGTTCGGACATGATGATCTCGGCCACGCGGTCGACCCGGATGCCGGCGCGGACCATCTCCAGTGCAGTCACTATGCGCGCCTTCTGCACGGGCCCCAGGGAGCGGATTGTCTTGGTCTCGGACAGCCCCAGTGCACGAAGGAGCGTCCTGGCACCTACCGCCCCCACGCCGGGGCAATTCTTAAGAAACGCGAACATTCTGATTTTATCTGCGACGCTACCCTCATCGTTGAGGACTTCGACTGGACCGATCTCCCCCGCCTTGAGGCGCTCCTTAAGGGCTGCGCGTTCGCGGCGCACTTCGACAGAGCGTTCTCGACCCTGGTCTGATATTTGTTTTGAGTAGCGGAATGATTCATTCGGCATGGCACCGTCTCCTTAAATCCCTATCGCGGACTGATGGGCGCCTTTCATAGCGGCGCATTGACGGTGCTGATCACCTTAAACCACTTATACCCCATGACGGGCGCAAAAACAAGAATCTTTGGCCTTCTTCCGGTAAGGGGCACCTCTTTTACGGCCGTTGTAGGGCATTTGGAGGCACGTGTCCTGCTGGGGAGTTACATCAACATGCTCTTTCTGAAAACCTTTGAGACATGCGCCTTGATGGATGGGTATAATCTACGTGCTACACCGTAGTACGTAGATTGGAGCGATTATGGCAATGAGTGCGACCGCCATCAGGTTCGACGATGGCGAGAAGGACTGGATCCAGTCCTATGCGAGCGTTCTGGGCATGTCCTTTTCCGAATTCGTGAGGAACGCCGCTCTTGAAAAGGTCGAGGAGGCTGCCGACATCAAGGCATACAACGAGGCGCTTATGCAAGACGACGGCACTCGCTACTCAATGGACGACGTCATGCGTATGGCAATGGAGGCCGAGTGAGTTTCAGCGTCGAATGGTCTAAGGCAGCGACCAAGCAACTCCTCAGTATTCCGAAGAAGCAGCGGCTCATAATCCTGTCCTGGGTCCAAGAGCACCTTGACGGGTGCGAGGACCCGCGCCGCGCGCCAAACGGAAAACAGCTCCAGGGTACCGATTCCGGTTGGCGCTGGCGCGTAGGGGTCTACCGCATCCTGGCAAGGATCGAGGACGGAAAGGCCGTCATCGAGGTCGTGAGAGTCGGCCACCGCCAGGGCGTCTACAAGAACATGCCGAGATTGTAAGCCAGAAGAAGTTCGCTAGAACCACCTTGCCGCGATAGCCGTGGGAGAATCTAGCTAACGTCTAACTCGTCTTTAACAGTGGCGGCCAAGTCACAACCACCTTCGATAACGAAGCGCCGAAGGACGGCGTCCACGGTGCGCATGACGTCCTTTCCTCTAACTTTGATGCCCGACAGCTGTGCGAGAGCCTGCTTCGCCTGGGCTGGATCGACCTCATCCATTATGTCGTCAAACCGCCCATATTCGTTGATGGATTCAGCTGTGGGATGCAGCTTGACCAGTTTGGAGAGCTTCTCTGCGTCCACGCCGAATCGGCTTGCCGCAGCGGATAGCCGAGCGCGGAAATCCTCCTCCTTCACATGGTTGACGTAGTCGGTGCACGTCCAGCCCACATGGATCTCCCTGGTTCCATCCCAGATACCGGATACCACTCTGTCTACTATTGGCTGGTCGGCCGCGGCGAGGTGAGGGTAGGCGCTGTGTAGATCATTGAGAGCGGCGTTGATTTGATCTTCGCCTTTTCCCTCATTGACGGATGCGACGAAATTTTGGAAGAACTGGTCGACGTAATCCCTGTCGACCCTCGTTGTATCGAGCGTTGCAAGCGTGGGGTCGATATCAAACGGCAGCGCCCTGTCTCCACGCATACCGCCCTCAGACCTAGGAAGCTCGTTGTAGCGGGTCATGAGGGTGTCATAGATCTCTTCGGTCAGCTTGCAGTCGGCCATAAGCAGCTCTCCGGTGAGGAAGTCCACACATTCGTAGTGGACCTGATCGAAGGTGAATCCCTGCACCTTTGCCGCACGAAGGGCCCGTCCGAGGATATTGAACTGCTTGCAGAACATCGCCCGCGCATCATGGGAATCAGGCAGACGTGACAAATCGCCGATACCCGCCGCCTTGAACACTTGAATGATGGAGTCGAGTGAATTGTTTATTATCTGCACATTCTCGCAGATTGATTTGACGATGAGTCCGACGGGGAAGCCGTCAGAGTAAAGCCTGATTGCGTCTTGGATGTCGCGGTCCATTGTGTGCACGCGGCGGTAGTACCGAATTACTCCACAGGTCTTGGAGGCATCGAGGTTACGGTTGGTTCGAGAGAATGCTTGGATGATATTCTCATAGTCGAGGCACTTGTCGAGGAATAATGCCCCGAGCCATTTGGAGTCGTAGCCGGTGAGCATCTGGTTGACCACGATCATGAGGTTGAGCTGCTGTCCCGGCATCTTATCCACCCGCTTGTAGGTGCCTTTGTGCGCCAGGCGCGCGGCGGCGTCCGCCTTGAAGGCGGCATGAGTCGGGATGGTGAAAGGAATGCCGTACCGTACCGAGTAGTCTTCGAGAATTTCGACAAGCATCTCTTCCTTGACGACGTTTCCCTCAGAGTTGTCGATAGTTGGGTCGAACAGGCACGTTGCCGCGATATTGGGCATTTCGCTCTTGATGAGCCGATAGTATGCCATCGCCTCGGAGATTGATGATGTTGCGAGCATGGCGTGCAGCCTGCCGCCCTGCGTGACGCGGGGCCATTGTTTGACCATATCACGCACGACAGTTCGACGATGCTCATCTGTGTCATACTGCGCAGTCGGAACAAGGTCCTCGATACCGGGATGGTAGTGACCCGCTTCGTCACAGAACCCGGCCATGGGATGCTTCTTCTCGTCCATGTACTCTTCGTAGACCTTCTTCTTTTTCGGGTCTGCGTAGACACAATCAACGTTCTTGGCGCGAGCTTTCTCAAGAGCGACCTCTTCACGCAGGTCATCAGCCGCGAACGTCTCGACCTTATTGAGCTGAAAGCCGAGTACGTTCTCGTCCCTGATGCCGTCGGCAAGCGTGTACTTTGCGATGCGATTGCCAAACACGTCCACAGTCGTAGACGAATCTTTTGAATTCATGGCGGTTATGGGTGTGCCCGTGAAGCCGATGAGCATGGCCATGGGAAACGCCTGCTTAATCTTTCCCATCATCTCGCCGAATGTCGAGCGATGACATTCGTCGACGATAATGGCAACGCGCTCCGATGCGATGCGGTCGAGTTGTGAGGCGGTAGCGAGCCTACCTGCAACGATAGCCAACTTATTGATGGATGTGACGATGAGTATCTTCGAGTGGTTCCCTCTATCGAGCAAGAGCGAAAGCAACTCTTCGGAATCTTCGGTGGCGTTGACGGTCTCGCGCGGGTCGGCAAAGCCGCGGTACTCGCCGAGAGCCTGGTCGCCGAGCTCGATACGGTCGACGAGAAATATCGATTTGTCGACGAGTTTTGAGCGAGCGGCGAGCTGCGCTGCCTTGAAAGAGGTGAGCGTCTTTCCCGATCCCGTGGTGTGCCAGACGAAACCTCCCTCCGGACGTCTGAGACCCCAGATGCCGCGCGCGGCCTCGAGCTTTTTCGTGATGGCGTCGACAGCCATATACTGATAGCTTCGAAGAACTTTGAGCCTGTCGCTGTCACCGGCATCGGCGACAGTGTAGAACGCTATCATTTTATGGGCCATGGGAATGGAGAGGAGGCGTTCTGCCACTCGGTGCCATTCATTGATGGGCTGGTTGTTCTCATCACCCCAAGTGAAGACAAACTTGCGATTGAAACAACCGTTTTCATCACGGTCCTCACGCCCGGGATTGGCAAAATACCTGGATTCCTCAGGCGTCATGCACACGAAAACCTGCACGAGAGAGAAGAATCCCTCGAAAATATGCTCATTGGTGTAGAGCTCAATCTGGTGCAATGCGTCCGTCCATGGCACGCCTGATCGCTTGAGCTCGACATGGATGACAGGCATGCCGTTGATGAGGAGCATGAAGTCGCCGCGGCGGTTATGGAACATCGATTTCCGCGCGTGAAAACGGGGCTGTCGCGCGATCTGGTAGATGCACGACCCGCCGGCAACGTCCTCACGCGAGAACAGTGTCAGGTATATCGTCTGACCGAGGTGTCCAGGATCGTCGGGGTTGTCACGGCAAATGGGCACGGAACCGCCGTTTATGAAGCGGTTTGCCTTAAAGGGCGTATCCGCCGCGCGGACAAGCTCCATGAGTTGGGCCTTTTCACCCTCGGAAAGCGGCACCCCGTTGAGTCGGTTGCTGCCGGAGTTGTTGCGGAACAGGATTTCTGCCCAGTTATCGATAAGACGGGCCTCGTCAGGATAATCGATGACCCCGTCGCGCCAACCCTTCTTCTCGACAAGAAGTGTGACGAGATCGGACTCGAAGGACTCCTCGTAGTCGTAATGCTCCTGCATAGGTGGAACTCCTTAAACGGACATCTTGTCGAGCATAGCGGATTTAATCTTCTTCAGTCCCTTGATCTTGCGCCGATGAAGGGTGATGAGGTTGTCAAGTTTGGCAAAATAACCACCGATCAAGCGTTGTTCGGCAGTGGAGGGAAGGGGCAAGTCAACATCGGCAAGCGAGTCGGAGCTGACGCGCATAACCTTTACGCCATGAGCGGCCGAAGACTTTTCAGCGAAGAACTCAGACGTTTCAAAGAAACTGACAAGGAAGATTGGATCTCCAGAAAAAGTCAGTGCAAAACTGTCGTCATGATACGCTACCGGCGAATTACCCATCCATACAACCGCTTTGCAAACATCCTCGACGTTCTCGCTGGTTGCTGCAACAATTACGTCCCCTTTCTTCGCATAGCGCAGAGAGTCCTTCAGAGAAGAACTGACCTGGGAGATGGTTTTGGTCGCAATGGTACCGTAGCACGTATAAATCTCTCCGTAATGAATGCAGGGAATTCCACCAGACTCGACATAGTCGGCAGCGGTGAAACGCTCCCCGCGGGCAATTGCAGCAACGTCTCCTAATTTGTACCGCTTCCAAGGCTCCTTGAAGACTCCGAACCGGATTTCCGGTTCGGAGTCTCCGGGCTTCGGGAACATCCTGTTGAGCATCGCGGACTTTAGCTTCACGAGCTTGTCGCACTTTCTCTGATGAAGGGTGATGAGGTTGTCGAGAGACCGCAACGTCATCCCAATTCGCTGCTGTTCCGTTCTAGAAGGAAGCATCAATTGATAATCTGCGTATTCCTGCGCATTGACGCCAGGCTGGCCGGATCGCTGCGAGGTTATGGCAACATACTTCTTGTAGGCATCGGTCAGGGTTGCCTGATAGACGAATTCGGGGTCAGCACTTTCTCCGATTCGTGCGCGAATCAGGAATCCAGCAAAGTAGACCGTTCCATCGTATTGCCTGTACAGATAGGTTTTTCCAACACTTGCGCCCGTACGAGCGAAGAGCAAATCGCCTTCCTCCAGTAAATAATCTGCACTCATTGCAAGGTCAGCCAACGGAGTTGTGAGATCGCTTTTCAAGAACTCATGTGTTGTGTCGTCAATGTCAGTGATGCGAAGATATTTGTTTTGACCGTCATATTCAGTTGCGGCTGCGTTCAAGCCGTAATCAAACGAAGCCGCAATGCTGCCCAGCTTACGCTGTTCCCAGGCAGCGTTAAAGTCCTTGAAGCGAATTTCCGGTGTTTTATTTGCCTCCATATTACTCGCCACCCAGAATTTCGATGAACTCTGCGATGCCGGCCATGTCCTTCTCGCCGCCGTTCAGTTGTCCTAGCAGATCGACTAGCTCATGAGATGTAGACTCGATCTCCTTGTCGATATCGGCCATGGTTGTCTTGTACTTACGCGAGAGCTCTTCGACCTTCTTTTCGAACTCCGCGAGGACGTCATCACGCTGTGAGACAACCCGCTCGACAAGCGAATCGACCCATTTAGCATGCAAGACGGATAGCGCCTCTTTATCGGTCACACCTTCGATTCGGAGCTTAGTATCTTCGATGAGCTTCGCGGCAAGCTCTTTATCGGCCTTTTTGGCTGACTTGCGTTTATCGAAGAGCTTACAGGCGCGCACAATCAGCCTCATGTCAGATTCATCAGGCAGAATCGATTCGGCCGAAGCGATCAGTTCCTTAATGCGGTCGTTAGCCGCTCTCTGCGAATACGTGCCGTTTTTGGCAGCGTCTATCATCGTCCAATCAATTCCTTGATGTTCGCCCACATACGCTAGAAGAGCGGCCTTACCGGGCTTTTCTTTCAGATAGCAAATGTAATCTCGAAGCGCGTCGATTTCGGGAATCTCGATGCCAAGATTCTCCTTAACATACGCTGCGCACGCCGAGGCGTCGAGCTCCTCGTCGCCTTCTTTGGTGACGCTCTCGCGGACTTCTTGTTCGGATATGTTTCCAGGGATTTCGGCGAGCTCGGACTCAATATCGGCAACGCGCGCCTTGGCCGCTTCGGTCTCGGCGAGCTCATCGGGCATGAGGATGCTTTGCACAAGGGCAAATGGGAGCACTCGGCCGAGCCATGGCTCTTTCTTGTCCTGAACCATATCGACGCCGTTTTTCTTGTCGTTGGTTGACTCAACCATATTCGGGTCAACTGCAGTCACGGCCATATGGAAGCCGTCCGCCTGGATAGCTTCGATATCACCTGAGATGACCTCCCAAGTTTCGGCAAGATCCTGATATGCGGAATACCTATCGACAAGAGGCACGTTCTTCATACGCGACAGCAGGTCGTCGGCGAGCTCATCAGCAAGTGCGTGCAGGTCGCACGCCTCCGGATTGGAAAGCAGCTTGTCCTCAAGGAACGTCGGCCAGTCCGTGAGCGACTCGTCGAACGTGGCGCGCCAAGCCAAGACAGAACCGTCACTCTCAACGGCCTCGAGCGGTTCCGCGCAACCCGGCGCATATCCGTCTGATTCGCAGAACAGGCGGGCGCGCAGGGTTGGCCAAGCTTCCCAATATCCGGAAAGCGAATCGATTTCCGATGACGGGATGCCACCGAACATGGAGGCGAAAATATCGACTTTTTCAACAGGTTTAGAAGAGTCAACATAGCGTGGGATGTTCAGATTGAAGCCGTTGCCTTCGATTTCCTCGAAAGGAGCCAAGTGGGCGAAACCTGGGACGTCCTTGCGAGCCTTGTACGCATCGAATACGCGGCGAATGTCCTCGGCACGCAACTCGTTCTTCTTGCCGATTTTCAAATAGCCGTGCGATCCGTCAATAAAAAGGACGCTTTTGTCTGCAACGGCATCCTTCTTGAGCACCATTACGATGGTGGGGATGCCGGTGCCGTAGAAGATGTTGGCAGGAAGACCGATGATCGCAGAGATATGGCCCCGGTCAAGTAGGTTGCGGCGAATCGTTTCCTCCTCGCCGCCGCGGAAGAGCACGCCGTGCGGCAGGACGATACACATGATGCCGCCGGGCATCATGTGATAGAGCGAATGCTCGAGGAAGGCGTAGTCCGCCTTGGATTTCGGCGCGGCCCCGTAGGAGAAGCGGCCGTCAACCTCCTTGGGCGGCAGCCACTTCTGGGAGTAGGGTGGATTGAGACAGCAGGCATCCACACGTAAGGGATCAAACTCGTTGGCAGCCAGCGGCCAATCGTCGACCAGCGTGTCAGCATTCTTGACCTCGATGTTCGAAGATGGAATACCACGCATGACGAGGTTCATGCGACAGAGGTTGTAGGTGTTCTGCTTGAGTTCCTGGGCGTAGTACTTGATCTTACCGGGATTGCCGTTGCGTTTGGCTACGGCGTCGCCGATGGTGAGCAGCAGCGAGGCGGAGCCGGCAGCGCAATCGTACACGCTGATGGACTCACGACCTGTCAGGTGGTCAGCAACTATGTCGGCCATAAGCTGCGAAACCGCGTGGGGCGTGTAAAACTCGCCGGCCTTTTTGCCGGCGTTGGCTGCGAACATGTTGATGAGGTATTCGTAGATAAAGCCCAGAACATCGTAGTCGACCTTCTGCCCCATGGGGATAGGTCGGATTAGAATGAGCAAATCATGGATGGCTTTGGTCTGATGTTGGGTCGAGTCACCGAGCTTTGAAAGTCCGAGCGAAAGCGTCTTGAAGATACCCTTGAATACATGACGGCTGGCATCGGCGATGTTGCGCTCGAACGCAGAAAGCCCATCCGATACGTCAGACACGTCGAAATCGGCGCCCTTATCAATCCATGTATCGTAGAGATTTTCATAGGCGATAAAGTACCCGAGGTTATTCTGGATCCACTCGACACTCTTCAAATCGTCTTCAGATAGCTCCGAAATGTCCTCATCGTCCCATGCGTTGGCCTTAAGAAACTCGACTTCGCGTTCGGAGAGATACTTGTAGAAGATGAAACCGAGGATGTAGTCCTTGTATTCGCCTGCATCGATCTTTGAACGCATTTGATCCGCGCTCTTCCAGATACGCGCTGCTAGTTGCTGCTTTTTCATTGGGTTTCTCCCCTATTTGGCTTTCTCGGACTGCTGGCGCTCAATCCACTCATGGATCAAGGCGGACACGGTCGTGTCGCGCTCGGCCGCCATCGTCTTCAGGGCAACCTTGTCGGCGAGGGTGATGGACAGGTGAAGCGTCGTGCGCTTTTCGGTTTCAGGCATGGCGTGGCCCTCCAGACGTGGTTGGACATTTGATCAATTATCCAACGCTTTACGCGAAGGACCGAGTCCGAGTCGGTGAAAGGTGAAGAAATAATCATATTTGGGAGTTCCATGAGAAGCACGCGCTCATGTATTGTGAGGCCTCATCACGCGAATCCAGATTGAAGGCTATGCCGCCATCCAGTCCTTATGACACTCTTTCGCAAACTAAAACGCTGCGGTATCGATCACCGCCAATCGCGGAAGAGCATGTCACCAAAGTGATAACAGAGTCGGAATCAGCGAAATCTGACTTCGCGCTAGCGTGCTCGGCCAATGAATTAAGCCAGGCCTTGAAGTCTGACTCTCCAGCAAAGTCAAATCGTAGAAGCAAATCAAAGTTTTTAGGCACTCTCATGCCAAGCAACGGCCTATAGCGAGTGGTATTGCCATTTGCGTTCGTGAATGTCACGACTCCAATATTTGCAAAACAATCCGTCCGATAACAATTCTGGAGTTCGGTAAAGCCAAGATTTCCATATCCCATGTTATGGGCGTACACGAGCATATTTGTACTTGATGGCGATGAGCCTTCAGCTAAAAACGGACATCCGGAGAATGACGGCAAGCGATCGAACCCGTGATTGAGGTAGAAACCGTTAGGGTCACCCTGGCGGCATGAGACAACTGGAGTTGAGATCGAGGTCCCTTCGACCGTAAGCCAACCGGCATAGTCCGGGTTCTCATCTTTTAGAGACATGCCGCCGTCTGCTTGCGCTTTCTGTTCAGCCGCATTTGCGATCGCAGACTCTCTAACAACCTCGGCACCCAGGCCTATGAAGATAAGCACCGAGGCAACAAGAACGCCAACCGTCAATTTCACAGCAGTTGTTTTTTTGGTACCAGATGCGACGCGCTCACATTTCCGATCGAAACGCCTTTTCGCGATTTCGCTGAACGGACCTACGAGGGGAATCATCCCTGCTTCTCCTTAAGATGCTCCTTAACGCCCGGCCATTTCATGGCCTTTTCAGGCGAATATTCTTCATGCTCATGAAAGCGCTTGACCTGAAAACCGCAACCGGACGCAAGCGCAAATGAACCGCCTCTATATTCCCAACTGTTGGACTCACACACGATGGACTTGCCGGACTTAGACACCTTCAGCGCGCGACCGCACAGCGGGCAGACTCCGTATTTCCTTAGATTCGTCTCCTGGGCGCGCCTCTTGGCGCACTCGATGAGTATCGTCGCATCTCTTTTGGTAAGGTCGTCGTAATCTAGGTCACCCGCAGAATCACCTAAAAGCCTCCTGATAAAAGCTAGCTGCGGCTCTGAAGCGGGATCCTCGGCCCATTTTGCCGCGCGCTCGCGGTCCCAAAGGGCCCTATCGTGTGAGGTCTCATAATTCGATTCAAGCCACAGGAGTATGTCCTGCTCGGCAGCATCAAGCGACTTATAATACCTGCGCTGTTTCTCCCCCAGTCTCGTAAGGTCCGCGGTGCAACAGTCGAGAAGGTCGGGCTTGTATAGCGTGACCTGCCACCCCCTGTCAGATGCACCGGGACCGGCGATATTTCGATCACCGTTGTAGTGAACGACCCACGCGATCGGCCCAGTGGAAGAGAGCACGTTGACCTTGCGCGACGTAAGCACCCAACCAGATGGACAATCCTCCACTTCCTCGACTCTTCTTCCCAAATCGAGAAGCGAGCCATCGAGTTGCTTCTTGCCAACCCTGTCGGGAAAATCCCTCTCGTTAAGTCCAAACAAAGTAGGCGGCGTGCATATGCTCTTATCGTCAGAAACGCCCAAGCAGTCGATAAGCCTGAGGGACCTCTTTTCATATCCGGTTACGGGATCGGTGTAGAGCCTCAGCCCTCGCCCAACCATCTGCGTGTAGAGCGATGGGCTCTTCGTCGGTCGGGCCAACAGCACAGTCTCAATGAGCGGCATGTCCGTACCCTCGGTAAATACGCCGTAGTTGATGAGGCAAGGAATCTTTCGAGCTGTGAACGCGTCAATGATCTGTCGACGCTCATCTGCCGGTGTGTTTCCATCGACAACCACGGAGCCGGGAATGAGTTCAGCCAAGGAGTAAGCATGGTGCACGCTCGAAGCGAATACGAGCGTCTGACCTATATGGAGTTCATTATATGCAGCCGCGACCTGCCGATTCGTTTCTGGGCGGTCAACGCGCTTTGCAAGCTCACCAACTCGGAAATCGCCCATTCCGGTACGGACGCCCTTCGTCGACCAGTCCACGATGGTTCTACGGCAGTCGATATCGCAAAGATAGCCATTGGCGATTCCCCAGCGCAGGTCTTTCTGAAAGACGATATCGTCGAATACCGCCCCGAGCCCTCGATCGTCTCCCCTCCTCGGCGTAGCGGTGAACCCGATGTGGAGCCGTGGCCTCAGGTAGTCGTAGATTTTACGATAAGAAGGCGCCAGGGCATGGTGCGCCTCATCGGTGATAACCATGTCAAATTCGCCAGGCTCAAAGTCTCTCTCGAGTCGATTAGCGAGCGTCTGGACAGAAGCCGAGACAACCTCCTCGCCATGCGAGTGCCGTTCGGCCTTTTCGATGCCTACCGGGCAGCTGTAGTACTTGACTGGCTGGGTAACCAGTTCCTCACGGTGTGAAAGTAGAAGAACCCTACCCTTCCGGGCGATTCTGCTGAAAGTTACGGTTTTGCCGAGCCCCGTTGCCATCTGCACGAGATGCGATCCGCCCTCGAGGGAGTCGCAGATATCCACGCACTCCCGCTGATAGTCCCTGAGGGCAATCTCATCGGGTGCCATCGCTCCAGCCCTCCTCGACGGTAAGCCCTTCCACGCCGGCCGCCAATCCGTTGACGAGCGCGGCATGCGCGGCGGGTCCCATTGCAAGAACCTTTTCGATGAGCTTCTGAATGTTTCCGAAATACCAATCCTCGTTCATCAGGCAGGCGTCGTCGTTGAAGCCCAGGCGATCTGGCAACGTGATAGATAGACCGCAATCGAAATCAGACAGAGGGTCGCGCGTGAGGAGGGCAAGACCATGGGACTCGACGAGAAGTGCCCTCGCCAGGTCGTCCGAGCTCACGACAAGCATCCTGTCGCACAGCTCGCGATACTCGTCATTATCGCCCCCGGGCATCTTATAACTCCTATCAAGGAATATGCCGTTGTCGGGGTTGGAAATATCGAGATACTCGCGCTGGAGTGAGACGCCTGACTCAAAAGACGGATCTGGCATATGCACCTCGTCGATACATCCCGTCTCGTAGTAAATCCTCAATGAAGAAGTGTTCATCTTTAAACCGTGTTCTTTCTCTCGGAAACCGTTCTGACTTCGGGACGGACGTAAACGGAGGTCACTTGCGCTTTCGCTGCCCTCTCGATGTTCTCGATACGATCAATGCCCTCCTGAAGAATGCGCCTTGAGGCGGCTGACTCCAATGCTGCCGCGACCGCAATCGAGTCTCTTGTCTGAATTGAAGTCGGCACGTTGAGTCTCCGGGTGTTTGACCTTGTCAGAAACTCACCGACAGAGGGGACTCCCCTTAGGTCCCTCACGGTCCTAGCTCCGATAAAACCCTCGATTGCCACGAGAGACTCATTTAGCGACTCGGCGTCAGCTCGCGCCCCATCGAGCGACACGGAGAGCTCACCCAGCCTATTTCTCAGCCCGCCTAGGATCAAACTCGCTTCGACGGCATAGCGTTCAGCCCCTAATGCTTCGGCAGATATCTTTGATAATGCCGCGCTGCAGAAAGCGGTATCGGTATCAATTTGGGATAAAAGAGCGTTTCTCTCTTTCCTGTCTGCCGGCGTAAAAGATAAGGACGACTCCAGCTCGGCAAGTCTCGCCCTGGCAGACGAGATCTTTTCAGAGCGCTCAAGAACCTCCTCTGCAATAGATATCGATGACTCGATCTCATGGACCTCGTGCTCCATAGCCTCGACCTTGAGCATCTGAGATCTGAAGGCATCCTCGACCTCCGTGACGGAGCTGAACCCATTTGCGGAAATAACGGACAGGGCTTTGACTCCGGCACTAATTGCGCCGATGCCGGCACGCTTCGATTTAGATGCAATCCTCCACTTAAGAGCATTGTCAAAACCTTTATTCTGCGGAGTGTAGCCAATGCTCTTTGTTTTCGCCTCGCTCAGTTTGCGACTGGAGATTCTCGATTCGATATCCCCGGCTACAACATCGACGGGTATTCCCAGCCGGGCACGAATGCCGAACTCGTCGTAATTTAAACCGAGTGAAGACGCAAGTACCTTCTTGTCGTGCCCGCCGCTATCGGGGTGCCTATAGCCGATACCCCTGCGGCTCCATTCGACCGTAAAGCCATCGGCCTCGAACCTCTCTACGAACTCATCCCAGTTGGAGCTGATTGCGATTGACCTATCTATGGCGTCTCTGATTTCCGCAACCCAGCTTCGGCCTCCACGGCGCCTAAGTGAGCGCTCAGCCTCACTCATGCGAACTGACTGAGCCGTTGGTTTCCTTCGTCCTTCACGTATTGCCTTGCGGCGTTCAGACAGGTCCGGTAACATCCCCATGCCATGTTCACCGGCAATCTCTTGTGCGACGCGCGCCATGGAATCGCTGTCCTCGGGCGTTATTTGAACCTTCAATCCGCTGTTCGCGTTCACCGCATTGAGGATGACGTGCGCGTGCATAACACCACTTGCGTTGTCGTCATGGACAGACCAGATCCACTGCCAGCCCCGATCGGCAGGCCAAACCCTCTCACACCATTCCTGGGCGAGCTGGCCAACCTCCTCTGCCGACGCGCGATCCCTGGGGTCCGGCGATAAAACCCACTGATAGTAGTTCCTCCAGACCAAGTCAGGGTTCGACCGCCTCTTGTTCTCAAACCACTCAGGAGGTTTGTCTTTTCCGAACCTCTTTCTAGTCGCATCCATTACCTTATGCCATCCGTAAGGGGTATCGGGCAGACCTGGAGAGTGCCCGAACGCCATGGAGCGCGAGGCAGACTTATCTCCGGCAAGATATTTTTCCATTCTCTCTTCGTGGTCCTCAGCGCTTCGATGCCCAAATGACAAGTAGTCATCGACCTGTTTACAGCTGCCTTCACCACCCGAGAGCGTCTTAAGAAAGGGCATTACGTCTCCTTTCAGTCGGATATTCAGCCTCGATTGCACGCGATAGACGCTCGCAGACATCAATCAGACATGGCTCGACGGTATCGATTGCCGAGAATATGGCCATAGACACCCTTCTCGCTTCGGCAGCGCGTGACTGTCCCGCTATCGCCTTTGCGTTTAAATTGAGCTCAGACAGTTGCGCCGAAATCGTAAATAGCTCGTCCCAGATATCCCTTAATGTTGATCCTGATGAGGCATTGGTCTCGTAGAGCGCCTTGTACAGAATGTACTCTGTGACGCTCATGTTGAGGCTGTTTGCCAATGCACGAATGGCTTCCGCTTCCTCAACGGTGCTCCTGGCCTCTATACGCGCCCTTTTTGGCTTTTTCTCACGGGACATTTCACCCATGCGCCGTCTCCTAACTCATGCTTTAACAAGCGTAGAGCAGAGACACGTACCGTGCCGTACAGTTTGGTGACATGCGGTGCCAATGTTTTTGCAGGTGAATAGCTGTGGTATTGCCGAACTACGACATTGCTGAATTACGCACAAACTGGAATAGTGAACAGCGTAAATGATGATTTGCTGAACAGTGCAATAGCGTAATAACGCGACTACGTAACTACGCAACAACGTAATAGAGGGAAAATCAAAATACGGAAGGTGGGGGGCGCTTGCCACAGCCTAGTTCGACGTTTAACAGCGCCCTTCATCTAAAGCGGTCACCGCAATTCAATGTCCTCGCCCTAATAGCACAGCGAAACCGATCTTTCAATCGGAATCCATCCGATCGCTTCTCGATTATCTTGTGGGTCACGTCTTGCTTGAGAGCTCAAGGCAAGATGGATGGCTGGAGTCGATTACGGACATACCATTTGGTTCAATTACGACGCATTGTTTCGTACATACCGAGATAGTGAATAATGAAAAGCTGAATAACCGAACTGTGACATAGCTGAATAACGTAACTACGAAATATCGGAACTACGCAACATTGCAACTGCAACATAACGATACTATTGAACATTCAAAGAATGGGAATCTAGTCGAACCTGCCGACACACCCTAGATAATGCCCATCGGCAAAAACAGCCACCAGCGACCCCGCGCTCCCGCCTGAACGATCCGGGGGGACTAGGCCTTGAATCAAACTGACCAAGTGTGTCTCGTTAGCCTGATGGCCACAATTTGGCTGACAAGTAATGAGGCGAATAACGACAGGGTCGGAGTTCAGCCCATCTGTCCGGCACTGTGCGATGCCCCGCGAATGCGAGACCGAATATGCCGTGCTCAT
The DNA here is from genome assembly GCA_937942395.1 of uncultured Collinsella sp. Classification (GTDB taxonomy): domain Bacteria; phylum Actinomycetota; class Coriobacteriia; order Coriobacteriales; family Coriobacteriaceae; genus Collinsella. Next base: position 2,131 of record CALDEU010000016.1, on the reverse strand, counting down.
AATTGATTGACGAACGACGGCCCTTCCAAATCAACGAAAAGAAGATATTGGCTAATAACTCTTTATCGTAAAAAGCGAACCATAGAACTACGTAAGGGCTGAATAACGGAACTGCGTGGTTACGCAACAACATAAAAACGCAACTACGTCACAGTGTATCTACGACATAATGCAATAGTGTAAGAACGTAACTTCGTAACGCCGAAGGCGCCGGGTTTTAGGGCAGAGCCCTAACAAGCGCCGCCTTCGGCGGCGGTACGCTGCCAGGCAAAACGCAGTTTTGTACGGCAGCGTACGACTCTTGCGGACAAAATTCAGGACCGAACGGTACGATGTTCGATAGCTCTGCTATTCCGTAGTTTCGTGGTTCGGGACTTACGATTTGCTGCTTTTGCGCTATTGCATCTTGTCGTTATCACGTAGTTCTGTAGTTCGCTTTTCCCGTTGTTCATGTATTCACCTTTTCCATAATTCAGTAGTTCGCCTAACGATCGAACGGGCAATGGGGCCCGGCGATAAATGGTTTCCCATTCGATACCGGAGCCCCATTGCCCGTTCGATCGAGTTAAATAGAAAAACGCCGGAGCCGTCTTTTGGCGGCCCCGGCGTTTCGTCTTATGCCGATGCGGCGGTCACCCTGTCGCCTCTGCCGAACCCATAACCGGATTCATAGCCGTCGGCTTTGACATAAGGATCGCTAGTAGTCCTGACTTTAATCTTGGTCGTCCTCAAGCCGATCCCCTCCATGTGACGGTTGACGGATTCGGGGACGACGATCGCGAGCGCCATGGACTCGTCATTGCTGACCTGCTCCGCATAGGCTCGCTTGAGACCGGAGATGAAGCCAAGCATCCACGTCCCCTTTACGCCCTTCTGGCGTGAGACGTTTCCGTACCCCATGGCCTTCATCCGTGCGCAATAGGCCCTGAAGCAGTTCTCGGCCGCATTGGCGCTCGCCCTAAAGCAGCACGAGGCGACAACGGAATCCTCGCCCTCACCGACGAACACGACAGTCCTTCCATTGTTGCCATATGACGTGTAGGCCCTGCACCTGTAGTTCGCTGCAACAACAAGTGCAAGGGTTTTCTTCCACTCGGGAATTCGACGACCGAGATCGCAGACCTCCTCACCGACTTCTGCCGGTGAATCATCCAGATTGATGTCCTCCAACTTGAGGTTGTTCGCAACAAGAAGCCTCTGGAGCGCCAACGAGGCGGCACGGGCTTCGCCTTCGGTCGCGGCCCCGTCGATGAGGGCAACGATCTTCTTGATCTTCTCGTCGATGTTCTTCATGGTTGTCTCCTTTGGAGTGGGGCGAGGACCCGGAGGCCCTCGCCATTGACGGTTCTAGAGATTAGGCAGCCTTAACTGTCCTGAGTTCCCGGCTCTTGCTGAGACGTCCATCCGGATTGAGGATGTCCATCGCGAGGGGAAGCATCCATGACACGTTGTAGGCTTGGCCCATCCTCGCAATCACGATGGACATGCCTTCGTTGAATTGCGCCCTGTCGTGGGCGAAGAACTGGCCGATCGCGTAATGCTCACCGTCCACTTCCGCAACACGCATGGAAACGCCGGATCCGGTACTCCAGCGGCCGTCACGGGCAATCTCGTACGACGCCTCGGAGTGAACCGAGATGTTCTTTCCGGTGAACGGGTCGTATACGAGGATGCCTTTCCCGTTCACGTCGTCCTCAAAAATCCCATCGAAACGGAAGAAGCCGAACGCCTGATTAGAGTCCACCTGCTCGAGAATGTGGCGGTCTTCATCGCTGATGCCACCATAATTGGTAAGGTAATTCTGGATTGCAGACGAGTCGAAGACGTCGCTCTCGAAAAGGATCCAGTCGGTGAAAACCCTGTTCATGCAGTCCTGAAGAAGCTCGGTTCCGGCATCATCGAGAAAAAACTGGCACTCGTACTCGAACTCCTTCCGCGCCTCGTCCACGAACTTGGGCTTGATCTCGAGGTAGCTCAACGCCATGTTGTCGACGGCGATCTGCACCCTGTTCTTATCGGTGACGCAACCGCTCTTTACCATGTCCACGATCGGACCTCCTAACCGCACGGCGTCGGCACCGCCCCTTGCGTGTGCCCCTCGCGACCCCGCCGCGCGTCGCTTTAGCTCTGG
>CALDEU010000015.1:0-27628 GCA_937942395.1 uncultured Collinsella sp. | reverse complement strand
GAATTTAAACGGCTGAAAAAGGGGCATCGACCTGCGCCGATGCCCCCAACGTGGACACACATTTTGTCCTATAAGCCTGGTTTTTATGTTACGCACCCCGGCACAGTCATAAAAAAGGACCCGCAAGCTGCGGGTCCTTTCTAAGCACTAAATTGTAGGCCGAATGTTAGTCCAGGTCGTCGGCAGCAAAGTTGTCGATCGGGGCAAAGGGATCGGCCACGGGGACAACCGGGTCAGCGACGGGCAGCGGCTCGGCGGGAACAGTCACTGCAGGAGAAGCGGCAGAACCGACCGGCGTGGAGGCCATGAGGTCGGCCGGGAAGGAGTTCTGGGCATCGTCCATGAAGTGCTGGATGAGCTTAAGATACTCGGCCTTGAACTCCTCACGGGAAGCCTTGAGACGATCGATCTCCTCGAGCTCGGCCTGCTTCTCAGTCAGAGCCTGGCGGATAACCTCGCGAGCCTTGGCGTCAGCCTCGTTGCGGATACGCTCAGCGTTCTCGTTGGCATCGTTAACGATGGTCTCAGCGGTCTGCTGGGCAGCGATCAGGGCAGCGGAAATCTGGCGCTCCTGAGCGGAGAAGTCAGGGGTGGGAGCAGCCACGGGGGCGGCAGGAACGGCCTGGGCGGTGGCATCCTGAGCCTGGGCAAGCTGAGCCTGCGCATCGGCAAGCTGCTGCTCGGTAGCAGTCAGACGATCCTTAAGGTCGACGATCTTAGCGAGCATAGCGTCGACCTCGGAGGACAGCGTCTCCAAGAAGACGTCGACCTCAGCAGGATCGTAGCCACGCTTGGCCTCAGAGAAAGTCTGAGCCTGGATGTCTGCAGGGGTAATAGCCATAACAAGTCTCCTTTTTCATCGCCTCGGCGCTACACGCCCGACGTAAGTTACTAAGTCAGTTCTACACGAGTATACCTATAAGAAGCTGCAGAACCAGCCTCTGCACCAACTGCAACGCAATAATCGCAACGACCGGCGAAAAATCGATACCGCCCATCGGCGGGATGAAACGACGGAACAGGTTAAGCCACGGACCGCACACGCTATCAAGCACCGCGGCAATATCCTGAAGCAAACCACCCTGCTTCATGGGAATCCACGTCATAAAGCAGTAGACGACAATGAGCGTGGAATAGAAGTTGAACAGCGTGTTGACCAGCTGGACGATAGTGTAGATGTTGATGGGAATCTCCTCGTCTTGTCTTTACTTGAGGTAGCCGTCGGCACGAAGCTTCTTGAGATCGGAATCTTTGACCTCGCAACCGGCGGGCAGCACCATGAACACGCGGTCGCCCACCTCCTTGACCGTGGCACCCAGACCGCAGGCAAAGCCGTAAGAGAAGTCCAAGACGCGCTTGGCAACTTCGGTGCGTACGCCCACAAAAATCAGTGCGACAGGCTGCTTGGTGCGAACGCGGCGCACCACGGTCTCCACGTCGTCATAGCTCTCGGGGCGCAGGACATAGGCCGGCAGCTGCGGCGTGGCGTTGATGATATTGCTCGCATAGGCCGAGGCATCGCTCGGTGCAGGCGCGGGTGCAGCGGCGGCACGGGCGCGGGTATTCTCGGCGTAGCTCGACGGCGTGTCATAGGCACCAGGACGATAACCGCTCGCAACACTGTCCTGCGAGCGCGAAGGCGGGTTATACGTCGTGGCATGGCGGGAGTCATCGCCGACCAGCTGACCGGAGCGCGTATACACGGCAACCGACTCAGCTTCACCGCGGCGCGTCTGACCAAGCAGGCCGTTGCTCGGCTCGTCTTGGGTATAGAAGCCCTCGCCCGAAGCACCGCTGTAGCCGTTGCCCTGATAGCCATCGTCATAGCCGTCATCGTAGCCGTAGTCGTCGTCCTGGCCATAACCCTGGTCGTAACCCTGCTGGCCGCCCAGGTGCATCTTATTTTTAATCTCGTCAAGGAAGCCCATGGTTGTGTCCTCTCGCGGTTTAGTGCAGGCGCCCCGATAATCAGTGCGCACTTCAGAGCCTTATTTTACTGCAAACTCCGGGCTAAATACTACCCTGCCCAGGCGAACGAGCGTAGAGCCCTCCTCAAGGGCAGGCTCAAAGTCCTCGCTCATACCGCAGGAAAGCTCGGGCAGGTTCAAATCGGGATGCGCCGCCTCCAGCTCATCCCTCAGCTCACGAAGCCCCGCAAAGGTGCGGCGTGCCACATCCTTATTCCCCCGGGGCGCCATAGTCATAAGCCCCTGTACGCAAATTCCCTCAAGTTCCGCAAGCTCACCCGCGGCAGCGCGAATCTCATCGGGCGAAAAGCCTCCCTTCGACTCCTCACCACTCACATTGACCTCAATGAGCACACGCTGGGGGCCGGCGAGCTCGCCTGCCTCAATCTTGCGAACAGCACGGCTCGAGATCGCCTGCGCCAGATGCAGCGAACCCACCGAGTGAATCAGCTCGGCTGAGCCCAGCACCGCATTAATCTTATTAGTCTGCAGGTTGCCGATCATATCGAAGCGCACCTCGGGCAGCTCCGGATGCTCCGCCAGACCCGCGAGCTTGCGAACCAGCTCCTGCGGGCGGTTCTCGGCAAAATGGCGATACCCCGCCTGGATGGCGGCAACGGTCTCATCGACACCAACGGTCTTGGACACGGCAATGAGGCACGCGGCGTCGTGGGGGCGGCCTGCGCGATCGAGCGCCGCATAAAAACGTTCCAGAATCTGCTCGCGGCGAGCGCGCATCAAGTCCAAATAGTTATCCATTGCTAATCGCCTCCGCTGACAGCCAAACAAGTAGTCCCATGCTAACGCAAGAGCGCGGCCCCGCATGTGCAAGGCCGCGCTCACTTAGGTATTTACAATCTTTCGACGAACGGGGTTACTTACTCCTCGTCGTCCTCGCCATCGTCCTCGTCCTCAAGATGATCAAGCAGGTAGCGAAGACCCTCGCTAACCTCGTTAACGGGCACCTTGGCAACGTAGCGCGCGTCGACGGCGGGCCTCATGATAACACCCTCGCCCGAAGGCACGCGCATGCTCTCGAGCTCATCCTCATCAGTGCGGGCGATATCGCCGGCATTCATACGCTGACCAGTCAACAGGAAGGTCAGACGGCAAGCGGCATCGATGGAAATCGAAGCGATGCGATCGAGGTAGCGCGAAACCATGATGGCGCGACGCAAATCGTCATAGTTGCTGTCGTCGTCCATAAAGTCGCCCGTATCCATACGGTTAAAGGTGCGGAAGAACTTCTCATAGGCGGCGTGCACCGGCTCGTCCTCGACGGCCAAGTTGCAGATGATGGACATGTCATTGGTGACGAGCGCAGAAAGCGAAGAGCCCAACACCTGGTAGACGGCCTCAGCCTCGGCCTCGACCGTACCGACAAGCTCCTTGGGCAGCGAGATGTCAGCCTTGATCATATGGCGCGTGGCGCGGCAGATCTGGCGAACCTTATCGGTCATGCGCTGCAGGTTAAAGTCGACGTAGATGATCGTCTGCAGCAAGCGGAAGTCGGAGGCGACCGGCGACTGCGTGGCGATCAGGTTGTAGCACACGGCCTCCAAGTTAGCGCAGCGCGCGTCAATCGAAAGCGTGCGCTTCTTGGTCTTGGTGGCGAGCTTGCGGTCGTCGGTCACATAGGCCTTAACGGCATCGTGGAGGGCCAGATCGACGGCCTCGTAGATGCTCAGCATCTCGTGGCGGGCCTCGATGAGCTGACGGGAAAACAGTTTGCGCATGGTTCACTCCAATCAGTTGGGTGCGGTCATGCCGCCCGCACAGTGAATACGCACCGGACCAGGTCCGATCGGCTTGGGACTAGTCGCGCCGATCAGCCAAAGCGGCCGGTGATATAGTCTTCCGTCCGCGAATCTACCGGACTGGTGAAGATCGCGTCGGTTTGACCATATTCGATGAGCGTGGCGGGCTCGCCGGCAACTTCCTGCAAGAAGAACGCGGTGTAATCGCTAATACGAGCTGCCTGCTGCATTGAATGCGTGACGATGATGATCGTCATCTCGGGCGCCAGCTCGGCCATCAGATCCTCGACCTTAGAGACGGACGTGGGGTCGATGGCGGAGCAGGGCTCGTCCATCAGAAGGACATCGGGTTGCACCGCAAGCACGCGCGCGATGCACAAACGCTGCTGCTGACCGCCCGAGAGCGCCAAACCATCCTTGTTGAGCTGATTGGATACCTCTTTCCAGAGGTTGGCGCGCTTGAGCGATTCTTCCACGATATCATCGAGGTCGCTTTTGCTAGTCACGCCCTGCAGACGAGGGCCAAAGGCGACATTCTCGTAGATGGATTTGGGAAACGGGTTGGGCTGTTGAAAGATCATGCCCACGCGACGACGGAGATCGACCGGGTCGACACCCTCGGCATAGATATCGTTGCCGTCGAGCGTCATGGTGCCCTCGACGCGCGTGCCCTCGATCAGGTCATTCATGCGGTTGATGCAACGCAAAAACGTCGACTTACCGCAGCCCGAAGGGCCAATGAAGGAGGTGATGGCGTTTTTGGCGATGTTGAGGTCAAGCCCCGTCAGCGCATGAAAGTCACCGTACCAAAAGTTGAAATCCTTGGCCGTAATGGCCGCTTGCTCCAACGTGGGAGCGGACTGATAAACGGACATGGGACTCCTTAACTAGTGACGCTTGCGCGACAGGAAGCGCGCAAACAGGTTGAAGGCCAAAATGATCACCATCAGCAAGAGCGCGGTGCCGTAGGCTGCGTTCATGTTGATGCCGTCGTTGGCAAGCAGGTACAGATGGACCGTCATGGGGCGGCCGGAATCGAGCGGCGAAATAGGTAGATTGATGGCTTGGCCCATGGTGTAGAGCACCACCGCGGTCTCGCCAATGGCACGGCCGATGGCAAGGACGATGCCGGTGGCGATGCGGCCAAAGGCGGAAGGAAGCACGATCTTGGAAACGACCTGCCACTTAGTGGCGCCCAAGCCATATGCGCCCCAACGGATATAGCGCGGCACGGCGCGAATAGCCTCCTCGGTGGTGCGCATGACGATAGGCAGCATCAGAAGCGCCAGCGCCAGGGCAGCCGAGACCATCGAAAGGCCCAGGCCCATGGCCTCGACAAACAAGGCGTAGCCGAAGAGACCCATAACGATGGAGGGCACCGAGGCCAAAGCATCGGCAGCATAACGGATGAGCTCGACGACCTTGCCCTGTTTGGCGTACTCGGCCAGATAGACGGCCGCTAGCACGGCGACCGGCGTACAGATGAGCATGGCGAGCGCCGTCACGTAGATGGTCGAGACGATCGTGGGCCAAATGCCGCCCTCGGCGTTGACACCCTGGGGCCAACCGAAGATAAAGTCGAGCGAAATATGCGGTAAGCCATTAACAACCACGTAGGCGATGATAGCGACCAGCACAAGCGTAGTGATGTAGGCCGCGGCGCGGAACACGCCGAGCATGATCTTGTTTGACAGGTCCTTGTTGATACGGCCCTTCTTACCGTGGGAAAGGGCACGCTTGATGCGCTCGCGCGACGAGGTCGTATCGACCGTCGTGTCAACGGAATCGGACATAGCCTACCCCCTCTTCTTCTTGGAAATCAGACGGACGATGCCCACCAGCATGGCGGAGATGATAAACAGGACCACGCCCATGCCGAACAGAGCCGAGCGGTGCAGGCCCGAGGAATAGCTCATGTCGAGCGCGATCTGGCTCGTGAGCGTCGAGATGGGGCTCGCAATGCTGTCGGGAATAACCGGAGCGTTACCCACGACCATGAGCACGGCCATGGTCTCACCGATGGCACGGCCCATACCCAGCACGATGGCATCAACGATACCCAGTTTGGCGGCAGGTAGCACGACCTTATAGATGGTCTGCCACTTAGTAGCACCCATGGCATACGATGCCTCGCGAATGCCCATGGGAATGGAATTGAGGGCATCGATGGTAAGCGTCGTGATGGTAGGGACGATCATGATGGCGAGCACGAACCACGCTGTCAGCGCACCAAAACCAAGACCACCGGTCAGTTGTGCGATAAACGGGCGGATGATGATCATGCCGAAAAAGCCGTAGATGATAGAAGGGATGCCGGCCAGCAGGTCGACGGCAGGGCTGATGAGCTTGCGCACGCGCTTGCCGGCGATCTCGACCAGGTATACGGCCGTACCCACACCTAGCGGCACGCCTATGGCGAGCGCACCGACGGTCACCAGACCTGAGCCGGCAAGCAGCGACATGATGCCGTAGTGGCCCTCAGAGGGCGCCCACGTAAAGCTAAAGAAGTCCGCCAGACCGATGTCGGTAAAGACGGGCAGCGCCGAGTACGTGGTAAAGACAAAAATCAGGATGACGGTAACGACCGCCAAGAACGCGCAGGCAAAGAAGATCCACTGCAGCGCCTTCTCCTTGATATAGGTACTGCGCGATACGAGCGCCAGCTCGCGCTTCTTGGGCGTCTGAACATTCTGCTCAGTCTGGGAGTTTTCCTGTGCTTCCATGCTACTCACTCCCCTTCTCGTCGTTGGTGACGGGGATAAAGCCCGCCTCGCGAATCTGCTTGTCCATCTTTTCGGACGTCACGTAGTCGATGTAATCCTGCGCCTGCTGCGAAGGCGCACCCTTCACAAAGAAGTAAAGGTCGCGCGAGATGGGATAGCCGCCGCTCGCGACCGTCTTCTCGGACGCCTCAACATGATTGACCGAGACGGCCTTGACCGAGGTCTTGGCGTTGAGGCTATCGACGAAGCCCAGCGAAATGTAGCCAATGGCACCGCGCGAACGAGATACCACGTCGCGCACCTGGCCCGTGCCCGAAAGAACGGCCGAGCAGCGATCGAACGGGGTGCCGTCCATCACGATGGTACGAAAGGCCTCACGCGTGCCGGACGCCTCATCTCGGTTGATAACCTGGATCCTCAGGTCCTCGCCACCGACCTCTTTCCAATTGGTAATCTTACCGGCGTAGATATCGCGGAGCTGCTCAGTCGAGAGGTTATCGACGGGGTTATCGTCGTTCACGATGACCGCGATACCGTCGTGGGCAATGACGATGGGAGTCAGGCCCAGATCCTGTTCGTCGGCATTGAGTCCACGGGAGGAGCTGGCGATATCGGCCGTGCCGGCGCTGACGGCCTCGATGCCAGCGGAAGAACCCAAACCGGAAACGAGCACGTCGATGCCGGTCTCCTCCTTAAAGCCCTCGGCCGCAATCTCGGCGATAGGAAGGCAGGTCGTGGAGCCAGCGACGGTAATGGAAGAGGTAGAAGATCCCGAAGAACAGGCGCACAGCGTAAGCGTAAGCACAGCGGCGCTCAGGACCGATACGATCTTTCTCATAGCATCACGCCGATCGCAGCATGGCGTCCACAGGTGCCGTCCTCGTTACGGTAGGAATAAAAGCGGTCGTTCTGACGCACAGTCGAAAGCTGGGTATCCACGATATTATCCGCGTCGACACCGACATCTACCAGCGCCTCGCGAATGGCAGCGGAAAGATCGAGCATGCGAGAGGCGCTCGCATCGATGCAAGAGAACTCGGCGGCAAAGCGATCCATGAGTTCCTGGGATACCTCATATTCGTCACCCAAGATATGGGGGCCGATATAGGCGGAAACGTTGCTCGCATCGCAGCCGGCAGCATCGCAAAGCGCCTGGCACGCCTTGGCGGAAATACGTGCAATCGTGCCCTTCCAACCGGAGTGCACCACGGCAAATCCGCCAGGGGCCACCAGCACCACGGGAACGCAGTCGGCAAAGCAGAGCAGCACGGGCACGTTATGCGCCGTACAGACGATGGCATCGCAGCCCTCGGCAATCTGCTCGCGGACGTCCTCAAGGTCATCGGCGCCGTTCGAGGTCACCGCAACAATATGGTCGCCATGGACCTGATTGGGAACGAGCAGGTTGTGCTCGCACTCGGCGGCACCCATAGCCTCGAGTGCGCGGCGACGATTTTCTTGAACAGCAAAGGGATCATCGCCAACATGCGAGCCCAAGTTGAGTGAGGAGTACGCATCTTCGGAAACGCCACCGGCGCGCTCGGTGAAGGCAAAGCGAACATCGGATGTCGCGCCCTCCACCAACGTAACTCCATCATGGTCGACACGCGAAACTTTGTCCGCACGTGCTGCCATACTAAAGCCTCCTAATAACACAAGTACCGCGGCATCGCCGCTACAGCCCGCGTTTATACGGCTGCCATACTTCTCTAAAAGGATACCTGCTGCGCTGGAGGCAATCGTAAAGGGAACGTAAAGAGATTGGAGGTTCTAGTTTACAAAGTCGAAATAAAAAGGGCGCGTCCATACGGACACGCCCCTGTGCACAACAATGCAAAGAACGACTTAGAAGCTACCGCGCTTCAGGAAGTCGGGAAGCTCGAACTGATCGTTGCCGAAGTTAGGAAGCTCGGTGCCACCGACGTTGCGGGTCGGAGCAGCCTGAGCCGGGCTGGTGGCCGGAGCGGTGCGCTGCGGCTCAGCAGAGGCAGCGGCCTTGCTCTGAGACTGCTGAGCAGCAAAGAGCTCGTCCTGACGGTTGACGTTGGAGTCGGAGAAGCCCGTAGCGATGACGGTGATACGCACCTGATCGCCCAGGGACTCGTCGACGACGGTACCGAAGATGATGTTGGCCTCGGGGTCGACGGCGTTGGCGACAACGTCGGCGGCGTCGCTGATCTCCTGGATGCCCAGGTCCTTGGAGCCGGCGATGGAGAGCAGCACGCGCGTGGCACCATCGATGGAGCTCTCGAGCAGCGGGCTGGAGATGGCCTGCTGGGCAGCGTCGACGGCACGGGTATCCCCAGAAGAGGTACCGATACCCATCATGGCGGTACCGGCCTGCTTCATGATGGTCTTAACGTCGGCGAAGTCCAGGTTGATGATACCGGGGACGGTGATGAGGTCGGTGATGCCCTGGGTGCCCTGGGAAAGGACGCCATCGGCAATCGCGAAGGCCTCGAGCATGGTGGTCTTCTTCTCGGCGATGTCGAGCAGCTTATCGTTAGGGATGACGATCATGGTGTCGACGCAATCGGAGAGGGTCTTAATGCCCTCCTCGGCGCTCTTCTTGCGCTTGCGGCCCTCGAAGGTGAAGGGCTTGGTCACGACGGCGACGGTCAGTGCACCGACCTCGTTCATCGCGATATCGGCAACGATGGGAGCAGCGCCGGTACCGGTGCCACCGCCCTCGCCGCAGGTGATGAACACCATGTCGGCGCCAGCAAGCGCCTCGGCAATGTCGTCGCGGGACTCATCGGCAGCCTTGCGGCCAACCTCGGGGTTGGCGCCGGCGCCCAGGCCGCGGGTAAGGTCGGTGCCGATGTGCACCTTGATATCGGCATCAGAGATCGCGAGCGCCTGAGCATCGGTGTTGATGGCAACAAACTCGACGCCGCGGATGCCCTCTTCGATCATTCGATTGACCGCGTTGGTACCGCCGCCACCGACGCCGACCACCTTAATGACGGCAAGGTAGTTGTTGATCTCTGTCTCGTGCATGTCGGTCCTCCGAACAAAGGTTATAGCCATAGCATGGGTCGACCCCTGCGCACATTAACCTTCAGGTTGAAAGTAAATGCAAAGGTAAACCGTATTATGTTTGCACATTATGAACGTATCAGTCAAATAATTGACCGTGAAAACCAAACAAACCAGATAAACGGCGTGGTATGGCCCCTCAACAAAGTAACAACCAGCGCTACGAGGTCGGAGCATTCCTAAATGTGTAGTTGCCCGGAGAGCGCACATTGATATACGTTACGCCCTCTACCTGCGAAAGCAACTTGGTGACTACGCGTTCCTTCTTGGCGATATCGTCCGAATCGCCCAGCGACACCTCAATGCCGTTATTGAGGTTTGCCGAGATGGCTTCGACCGAAGGCGTGGAAATATCCTTGACTTGTCCCAAGAACTCGCTCGAAAAACCACGCACATAATCCAGGCCGGCCTTAACGGCCTTGGAGCTCACCGCCTGGCCGGAAACCGGAGCGACATCCGCCGAGACATCAGTCAACAGCACCGCGCCATAATGCTTAGCGAGCGCCAGCGCGGCATCGATTCCGGTCAAGGTATTTGAGCCCTGACCCGTCGTGATGACGTTGCCCTGGTCGTCCACTTCGACCGACGTCGACAGCGGGGCGATCCAGGTATCATCATCCCCGATGGCCCAGGCAAGGTCATCGGAGCTGATATAGGCAATTGCAATGACCTTGCGCTCCATCGGCGTAATGATGAGCGTATGCGGGAACTGACGCTGGACATCCACGCCCGAGACCCACGGGTTCTGCTTGAGATCCTCGGTAATCTGGTCGGGATCGACGTTAAAAAGCGACGTTCCCTCGGGCAAATCGATCAGCTGGATAGCATCGTGCTTCGTCACATGCTCGCTGCCTTGAATCTGAATATCAGTGGCGGTAAACAATCCAGAGTTGATCACCACGACGGCAACGACGACGAGCACGGCCAAGACGGCCAGAACGCCGCCCACGATTTTGCCTTTGCCTGTAACGAGAGAAGCGGCGTCTGACGTTTTATTTGCCATCGCCCCAAGTGAAGACAACGGTTTGACGCCTTTTTTACCCGAAGGCTTCTTGGCGGTAGCCGGCACCGATGTCAGCGAGCGCGGTTTCGATGCGCCCAGCGTGCGACCCGGACGCGCCGCCTTAGTTCCCGTCGAGGGCTTAGGAGTTGCCATGGGGCGGGCAGGCTTGGCGCCCATAACAGGCTTTGACGTCACCGAGGGACGCGAGGACTTTTTTGCGGCCGGACGATTACCGAGCTGAGAGCCGACGACCGGACGCCCGGCCTGTCGTACATGCCCGACAGACTTAGAGTGCGCGACGGTATTGCGTTGAGGTTTGGCAGGCGCGCCGGAACGCCCTCCGGCGCGGCGGAAGGTGGGTTTCGATGCTCTAGAAGCCGAGGAATTTAACTTCCGGTCTGAGCTCGATGCCATACGCCTCCCTCACCTTTCCGTGCACATGTCTGATAACCGCGGCAACGTCATCGGCCGAGGCAGTTCCGTTATTAACGATAAAATTAGCGTGAACGGGCGAAACTTCCGCGCCGCCAATCGAAAAACCCTTTAATCCACAATCCTCGATAAGCTTGCCCACACTCGCATCGGGCGGGTTACGAAAGACCGACCCGCAGGATGCGCGACCCATGGGCTGCGTACGCTTGCGCCTCGTCAGGTACCGTTCCATGCGCTCGCGAATGTCGGCCTTGGGCGCCGGTTTAAGCTTGAGCACGCACTCGAGGATGATCTCATTGCGGGGAAGGCTACATTCGCGGTAGCCCCAAGTGATCTCGGACCCCGCATAATGTTTGATACCGGATGCCGGGTCAAACGTTACGACATCCTCAACCAGCGAGCCAATCCACTCGGTCCGTGTGCCGGCATTCATAGATATCGCACCGCCAACCGAACCAGGGATGCCAACGGCAAACTCAAGGCCCGAGAGGCTACGCGACAGGGCATCGTTGACCAGGCGCGCAAACATCACGCCCGCACCGACCGTCAGCGTACAACCGTCATCGGCAACAACCGTGCGCTGAAACTCACGTCCGAGCGAAATGACGGCGCCGCGATAACCGCCATCGGCAACCAGCAGATTGGAGCCCTTGCCGATGATGACCCACGGCACCTGCTCGCGATCGAGCACCGCCACGGCGCGGCGGAGGGCATGATAGCTATGGCACGTCACAAAGAGGTCGGCCTTGCCGCCGATACGATAGCTCGTATGACGCGCAAGGCGCTCGTCCTCGATCACATCCGTGTCGATCATGCCCGAGAGCGCCATGACGGCGTTAAACAGACCCATTAGACTTAAGCGTCTTTCTTGGCAGTCAGATACTCAATGAACTCGGGACCGACGGTCGTAACGTCACCGGCACCCATAGTGAGCAGCAGGTCGCCCTCGCCCACCATCTGCTCGAGCTCCTGATTGAGCTCAAGACGGCTGGAGCAGTACACGACCTCCTTGCCAGGATGCTTGGCGCGCACGGTATCGGCGAGCATCTTAGAGGTGACACCCGGAATGGGCATCTCGCCAGCCGAGAACACATCAATCAGCAGCAGTTTATCGGCATTGGCAAATGCATCGGCAAAGTCGTCGCACAGGGCCTGCAGGCGCGAATAGCGGTGCGGCTGGAACACGACGTCGACGTGCTTGTAGCCCAGCGACGAAGCAGCAGCAAGCGTCGCCTTGATCTCGGTGGGGTGATGGCCGTAATCATCGACCACGGTGATGCCATCGATATCGCCCACGTGGGTAAAGCGACGGCGGACGCCCTCAAAGCTCGAGAGCGCCTTGGCGGCGGCGTCGATGTCAAGGCCCAGGACATGGGCGACGGTGAGCACCGCCGTGGCGTTGAGCATGTTGTGGCGACCGGGATTGCTCTTGATCTCCACAGCGTGCTCAGTGCCGTCCTCAAAGCGAACGATAAAATCGCTCTTGATGCCCTTGACATCCGGGTGCATGCAGACGATGTCGTTGCTCTCGGCAAAGCCGTAGGAAAGCACGTGACGACCCGTCGACTTGGCGAGCTCGACCAGATGCGGGTCCTCACCGCAGACGATGACGGTGCCGTCCTCGCCCACCAGGCTCATGAATTTGGCGAAAGTTGCCTCGATCTCCTCGATACCCGAGTAGTGATCGAGGTGGTCGGCCTCGACGTTGGTCACGATGACCACGTTGGGGTTCAGGAACAGGAAGGAGCTGTCGGACTCGTCGGCCTCAGCGACAAAGTAGTCGCCCGAGCCGTTCTTGCCGTTCGTGTCATAGCCCTCGACGATGCCACCGATCAAGAAGCTCGGATCCAGACCCATGCGGTCGAGCATGGTGGCGCACATCGAAGACGTGGTGGTCTTGCCATGCGTGCCGGCAACAGCGACGGTGGTGTAGCCGTGGCCCAAAGCAGAGAGCATCTTGGCACGGGGCCACACGGGAATACCAAGCTCGCGAGCGCGCACGAGTTCAGGGTTGGACTCCGGAATAGCGGTGGAGACAACAACCACGTCGGGCTTGACCTCGTCGATCGTGGCGGCCTCATGGCCCACATGCACCTTCACACCAGCGCGGGTAAGCTGGCGGATATAACGTGACGTCTTAAGGTCGGAGCCGGTAACGGCATAACCGCGCTCGTGAAGAACGAGGGCGATGCCGCTCATGCCGGCGCCGCCGATACCGATAAAGTGGGCGCTCTTAAACTCGGGCGCGGAGGTTGCAGTCTGGGAATCAGCCATGTGCTCGTGTACTCCTTGCGTAAACACTGCCTGTAACCCGTTAACTGTACCGCACCTACCGCATCAGCGCGAGGGCGACCGACGATATCCCGTCTAACTAACGCAAACCCTCTACCGCATCCGCCAGAAGAGCGGCGGCCCTATCCTGAGCCAGACCACGCGCCGCCTGACGCATGGCGTCGCGCGCCGCCGCGTCATCGACCAGGTGCAGCAGTTCATCGGCAAAGGCAGAACCGTCGATATCGGCATCGGCGCAGAGCACGCCGGCCCCAGCGTCGACCAGATAACGGGCATTGGTGGTTTGGTGGTCGGCCGTCGCATGCGGGTACGGCACGAGCACCGAAGGCACGGCGAGTGCAGCGATCTCGGCCACGCTCGATGCGCCCGAACGCGAGAGCACCAAATCGGCAGCAGCCAGCATATCGCCCATGTTGTCGATGTAAGGCTGGACGCGGTAACGCTTCGCCTCCTCGTGCGTCAGCGCCAAAGCGCGCTCGGTCTCCTCAAAGCCGTCGGCACCCGTCGAATGCAACACATAGAGGTTCTTGCGCGAAAGCAGCTCGTTTTTGAGCGAAGCCACACGCTCGTTGAGGTGCTGGGCGCCAAGTGAACCGCCAAAGACGAGCAGCAGCGTAGCGTCCTCGGGAACGCCAAGTGCTTTGCGGCCGCGAGCGCGATCGCCCTCGATCACCGAGCGACGTACGGGGTTGCCGGTCATGAGCACGTGGCCAGGGTCACCTTCGCGCTCAAAGACCGAACGCGCTGCCGGCACCGAGATGCACACGCGGGCGGCGTGGGAGTTCATCATCTTGTTGGCCAGGCCCGGAACAGAGTTCTGCTCATGCAGCAGATACGGAACGCCCGCGCCCTTGCACCACCCCAGCAGCGGAACCTCGACATAGGCTCCGAAACCGATGGCAGCGTCGGGCTTGCCGACCTTTGAGAAATGACCAGCGAGCGCACGCTTGGCCTTGTTGACACGCCACAGCGAGGTCAGCGCCGTCCAAGGACGGGAGCGGTCGAAGCCAGTGACCGTAATGGGCACAAAATCAAACCCAGCCTCGGGGACCAGACGACCCTCGAGCTTGCGCGACTGGCCCACGAACACAACGTGGTGGCCACGATCACGCAGCTCTTCGGCCAAGGCGAGCGCGGGGTTGATGTGTCCTGCCGTGCCGCCGGCTGCAATAGCAACGGTCATCTTATCGGTCATGGTAGTCCCTTCGTACACGCGGTCCCTGGTCGTCGGTGCGCAGACGCGCCGACGGGTCCGAGTTCAAATCGATTCGATTATATCCGCCGCCCGCGTTGCGAGGGCTGGGGCGCTGAGGACGACCTTGCGGCGCCGTTCGCTGACGCGGGCGGACTGCCGGCTCGGTCGCAGAGCCATCCAGGACGGTAAAACCGTTACGCGAAGATCGCTCGCCGCGCACGTGGGGCACGCCAGCGGTACTCTCATCCATAACGGCAAAGCTCTCGCGGCGACGGTCGTACTCATCGCGACGGGCGCTCTCGTACGAAACGCGCAGGATCAATCCGGCAAGCATAAGCGACACAATAATCGACGAACCGCCGTAGCTAATAAACGGCAACGGTTTGCCCGTCATGGGAAACACGTTGAGGATGCCCAACGCGTTAATCAAAAACTGCACCGCGAGAATGACCGCGGAGCCAGACGCCATAAGCGCGCCCCGACGATCGGTCGCCTGCTCGGCAATGCGAAACGCCGAATAGATCAGCATCGCAAACACCAAGAAGAACAGCACGGTTCCGACAAAACCGACCTCCTCGCCAATGATGGCCAGGATGTAGTCATTGTGCGCCTCGGGCAGATACGAGTACTTCATGGTTGAGTTGCCGATGCCACGGCCGAACAGACCGCCCGAGGCAAAGGCCATGATGGCAAGCGTAGCCTGATAGCCGTCACCATACTCGTCGGCCCAAGGGTTCAAGGCAACCTGAATACGCACCATACGGTACGGCTCTGCAACAAGCGCAATCACGATCACGAGAATGCCGAAGATTAGCACGCCGATGATAAATCTGGGGTCGAGACCCGCAAACAACGCCATGCACATGAGGGTCAACAGGATGATCAGGACAGTACCGAAATCGGGCTGGATAAAGATCAGAAAGAGCGAAATGCCCAAGTAGATGCCCATCTTGCGAAGGAATTCGTTGATGTTGCCACCGGGCGAAAAGAAACGATCAAGCATGATGGCCGAATACGCAATGGCAAATGGCTTTAAAAACTCGGAAGGCTGGAACTGAATGCCGGCAATGTTGAGCCAGCGCGTGGCGCCACGGCTGCCGCTGCCCACCAAGAACACCAGAAACAGTAGCCCTATCATGCCTATGAGGAAGATCCTGAGCACGTCTTCCCCAAACCAACTGTCCGGCAAGATGCGCACGATGGCAACCATAGCCAGCACGCCAACTCCGGCAAACGCGGCTTGTCGAAACAGAAAAAACGTCGCCGAGCCATTCTCGTGCAGCGCCTCGACCGAAGACGCCGAGTACACCATCAGCAGGCCAAAGCATACCAAGGTAAACAGGCAGGCCATGAATATCAAACGGGGGCGCATGATACGGGCGGGAACGCCGGCAATATAGCGTTCGCTAAACGTCTGCCCGCCGCGACCGGAACGCGGTGTGCTGCGCCGCGAGGAAGCACGGTCCGAGTCGGGCCTCCTCATACCTTGTCGGGGGCTCTCCTCTCTCACCGGCAACCCCTATTCCATTTGCGATTTCGCCGCAGCGGCAAGCTGGGCCACATAGTCCTTAAACACGCGGCCGCGCTCCTCATAGCCCGAGAACTCATCGAACGAAGAGCAGGCAGGAGAAAGTAAGATCACGTCGCCACGGCTCGACAGCGAACGGGCGACGTCCACGGCATCGCGCAGGTCATCCGCCTGGGCGATATCCACGTCACCATCGACATCGGCCTCGTCCATAGCGGCGGTAAAGCGCTCGCGCGCATCGCCAAAGCAAACGACCGAGCGCACGTTGTCCATAACGACGCGGGCAAAGTCCGCAAGCGGCGTACCCTTATCGTGGCCGCCGAGCAGCAAGATCACGTCGTCATCGGGAAATGCCGTCAGTGCCTTCTCGACCGCATCGGTGTTAGTCGCCTTGGAATCGTTGACGTAGCGCACGCCGTCAATCTCGCCACACGGCTCCACGCGGTGCTCGAGCGGCTGGAACGAGGCCAGACCGCGGCAGACACCGTCGACATCGGCACCGACTGCCAAGGCAGCCGTGGCAGCGCACAGGGCATTGATAACATTGTGATGGCCCGAGATCTTGAGCTCGGATGTAGCGATGAGCGGGGTCTCGACACCCTTCAGACGCACGATCATCTTGCCATCGCGCACAAAGGCGGCATCCTCGCCCTCAGGCTCGTCAAAGGCAACCTTGCAGATGCGACGACCCGGCGTGTAGATGTACTCATCGAACTCGTGAATGCCGGCGTCTTCGACGTCGACAACCACCAGATCGTCATCGACCATATTGTCAAACAGTTTGATCTTGGCAAGCGCATAGTTCTTATGACTCTTATGCCAGCCCAAGTGGTCGGGAGTGATGTTGAGCAGCACCGCCACGCGGGGGTGGAGCTCGGTTGTCGTAGCAATCTGATAGCTCGAGAGCTCAGCCACAAACCACTCGTTGTGGGCTCGGCCGTCAATCTCGTTGACCGGCGGCTCGCCGATGTTGCCGACAGCAACGCTGGCCTCGCCGGCAGCCTTAAGCAGATAATCAGTCAGCGACGTGGTGGTCGTCTTGCCGTTGGTGCCCGTGATGGCAATCCAGTTATCGGGCGACAGGCGATAGGCAAACTCGGGCTCACCCATAATCTGGGCGGCATGCTCGCGCCCAGCCTTAAAGAAGCCCGAGAACTCCGAGATGCCCGGGCACGTCACGCATACGTCATAGGCGCCCTCGACCTGTTCGGTCCCATAGACAAACGACGCACCAGCAGCCTCGAGCGCACGCGTGGCGTCATTGGGCTCAGAGGTGCCACCGCCATACACGGTAACGGCACTTACGCGCTCGGGATGTGCCAGCGCCCAGCGGGCGACATCGAGACCGGATTTGCCCTGACCCAAAACGAGCAGGCTAAAGACATCAGCAAGAGACATGAAAGACCACTATCCCAACTGGAAGAACAGAGCAAGGCCAACGGCACCAAAGGCAGCAGCGATAATCCAAAAACGGATGACGACCTTGGTCTCGGCCCAGCCCTTCTTTTCGAAATGATGATGGATGGGCGCCATAAGGAAGACGCGCTTGTGCGTAAAGTGGAAGTAGACAACCTGAATCATGACCGACAGGGTCTCAACGATAAACAGGCCGCCGATGATAAGGGAGACGACCTCGGTGTTGGTCATGATGGACGTGCAGGCAAACGCGGCGCCCAGGGCAAGCGAGCCGGTATCGCCCATAAAGATGCTCGCCGGATAGCAGTTGAACCACAGAAAGCCCAAGCAGGCACCGGCACACGCGGTGCAGAAGATGGACAGGTTCACGTCTCCGTGCAAAAACGCCATGGCAGCCATGGCGAGCATGGCAATCATGGAGGTGCCGCCAGCAAGACCGTCAAGGCCATCGGTCAGGTTCACGGCATTAGAAAGACCGGCGATCATCAGCCAGCAAAAGACAATGTAGAGCCACGGGAACGAAAGGCCGCAGATGGTGGTCGAAAGCACGCCAAGGTCAATCGTCAGGCCGCCGGGAAAACGAATCTCGGGGGCGACGCCGCACCAGTTAACGGCAAGTACCGTAAAGGTGACACAGATAATGGTTAGGCCGATCATCTTGGCATGAGGCGTCAGACCGAGCGAGCGCCCATGCGTAACGGAGGTCAGGTCGTCGATCAGGCCCAGCACGCCGGTCGCCAGCGTGGCGAGCAGCACGAGCACGAGCTCGGTGGTGAGCTTGCCCATCAGCAGGCAGGTCAGCGAAATCGCGACGAGAATGACAACGCCACCCATGGTGGGCGTTCCCTGCTTAACCAAATGACGCTTGGGGCCGTCGGCACGAACCTGCTGGCCGATACCCTCGACCTTAAGTAGCTTGATCCACCACGGCATGAGCAGCAGCGCAATGGCAGCGGCGATGCCAAGCCCCAAAAAAGCCTGATACGTTGGATACGAGGGATTGCCGAACATGGGCTAGCACACACCTTCCACAAAGCGGTCGAGCTCAACAAAGCGGGAACCCTTGACCAGTACAACATCATGTTTTTCAAGCGCGCCGCCCATGCGGTCGAGCACCTGCTGATAATCGGAGAACACCTGGATGCGGTCCTCGTCCATGCCCATCATGCGCGCGGCATCGGCCATAAGCTGGGCCAGCTCACCACCCACGCACGCCAGCATGTCGAGCTTCTTGGCGGCGGCATAGGCGCCCACGAGCTCATGCATGCGAGGAGCCTCATCGCCCATCTCGCCCATCTCGCCCAGGATCGCCATGCGAGACCCTGTGCACGAAAGCGAGCACAGCAGATCGAGACCAGCAGCCATGGATTCGGCGCTGGCGTTATAGGAATCGTCGATGACGCGGGCACCGCTCTTGGCGCGCTTGATCTCCTGGCGGTGCCCGGTGATCGTGAGGCCCCTAAAGGCAGCATCGATCTGCTCGGGCGTCACGCCCAGGCGATAGGCAACTGCGGCGGCCTTAACGGCATTTGGGACGGACTGCACGCCGGGGATGGCAAGCATGGCATCGGTCGTCTCACCCTGGCCAAAATCGAGCGTAAAGACCGGACGGCCCTCGTCATCAACACGAATGTCGCGGGCACGGACCTCATCATCGTCCGAGACGCCGGCCAGCATCACATCGATACCAGCAGGCTGGGCGAACGTATCGCGAATGAACGGCGTAAAGTCGTCCTCACCGCCCAAAACCAGCAGCGGCAAGAAGTCGCCGGCGGCGCACATACCCTGGACAATCTCGGCCTTAGCGCGGGCGATGTTCTCGCGGCTGCCCAAAATGCCGATGTGAGAGGTACCAATCTTGCTCACGATGGCAAGGTTGGGATTGGCGGACTGGGACAGGCGCTCAATCTCGTGGAAATGGTTCATGCCCATCTCGAGCACCAGGACCTCGGTATCGGCCGGAGCGGAAAGCACCGTGAGCGGCATGCCGATCAGGTTATTGAAATTGCCCTTGGTGGCCCAGACACGATAGCGCTTGGCGAGCACGGCGGCGAGCACGTCCTTGGTCGTCGTCTTGCCGATGGAACCGGTAATACCAACGACCAGGCAGCCAAGCTCCAGGCGATACGTGTGCGCCAAACGCAGCAGAAACTCCTCGGGATCATCGGTCAGCAGGATGGCGCACCCCTTGTCCTGCGCCAGCGAGACCAGCTCGGCCTCGGGCTCACGCGTCATCACGACGGCGCCGGCACCCGACTGGACGGCACGGGAAGCAAAATCATTGCCGTCGACGTTTTCACCGGGAAAGGCGACGAAAATCGTCCCTTCCTCGACCTGGCGCGAGTCGATAACGCACCCGCGGCATACCAGATCGGCTTCTCCCGTCACGGTTCGGGCCCCTGTTGCGGCCGCGAGGTTGTTGACGGCGATCTCTATCATTGCAGCTCCCCTGTAAACCTAATAATGCTATCGGCGTATTGTATCCCAGCGCCGCACATGCGTGGTGCAGGGCATGTGAACACCCTCATATGGGACAACAAACAACGCCCCAAAGATTGTAACCCCCTACTTCGTGTGCGGGATACCCAGCACGTCGAGCGCGTTGGCCATAATGGACTGGAACGGCACCGCAGCGGCATCTGAACCGCTCGGCGTTCCGTCGAGCGTGATATAGCACAGCACTTTGGGCGATTGTGCCGGTGCAAAGCCCATAAAGGACGACATGTAGTTCTCCTTGAGGTAGCCGCCGTTCTCGTCGGCACGTTCGGCCGTACCGGTCTTACCCGCCACGTCATAGCCGTCAACCGCGCCGCCAACGCCCGTACCCTCGGACACGACCGTCTGCATGCACGATGTCACCTGGGATGCGGCATCCTCAGAAATCGCGCGCTCGCCTTCGCCCCAGTCCTTCTCGTCGCCCTTGCTGGACTTATAGAAGTGCGGTGTCATCATCACGCCGCCGTTGGCGATGCCGCCCACGGCACGTGCGATCTCAATTGGCGAGACGGACAGTGCCTGTCCAAAGCTCATCGAGCCCAGCGTGGCGCCGTCATACTGGTCACGCTCCTTGACGATACCCAGGCTCTCGCCCGGAAAATCGACACCCGAGCTGTGACCGATGCCCCACTTGTCCACATAGGCGGCAAAGTCGTCGGCACCGATCTTGCGCCCCACTAGGACAAAGCCCACATTGGACGAACGGCGCATCATCTCGCGCACATCCATGGTCATGGCATAGTCGCGCTTGTCGGCATCGGTGACGGTATCGTCGCCCACCTTGATGCTCGCCGGCACCTCAAACGACGTACTCGATCGCACGACACCCAAGTCGAAGCCGGCGCCCGCCACGAGCGTCTTAAAGACCGAGCCGGGCTCGTAGGCGTCAGTGACCAGGCGCAGGTTCATATCCTCGGTCTTGGCGTTCTCCAGATCGGTCTGGTCGTAAGTCGGGTACGAGCAGGCTGCCAAGATCTCGCCTGTCGTAGGATCGGTGACCAGCGCCGAGCCGTTCTTGGCCTTTGTCTTCTCGACAGCCTCTGCCAGGGCATCCTCGGCCGCACGCTGGATATTGACGTCGAGCGTCGTCACGATATCAACGCCGTCGACCGCAGCCACCTTTTTATAGGCACCGCCCGCGATATAGCTGCCGTCCCTCGCGCGCTCGCGTACGAGAGAACCGTTCGTGCCGGTCAGAAGCTTGTTGTATTGCTTTTCGAGACCCGTCAAGCCGTCGTTGTCTACATTCACTACACCCAGCACCTGCGATGCCAGATTGCCGTATGGATATACACGCTTCATGGCCTGCTCAAAAAGCACGCCGGGCAGGTTCTTCTTCTCCAGCGCCGCAACATCGTCTTCGTCCACCTGGCGCTTGATATACACCCAGGTTCCATCGGACTCGACGAGCTTGCGGCAGGTCTTTTTATCGATTCCAGTTGCCTTGACCAGCGCCGACACCGTCTTGTCAACATCCTCGACAAGCTGCGGGTTCACGGCGATGTTGCGACATTCGACCGACGACGCCAACACGTTGCCGTTGCGGTCGTAGATGGTGCCGCGTTTGGCATAGAGGGTCTGCGCAAGCAGGCGGCGCGCATCGGCACGCTCGCGCAGTTTATCGGCTTCGACAATTTGATAGTCGGCAAGGCGAAAGACGCCCAAGCCCAAGCCAAGCCCAATGAAGCCCATGACGGCTTTGCGGCGAGGCAGAGGCGCGCCTGTGAGCCATTCGGTCGACGAACTCTTGCGCGACCTGGTGTTATGCACTTGAGGGCCGCCCGAGCCGCGAAGTCGCGACGCCGGGTCGTTGCCACGGGACTGCCCGGCGTTGTAAGATTGCCGACCCGTTCCTTGATAACCAGAACGTCCCCGCGACGAGGGACGTCCAGAACCGCGGCCCCCATCGGAACCGCGGCGATAGTCATTTGTCATACTCAGCTACCGTCTTGCTACTGAGCGGTCGCGGTCGCGTTGGCGCCCGCGGCTGCATCCTGCGAAAAGTCAAGTGTAACGCTCTCGCTGGGCTCCACCATGCCATAAGCGCCCGCAAGGTCGCGAATGCGCGTGTCGGCGCCATAGACCGAATGCATGACCTCCAGGTCGGAGCTCTCATCGGTCGCCTTTTCGAGCGTGTTGGTAAGCTCGGCGTTGCTGTTGAGCACCTGGGCCGTAACGCCGGCGAGCGCCACGCGGGCGACGCCGATCGTCATGAAGATAGCCGCAATGATGCAAAACGTTTTAAGAACGCTCATGAAAACCGGGCTTACCACCTGGTTTGCCTGACGGCCCGCGCCCGTGTAGACATCAAAGCGCGGCGCGCGCTGCTCACGGGGAGCAACGGGGGCCTGCGGCGTCTCACGATAGGCGGGCATGGCGTTCATATCATAGGCGAGTGCTGCGCTTGAAGTGTTGTAGCCCATGATATGCCGCCTCCCATCCCGAGTACGTTGGTAGTGTGTTTAAGCTTCGTTTATGGTGCGAGCGGGAGGTCCAATATCGCGCGGTCGCGTCTACAGACGCTGCGCCACGCGGATTTTGGCTGATCTCGCCCGAGGGTTGCGCTCAACCTCATCAGGCTGGGCAACCAAGGGTTTGCGGGTGATGACCTTGAGTATCGGCACGTTGCCGCACACGCACACCGGAATCTCCGGCGGACACGTGCACCCCTGGCTCATCTCCTTAAAGTGGTTCTTTACGATACGGTCCTCGAGCGAGTGATACGAGATGACGCAGATACGTCCGCCCGGGTTGAGCCACCTGGTGGCGGCATCAAGCCCTCGTTCGAGCACATCGAGCTCGTGATTGACCTCGATGCGAATGGCCTGGAAACTTTTCTTGGCCGGGTGTCCACCATGCCGACGAGCGGCAGCCGGGATACCCGCCTTGATGATCTCGACAAATTGGCCGGTGGTTTCGATCGGTTCTTGCTCGCGGCGGCGCACGATCTCGCGCGCGATCTGCGAGGCGAACTTCTCTTCGCCGTAGACGCGTAGAATCCGGGCGAGGTCGTGTTCGTTATAGGTGTTGATGACCTCAGCTGCGTTTAAGGTGTTATTACCCGGATCCATCCGCATGTCCAATGGGGCGTCCTCGTTATACGAAAAGCCCCTGCCAGGGATATCGAGTTGCGGCGACGAAACGCCCAAATCGAACAGGAAGCCATCGACCCCGGGCACCTCGGCCGAGCAAAGCAGCTCGTCCAAGTCGCCGAAGTTGCCCTTCAGCAGCTGGTGCGGAACGCCGGGAACCTCGCGGTCCAGACGGGCGCCAGCGGCCTCGAGGGCCATGTCGTCCTGATCGACGCCGAGCAAAAGGCCCGTCTCCCCCACCTGCGCGGCCATCTTTACCGAATGGCCGGCACCGCCAAGGGTGCAATCGCAGACAACGGAGCCGCTCTTTAGCCGCAGCGACTCAAGCACTTCGCCGAGCATGACAGGTTCATGCCGATATTCTTGTGTCAAGATCCCACGCTCCATCCGTTACCCGTGCCTTGCCCTTACGAGAAGAAGAGGTCCAGCAGGGCCTCATCGTCATCGTCCTCATCGGCCGCGGCGCGATCCCAAACCTCAAGGTGGTCGTAGTTGCCCACAACCGTGACCTCGCGGTCGAGGTTCGCCTGCTTGCGGAGAGACTCGGAAAGACCGATACGACCGGCACTGTCCACATCCATCGACGTGGTGCGCTTGTTGATCGCCCTCATGAGCTTCTGGTCATTAATGTCACGCGGGTTAAAACCCTCGTGGCCCTCACGACCAGCGAAGAGTCCTTCGACCCACTTATCGAAGGCCTCGGCAGAGAACACGTACAGAGCATCGACATCCAGGGCTTTGAACACGCGAACGTGCTCTCCAAGCTCCTCGCGAAGAGGTGCAGGCAGGGACAGACGACCTTTTGCATCGAGATTGCGCTCGTATGCACCAGTCATTCCCATGTGCGCCCTCCCCTCGGTTACTCAGATGGCACGTACGCGGGGAACCACCCCGCCTGTCGACGTCATTAATAATATGGGGAATCGCCCCATTTTTCAACACCTTTCCCCACCCCTTCCCCCACCCCGCCCCACTACTCCACCCACCATATATTGCAAAACACCCCCAAGCATATGTTCGAAAACACAATATGTTGTGTTTACAGCAACAGCGGGATGCCACCTGTAGAACCACGCCCGCGAACCTCAACCTTCAAGTTGACCTTGAGGCGATTTTTACGTCCCTTTACACGCCGTTCACATCGCCCCCAAACTCCCCCGCCCACGGTACACACGGCCCACCACCGCGTCGGTGTCTGGCGAAAAATGGGACGGGCCCCAGATTGCCCATGCGCGCAAAAGTGCGTCTCGGCAATCTGGGGCCCGTCCCATTTAATAATTATAAATATGCAGGTCAGCGAGGTGCTAGCGATGTGCTAGCGGATGCGCCGCCAGATAGACCTCGGTCAGTTGCGTTCGGTCGACATGCGTGTAGACCTGCGTGGTCGATATATCGGCATGTCCCAAGATCTCCTGTAGCACACGGAGGTCTGCGCCGCCCGCAAGCATATGGGTGGCAAAGGAGTGACGCAGCGTGTGGGGATGGAGTCCCACCAGCCCCACCTGGCGCCCGTAGCGCTCACAGATGGCATGAATGCCCTGGCGCGACAGACGGCGGCCGTTCTTATTTAAAAAGACCGCCGAGGTCTCGGTTCCGCGGGCATGGGCCGCCAAGCGAGA
Organism: uncultured Collinsella sp.; assembly: GCA_937942395.1. Lineage (GTDB taxonomy): Bacteria > Actinomycetota > Coriobacteriia > Coriobacteriales > Coriobacteriaceae > Collinsella. Next base: position 3,069 of record CALDEU010000015.1, on the reverse strand, counting down.
ACGCCCCTCAGTTACATAGAGCGTCAGAGCTCGCGCCGCGCTTCCCACCAGCGGTGACAGGCGTTCCTTTGAGCCCTTACCGCGAACGAGCACAAAGCCATCGTCGATATGGATATCGCCCACATCGAGCCCCACCAACTCGCTCACACGTAAACCGCATCCGTAGAGCACTTCCAAGATGGCATGGTCGCGCAAGCCCATCTCGCCCTCGGGGAAGTCTTGATCGAGCAGCGCCGAGACATCCTCCACCGATAGATACTCCGGCAAACGCTCAGCCTTTTTAGGCAGGCGCAACGCCGCCGTTGGATTTTGGGCCACAGCCCCATCGCGCACCAAAAAGGCATGCAGGCCCTTCACGGCCGCAAGCGCACGCTCCACCGAGGCATCGGAATAGCCCCCATCGCGACGGTCGGCAACAAAGCCCTCCACGACCTGACGGGTCACCTCTTCAAAAGACACAATACCCGCCCGCTCCAGATAGGCGCAGTACGTCGTCAGGTCACGACGATAGGCCGCAATCGTGTTGCGCGCCAAACCCCGCTCGACCGCGAGGTAATCGAGATACTCCCCCGCCGCCACGGCGAGCGACGAGGGAGTAGCTTCGGTATGTTCCTTATTCGCCGGCACCCTTAGTCCGTAGCGAGGTTCATGGGCGTCACCTGCAGACGGTCGACACCCTCGTGCTGGCCGATCGAAGCGCGCACGAACTCGCGGAACAGCGGCTGCGGGTTGGTCGGGCGGCTCTTGAACTCGGGATGAGCCTGGGTTGCCACATACCACGGATGCACGTCGCGCGGCAGCTCGACCATCTCGACCAGGCGCTCGTCGGGCGACAGACCCGAGATAACCAAACCGGCGTCCTCGAGCTGGTCACGGAAGGCGTTGTTGAACTCAAAGCGGTGACGGTGACGCTCGTAGACGAGCTCCTCGCCATATGCCTCGCGAGCAAGGGTATCGGCGGCGAGCTTGCACGGATAGGCGCCCAGGCGCATGGTGCCGCCCTTCTCGGTCACGTCCTCCTGCGAGCTCATCAGATCGATGACGCTAAACGGGCCGTCCGGATCGAACTCGGAGGAGCTGGCGCCGGCAAGGCCGACGACGTTGCGGGCGAACTCGCACACGGCCACCTGCATACCCAGGCAAATGCCCAGATACGGAATCTTGTGCTCACGGGCAAACTCGGCCGCGAGGATCTTGCCCTCCAGGGCGCGCTTGCCAAAGCCGCCGGGGACCAGGATGCCCGAGGCGTCGCCCAAAACCTCAGAGACATTCTGCTCGTCGAGGCTCTCGCCGTCGACCAGCTGGACGTCCACATGGCGATCGTAGAAGACGCCCGCATGGTGCAGGGCCTCGATAACCGACAGGTAAGCATCGGGCAGCTGCGTGTACTTGCCCACGACGGCGATCTTCACCTTGTCGGCGTGATGGTTGGCGTGATTCTGTTTGCGCAGGAACTCGTTCCACTCGCTCATGTCGCGCTCACGCGGGTCCAGACCCAGGCGCTCGCAAATGCGCAGGTCAAAGTCCTGCTCGGCAAGCAGCTGCGGAACATCGTAAATGCTCGCGCAGTCCTCGTTGGTAAAGACGCAATCGGTGTCGACGTCGCAGAAGCTTGCGATCTTTCCGCGGATAGCGTCATCGATATGGTGGTCGGAGCGCAGCACGATAATATCGGGCTGGATGCCAAAGCTGCGGAGCTCCTTGACGGAATGCTGTGTGGGCTTGGTCTTGACCTCGTGGGCGGCGGCGATATAGGGAACGAGCGACACGTGGATGTAGCAGACGTTCTCGGGGCCGGCCTCCTTGCGGTACTGGCGAATAGCCTCGACAAACGGCTGCGACTCGATGTCGCCGATCGTGCCGCCCAGCTCGGTGATGACCACATCGGAGCCGGTCTGCTCCTCAATGCGGCGGAACTTGTCCTTAATGGCATTGGTGACGTGCGGAATCACCTGTACGGTGCCGCCCAAAAAGTCGCCGCGACGCTCGCGGGCGATTAGGCTTTTGTAGATGGCACCGGTCGTAAAGTTGGAATCGCGGGTCAGGTTCTCATCAATAAAGCGCTCGTAATGACCCAGGTCCAGGTCGGACTCGTAACCATCCTCGGTAACGAAGACCTCACCATGCTGGAACGGGCTCATGGTACCGGGGTCGACGTTCAGATACGGGTCGGCCTTCTGCATCGTTACTTTGTAGCCACGCGACTTGAGCAGACGGCCCAGCGAGGCCGCGGTGATACCCTTGCCCAGGGACGAAACCACGCCACCGGTTACGAACACATGCTTGGTCATATTGAGTTACCTGCGCTTCCCGTAGAAGTTGTTTATCCACATCTTACGGGTCTTCATTGTAATACTCGCGCCGCGGACCGTTCGCAATTTTTCTCGCGTGCGATTGCATTTCTCAATCTTGAAACAAAACGCCGCCCGGTTTCCCAGGTGGCGTCGCTATGGCAAGGGTTACATGCTGCTATCGATCAGCAACCTCGTCCCCAAGCATTTCTTGAACGAGCATGCCAGTACGGACGCCCTCAAGATACCACTCGCCACGTTCGGTGAGGCAAATGCCATTTGCAAGCTGACCGCCGTCGTCGCTATAACGCGAGACGACATCAATCATGCCTTCGGAATCCAAGCGATCGATTGCGGCGCGGGCACGATACGGCGAAACCCCCACGCGCTCGGCAAGCGTTTTGCGCGAGAAACCATACGGCCCGCCATTGTCTTCGGTTTGCTGGTCGATCTCCATCAACACCAGCACCTCGACACGCTTCATATCGTTGACACTCGCACGACCCTTGCCCGCCATAGCAGCCTCCTCAAACCGAGCACGAGCATCTAACGCGCCGTGCGCGACCGACACACCCCACGATGGCAGGTAATATCCATCATGCGGCATCCCGCTAAGGATGAAACAGTTACGGTTATTGTATACCGCTCAAATTGTCTCTAGGCAGGTAAACGGCTATTTTTCGCCGAAATAGGCGCTTTATCCTTGATTATCAACTTCATCCGAACACCTCCCACATTCATCCGCACATGTGCGGATGAATGTGGGAACCCGATACCC
>CALDEU010000014.1:0-4302 GCA_937942395.1 uncultured Collinsella sp. | reverse complement strand
GCCAAGCAGCTCCTGGAAAGACCTCCTCTATCGCACGCCTCAATCCCTCATGGGCATCGGAGGTCACGCAGGCTACACCGTCTACCCCTCTCTCGCGAAGCGACCTCAAGAATGAGATCCAGCCTGCATAGGTCTCCGTATCGATGGCATCAAGGCTCAGCAGGCGCCTATAACCATCAGCGCCGACACCGATCGCGGTAACGAGGGCGCAAGAGGAGACATGACCTTCATCACGGCATTTGATATAGGTGGCATCGAGCCAGATGTAGGGATATGCCACCTCCGAAAGATCGCGGCTCTGCAAATCGGCCACGATGTCATCCAAGGACTCGCAGATCCGCGACACTTGGCTTGAGCTCATGCGCTCGATGCCCATAGTGTGAGCTACGCGCTCGACCTTCCTTGTTGACACACCATTTGTCACCATTTCCGATATCGCCGCGATTACCGCACGATCCACCCGTGAATAACGCACTATCAGATCCTCTGGGAAATAGCTGCCTCGCCTGAGTTTTGGGATGCGCAGGTTGATCGTGCCAACACTGGTGTGAAGCATCCGCTCGCGATATCCGTTTCTCCGGTTGCCATCGGCGCAGGCGTCTTCTGCCTGCGCGTCCATTATCTCGTTTACAAGCGATTCGGCCATGATGCGGATGAGCTCTTGGATGTTGACCATCCCGTCATCGAATCTCGGTAAATCTTGGCAAAGTGCTTGCTGCTGCTCTAAACTGTTCATTGCGGTCATCCCTTTCATCTCGAACTTCAGCAATTCAAGATTCTAGGCGATGACCGTTTCTTATGTTTCAATCGAAACGGTTCTTACACCAACATTTGGGACATGATCAGATAAATCGAGGTTGATAGATTGTTTTACCAATTCTCTTGCAGGTAAATAATGGTTGAAGTTCTTTCCATTGTTCAGCATCTTAAGCTGGAGCATTATGGGCCGATCTTCGTGTATTTCTTCAGCGTTTATCGATTGATGAAACGCTGCGTTGTATAGGCCTAAGTACTCATCAACCTCAAACATATCTTCAACATCGGCGTGTTCTTTGTCGCAAGCATCCGCATAGTAAACCACATTCTTTTCATGGATGATTTTGTCATTAATCAAGTCACGTATGCGTTGTTTAGACTTGTTATCCACAAATGAATCTAAAAGACAGACCATTTGCAGTTTTGATCCACGCATCAAGGAAACAAAAGTTGCAACTTTATCTGCGCCTCCAGTGGGCACTATTGTTATATCTTCAGAAAGCCCTTCACGCCCTTGCCGAACTAGCTCTGCGGAAATAGTTTCGAGGTAAGCTAAGTCAGAAATACCTTCGACCAGCAAATTCTTTTTATTAATGAACAGATTTTGCGCAACTGAATATCCGAGCGCTGCCTGCAGTGGGAATAGGGTATTTGGATCTTTCTCCTGGAGGGAATCGGAGATCAGATTCCCCTTATTTGCAGTTTCAGTTACGGTGCGAACTTTATTAAGATGCTCTGAGTTAACCATGAAGGGGGAATGTGTTGTGTAAATTACCTGGTAATCTTCCGATAAATCATCAATGAATCTTAACAAATCGTTTTGTGCTAAAGCATGAAGATTAAGGCCAGGCTCATCGAGCAGAAGGATATATTGGCGATTACTGTCTTCTTGCATGGCTTTAAACCAGACTAAGAAGGAAAAGAACCAGTTAAAACCTTTACTTCTTTTATCAAGAGGTAATGACACTCGATTACGATTATTTTTTACTCGGATATCAAGAATACGATTAATGTATTTTTGGCGTGCTGGATCCTCTTTTTCGGTTTTATCGACATCAAATTCTATGGCGAGATTATCGTTTGATTCCCAGTATTTAAATAGCGTATCTGAAATATCAATGCTAGTTGCTTCGAGTTCAGACTTGAATTCTTCAAAATCTGAGCTTTCGCTAATTATGCTCAAATCGATGCCCGAAAGGTTGATTAATGCTTTTGCGGTTTTGAGAGATGAATCGTCCGGTGAAGCGTTCAAAAGCGTGTCAATCTCAACCCTTCGGGGGTGCGCCCCAATCACTGGAGACGCTAAGCAGCCAAGCCTAGCGATTTCCTGTACTGCCTCGGGCTCATCCAGCCCAAGGATTCCTTGATCCTGATGTCCCTGTAGTATCTCATGTAATCGTCGAGCATGGCTATGAACTCATCGGTGCTCACACCGTTCCAGTCCCGTCCGTAGAAGAATTCGTTCTTGAGCCGTCCGAAGAAGCCCTCCATAGCGGAGTTGTCCGGAGAGCATCCCTTCCTCGACATGGAGCGCACAAGTCCGTTGTCATGGCAGATCTTAAGCCATCCGGGCCATCGGTAATGGCATCCGCGATCGCTGTGGATCATCGGCGTCTCCCCATCTGTGAGTCTGCGGCAAGCATCCTCCAGCATGGTGTTGGCCATCTCTGCCGTTGGGCTTTTGCGTATCGTCCAGGACACGGGCATCCCATCGAAGACGTCTATGATCGGGCTAAGGTAGACCTTCCCGGCGGGGATCGAGAACTGCGTCACGTCGGTGAGCCAGAGCCTGTTCGGAACGTCGGCATGGAAGTTCCTGTTGACGATGTTGTCCGGAGCGTCCCCGATCTCTCCTTTGTAGGAGCTGTAGCGGCGACGCTTCTTGGCATAGGAGACGACACATCCCTCCTCGGCCATGAGGACCCTCACCTTCTTGCCCGAGATGCGGATGGGCTCTTCTCGCTCGCGCAGGCGCTGGCGTATGTAGCGGTACCCGCGCGCACCCTTCACGAGCTCGAACTCCTCTTTTATGGCCGATCTCGCCTCGGCATACCTGTCTTCTCGCTCGGGCTTCGCCTTGCAGTAGTAGTAGCTGCTCGACGACAACGAGAGAAGATCCAACAGCTCAGCTACCGCGATGTCTTTGGGCCGGGCATCGATGAGCGCAGCCTTCTCGTCATTGCTCAGCTCCTCGATGCCCTCGGCTTTTAAAATCTTCACCGTGCCTTCGAGCACATAGGACTTGACCTTAAGCTCGTGGATGTATCGCTTGAGCTCCTCTTCGCTCATGCCCTCCATGTCCTTTGAGCTCAGGTGTTCTATCTCGCTAGGGTCGATCTCAGGGATCTCCATGATGCCACCTTCGACGTATCGCTTCTTCCAATTGGAGATCGTAGGAGCAGACACGCCGACCATGACCGCGACCTCATCCAATCTAAGCCCATGGCCACCATAGGCCAGCCCAAGCGCCATCCTCACGGTCTCCAATGGGTATTCTACTGGGTGAGGCCTGTTGTGGCGCAGATTGCCGTCGCGCTGACGGCGCCAGCGCGCAGCGCTCTCATGGCTTACACCAAAACACGCTTCCGCGTCGCGCGCAGAATGCCCTGCGTCGAGGTAATCCAGCACTTGCTTAACAAAGCTTTTGGGGTACGACACCTGATCCTCCTTGAGAACTCTTCTCCAGGATCACGGGCGCACCCCCGGTCACAGGCATACCTGTCATGAAAAGTGTTGCATAATAGCGAAACCGAGAACAAGCAGGGGAAGGTCGTGGGTATGCCCGAATTGCAAAACACGTCAATGGCCCCCAGCAGAATAGACGGCCTGGTGCCCGTCCCCTATGTCGGGATATCCTTCTTGCAATCCTGGATTTTCATGCTTTTCTATGCTCGAAGCGCGGGAATCGAAGCGGCCGCTCCCATTTCGCTCATGAGCAATTCCTATATGTTTAGCGTAATCATCATGGTGCTCACTGTGCTGGCCATAGCGTTCTGGCCATCTAATCTCAATGATCACCTGATGTCTTCGACAATGAAGGCAGTGGCGCCTATCTCACTAGCCATCAGTACAGCGGTTTTGATCACATGCGAAATGCTGGGATGCATCTGGCCCCTCTATGTAAGCTCTGCGGCCACGGGTATCTTTTCTGGCATCATGTCTCAACAATGGATAATCGCCTACCGACGAGTGGATTTACGAACGCTCATATGCAGCTTTCCCGTGCTTATTACCGTCGCCATAGGCACTTGCGTCACCGCCATGTACCTGCCGCATACGCTCATGATGGGCATTACGGTTATCCTCCCCTGTGTTTCTGGATTCATGCTGCACGGCGTTAGAAAGTACCTCTTTCCTCTCACAGATATTGACACCGGTCCTAAAGATAAGCCTCTTAACTTCGCAACGGTTCTTCTGCCTGTGGGCATATTCGGGTTCGCAACGGGATTTCTCGACTTCTTCTCGTTCGAAAGCACTTATACCTTCATTTTCTACGCTGCTGTATCCGTCATTCCTTTTGCGATTTCAGGTGCATTCGTGCTTCTG
>CALDEU010000013.1:0-146484 GCA_937942395.1 uncultured Collinsella sp. | reverse complement strand
GCTTTGGCGGCCACCCCCCCACCGACCGCGGCGGCCCCCTATGTTGCGGTTAAATCGGTACTGTTTATGCTTTTTAATTCCTAAAACTGACCATTTTTCACCGCAACTTAGGGGGCAGTGCTGTTATCTCTGCACGTGACGTAGTACCTCAACGGCGGCGCTTACCTCTATCATGCGGCGCTCGAGACCGCGGCGGATGGCCTTGAGGCGATTGCCTGCTGTTGCCCATGCGCTTTGTGAGAGGATTTCGACTGCCTCGTCGACGAACCCATCGAGATGCGACGCATCGAACCAATCGAGCGAGTCAACAAATGCCAGCTGAGTGGAAGGGTCCGGACCAAACGGTTTGGCGGCAAATCCAAACTCCCCGGCAATGAGCACGGCGGTTGGCACGTTGTACCACAGGCAATTGCCACTATCGAACAGCGGTGCAGGCCGCATTTCTAGTGTGTCGACATTGCGGATGATGCCGAAGTTTCGCCAGTGGCGGTCGCTGTTGGCCAGGAGGGCATCGCAGACAATCATCTGCGACATGGATTTTCTTACCGCGGCTTCGTCAGCCTCGTGTCTGCCAAGATAGCGACAGTATCGATCGTATGTTGAGTTTCCTCGCTGGCCACCGAGTGCGTCCCTGATATAAGCGGCCGGCACGTATTCCTCACGGCCATTAAGAAAGTCATCGCATAGGCATACGGGCCCGTCGAACATGCGCTCGACCGTATAGGGAACAAACTCACCTTTGGATAGCAGACGCCGATGTAGAGCTGTTGCAACCGCCTCGTTAAACGGTCGCTGATCGTCCATTCCGCATCCTTTGACCAGGATGCGAACACCATTGCGGATCATCCAAGATTTGGGGAGCTCACCCTCGGACGTATTGTCAGGATTTTTGAGTCCGATGCCCTCAAGCCAGCCTGAACGATGCTCGGGTGCCGACCGTTCAAAATTGTTTTCGAAGTAATTGAGGCGCTGCCAATCGAGTCCATCGCAGTCGACCGGTCTTAGCCAATAGCAATCCGAAAGCGAAAAACCCAGGCAACGAACGGGCACTTCAATACCGCTGTCAATTCCCAGCTCGCGATAGCGCGAGATGAGTCCGGGGCGGACGTCGGGCACCGACCGGTGGCTCCACCACGTGTTGAGCGCTCGTTTATTCACCGTTGGAGAAGAACTCGAGCACGTGCCAAACGGCATCCTTCGTGCATCGAGTATTTCGGCAATTTCAAAGGAAAACTCGCGCGTTGGATCAAACGAGACATGCGCGACCTCGTGGTCGGCTGACATCAACGTGAACTTGCGCCCTACGTCAGCTGCGGGACGGCGCCCGCGCTTACGGACCTTTTGATAACCAATCGCGGAATCGTACTCAACCATTTTCCGCCCACCGACGATATCGCACGCGAGCGTTCCCGATGCAGCCAGTTGCGATATACGGGCCTTCGTAACGCCCAGCAGGCGTGCGGCGTCACCCATGGTTATATAGTTGGAAGTACTCATCTGCTGCATCACCTCGTTAAGTATTCTAATCGTTAAATATAGCAAGCACAAATATCATAATACTTAACAAAGTTGCGGTGAAATAGGGACTGTTTGGCGGTTTTAAACGCTTAAACAGTCCCTATTTCACCGCAACTTATGAAGGGGTGGGGCAATTTGATGGCGGCGGTTACGGTGCCGCCACCCAGGACGACGTCGCCGCGGTAGATAACGACGGCCTGGCCGGGGGCGATGGCTCGCTGTGGCTCGTCAAAAGTTAGCAGCATTTGCCCGTCTTCGCCACGTGTAAGGGTTGCTGCCTGGTCCTTTTGACGGTAACGGTACTTGGCGCCCACGTGAATGCCGCCGGCATCGAGCTCTGCCTCCATGCGGTCGGCAGGGGCGCTCCAGATCCAGTCGTTGGCCGTGAGCGCTGTGGCCGTCAGGTCTTCGGCCTCGCCCAGATGCACAATGTTGTTGGCGGCATCGACGCCCGTCACATACACGGGATGCGCCATCGCGACACCCAGGCCCTTGCGCTGGCCGATGGTATAGCGCAGCGCGCCATTGTGGCGCCCGACCACGCTGCCGTCGCGCCACACAATGTCGCCCGGTGCAGCGGGATGTCCGCAGCGGCGCTCGATATAGCCCGCGTAGTCGCCGTCCGCGATAAAGCAGATATCCTCGCTCTCGGCCTTCTTGGCGTTGATGAAGCCCTGCTCGGCGGCAATGCGGCGCACGTCGCGCTCTTTGTCCAGCCCAGCCAGCGGAAAGATCGTGCGTGCCAGGCGCTCTTGCGTGAGCGAATACAAAAAGTAGCTCTGGTCCTTCTTGGGGTCCTCGCCGCGGTGCAGCTGCCAGGTGCCGTCGGGCGCCTGGCCCGTCTTTGCATAGTGGCCCGTGGCGATGTAGTCGCAGCCCATGTCCAGCGCCGCATCGAGCAACGCGCCAAACTTAATATGGCGGTTGCAGATGATGCACGGGTTGGGCGTCAACCCCTCCTGATAGGCAGTCACAAATCGCTCGATAACGTTGCGGTCGAAGGTCTGCTGCAGGTCGAGCACATGGTGGGGTATCCCCAGGCGCTCGGCGACGGCCTTTGCATCGGCGATGTCGTGGTCGACCTTGCTCATACCCGTGACGGGATCGGGCGCGGGGCAGGTGAGGCGCATGGTGGCACCGACGCATTCGTAGCCCTGGCGCTTGAGCAGATACGCGGTCACGCTGGAATCGACGCCGCCGCTCATGGCGACGAGCACGTGCTTGTTGTGCATGGGGAGGTTCTCCTTGGTGGCATGTGGCCAAAAAAGAAAAGCGGCGCGGGAGGCTGGTTCCGCGCCGCAGACATTGTAGCAAGTTCGGACGTCTCGTGGGATACCCTGATGGGATGGGCACAGGCTGCCGGGAGAGAGGAGACCGGTTCGCCCTGGGCTCAACCTATGGGTGACAGGCCTTAGTCCTGGAAGAGTGCCGTGGACAGGTAGCGCTCACCGGTATCGGCGAGCAGCGCCACGATGGTCTTGCCCTCGTTCTCGGGACGCTTGGCCAGCTGCAGTGCGGCCCACACGGCGGCGCCGGACGAAATGCCCACGAGCACGCCCTCCTTGTGGCCCACGGCGCGGCCGGTGGCAAAGGCGTCGTCGTTCTCGACGGGGATGATCTCGTCATAGATCTGGGTGTCGAGTACGTCGGGCACAAAGCCGGCACCGATACCCTGGATCTTGTGCGGGCCGGCCTGGCCCTTGGAGAGCACCGGGGAGGTGGCGGGCTCGACGGCGACGACCTGAATCTCGGGGTTCTGCTCCTTGAGGAACTCGCCCACGCCGGTCACAGTACCGCCGGTGCCGACGCCGGCGACGAAGATGTCGACCTCGCCGTCGGTGTCATCCCAGATCTCGGGGCCGGTCGTGGCCTTGTGGATGGCGGGGTTGGCGGGGTTCACAAACTGGCCGGCGATAATGCTGTTGGGCGTCTCCTTCTGCAGCTCCTCGGCCTTGGCGATGGCGCCCTTCATGCCCTTGGAACCGTCGGTGAGCACGAGCTGTGCGCCATATGCCTGCATAAGCTTGCGGCGCTCGACGGACATGGTCTCGGGCATGGTGATGATCACCTTGTAGCCGCGAGCCGCCGCCACCGAGGCGATGCCGACGCCGGTGTTGCCGCTCGTGGGCTCGATGATGGTGTAGTCGCCGCCGCGCACGAGTTTGCCGGCCTTCTCGGCCTCGTCGATCATGTTCTTGGCGACGCGGTCTTTGACGGACCCGGCGGGGTTGAAGTATTCCAGCTTGACGAGCACGCGGGCCTTGAGGTCCTCATCGGCCTCAAAGTGAGTGAGCTCCAGAAGCGGGGTGTGGCCGATAAGCTGATCGATGGACGTATAAACATTGCTCATGGTGAACCTCCAAAGTGTTCAAATGACTGGATACCGTGTGTTTTCACGGTGTGTGTAACAGCCAAACCCATAAACCTTATGGGTTGTTCTTTTTGCTGTTGGCAAGCATAGTAGACAGTAAAGCCTAGTAACGCAATAGGAAATAGAAGATTATTACGAGGCGATTAACCAGCTTGACGGGAATAGGTATTTTCAAAGCCAATTTTTCGGCTAGAATTGCTACGGATTAAAAGACCGAAAGGCAGCAATATATATGTTGGTTTCCACAAAGGGCAGATATGCCCTGCGCGTTATGGTCGACCTGGCCGAGCACCAGGCGGCGGGCCGCATTCCCCTCAAAGAGATCGCCGCGCGTCAGGGGATTTCGGAGAAATATCTGGAGAACATTTTGGCTACGCTCGTGCGCGCCAATATGCTCTCGGGCATGCGCGGCAAGGGCGGCGGCTATGTGCTCACGCGTCCGCCCGAGCAGTATACGGTGGGCGAGATCTTGCGCCTGACCGAGGGCAGCCTGGCGCCGGTCGCATGCCTGGACGGCGACTGCAAGGGCTGTTCGCGTTCGGATGAGTGCCCAACGCTCGACGTGTGGAAGAACCTGGACAAGCTCATCAACGACTACCTCGATGGCGTGACGCTCGATGCGCTCGTCGCCCCCAACGAGGGCTACGACTACGTCATCTAGTCCCACCTGCCATTTGGGGACGGGGTAGAAATGGTAGATTTTCTTGCCCTCTGAGGCTTGGCAAATGACAAGGCCGCCCATCGTTGCGATGGACGGCCTTCGTTTTGGCATGTTGTGGCGGTTCGTATCCGGTCGCTTTAGTTCCTGGCGATGCTGTCGAGAATGCTGCGCATGATGGATACCAGGATGCTGCCCATAAAGGCCGATCCAAAGCCGGCAATGGAGATACCCGCTCCCAGCAGATTGACCGACAGGTAGCTGGCCAGCTCGAGCATAAAGCTGTTGACTACGAGCTGAAAAATACCAAGCGTGATAATAGTGAGCGGCAGTGAGATGACCGTCAGGAACGGCTTTACGAGCGAGTCGACGATGTTGAGGAACATTCCCACGAAGGCAAAGCAGACCCAGGCATCGGCCATGCCGAAGGGCTGAATGCCGGGGACGAGAAACGTTGCAATCGCGATGGCGATTGAGGTCAAAAGCCAGTTGAGCAAAAAGCGCATGGTGGAGATCCTTTCTTGCGCAAGACGTGGTGAGGGAGCGTGAGGGGCACATGCCTTTGCAACTTGGATGGGTGCGGGGCACGGCCTTGTTTGGGCGCCCATTGTCTCAGATATTCGTGGAGCTTGCGTGCGCATTCGGTTTCAAAACGGCGCTCGTCCTAAAAAATGCGCCGCTGACAGAGAGTCTTGTCGCTTTAGTTTGGTGGTGTGCTAAACTGCTACGGGCAAAAGCCACAGGCGTTGCCCTATTGCATAGAACGGGCGAGCGATGCCCGATGTCAGTATCAACTTCGATGCCTTTTGGCGGGTTTGGCGGTGATCGATGAATATCGAGAACATGTTTGACAAGCCTGATGTCAAGCAGCTGGTCCACGCATTTAGCCTTTTGGACGACGAGAAAGATATCCAAGCGTTTTTGACCGATATCTGCACGCCGCGCGAGATTTGCGATCTATCGCAGCGTCTGCAGGTCGCGCGTTACCTGGACGAGGGCGAGCCCTATGTTGAGGTTCAGGCCCGTACCGGCGCTTCGTCCACCACGGTGAGCCGTGTGTCCAAGGCGCTCAACGGCGAGTACGGTGGCTATCGCAAGATCCTCATTAAGCTGGAGGATGGCGAGTAAGCCGCGCCAAAAACGAATTGTGCAAAACCGCTCCTCCGGGGGCGGTTTTTTGATCCCTTGGGGACGGAGGAAAACGGATCGCCGGGTTAGACTGACCCTCTCCATGATCCGTTTTCCTCCGTCCCCAGGGGATCAAATCTGTTGGCGTGGGGCAAATCTGTCCGCGTGGGCGGGTAGGATGGATACATTGATTATTGCGAACAGTTTGAGCGGAGGACCATGCCTGTTCGAATCTATACCACCAATGCCGGCACGGATTTGAGCGATGCCGAGTCGGCGCTGCTTGCCGACCTTATTGCCCGCCACGGACGTGCCGTGCTGCTGGCGCCTACGTTTGCCGAGCTCGACCTGTGCCGTCGTGATGCGGCGGAAGCCGGCGTTTCGCTGGGTATTGACTACAAGACGCCTACATCGTGGCTTCGCTCGCTTTGGGAGCTTTTGGGCGACGGGCGCGGTTTCGTGGACAACCTGCAACGCCAGATGCTGTTTTCGGACATGGTAACGCGTCTCGACGATGCCGATTTGCAGCCGCTTTCGCGCAGTCAGGGCACGGTGCGCATGCTCGCGCGCATGGCCCGCGACGTGCTGCCGGGTGTGGCGGGGACGACGGCCGAGCGATGCCGTGAAAACAATTGCCAGCCTGAGCCAAAAAGCGATGCCGAGGCTCGTGTGTTCGAGCTTTTGCGCGCCTATGCGGACGGTTTGGACCGTCGAGATATGGTCGAGCCCTGTGAGGCGGCCGACATTATGGCCGGTGTCCTGGCCGATAGCCTGCCGGCGTGCACCCGCGCCGTATGCGTGCGCGGTATCACGTCGTTTACGTACGCACTGCTCGAGCTACTGTCTGCCGTGGCGAACAATGGGGGAGAGGTCGTCGTGCTGCTTGCCCGCGAGCAGGCGGCGATGCGCGAGGAGCTTGCTGCGGCATTTGATGCCCGCGGTGTGCTGTTTGAGGTCGCGCCGCTGGGGGAGGATGTCGGCGCGTCTGATGCCGCTTGCGGGACCGCCGCTCAGCCTGCCTTTATTGAGGTCGCCGGCCCCCATGCCCGTGCTCATGTCTATGCGGACGCAATTGATGATCTGCTAAAGGCGTGCCAGGGTTCCGAGGTCGACGGCGCTGCAACGCCCGCCGACCCCGTGCGCGTGCTCGTTGTTTCTGCCCGGGCACCCCAGCTGTTCGGTGAGCTCGCCTCTCGTCTGGCGGCTCGTCACATCGCTGCCGAGACAGTTGAGTTCACGGCGTTTTCCCAATCCATTGCGGGCAGGCAGTTTGCGGCGCTTGCCGGCCTGATCGAGCGCATGAAGGCCGCCGATGAGGGTGCGGCGTCAAAGACCGAGTGGTGGCCCGCGCCGGAACTTACCGACTGGATCTACAGTCCGCTTTCGGGCGCTGATGCCGTCAATGCCCGTACCTTCGATAAGAATATGCGTCTCTCGCGCAGCAAGACTACCGCGGGCGTTAAGAGCCTGCTGCAGAGCGTTCAGGGCCAGGTGAGGGGTGCGCGCAAGGCGGCGAGCGACGAAAACTGGTTTAAGAACGTACCGTGTGTGGTCTCGGACGTGTTCCAGGCACTGTGGCGTGACAAGCCCGTGACGGCGCTCAAGGCCATGCTTGCCGTTGCCGAGGCGTTGCCCGATCGCTTGCTGGGCAGCTTGGATGGCCAAGCCCGTCGCCAGGCGGAGGTGGCCCTGCTGCGCCATGTCATCGACATCCTTATGAATGGCGCCCGCGCGCTCGACGTGTCGCAGGCCGCGACCGTGCCCGTGCTCGATGGCATTCGCACCAAGGTGGACAAGCGTAGCACCGCCTACGATTACGAGACCCACGAGGTTGACCGTGCGCCACGTGCCCAGGTTCGCTTTGCTTCGCTTGCCGATGCGGCGGCTCTGCGCCCCGGCAGCTACGATGCCGTGCTGTTTGCCGATGTCGATCTGGACAGCTATCCGCTCTCGCACGAGGAGGGGCCGCTGGCCACGCTGACGGCGAGCCTTGGTCGCGAGGGCGTGACGCTTGAGCCCGCGGCCTTGCTGCGCGTGCGCTTTGGCCACGCGATGCAGGCGGCACGCGGCCCGGTTGCACTTGCCCGCGTGACGCACGATCGCCAGGCGCGCGAGTGCTATCCAGCCGCCGTGTGGACCGAGCTGCGGGCGCACGCCGAGGCCGCTGAAGCTGCTAAGGCCGCAGACGCCGACAAGGCAGCTGACGACGCTAAGGCCGCTGACGACGCTAAGGCCGCTGGTACCGACAAGGCGAAGTGCGTGGGTGAGGGCGATATCGTAAGGGACTTCGATCCCGCGGCAGGCGAAGGCCTCAAGCGCGAGCGCGTGACCTGTGAAGCCCCTCAGCATCTGAGTGCCGAGGCCGTGCCGTATTTGGTCCTGCGCCGTCGTGGCGGCGAGGGCGAGGACGCGCCGCTCGTGCCGCGCCTGACGTCCGCCTCGCAGATCGAGGCCTATTCCACCTGCCCGCTGTGCTGGTTTGTCTCGTATCGCGTCAAGCCCCAGTCTATCAACGCGGATTTTGGCAATATGGAGAAGGGCAACTTCGTCCACGACGTGCTGGAACATCTGCATGCCCGTCTGCCCCAAGAGGGCATGGAGCGCGTGACGCCCATGAATCTATCGCGCGCACAGGAGCTGCTGCACGAGGTCTTTGACGAGACCTTGGCCGAGCACGCCGGCAAGCGCGGTACCGAGGGCCCGCTGGTGCCGCTCTCTCCAGTGGAGGAGCGCCAGGTGGCCGAGATCTTGCCGCAGCTGGAGGGCGTGCTTGCCTACGAGTCCGAGGCGCTCGCACCCTTCGCGCCGCGCTACCTGGAGTTTGCGTTCAACGAGCTCCAGGTCGAGTATGCCGGTTGGCCACTCGGCGGGCGCATCGACCGCGTCGACGTGGACGCCGAGAATCGCGCCGTGGTAATTGACTACAAGCATCGTTCGGGTGTCGAGGAGTTTAAGCTCGCCGACCCCACGGTGCGCGACGAGGAGTCGGGCGAGGCCCCCATCGACGACCCGCGCTGGCTGCCGCCCCATACCCAGACACTCATCTACGCGCAGGCCATGCGTCGGGCGCTGGGCCTAGATACCCGCGCTGCGCTCTATTTTTCGACCAAGGGCGGCAAGCCCGCGCTGCGCGGCGCGGCGAGCGCCGAGTTGCTAGAGGAAGAGCGCGGCGACGGTCGCATCCCGGGCCTTAAGAAGGGCTTTCCGGGCGAGGGCGGTAGCATGGACTTCGATACGCTGCTCGACCGCGTGGAGACCGGCATTGCCGAGCGTCTGCGCGAGCTCGAGGCGGGCGACGTTGCCGCCGTCGATCCGACGTCGGCGCAGGCCGCGCATGCGCGCTGCTCGTATAACCACGAAGGAACGTTTGTAAGGAGGGACGTGTAGACCATGGATCTTTCGACTTTGATGCCGCAACAGCTGCAAGTCGTCAAAACGCTCGATCGCCCGCTGTTTGTCTCGGCGGGCGCCGGCTCGGGCAAGACCTTTACCCTCACGCGCCGCATCGTCTATGCGCTCTCGCCCGAATCCGGTCCGTTTGTCGAGCATCTGGACCAGGTGCTCGCCATTACCTTTACCAAAGACGCCGCGGCCGAGATTCGCGACCGCGTGCGCCGTGCGCTTATCGAAGAGGGTATGGACGAGGAGGCCCTGACCGTCGACGACGCTTGGATCTCGACTATTCACGGCATGTGCTCGCGTATCCTGCGCGCGCATGCGCTGGAGCTGGGCATCGATCCTGAGTTCACGGTGCTCACCGATACCGATGAGCTTATGGATCAGGCTGTCGAGCATGTGCTGGGGCGCGCGACGGTGCCCGATGCCGCGCCCGAGCTCGCCGCCTCGCTTAAGGCCCTCTACGCTTGGTATCCCATGGCGGGCGAGGGCGGGCCGTTTGGCGCCGGTACCACCATCAAAGGCCTGGTGCGCGACCTGTTGGAGCTATCGAGCCAGCTGCCGGGCGGCATGGACGATGTGTGCGTGGCGCGCGGCCAGGCCGACACCTCGGCGCTTGCCGATGCCTATCGTGCGGCGCTGGGCGCAAGCAAGGCCACGACCGAGAAAGCGCAGGCGGCACTCGACGCCATCGACGCGCTTGAGGCGAGCGGCAAAACCATGGAGGATGCGGCGCGACTCATGATGTCGTGCAGCATGCCACGCGCGAGCAAGGCGTTTCCTAAGGAGCAGGTGGAGCTACTCAAGGCCGAGGCGGCTGATGCGTTTATCAATATCGTGCTTGCCTGCGGCGGTCCGGCACTTGATGCGCTGACGGGGCTTGCCCGTGCCGTAGAGGCGGAGTACCGTGCGCTCAAGGCTGACCAGTCCGCACTCGACAATAACGACCTGCTGCGCATGGCGTACGAGGCGCTGCGCGATTATCCCGCCATCCGAGCCGCCTACGAGGGCCGCTTTAAGATGGTCATGATCGACGAGTTCCAAGATACCGACCAGATGCAGGTCGATCTGATTCGCTATCTGACGGGCGCGGGGGAGCGCGCGCTGTGCACCGTGGGCGATGCACAGCAGTCGATCTACCGCTTCCGAGGCGCCGAGGTCGAGGTGTTCCGTCGCCAGGAGCGCAAGGTGGGCTCGACGACGGCGTCCGAGACGGTCGCTACGTCCGATGCCCCCGCCGGCGAGCTCGTCAAACTCGTGCGCAACTTCCGCAGCCACGACGAGGTGCTGCGCTATGTGGCGCGTGTCTTTGATGGCGACACCGGTGGTTTGATGCAGGGGTTCTTGGATCTTGAGCCGAGTGACGATCGCGAGGACAAGCTCAAGGCAAAGGCGTCGCGCCGCCAGGCGGTCTTCGTTGCCGGTGGCAGCACGCAGGAGCGAACGCAGGCGAAAGCTCGCGCGATTGCCGAGCGTTTCCGCGCGCTTGCCGATAAAAAACAGCCCCAGGGCAGCATGGTCCTGCTGCTGGGTCGCATGACCAACGCCGATGTCTATGCACGGGCCTTCCGCGACCAAGGGCTCGACTGCGTGATCGCAGGCGGCTCGGTCTTTGCCCAGGCAGCCGAGGTGCAGACGGTGCGTGCCCTGGTCTGCGCGCTCGCCAATCCGGCCGATGCGGCGCAGGGTCTCATGCCGTTGCTGGCCTCGCCGATGTTTGCACTCGGCGCCCAGGAGTTCCTGGCACTGGCGACCAAACTCGACGAGCAGACGGGCGAGACGTCGCGTCGCAATATCGATGCAGGCATCATGAGCGATTCCGATGTGCCGGGTTTGCAAAACCTGCCGCTCGTGACGCGTGCCCGCGAGGTGCTGCGCTACGCGCTTCGTCGCGTGGGGCGCGATTCGTTCGCCGCCATCGCGCGCGACGTGGTCAACGCCTCGGGTTGGTTTGTGCGCTTGGCGCAGCGCGGCCCCGTGGGCAAGGCCATTGCCGCCAACGTGCTCAAGGCACTCGACGCCGTGGCCGAGGCAGAGGCCGAGCTCGGCAATTCTCCGCGCTCCATCGCGCTCGCCTTCGACCGCTTCTTGGCGGGCAAGGAGGCCCCGGGCGCCCTCAATGAGGAGGGTGACGGCGCGGTGCGCATCATGACCGTGCATGCGTCCAAGGGCCTGGAATACCCGGTCGTGGCGGTTGCCGAGTGTTTTGGCGTGCGCAAGTCGTCCGGTGCGGCGCAGATGGGTCGCGTCGACGGCGGGGCGCAAGTCGTGGCGCTGCCGGCGCGTTTTGATGGCGTTAAGCTTGCCGATGGGACCTTTGTGAAGGGCGATGACGTCAAAAAGCAGTTTGAACACGCGTTTAAGGGCAAGGGCACGTCGCTGTGGTTGCCGCCAGAGCTTATGGAGGACGTGTGCGCGACGGGCTCTCCCGCCGAGGCATTTGCCCGCCTGCGTAACGACGACCTGCAGCTTTCGCTCGAGGAGCGGGCTCGTCTGCTCTATGTCGCCATGACGCGAGCGCGCGAGTTGGTCATTCTGGCGATGGATGCCGGCGTGAGCCGCGGCAAGGTGACGGCGCCGACCTTCGATGTCGAGACGGATCTGACCTACGATGTGCTGCGCCGCATCCTGCCGACCGACAGTCTGGACATGCCGCAGCTCGATAGCGACCGTTTGGTGTTCGACAACTCCAAGCCGGGCGACTACGAGCTCATCTCGCTGGCGGACTTTACGTTTGGCGAGCAGGCGTTTGAGGCTAACGCTTCGCTGGATGCCGAGGGCAGACTTATTCGCGGCGATGTCGATGTCGCTGATAATGCTGCGCGCTCAACTGTGCCCGGTCCTGCCGACCCCAAGCCCGATTCGTTTGAGCTTGTGTATCCTCAGGCAGTGGGCGTGCGCATGGGCATCTGTCCGTATCCGATGCGTGATTCGTATAGCTACTCGTCAATCGCCGCGGCGCTCCATGCCGAGGCGGAAGACCGTGCCGCCGAGGCACACGTGCCCATGGATGAGGCCGGCGATGATGCGGAGTCGGATGGTTCCGAGATGACGGATGCAGACGTGGCCGCCGTTGAGCCCGCCGGCAACCCCATGGCGCTGGGCTCGGCCTTCCACGCTGCCTGCCAGTGGCTCATCGAGATGGGTGCCGATGCGCTGCCCGCCGCGCGTGCCGATGCGCTGGCGCGCCTGTGGCGCCTGACGCCGGAGCAGCGCGAACGCTTCGACGTTGCCCTGGACCGATGGCTCAAGTCGGCTGTTCGTGCCGACCTGCTCGCGTGGCCGTGTGTTCGCGCCGAGGTGCCGTTCTTTTCGCTGGGCTGCGAGGACGAGGACATCGCCCGCTACGGCGCCTATGCCGAGGGCGCCATCGATGCCTTGGCAACCGACCCGGCGGATCCGTCGCGCGCACTGGTCATCGACTACAAGACGGGCGGCACGCCGGACGAGACGCCGGAGCAGCTGCAGGAGAAGCACGCCCTGCAGGCGCGCGTCTACGCTGATGTTCTGCATAAGGCGGGCTTTGAGGCCGTGACCGTCAAGTTCGTCCGCGTGGAGCAGCCGGATCCAACCATCTTCGTCGAATCCGCCGGGCCCCAAGTGGTCACCTACAACCTCTAGTCCTCAGATAACTTGCGGTGGAATAGTTCCTGTATTGCGGCCCAGATGGTCCAAGCGGGAACTATTTCACCGCAACTGCAAAAGGAGCCGTGTGGGTTTGGCTAGGTTCGGGTGCCGTCCGCGCCGTGCGGTAAAATCGTTCAGTCAGAACACGAACCCGCATCGGAGCTCATCATATGGCATTCGTCCATCTGCACAACCACACTGTCTTCTCCATGCTCGACGGCGCAACCCGTATCCAGGATATGGTCAATCGTGCCGTTGAGCTTGGCATGCCCGCCGTGGCCATTACCGACCACGGCTACATGTACGGCGTGCCCGACCTGGCGCTGGCCTGCGACGCCGTCAACCACAACACGCCCGAGTACAAGACATGGAGCCACGACAAGGCCTTCTTGGAAAAGGATCGCCGCGACGAGCTGGTGGAGCCCGACCCCGAGGCAAACCCGCGCGAGCATGCCCAGTATGTGAAGGACATGGCCATGTGGGACGAGAAGGGCAACATCGACGAGCTCAAGCCGCCCCTGGTCATCAAGCCCATCTTTGGCTGCGAGGTCTACTTTACGCCGGACGAGACGCTCGCCCGCGACCATAAGCCCGAGCTCTACCACATGATCCTTCTGGCCAAGGACCAGGAGGGCTACGTCAACCTGATGCAGACGGTTTCCGAGGCCGCCGTGCAGGGCTTTTACTACAAGCCGCGCGTGACGCTCGACAACCTGCGCCGCCACGCCAAGGGCATGATCTGCACCAGCGCCTGCATCGCGGGCATCATTCCCAAGTACATCGACCGCGGTGACATGGAAGGCGCCATCAAGTGGGCTGAGACTTTCCGTGACACCTTTGGCCCCGGCGACTTTTACATCGAGATTCAGGAACACGGCATTACCACCGATAACGGCCTGACCGACGAGCAGATGGACCGCACGCTCATCGATATCGCCAAACAGGTGGGCGTCAAGGTCATCGCTACCAACGACTTTCACTACCTGCGCCGCGAGGATGCGCCCGTGCAGGACGTCATCATGTGCATTGGCATGAACGCCAAGGTCGATGACCCCAACCGCATGCGCATGACCGGCTCGGAGTTTTATATGAAGACCGAGGAAGAGATGCGGGCGATGTTCCCGTATTGCCCCGAGGCCTGCGACAACACGCTCGAGATCGCCGACAAGTGCTACGTGGAGCTGGACTGGGACTCCATCATCCTGCCGCGCTTCCCGTTGCTCGATCCCGGCGAGACGCACGAGAGTCAGTTTCGCCGCGAGTGCGAGAAGGGCCTGCGCCAACACTATGGTGACGACTGGGCCACGCGCGAGATCGGTGGCGTCAACATCAAAGAGCGCTTTGAGTACGAATACAAGGTCATTTGCGACAAGGGCTTTGCCGCCTACTTCCTCATCGTTGCCGAGTACGTGCAATGGGCCAAAGACAACGGCATCGGCGTCGGCCCCGGCCGTGGCTCGGCCGCCGGCGCTATCGTCGCCTACGCCATGAACATCACCGCGTTCGACCCGCTCGAGAACGGCCTGATGTTCGAGAGGTTCCTGTCCCCGCAGCGTACCGAGATGCCCGATATCGATATGGACTTCGACGATGAGCGGCGCCTCGAGGTCGTGGAGCACGTTCGCCAGCTCTACGGCCCCGAGAAGGTCACCCACGTTATCACCTACTCGACCATCAAGGCCAAGCAGGCCATCAACGATGCCGCGCGCGTTCTGGACTACCCGGTCTACATGGGCCAGCGCCTGTCCAAGATGGTCTCGAGCGACCCCAAGGTCAAGCTCAAGCAGGTACTCGAAAAACAACCCGGCAAAGAGGATCTGTTTAACCCCGACTTTGCCGAGGCCTATAAAAAGGACGACGACGCCCGCCGCATCATCGACACGGCGCTCTCGATTGAGGGCCTTACCCGTGGCGAGGGCGTGCACGCGTGCGCCGTTCTGATCTGCCGCGACCCCGTTAACGAGCATGTGCCCACCAAGCTCGACACCAAGGGCGGCGTCGAGATTACCCAGTACGAGGGCCATACCGTTGCCGACATGGGCCTGCTCAAGATGGACTTCCTGGGCCTGCGCACGCTGACGGTTATTTCTAAGGCCAAGGCCAACATCAAAAAGAACTTCGGCATCGACATCAAAGAGGAAGAGATTCCCTTTGACGATCCCGAGATCTTTAAGCTCATGGGCTCCGGTCACACCGCCGGCGTCTTCCAGGTCGAGTCCGCCGGCATGACGGCCACGATCAAGAACATGAAGCCCACCGAGTACAAGCACGTCGTGGCATTGATCGCTCTATACCGCCCGGGCCCGCTGGGCGCCGGCATGGTCTCGTCTTACATCAACCGTATGAACGGCAAGGAGCCGGCCGTCTCCTACGACGACCGCCTGGACGACATCCTGGGTGAAACCTACGGCACCATGGTCTACCAGGAGCAGGTTATGCTCATCTCCGTCGAGATGTGCGGCTTCTCCAAGGGCGAATCGGACTCGCGTATCCGTAAGCCCGTGGCTAAGAAAAAGATCAAGCTGCTCACGTCGACGGTGCTCCACTGGGAGGATGGCTCGGACGAGACCACCTACGACCACTGGATGAACGGCGCTATCAAGAACAACTACACGCGCGAGGTCGCCCAGAAGATTTGGGACGATGTTCTCGAGTTCGCGTCCTACGCCTTTAACAAGTCGCACTCCGCCGGCTACGCCATCCTGGTTATGCAGACGGCATGGCTCAAGGCGCACTATCCGCACGAGTACATGGCGGCCGTTCTGACGTCCTATACGGGCAAGACCGACAAGATCGTGCACTACGTCTCGGCGTGCCGTCACGACGGCATCCCCGTGCTGTCGCCAGATGTCAACGAGTCCGGTACCGAGTTCACGGCTACCAAGGAGGGCGTGCGCTTTGGTCTGGCCGGCATCCGCGGCGTGGGCACCGGCGTGGCGCAGGCGATTATCGCCGAGCGCGAGGCGGGCGGCCCGTTTAAGACGCTGCACGACTTTGTCGAGCGCGTGGATTCCAGCCAGGCAAACCGCCGCGTGATCGAATCCCTCATCAAGGCAGGCGCCTTCGACTCCACGGGCTATCCGCGCCGCCAGATGATGCACTTTGTGGACAAGAACAACCCCGAGAACATTATCGATGCCGCGGTAAAGCGCCAGAAGGACCGCGCGAGCGGCCAGACCTCGTTCTTCGATATGTTTGGTGACGTTGAGGGCTCGGGCTTTGAGGTGAGCGTGCCCGATCCGGATGGCCAGGAATGGGACCGCCACCTTAAGCTGAGCCAGGAGAAGGAGGTTCTGGGCATCTATGTCTCGGACCACCCGCTGCGCCCGTTTGAGTATGCGCTCAGTAAGGCGCGCGACTTCTCGTTCTCGCAGATCGATACCGGCTACGAGGTGCAAAACCCCACGGGCGGCACCATCAACCAGGAGATTCCCGAGGGCAAGGCGCTGTGGTGGGCCGGCATGGTCTCGAGCGTGTCCAAGCGCGTGACCAAAAACGGCGACCCCATGGGCATCGTGCAGCTCGAGGACATGGAAGGCGAGGCCACCGTCGTGGTGTTCCCCAAGACCTACAAGGAGGCCGAGGGGTATCTGTACGGCGAGGTCGATCCCGAGACCGGCGTGCAGCTGTCCGACGCGTTTGTGCGCATTAAGGGCAAACTCGAGCGCTCGGACCGCGGCGACCAGATCATCGCGCAGGAGATCGTGCCGCTGGAGCTCAACGAGGAGAACAACAAGCCCAAGGTGTTTGAGGTCATGGTGCCCAACAGCCGCTTTAGCCAGGGCAACATGGCGCGTCTCGCCACGGTGCTCACCACCAACCCGGGCGGCGACCGTGTGGAGATCTTTATCGAGCAGGTGGACGGGCGCGTGCTGCGTGCCGAGGTACCTGCTAAGGTCAACGCGCGCTCGATTCCGCTGCTGGCCGAGGCCAAGGCCATCGTGGGTAACCAAGGCAGAGTGACGGTGATCTAAGGACGACCTTGCTGGCCCGCGCGAGATTGGAGGAAGTGATGGCACAGGGGACGTTTGTGCAGGCGCTCCGGAAAGAGGCGGCGCTGAGCGGTACCTTTATGAAGGGCCGCTCGCTCATGCTCAACGGCGCCGTGTTGTCGATTGAGGACAGCGGCTCGCGCTTCTCCAAAAACGTGACGGTTGAGGGCTCGGTGCGCGGCTCGCGCGGCGACCTGTACAAGACGCACGTGGCGCTCGATATGGACGAGCACGAGGTGATCGATTACGACTGCGATTGCCCCGCTGCCTATCGCTACCCCGGCATGTGCAAGCACACCATCGCCACGGCGCTGGCGTACCTGGACGCCAGCGGCGTTGAGCCTGTTGAGGGGCTGCGCACACCGGTTCGCACGTTTACGGCGCAGCCGAAACAGCCCGCGCGCCCCGCGCCCAAAGCGCCGGCCGTCAATCCCAACTTTCCCTTCCCGGCGCCCGTCCCCACGAGCCCCAGCCTCATGGCGGCGCTCTCCGATCTTTCGGACGCGCGCATGGATGAGCTGGCGAGCATGCGCCGCAAGCTTGCCGGTGCCGTTGATCCCGACGCCCCCAAAGCGGCATTGGAGCCCTCGTTGGTGCCGTATTACAATCCGCTGTTCGCCGACCGCTTTAGCTGGGCGCTCGAGTTCCGCATTCGCTGCGGTTCGGTGTCCTACGTGGTCAAGGATATCGACGGCATGGCCGACGCCTATGTTCGAGGCGGCACCTTCTCGTACGGCAAGAAGCTCACGTTTGTCCATACGCCCGAAGCCTTCGAAGATGTGTCGACAAAGCTGCTCAACCTTGTTGTGACGACAGTCGCCTATCTCGATGACATCACAAGCTCGCATTCGTCGTCGTACGACTTTGCCCGCAGCGGTTTTGTCGCCGAGCGTCAGTTGCCGCTGTCCGAGCATAGCATCGTGTATGTGCTGGACCTGCTGCGCGGCCAGACTATCTCCTTTGAGCCCGCCTGGTCGCGGGGGACGACGACGCATCGCACCTATGACGTTGCGGTTGAGATGCCTCCGGAAGGGGAGGACGAGGCGCTGTCTAAGCGCCCACCGCTCCTTGCCGCCAAAATCGCGCCGGCGGCTGGTGGCAGCTACGATCTGCGCCTGCCGGCCGATGCATACTGCTTTGCTTCGGGCGACGTTGCCTATTTGGTCGACACCCGCCGTGCGCGCCGCACCGATGTAGCGTTTGCCCAGCATGCGGCGCCGTTCCTATCGCGCTTGCTGCCCTGTCGCACGCCGGTCCATATTGCTGCCGACCAGGTGGGGGAGTTCTGTCGTATGGCGCTGCCCATTTTGCGCGACTACACCGACCTTGCCGCGCCCGCTGCGCTCGATACCGTGGCGCCCGAGCCGAGCTTTGCCATGGCGATCGGCGTCGACGATGGACTCGTGACCTGCAAAGTTACGGTTATCTACGGCGACTGGTCGGCAGATCTCTTTAGCCTGGGCGCTCCGGGCAGCCCCTTCGAAGAGCAGCGCCCGGGCGTGCCGCCGCGCGACGAGGTGGCAGAGTTTCGCGTTATGGACACGGCGGCTCTGTATTTCGACTTTTACGAGGGCGGCCTGGCATTTGAGGAACGCGATGACGAGAAACTGTTCCACTTGCTGACCGAGGGCCTGTCTGCCCTGTCCGAGCTGGGCGAGGTCATGCTCAGCGACCGCCTGCGCCAGATTTCGGTACGCCCTGCGCCTAAGCTCTCGGTGCGCGCCACCGTCAAGAGCAACCTGCTCGACGTCGAGCTGGGCGCGAGCGGCCTTTCGGCTGCAGACCTTGCCATCTATCTGGACTCGTACAAGCGCCACCAGACGTTCGCTCGCCTTACGTCTGGCGACATCGTTCGCCTGGACGAGGGCGCTCGTGCCGCGTTTGGCCTTGCCGAGGATCTGGGGGTCGATGCCGTCGATCTGCTCGACGGCGTGTCGCTTCCCTCGTCGAGTACCCTGTTCGTCGACAGCATGCTTGCGCGCACGCCTGCGCTCGAAGCCGATCGCGACGCTGCGTTCCGTCGCACCGTCGAGCGCTTGGATACGCTCGGCAAGATGGATTTTACGGTGCCGGCATCTCTCAAGGCCACACTGCGCGGCTATCAGGTCGACGGCTACCAGTGGCTCGGCTCGCTCGAGCACCTGGGCCTCGGCGGCATCTTGGCCGACGATATGGGCCTGGGCAAAACGCTGCAGATGATCGCGCATATCCTGGCGCGCGTGGAAGCGGGGGACACGAAGCCCACGCTTGTGGTGTGCCCAGCGTCGCTTGTGTACAACTGGACCGCCGAGCTGGAGCGCTTTGCCCCGTCGCTCGATGTGTGCGCCATTGTGGGCGCCAAGGCCCAGCGTCGCGTGCAGATCGCCGGCGTGGCCGAACATAACGTGGTCGTGACGTCGTATGACCTTATGCGGCGCGATATCGACGAGTACGTCGAGCAGGACTTTGCCCGCGTGGTGCTCGATGAGGCCCAGTACATTAAAAACCCGCTCACCCAGGTGGCGCGCGCCGCCAAGCGCCTGCCTGCCGGCGTGCGCTTCGCCCTGACGGGCACGCCCATCGAAAACCGCTTGTCCGAGCTCTGGAGCATCTTCGACTTTTTGATGCCGGGCCTGCTTGGCGCGCGCGAGTCGTTTGCCAAGCGTTTCGAAAGCCCGGTCGAGCACGCCGAGGGTGACAGCGCCGCTCGCCTGCAGGCGCTCGTGTCGCCGTTTGTGCTGCGCCGTGTCAAGGAAGACGTGGTGGCCGATCTGCCCGAAAAGATCGAGGACACTGTCGTGGCTCAGCTCACCGGCGAGCAGCGCAAGCTGTACCTGGCAAACCAGGACCGCATCGCCCAGCAGGTGCAGCACCGCGAGGCATCCGAGTTTAAGAAAGACAAACTCAAGGTGCTCGCCGAGCTCACCAAGCTGCGCCAGATCTGCTGCGACCCGCGTCTACACTACGAGGATTACAAGGCGGGGAGCGCCAAGCTCGACGCTTGCATGGAGCTCGTGCACGGTGCACTCGACGGCGGGCATCGCATCCTGTTGTTCAGCCAGTTTACGGGTATGCTCGATATCATCGGCAAGCGCCTGTCCAAGGAGGACATCGCCTTCCTTAAGCTCACGGGCGCTTCGTCTAAGGAGAGTCGCGCCAAGATGGTCGCGCAGTTCCAGGCGGGCGAGGTGCCGGTGTTTCTGATCTCGCTCAAGGCGGGCGGCGTGGGCCTTAACCTGACGGCGGCCGATGTGGTCATTCACTACGACCCGTGGTGGAACGTGGCCGCACAGGACCAGGCGACCGACCGTGCGCATCGTATTGGCCAGCAGCACACCGTGACTGTGTACAAGCTCATCGCCAAGGACACGATCGAGGAGCGCATCATGCAGATGCAGGAGTCCAAGCGCGACCTGGTCAACAGCGTGCTCGGCGGCGACGGCATCTCGTCGGCGCTATTTAGCCGCGAAGATGTTCTGGCGCTGCTCGGCGGCGACGGGCGCTAACCCGCTCGGGTGAGGCCGCCAGGGCGGGTTAGCGCACGCCGCCCCATCGTCCCTGCCCGTTATGTGTTCATTTGCCATGCCGTGGATGGTTCGCCTGCCTTTGGGCATAAGAATCATCGAGAACATTGGCACATCAGCAAAGGAGAACATCATGGCGAAATTCTTTAAGGACCCCGATGGTAAGCTTATCGCCGCCCTTGGCGACGACGTTGCGACCCCTGCCGGCTGCACGGAGCTGACCGCGAACACCGAGGACGCGGCGCTCGAAAAGCACGTGCCGGTCGTTGAGAGCGAGCGCGACGGTCACG
Organism: uncultured Collinsella sp.; assembly: GCA_937942395.1. GTDB lineage: Bacteria > Actinomycetota > Coriobacteriia > Coriobacteriales > Coriobacteriaceae > Collinsella. Next base: position 126,001 of record CALDEU010000013.1, on the reverse strand, counting down.
TGATCCGCGCACGCGTGGGCTCGGTCGAGCATCCCAGCCTGCCCGAGCACTATATTGAGTGGATTGCCCTTGAGGCCGAGGGCCGTCTGGAGGTCCATTACCTTGAGCCCGGCATGAAGCCCGCGACGTTTTTTGCCGGCGGCTCCAAGACCGGTACCGTCTATGCCTATTGTAACCTGCACGGGCTGTGGTCCGCGACGTTCTAGGAGCGCGCCCCCGCTCGGGGTATCATAGCTAGCATATGCACATGCGAGCGCCGACTGCATCATGCGGCCGGCGCTTTTACTACGACAACGATGGTTTACGACGGAAAGGGCTGAGCCATGAAGCTCGCACTTGCACAGATCGATATGCGCCTGGGTGATATTGAGGGCATTTGCGGTCGCATCGAGGACCAGGCTCGTTTAGCCCACGAGCGCGGGGCGCGCGTGCTGTGCGTCCCGGCTCCGCTCTTTATGGGCGCTCTGCCCGGCGGCCTGGTGGGCGCTGCCGACTTTGAGCACGACATGCTGACAGGCCTGACCGGTGTCGCCGAGCGTATCCAAGAACTCGATATGATCTGCATCGTGCCCGCGGCGGTTTCGTTTGAGGGCCAGCCCCTGCTCGACTACATGATGCTCAAGGACGGCCATGTGGTGCCGGCCCGTTCGAGCATTGCCCTGCAGCGCGGTGGGACCGGCGATGCCCGTTGGGCGCCGCCGGTCTTCGATGTGGACGGCGTGCGTATCGCCGTGATCTTCGACTTGGACCGCGAGCTCGAGATGCTGCCGACTGGTGTCGACCTCATTGCCTATTTCCAGTTCAACGCGTTTGATATGACCGACCGCGAGAGCGCTGCGATCGCCGCCGTGCGCAGCGGAGCCTACCGCAAGATCGCCTCCAAGCGCAGCGTATGGTTTGCCTGCATGGCGCCGGTCGGTGCCTATGACGAGTCGGTGTATACCGGCGGCTCGTTTGTGCTCGACGACTGCGGCCGCGTGGTGGCCCAGGCGCCGTGCTTTGAGGAGAGCCTGCTGGTTCAGGAGATCCAGCGCGGTGTGATGCTCGATGCCTTGGAGGACCACGAGCTGCCCGAGTTTCGTTCCGAGGAGTGGTTGTGGCAGGCGCTGGTGCTCGCTGTGCGCGATAACGCCCACGCCCGCGGTACGTCGCGCGCCGTGGTGGCGCTCGAGGGAGACTTGCCGTCGTCTTTGCTTGCGGCGTTGGCTGTCGATGCATTGGGTTCGCGCAATGTGGTCGGCCTGGTACTGGGACGCAACCGCATCTTTACGCCGGCGCAGGAGGAGGCCGAGGCTGCTCGCTGTGCCGCCGTTCGCGCCATTGCCGAGCGCCTGCATATTCGCACGGTTGAGCGCGATGCGCCGGATGCCGCGCGTGTGCTCGACCGCGATGTGTCGGCGGGCGATGCCGAGCGCCTGCGCTCTCGCACGCTGGGCCTTATGCTGGAGGATACGGCGCTCGAGCTGGGCGCGATGGCGTTGAGCCCGCTGTCCAAAACTGAGTACGCGCTGGCGGCGCCCGCGCTTTGCGGTGGCTACCAGGGCGATTATGCGCCCTTTGGCGATGTGTATCTGTCGACCCTCGAGTTTGTGGCGCGCGTGCGCAACCGCACGTCTGCCGTGGTGCCGCAGGAGCTCGTGACGCTCAACGCGGTGGAGGATTGCATGGAGCGCGTGCTGGCGCAAGCGCTCTCGACGCTTGACGGTCCGGTCGACATGCTCGACCGCGCGGCGCAGCTGCTCGGTGGGCTTGAGCCGGGCGAGGTCGATGGCACGCTCGAGGCGCACGTGGACCGCAATCGATCTTTCGACGACATCCCAATGGCCGCCGGCAAGCCCGAGGCTTGCTCGCTGCTGCTGATGCTCGTGCGTCAGGGCGAGGCCGCCCGCCGCATGCTGCCGACGGCGCCGATCGTCTCGGCCCGCTCGTTTGTCGAGCGCGCTTGGCCATACATGCTCGCATGGTCCGACCTGGGGTTGAGCGGCAAGGAACGCATGACGGTCGATGCGCTGGCGCGCGCCGAGGTGAATCGTTTCGCTGACGAAGATACAAGCGAGCGCGTGCGCGGCGAGATGATGGGCATACTGGGTGACCTGTTGGGTATTTCGCCCGAGCAGATGGAAGAGCTGCGCTCCGAGGACGGTCAGCGTCGCCTGCATGAGGGTATGAAAAAGTTTGAGGGTGAGGTCCAGGACGCCATCGAAAAGATGATGGGCGGCCAGGGCGGACCGCAGGGTGGGCCCCAGGGCACGCCGATGCCGCAGCCGCCGGTGGATCCGAGGCAGTTCCCATTCTTCTCGCAGAACTAGGTCGCTGCGCGCCCGCCAGAGCGGCAATCTGCCTTTCAATCGTCGGGCATGACCGCCAGGTCAATGCCCTCCTCTTTCAAGGCACCTTGCTCGCTCTGGCGGGCGCTCGCTTGCGTATGCTCAACCTACAATTCGATCTCGGCTGACTTATAGGGCTAGCGTTGTGTTATTCTAGAACAGACGTTCGTGAATAGTGCGCAGGGCCTTGTCTTGCGTCGTGCTTGTGGCGAGGGGAGGTTGGCTTGGTCATTTTGGGCATCGACCCCGGTTTGGCCCATACGGGTTGGGGGATTATCGAGGAGCGGCGCGGCGAGGTTCGCTGCCGTGCCTACGGTTGTATCGAGACCAGCGCGGGCAGTCCGCTCGCGGTGCGCCTGTCGCATATCGCCCGCGACCTCAAGGGTGTCGTGGAGCGTTATCGACCCGATACCGCTGCTATCGAGAGCATTTACTTTGGCGCCAACGTTCGCTCGGCCATCCCTACGGCGCATGCCCGCGGCGCCGCGCTCGTGGCGCTTTCGGAATGCGCGCTCGAGATTGGCGAGTATACGCCTATGCAGATTAAGCAGGCTGTTGTGGGCACCGGCGCCGCGGACAAGCGGCAGGTCGCCTACATGGTACGCACGCTCACGCAGCTCGACCACGACCCGCATCCCGACCATGCCGCCGATGCCCTGGCCTGCGCCATCTGCCATGTAAACCTCAGCCGCACCCGGGCGCTTACCGGCGGCGAGTTCTATCAACAGAGAGGAACCGGATACTGATGATCTCCCAGCTCCATGGAACGCTTGTCGAGGCCACGATGAGCTCGGCCGTTGTCGATGTATCGGGTGTGGGCTTTGAGCTCGGCATCTCGGGCAGCACTGCCGCCACGCTGCCTACACCCGGCGGCGAGGTGCGCCTCTATACCCGTATGCAGGTGCGCGAGGACGCCATGACGCTCTTTGGCTTTGCCTCTAAAGACGAGCGCACGATGTTTGACCGGCTCGTGTCCGTGTCGGGCGTTGGCCCGCGCCTGGCACTTGCCGTGCTCTCCACCTATACCGTGGGCCAGCTGTATTCCCTGGTAATGGCCGAGGATGACAAAGGCATGGCCAAGGTTCCCGGTGTGGGCAAAAAGACTGCGCAGCGTCTGATCCTGGAGCTCAAGAGCACCTTTGCCAAGGACAAGGGCTTTGTGCCGGTCGATGTGATTCCCGGCCAGGTTGCGATGCCGGTTCCTGCCGCCGCGCCTTCGGCGATCGATGACGCCCGTGCGGCGCTCCTTTCCATGGGCTTTAGCCCGCAGGAGACCGATGTTGCCCTGAGCGGGTATGATGGGCAGGATATGCGTGTCGAGGATCTGCTCGGCGCGGCGCTTAAGCGACTCGGAATGGATGCGTGATGTGGGAAGCCGATGACTCTCAGGACCTATGGGCGACGCCCGGCAACTCGCCGGCGGCATCCATGGCGCACGGCGAGCGCATGGTGGGCTCGGAGCTGACGGCCGAGGACCTCGATGTCGACCGCACCTTGCGCCCCCAGCGCCTGGACGATTACTGCGGTCAGGAGCACATCAAGCAGAGCCTGCGCGTGCTGATCGAGGCGGCGCAGAGCCGCGGCGAGACGCTCGACCACGTGATCTTCTCGGGCCCTCCGGGTCTGGGCAAGACCACGCTGGCTACGGTTATCGCCAACGAGCTGGGCGCTCAGATCAAGACGACGAGCGGCCCTGCTATTGCTCGTACCGGTGACCTGGCGGCTATTCTTACCAACCTGCAGCCGGGTGACGTGCTGTTTATCGACGAGATTCACCGTCTGAATCGTTCGGTCGAGGAAGTTCTGTATCCCGCGATGGAGGACTTTGCGCTCGATATCGTGATCGGCAAGGGCCCGGCGGCGCGCTCGATCCGCCTGGATATTCCCAAGTTTACGCTGGTGGCGGCCACGACCCGTTCGGGCATGCTCACGGGTCCGCTGCGAGATCGCTTTGGCATCTCGTATCGCTTGGATTACTACACCGTCGAGGAGCTCGCCCAGATTGTGACGCGCTCGGCAACCATCCTGGGCGTGACGATCGACCATCCCAGCGCGCTCGAGATTGGCTCGCGCTCGCGCGGTACGCCGCGCCTCGCCAACCGTCTGCTCAAACGCGTGCGCGACTATGCGCAGGTGCGCGGCAACGGTCCTATTGAGCTTGATATTTGCCGTCAGGCGCTTGAGTTCTTCGAGATCGACGAGCTCGGCCTGGACTGGATGGACATTCGCATCTTGGAGACACTTGCCAAGACGTTCTCCGGCCGCGCCGTGGGTCTGACGACGCTTGCCAGCGCGGTGGGCGAGGACCCGGGTACGCTCGAGGATGTCTATGAGCCCTATCTGCTGCAGTGCGGCTTGATGATTCGCACGCCCCAGGGCCGCCAGGCAACGCTTCGCACCTTTGAGCACTTAGGAATTGAGCCGACCGTTTAGGATGGGTTTGCAGGCTATCGCTGGGCATTGGATAAACATATCGCCGTTCATCGGTTATGGGTGCTTTACTATTGCGCGCCCGTGCTATGCTGAATTGGTCTTTTTCTCATCCGGTAACGAAAGGACCGTCCATGCCTACTGACATCGAAATCGCACGTTCCGTCACACCGCTGCCCATTACCGAGGTGGCCAAGAACGCCGGTGTCGACGTAAAGCACCTGATTCCGTACGGCTTCGACAAGGCTAAGGTCGACTACTCTCTGCTCAATGGGCCAACTGATCACCAGGCCAAGCTCGTCCTCGTGACCGCCATCAACCCCACGCCCGCGGGCGAGGGTAAGACCACCACGACCATCGGTCTGGCCGATGGCCTGCGCCGTCGCGGCATCAAGAGCGCCGTGGCCCTGCGTGAGCCTTCGCTCGGTCCCGTCTTTGGCATCAAGGGCGGTGCCGCCGGCGGCGGCTGGGCGCAGGTCATCCCCATGGAGGACATCAACCTGCACTTTACCGGTGACTTCCATGCCATCGGTGCCGCCAACAACCTGCTGGCAGCCATGCTCGACAACCATATTCAGCAGGGCAACCAGCTCGGCATCGACGTTAAGCGCATCACCTGGAAGCGCGTTGTCGATATGAACGACCGTCAGCTGCGCCATGTCATCGACGGTATTGGCGGCAAGGCCCAGGGCGTGCCGCGCGAGGACGGCTTCGATATCACCGTTGCCTCCGAGGTCATGGCGATTCTGTGCCTGGCCACGAGCATTAACGATCTTAAGGAGCGCTTGGGCGAGATCGTTGTCGGCTACAGCTATGCCGGCGAGCCCGTCCGCGCACGCGACCTTAAGGCCCAGGGAGCTATGGCCGCACTGCTCAAGGATGCGCTCAAGCCCAATCTGGTGCAGACGCTCGAGGGTACGCCCGCGTTTGTCCACGGCGGTCCCTTCGCCAATATCGCCCACGGCTGCAACTCCATCATGGCCACGCGTATGGCTATGCGTTTTGGCGATGTCGCCATTACCGAGGCCGGCTTTGGTGCCGACCTGGGTGCCGAGAAGTTCCTCGACATCAAGTGCCGCATGACGGGCGTTCGCCCCAGCGCTGTCGTGGTCGTCGCCACTGCCCGCGCGCTTAAGTACAACGGCGGTGTCGCCAAGGCCGACCTCAACGAGGAGAACCTCGAGGCTCTCAAGGCCGGCATGCCCAACCTGCTGCGCCATGTCGACAATATCCAGAACGTCTACGGTCTGCCCTGCGTGGTCGCCATTAACCGCTTCCCGACCGATACCGAGGCTGAACTCGCCCTCATCGAGTCCGAGTGCCAGAAGCTGGGCGTTAACGTTAAACTGTCCGAGGTCTGGGCCAAGGGCGGCGAGGGTGCGCTCGACCTGGCCGATGAGGTCATGCGCCTGATTGAGCAGCCGAGTGAGCTCAAGTTTGCCTACGAGGACGGTGCCGATGTGGCCGACGCCCTGGAAGCTGTTGCCACCAAGGTCTACCGCGCCGACGGCGTCGACTTTACGCCGGCTGCCAAGCGCCAGCTCGCCGAGCTGCGCGAGAACGGCTTTGGCAACCTGCCGGTGTGCGTGGCCAAGACGCAGTACAGCTTTAGCGACAACGCCAAGGCGCTGGGCGCTCCCGAGGGCTTCCGCATCACCGTGCGCGAGCTCAAGGTTTCCGCCGGTGCCCACTTCGTGGTCGCGCTGACCGGCAATGTACTGACCATGCCGGGCCTGCCCAAGGTACCCGCGGCCGAGAATATCGACGTCGACAACGACGGCAATATCACCGGCCTGTTCTAAGCCCACTGCCTATAGCTGCTTGATTGCCCCGCCGTGCCCACCAGGCTCGGCGGGGCTTTTTGATTCTTAGGCACGCGCATCTCTTGTAGATACCGGCGGGCTTTGCCCATCATAGGCTTTTGCGCGGGTAGAATGCATGGATAACTTGATGCTTACAGGCGACGGAAAGGAAACGTTGCATGGACCAGGATAAGACGACCGTGATGGGCGGATATGGCTCCGCACAGGCTGGCGGCAGCGCCGATGCGACCCGTATTGTGCCGAATCCCGGCAATGCTGCTCCCGATGCGACGCAGACATGTGCCGAACCCACGCGGGTTATGGGCTATGGCGATACACCACGGGATCCGTTTGATTATGCACCGCAGGACCCGTATGGCAACGCGGTTCCGGACCCGTATGGCAATGCGGCGGCAGGCGCTTATAACAACCTGCCGCAAAATCCCATTCCGCAGCCTCAGCAGACGACGTATATGCCGCGCACGGCGCAGGCCCAGCCTCGCTATGAGTCGCGCGATCCGTATGCGCGCCAGCCCCATCGCGAGTATCCCAAATCGATTCCGCAGTATGGTGAGGACGAGGAAGAGACGCCGTCGCGTTCGTCGAGTGTGATCAAGAAGATCCTGATTGTGCTGGCAATTTTCTTTGCCCTCTCGATTGTGTTCGCCATTGTGACGGGCATGCTCAACAAGCGGGGCGCCACGACCGATGCCACGACCGAGCAGGCCGAGACCACCCAGTCTGCTGCCGTCGACCTGAGCGATATCCCGGGACAGTACTGGTCCAACGCCAAGAAGCTCCTCAAGTCGCGCGGAGCCGACCTTTCGAACGCCGTGATTCTGACCGACGATGGCTCAACGCCCGTCATCGATTCCAACTGGGTTGTTACGAATGCCTACTATAACGACAACGGCAACCTGGAGATTCAGCTCACGCACAAGAACAGCTATGGCAACTCGTCCGGCGGCCAAAGCGGCACCGACAGCTCGAGCTCCAACATGCTGGAGGACCTGAGCAACAAGGCGCAGGAATTGGGAGACAAGGCGCAAGAGCTGGGCGATACAGCCCAAAACCTCGGCGATACTGCTCAGAATCTGGGCGATATGGCTACCAATGCCTGGAACGCCCTGCAAAACGGTATTTCGAGCGCACAGGGAAACTAGCGGCCAAGCGGCTAGAACCTGAGCGGTGCGAACAAAATCGGGACGCAGGATCGCGTGACCGGGCGCATAGGCGCGTTGGTCGGCGGTCCTGCGTCCCGTTGTGCTGTCGATTACAGCTGCTCGGCCGGACGCTCGGGTGAGCTAAAGCCCGAGTCAAATGTGACGACGCACGAGGCGTCGGGCCGGCGCTCGTGCACGATGCGCGTGACGAGCTCCAGCAGCTCCTCGTCGGATATGTCAAAGCCGTCGGGACGCACCAGGTCAAATGACACAAAGCCGTCGTGCTCATGCAGGTCGTGGATGGAAAGCGCGGGGTCGATCTGCGCTACGCCGCGCTTGACCCAGCCGCGCAGGTCGTCGCCGGTTGTTGCAATGGGGTCGCAGTGCAGCGTGATGTCGATGCCCATCTGATGCTTGATGTCGTGTTCGATGGTGTCCAGAATCTCGTGGTGCTCAAAGGCATCGCCCTCGCCGGGCATTTCCACGTGTGCGCTGGCAAACTGACGGCCGGGGCCGTAGTCGTGCACCATGAGGTCGTGTGTGCCCAGGACCTGGGGGTACGACATAATCCTGTCGCGGATTTCCTGGACGAGCTTGGGGTCGGGCGCTTGTCCCAACAGCGGGCTGATGGCGTCGCGCACCAGGCCCATGCCGCTGATACAGATGAAGATGCCCACGCCCAGGCCCGACCAGCCATCGAGGTCAAAGCCGGTCGTCTGCGAAATAAGCGCTGCGGCCAGGACCGAGGCCGAGGCGATGACGTCGTTTTTGGAATCCTGCGCCGTGGCGATGAGCGTCTCCGAGTCGATGCGGTCGCCCAGCGTGCGGTTGAACGCGGCCATCCAGAACTTGACGAGCATGGACGTAGCCAGTGCCGCAAGGGAAACGAGCGTGTAGGCGGTGGGGGAGGGCTTGATGATCTTGGTGACCGACTCCAGGATCAGGTTGATGCCGACGGCGCAAACCAGGACGGCGACAAACAGCCCCGCCAGGTACTCGTAGCGGCCGTGGCCATAGGGGTGCCCCTCGTCGGCCGGGCGGCTGGCAAGGCGGAATCCGAGCAGGCTCACGATGTTGCTCGAGGCGTCGGAGAGGTTGTTGAAGGCGTCGGCGATGAGCGAGACAGAGCCGGCGAGCAGGCCCGCGATGCCCTTGGCCAGACACAGGGTGATGTTGAGGCCGATGCAAATGAGGCTTGCGGCAAAGCCCGCGTTGGTGCGGCAGGAGGTATCGACCGGCTCGCTTTCGCTGCCGGGAACAAGCGTATGTACCAGCCGATTTACAAATAGCATAACGATCGTCCTCACAATCATGTTTAAGGGGATAGTGTAGCTCGCATGGGCGCGCCGTGCGCCGGTGCTCAGAAAATGCAGCAATGGTCTGTCCGCGCTAACGGGCGCGAGGCGGAGGGGACGACTGCCCGCGCCTTCGAGTTCGCTGCGCCTTCCCGTCTGACCGGGTGCTCCATTTTGGGCCACATGGGTATGGGCATGTGCCTGCCTGCCCGACATACTTAATGTCGACAGCCCCTGTGCAAAGGAGGACGTATCCATGGACGAGATGTTTGCCATTAAATGCCAAAACTGCGGCGGCCCTATGTACTCACACCAGGCTAAACGCAGCTTTGAGTGCGCCTATTGCGGCACGGTCGTTCCGTGGCAGGCCGATGCGGGGGAGCCCAAGAGCGCCCTGGGCATTCGTCATACGCCGTTGACGGTGGTGGATGGGCTACTTAAGCTCACCCATGTGTCGCAGCTCGAGCGCCCGGAGGACCCCGACTGGTATTTCTTCAATGCGTACTGGCGCAATCAGTCGGTTCTGGAGCATCTGCTGTGGGAGGACCGTGGCACGGCGCAGGAGTTCCAAGAGGCGACGCATGTGAGCATCCCGTGCCCCTTCTGCGGCGCATCCTTTGAAGGCGAGTCCACTCAGCGCGTGTTTGAGTGCCCGTCCTGCGGCAATAAGATCGGCGTTGCCGACCTGCTCAAGCCCGGCACCTTCAGCAAGCGCCTGACCATGGGCGTTGGCGCGGAGTATGTACCCGAGCAGGGTATTCCCTGCGAAATCTCACCGCAGCAGGCGCGTGCCAACGCGCTGCAGCTGGTGCGCCAGTACCCCGATGCCTTTGCCGGGCACGACGTGGAAGACGCGATTCAAAATGACATGATGCTCTTCTACTTCCCCATGGCGCTTGCGGACCTGCGCATGATGGCGTCCTTCCCGGGCAAGGGGCTGAGCAAGGAGACCTTGGTGTACTACGAGGTGCTCGACTGGGCGTATCCGCGGGCAAACTACCTGGACGTTCGCCTTATGGGCATTCTGGAGCCGTGGGACTTTGGAAAGGTGGGGCCGTTTGACCCGGCCATGCAGGAAGGCGACTTTCGCGTTGTCTCCGTCGATGCGTCGACCAAGGACCAGGTGGTTATTGATAAGCTGGCGCTCGACGTTGCCGGCAACGATGCCGAGGCGGTGCTGGGGCTCAATAAAAAGAGTATTCGCACGTGGGCGCGCAAGGCCCGCAAGCATAAGGACGGCCTGGTGATGGTGCCGGTCTACTTTGTCGATCGTCCGGCGACGGACAGCCGCGACGGCGAGCAGGTGCGCATTGCCGTAAACGGCCAGACGGGTCGTGCGGCCGCGGTGGTGTTTAGCGATAAGCGCGAGACACATGTCGTGGCGCCGCTCAATCCGAGTGTGATGCTGTCGAGCGAAAGCACCGTGCACGCCACGCCCATCGAGGTCAAATACGTTAAATCGCCCTTCCTATACCAGATCGTGCGCCGTGGAGGCGGCGAACAGCCGCGCCAGGTGGCAGCCGCAGCCGAGGGCTCTTACCGTGAGGAGAAGCCCAAGCGCCGCGGCCTGCTGGGTGCGCTATTTGGGAAGTAGGGGAGTGGTACGGGGCAGCGCGCAGTAGTGCGAGCTGCCCGTCGTGGTAGATGCAAATAAACGGTGGGACGGCTGCAGCCGGCTCTTTTCTGCGGCAGCGGGGATTCGAATACGAACACGGTGTATGGCCCCACGGTACTTTGCTCTGTGACGAACGGACCCATGATGGCGCATTTTGTAATCATCATTTATGCGGTCCCTTAATCATTTGCGTTGGCTGACGTTGTCTTTGTTGAAGGCGTGTCCTAAAACAAACACTGCTCTATCAGCTCTTTACCGCGCAGGGTGTCGATCCATTCCTGCGGGATGGCGTCCATGCCGTATGCTGTTCCTGCGAGCGCACCTGCTACGGCTGCGGTGGTGTCGGTGTCGTCGCCCAGGTTGACGGCGGCAAGCACGCAATCTTCGTAGCTGTTAGTGTTGACGAAGCACCAAGTGGCTGCCTTAAGCGTGTCGCGCACGAAGCCGCCGGACCTGATTTCGTGCTCGGGCGCGCTTTTCAGCTGCAGCGCCCACGAGGGGAGTGCGCCGTTCATCACGCTCCTCATCAGCTCGACAAATATGACGCATGCATCGGTCGACGTTCTGTGGGCGTGCGTTATCGCGGAGGCCTCACGGATCTCTTCGTCTGTCGCATCGGTGAACGCCAGGGGCGCGATGCGCATGAGCGAGCCGTTGCCGTTGTCGCGCTCGCCGGAGCCTCCTTTGCCGGTGTGCAGGGCGCGGGCGGTTGTGCCGCCATAATCGAAAACGCCGTCGATCGTATACTCGCCACGGGCAATCCAGCCTACGAACTTGTCGCGCATGTCCGCGGTGTCGATATGCCCGAGCTCCCTAATCGAGTCGCAGGTGGCAAGCGTCATGGATGTGTCGTCGCTCCAAGTGCCAGCGGGCTGCCCATGCGTGCCGTAGCCGATCATGTCCGTGCATTTGAATGTGCCACGAGGCCTGAACTCGTAGGGAACGCCCAGCGCGTCGCCAACGGCAAGCCCGTAGATGCAGCCGCGTAGCGCTGCCTTTGATGTCTCTGCCATGTATGACTCCTCCAGTGTCGAGCGATTAAGGATGCGTCGAATTTGTCTTCCTCCGCAATGGCGTATCTATTTACTTAACCATAAAGCCTCGCGCGGACATAAATCTAGATGCCTCCAACCGCCTTTCAGCCGCTCCCAGGCGAAAGAGTTCGTCAACGTGCTCAATATGGTGATGTGACTGGGCGCTTTCGAACACAAAAACCGGGATGCAAGGAGTCGTACCTTGCATCCCGGTTGAGCTAAAACGGCGTTGTTGCATGCCGTTGGAGCTTTAGCGCTTGATCTCGATGTCGTCGAGCTTGACGTCCATGGCCTCGGTCTTGGCCTTGGCGATGTCATCGGCAAATTCCAGAGACTTCATCATGGTTTCGACGGCATCCTTGTGCTCCTCGACGTTGTCGATGCGCACGTAGACGCTGCCGCCGCCTGCTTCGGTGAAGTACTCAGTCGTCACGCCGCCCGAGTGTGTATAGGAAGCGTTGCGCCAAGTCTTGCCGTTGTACTTGACGGGGTCGTTCTCGGTCCACTCAAAGCTGGCATTCCACTTTGCCTCGTAGTCGAACAGCTCATCGGCGTTCTTGTCAGAGTCGAAGACGGGGATGAAGCGATCGCTGGCGTGCTCGCTCTCGGTGAACTTAAACTGGGCCCTGTCGGCCGTGTCACCGGCAACGTCGGTGATCTCGACGCCCTCGGGGACCTCGACCTTAAACCAAATGAAGTCGGTCCTCATATCCACGGCTGGCTTTTCCGCGCCGCCGCCACCGCCACTGCCGGTATCGCCGCCGCTGCCACCGCAGCCCACCAGGGCAATTGCGGCAAAGAGACTGATGCAGAGGGTGAGAATCGCAAAGGCCTTCTTTTTCATGGTCGTGTCCTCCTCGATCTGTAACCGCCCACGGATTACCTGCCTTTACTGTACGCGTGGACGGCTCGCTAGGGTGGGCCATGTGTCCCATTCTGGGGGCTGGAATTGCGCCGACAAGTGGCAATATGTGCGGTCGTAAAAGAGGGGAGGGCCGATGCTGTCGGCCCTCCCCGGGGTTGGGCGCCCGGTGTTTTAAAGGGACGCGTGTACGCGGGCATTGCCCCAACAGGTTCCTTGTTTATAGATATGTCCCAGTTTGTGACGTCCGGAAGTCCCGAAAGGTGAGCCATGTGTCCCATGTTTGCGTTGGCATGGTCTATCGTGTGCCATAGAAATCCGCGATGGCCAGGTGCGCTGACGCTCGAGTACTTATGGGCTAGACTTAGCACCATTATGTGATCGATGCGGTCGGTCGGTGGTTGCCAATCGACCGATGTATATGACTCGAAGGTGCGTGCGTATGAGCCAAGAGATGATGGACAAGACCTGCCGCGGGTTTGCCGAGGCGCTTGCCGCGCGCGAGCCGGTTCCCGGCGGTGGCAGCGCGAGCGCCTTTGTGGGCGCGCTGGGCGCCTCGCTGTGCGGAATGGTTGCCCGCTACGGTGCGACCAATCCCGCGCTTGCTGATCGTGCGGATGACCTGGCGCGCGCGTTTGCTCAGGCTGATGAGCTGTCCCAGGAGCTTGTCGAGTTGGTTGCCGAGGACGTTCGTGCCTACGGGCAGGTGTCCGCGGCGTACGGTATTCCGCGTGACGATCCGGCTCGAGCGACCGCGATTCAGGATGCGCTGCATGTGGCCGCTATGCCGCCGTATCGCATTATGGATGCCTGCGGGCGTGCGCTGGCGCTGCTCGAGGACATGGCCGACAAGGGTTCGCGTCAGCTGCTGTCCGATGTGGCGTGCGGCGCCGTGTTCTGCCGTGCCGCTATGCAGGGCGCGAGCTTGACGCTCTTTGCGAACACCACGTCTATGAAAGATCGCGTTCGTGCTGAGGAGCTCGAGACGGCGTGTGATGAGTTGCTCGACACATGGTTGCCGCGCGCCGATGCGCTGGCGCGCCGCGCCTCCGACGCTGCTAGGAAGAGAGGATAGTCATGGCTGAACTGCTGAAGGGTGCTCCCGTTGCTCGCGCTTTGACCGAGGAACTTGCTGCTCGCTGCGCAGCCCTGCGCGAGCGGGGCGTTGTTCCGACGTTGGCTATCGTGCGTGTAGGTGAACGCGAGGATGACCTATCCTACGAGCGCGGTGCCCTCAAGCGCTGTGAAAAAGTGGGGATTGAGGCTCGTCGCGTTTTGCTTTCCGCCGATGTTTCGCAGGACGAGCTGTTGACGGCCATCGAGGACATCAATACCAATTCGGCTGTTCACGGCTGCCTGATGTTTCGCCCGCTGCCCGCTGGGCTTGACGAGGATTCGGTTGCCGCGGCACTTGATCCCGCCAAGGATGTTGACTCCATGACGCCGGCCTCGCTGCTTACCACGCTTTCGGGGCGAGGCGAGGGCTTTGCTCCCTGCACGGCCGAGGCCGTGTTGACGTTGCTGGACCATTACGGCGTTGAGCTGGATGGGGCCAAGGTTGCTGTGGTCGGGCGCTCTCTGGTGATCGGGCGTCCTGTTGCCGCCATGCTTACGGCTCACAATGCCACGGTGACGACGTGCCATACGCATACGCGCGACCTTGCTGCCGAGTGCCGTGCTGCCGACATTGTGGTTGCCGCCGTTGGACGCGCGCGTACGATTGGCGTGGATGCCGTTCGCGAGGACCAGACGATCATTGATGTGGGCATTAACTGGGATGAGGACGCTGGCAAGCTGGTCGGGGACGTCGATTTTGATGCTGTGGAGCCGGTTGTTGGTGCCATCACCCCCGTGCCGGGCGGCGTGGGCGCCGTGACAACGGCGATTCTCGCCAAACACGTGATCGAAGCGGCCGAGCGCGCATTGAAATAGGCGTTTTGGGCTGTTTGAGGGGTTAGTTCTATACCCCGTGGACAAAAAATGCCAAATATGAGTACTGTTGCCAAGATAGTCACATATATTTTAGGTTAATTTGGCTCTCTTACGATATTTTTATCGATAGAGAGCCTATTTTATTGGACCTATGGGGAAGTACATCATCTAATTTTTGAACAAATGTAGACTTTCGACACCCATGCGTAGCAAAATTGCTGTTACTAAATTAGTGACAGTACTCATATTTGGCATTTTTTGACCACGGGGGCTGCCGAGGCCGTGGTTTCGCCCTTTTTGCGTCGAAGCGATACACTGTTGCCGTTTGATTTCTTCGCTCAAGGAGGATGCGCATGCCGTGCACAACGATTCTGGTCGGTAAGAACGCAAGCTACGACGGGTCGACCCTGGTCGCCCGCAACGAGGACTCGTCCAACGGGGTGTTTGAGCCCAAGCACATGTGCGTAGTGCATCCCGACGAGCAGCCGCGCGTCTACACGAGCGTCCTGAGTCACCTGACCGTTGAACTGCCCGATAACCCCATGCGCTACACGAGCGTCCCCGATGTTGTCCCGGGCCACGGCATCTGGGCCGAGGCCGGTTTCAACGAGCTCAATGTGGGCATGTCCGCAACCGAGACGCTCACCACCAACGAGCGCGTTCGCGGCGCCGATCCGCTCGCGGACTACGCGCCCGCCAAGGGCAACGAGGGTGAGGACGGCTATGTGCCGGCGCAGCCTGGTGGCCTGGGCGAGGAGGACATGGTGACCCTGGTCCTGCCCTACGCCAAGTCCGCCCGCGACGGCGTTCGTATCCTGGGCGACCTGCTCGAGCGCTACGGCACCTACGAGAACAACGGCATCGCCTTTAGCGACGTGGACGAGATCTGGTGGCTCGAGACCATCGGCGGCCACCACTGGATCGCCAAGCGCGTGCCCGACGACGCCTATGTGACCATGCCCAACCAACTGGGCATCGACAGCTTTGACCTGGACGATGCCGAGGGCGCCCAGGCCGACCACATGTGCTCGGCCGACCTGCGCGCCTGGATGGCCGAGTGGCATCTGGACCTGACGCTGGGCGTTGAGGGCGACGGCCCGGCTGCGGTCTTTAACCCGCGCGAGGCATTTGGCTCGCATAGCGACAGCGACCACGTCTACAACACGCCGCGCGCCTGGTACATGCAGCGCTGCCTCAACCCCAGCGACGTGTGGGATGGCCCCGACGCCGGCTACACGCCCGAGAGCGACGATATCCCCTGGAGCCGCGTGCCCGAGCGCAAGGTGACCATCGAGGACATCAAGTACGTACTCTCGAGCCACTACCAGGGCACGGAGTACGACTGCTACGGCAGTAAGGGCACGCCCGCCACGCGCGGCGCCTATCGCCCCATCGGCATCAACCGCAACAGCCAGCTCGCCGTGTTGCAGCTGCGCCCCTATGCGCAGCCGGCGTATCGCGCCGTGCAGTGGATGACCTTTGGCTCCAACTCGTTTAACGCGCTGGTCCCGCTGTACGCCAACGTCGAGACCATGCCCGAGTACTATGCCGACACGCAGGCTCGCGTGACGTCCGAAAACTTCTACTGGGCCAACCGCCTGATCGGCGCCCTGGCCGACGTCCGCTTCCATGAGTGCGGTCGCGCGGTCGAGGATTATCAGGAGAAGGTCGGTGGCATGGGCCACAAGCAGATCCATGACGTCGATGCTGCCGTAGCCGCGCTACCCGAGGCCGAGGTGCCTGCCGAGCTTGCACGCGCCAACGAGGCCTTTGCCGAGCTTGTGCGCGTGGAGACCGATGCCCTGCTGGGCAAGGTGCTCTACACCACGAGCTGCGCCATGAAGAACTCTTTCGCGATGAACGACAACGTGAGGTAGGGATTTCCCGTCGATCGAATAGTGCTAAAACGCTTTGTCGCTTTCACTCAATCTTGGGTACAAGAACGTCAATGCAGTTGTTTGTGATTGGAGACAACCATGGTTATGAAACTCGATCAGCTTGTTAACGGCGCCATTAACGTGGGCTTTGGCGCTGCCGCCGTTGCTGTTGAAGGCGGCAAGAAGGTCCTCGACGACCTTAATACCAAAGGCGAGCAGGTCCGCAAGGACACCGCCACCCCCGATATCGCCCGCAGTGTGTCCGACATGTTCGAGCAGGCCGGCGGTACCATCTCCGACCTGACCGAGCGTCTGGGCATGCAGGGCGAGACCGCGGCCCAACGCGTGCTCGACGAGCTCATTCTGGCTCGCGTCCGCGTTATGACTGCGCCCGAGCGTACGGCCTTCCTGGCCCATGTGCGCGACATCGTCGATTCGGTCGAGGACAACGTGACCTCGGTGCCCGTCGAGTCCGTTGAGCCCGACGATGCGAAGGATACCGAAGAGGCCGAGTAGCAGCGCAGATGGCAGATTCCACCACCGATTACAACAATCTAGATCCTCTGGGTGACGAGGCGGCGGTTGTCGATGAGGTCGACGCTGCCGTCTCGGGCGCTCGCAAGAAGCCACGCGCTGTCGATATGGTGCCCGAGGAGCCCGACGCGATGGCACCGGACGAGGAATACCAGCTCACGCCGGCGGGTCGTCGCGAACGCATTGGGCAGATTGTTCGCCTGGTCAAAAAGTACCGCGTGTGGGATAACCTCACGCCGGTTCGTTTGCGCCGCCTGCTCGAGGAACTCGGCCCTATGTTCGTCAAGATGGGGCAGATTCTGGCCAACCGGTCCGAGATTCTGCCGCAACGCTTTTGCGACGAGCTGCGTCGTCTGCGCTCCGACGTGGAGCCGGTGCCGTACGAGGTAGTGCTTCGCTGTCTGGAGGAAGAATACGGCCTGCGCCTGGGGGAGATGTTCGATGCGATCGATCCCAATCCGCTTGGTAGCGCATCGCTCGCGCAGGTGCACCGCGCTCGTCTGGTGACGGGCGAGGATGTGGCCGTCAAGGTGCAGCGCCCCGGTGCGCAGCAGGTTATGGCGCAGGACATCGATATCATCCGCTCGGTGGTGCGTATCGTTTCCAAGTTCGTCAACACCGATCAATTCGTTGACCTGCACGGCGTGGTCGAGGAGCTGTGGACCTCGTTTCGCGAGGAGACCAACTTTTTGGCCGAGGCCAAAAACCTCAACGACTTCTACGAGTTCCATAAGAGCGTTCATGGCGTGACGTGCCCTAAATCCTATCTGGACCTGTGCACCGAGCACGTGGTGGTTATGGACTACGTCGACGGCATTTCGATCGCCGATCCTGAACGCTTGGTGGCCGAGGGCTATGACTTGGAAAAGATCGGTGCCGCGATTGTCGAGGACTACTCGTCGCAGGTGCTTGATGACGGCTTTTTCCATGCCGACCCGCATGCGGGAAACATCATTCTCAAGGACGGCATCGTTTACTTTATCGACTTGGGCATGGTCGGGCGTATGTCGAGCCACGACCGTGGCATCGTCAAGGACATGATTTTCGCCGTGGCCGAGGGTGACGTGCCCAAGCTCAAGGATTCGCTCATGCGCTTCGCCGTGACGCGCGGCGATTCGGCCGAGCTTGACCATTCGGCCTTTTTGTCCGACTTGGACTTTATTGTTGCCGACTTTGCCGGGCTCGACCTTAAAGACCTGGATATCGGCGAGTTTTTGACCTCGCTGTTAAACCTCGCGCGCAAAAATGACGTTGAGCTGCCGAGCGTGGTGACGATGTTCGCCCGCGGCATGGTGACGCTCGAGGGCCTGTTGACCGAGTACATGCCCAACGTCAACATGATCCAGATCATCCAGACGCACATCAAAAACGAGAAGAGCACCTACGCCCGCATGCGCGAGATGAGCCGCGACTTTGCAGCGAGCAGTTATCGCGCGGCGAAGGGCTCGCTCGAGGCGGCCGAGTATCTGGGCTTGGCTTCGCGTATGCTCACGCGCGGCCAGCTTAAGGTGAACACGCAGATCATGAGCAGCGATAAGGCGCTGCGACAGCTGGGCGGAATTATCGACCGCATGTCGATGGCAATTGTGATTGCCGGCCTGTTTATCGGTTCGTCGGTGGTGTACTACGCGCGCATCGAGCCGGTTGTGTTTGGTATCCCAGTCATTGGCTTTATGGGCTACGTGAGCGCGCTGGTGCTGGCACTTATGCTGGGCCGCAATATCTGGCTCAACAGCCACGGCGGCAAGCACTAGAGTCTGCGACCGTCACCGCATTTTCCTATCGCAAACAATAGCTTTTACCATGGGCTTCGCCTGCGTGCGAGGCCCTTTTGCGTGATACCATTTTGACGGTAATAATCGATGGCCTAGATGGTGGTGCGGAGACGCACGAACGCGCGGTTTTCCTGCGCGTTTGGGAGAATCGGGGTGCAAGTCCCCGGCTGTACCAGTAACCGTAATTCCTCTTGGCTCGGGATGTTCGCGTCGCAGATCGGACGGCGCGCCTGAGCCGTTAAGGTTAAGTCGGATCGCCTCCCATCTTGCACGTTGCCGCGGCGTATGCCGCCGGTGTGCATAGGGCTCTGGAGGGAAGGAGGACCCCGATGGGGGAACTCGAGCGCAACATGCGCGATGACGTGGGGCAGCCTCAAGGCAACGCTCCAAGTACAGACAATGGGGGACAATTGGATATGTTTGAGGACGAGCGCGAGCGCGTCTCGCATCGCCGTGGCGCAATTGCGCGCGGCGTAGCCAAGCGCGGCCTGGTGGCATTCCTGGCCTTCGCGATGGCCTTTGGCACCACGCCGGCTCAGCTGTGGGCCGAGGGCGCCGAGGGCATTGCCGAGGCTGTGGCTCAGGCTGCGACGCCGGGCGAGGACGCAGCGCTTGCGGGCGGTACCGCTGAGCAGAGCGGCGCCGAGGTTTCGGATTCCGAGGGCGCGCCTGCAGCTAGTGCAGCCATAACAGAGGCAGCAACTGGCGACGAAGGCTCGGCGACGGGGGAGAGCCCTGCCACGAGCGAGCAGTCTTCGACGGCATCCGCTGGCCAAGCGGGATCTGCCGCCGCGGCTGCCGTTCAGACAGAGAACCCGACAGAAACCGGCGATGTCGCCAAGAAGCAGGTCGAGGTCTCGTTCTCGATTATCGGCACCGATGCTGACGGCAAGGCTCAGACCTGGGTGGCACCTACGCAGCTCAAGCTCGACGAGGGCGCGACGGCTGCGGATGCCTTCATTAAGCTGCAGGAGAAGACGGGCTTCAAGGCGAAGTACGAACCGAACACGGCATACGGTTTCTACCTCGAAAGCATCACATCCCCGAGTGATGGTCGCACGCTTGCCTACGATCCGACGACTTATGCCTTCTGGCAGCTGTTCGTCGACGGCGCGTCTTCCTCGGTTGGCGCGAGCAGCGTCAAGCTCACCCAGGGGCAGAAGATTGAGTTTGCCTATACGGCTGGTAGCTCGTCCCCTGTCGTTAAGGACCAGGTTGCCGCAAATGTGACCGTCATTGGTCGCGATGCCCAGGGCAAGACTCAGACTTGGGTCGATAATGCGCAGTATGTGGTGACGTCCGGTTCGAGCGCGCTTGATCTTACGAAGGTCGCACTCGAGGCGAACGACATTGACGCCGTTGCTGCGGGCTCCTTCATTCTGAGCCTTAAGTACAACGGTGTTGAGCTGGGTACGCCCCAAGATTATTCGACCTATTGGCAGCTGTTCATCAACGGCAAGTCGAGTGACTATACGGCGGACAATGTCACCATCCATGCCGGCGATACCGTCACGTGGTTCTACGGTGGCTGGGGCGACCAGTTGCCGTCCGATTCTGTCCATGCTTCTGTTCAGGTTCTCGGTAAGGACAAGGACGGCAAGCAGCAGGTTTGGGCTTCGACGGGTCAGACGAGTCTCAAGGCAGGCTCCACTGCCAAGGATCTCCTTGAGCAGGTCGGCCTTACTCTCGATGCTGGCGAATCGTCTTGGGGCTGGTTCCTCAACGGCATTTATTCGCCCTTCGATGGTAAGTCCTATTGTGGCTATGATGCTGCGACCAATAGCTATTGGCGCTTCTACGTAAATGGCAAGTTCGCCGACGTTGGCGCCGGTGCCTACAAGCTCCAGGAGGGTGACGCCGTCACCTTTATGTATGGTGCTGACGCCGATGCCCTCCCCGGTCAGGTGCTTGGATCCGCCGATGTTATCGGTCCCGATGTCAACGGGAACAATACGCGTTGGGGTACGGCAAACAATGTTTCTCTGCCCGAAGGCTCCACGGCCCAGAACCTTATTGAGGCAGTTCTGAAGGCCAAGGGCGTTGCGTACAACGGCTCCCAGAGTGGTGAGTACTGGTTCCTGAATTCCATTACTTCGCCGTTCGATCACAAGCCGTATGGTTGGGATGCTGCGACCAATAAATATTGGCATCTGTATATCAACGGAGAGTCCTCCTTACTCTGCGCCAATCAGATTACGCTCAAGAGCGGCGATAGGGTCACGCTTGCCTACACCACCGATAATTCGCCCATGCCCGATCCCGACAAGATTGTCGTGGATCCGAGCGCGACGACTCCTGATTGGGATGCCGAGTGGGCCGGCTACGGCAACAGTGGCAACGGTTCGACCGTAACGGATGCCAAGACGCCTGCGCAGGCCGCCGGTCTTAAGTGGGCCTTCGATTGGAAGGCCGAGTCTGGTCAGCAGTATGCCAACTGCAGCGAGCCTGTCATTGCTAACGGCTTTGTGTACATCGCGACCGAGAACGAGCTCATTAAGATCGATTCGTCCACGGGCAAAAAGGTTGCCTCTGCGCCGCTTGCCTCCAAGGTGAGCTATACCTCTCGTCCGATCTATACCAATGGCCTTATCATCGTTCCGCTCAACGGCGGTGCGGTCCAGGCGATTACTGCAGACAAGCTGATCTGCAAGTGGCTGACGCCTGGTTTGGCGGACTTGACGCAGAGCTCCTGCACCGTCGTTTCGGACGGCGAGTACGTCTATGTAGGCTCGGTCGATATTTCGTATGACGAGAATTACAACGCGACCTACGGCAACGGCTCCTTTGTGCGCATTAAGATTGCCACGGGCGAAGTTTCTTGGCAGAACATCGACCCTGCCGAGGGCTATTACTGGACTGGTGCGGCTTTGACGGATAAGTATGCCATCGTTCCTACGAGCGCAGGTACGCTTAAGTGCATTGATAAGGCAACGGGTGATGTCGTTTCGACCATGAAGCTCGGCGCCCTTGCGAACGCTGACTGCGTCGCCGATCCGTCCAATGGCTCGACCTTCTATCAGATGACGCACGACGGAAAGCTCCATGTGATTTCGCTTTCGGCGAAGGGCGTGCTGAGTGAACAGAAGACGGTTGATCTGGGCCTTACGAATAATCTGAGCGCCCCTGCGGTGTCTGGTGACAATCTGATTGTCGGCGGACAGACGGCTACTGGCTCTGCTCTGGTTCTCTATAACCTGAAGACGGGTAAGACCACGATGGTCGCTGCTGCCGACGGCAAGGCGCTGCCGGCTGGCCTCAACGGTATTGCTGCTACTCCGCTGGTGAGTGTTCAGGGCGGCAAGACCTATGTGTACTTCACCGTTAACAGCGCGGATAGCAAGGATTACGTCAACTACTCTGCTGGTGGTGGCGTGTATCGCTATACGCTCGGCGATGCAGAGGCGACGCAGATTTATGATGCGGCTGGCCATTACCAGTACTGTGACTCTCCGGTCATTGCCGATGCTTCTGGCAATCTCTACTACATTAATGATTCGGGCACGCTGTTTAAACTTGGAGCTGTCGAGTCTTGGACGGTTGCCTTTAACTCCAACGGCGGGTCTGCTTGCGACACTAAGTTTGTTGCTACGGCCGATGGCAAGCTGGTCAAGCCGGCCGATCCGACGCGCGATGGCTACACTTTCGGCGGTTGGTATACCGATGAGGCTTGCACGCAGGCGTATGACTTTAGCACGCCGGTGACGGCCGATCTGACGCTGTATGCCAAGTGGACCAAGAATGCCGTTAACCCTGGCGGTAATGGCGGCGCTGGTTCGAATGGCGGCGGCGGTTCTGGTACCGGTACTGGTTCCGGCACTGGCGCTGGCACTGGCACGGGTTCCGGCTCCGGCTCGAAGGGCGGCGCTGTCGCCCCGGGTCATAAGCCGACGACCAAGACGACGGTGTCGACCAAGACCGAGACCAAGGACAACAAGTCCGACAAGAAGGACTCCGATAAGTCCGATAAGAAGGACGAGAAGAAGTCTGACAAGAAGTCTGACAAGAAGGACAGCAAGTCCGACAAGAAGTCCGACAAGAAGTCCGATTCCAAGTCCGATACGGGTGCTGCTTCCACGACCACTGCTAAGAAGTCCTCTAGTGCTTCCGAGCAGGAGACTGGCACCAACCCGCTCGCCATTGTTGGCGTTGCCGCCGGCGTCATCGGTCTCGCCATCGTCGGCGTGTTCGTGTTCACCAAACGTCGGTAGGTGAGGGCTGTGTCCAATAAATCCAAGGACGCTGACCCCAAGCAACCAGATTCCTCGTTCATTCAGTTCGACGATTCAAAGCAACAGGGCGCCGCTTCGGCGGCGTCCGCCCCTCGACGGAAGGCGCTTCTTGGCGTTCTGACTGCCGCGTGCGTTGCGCTGATTGTCATATCGCTGGGCTTCGTCCATCCTTCCGAGAGCGGCGCCTGGTCCATTGACTGGATCGTTCAGGCCGTGACGGGGGAGAGCGTCGTCGCCAAGGACACCAAGGGGTTTGGCTCGACTACGACTTCGGGCGAGGCCAGTTCCAAGGATTCCAAATCTTCGAATGATGCAAAAGACGAGCCCAAGGGTTCGAACGACGCCAAGGACGATTCCGAGTCTTCAAACAAGGAATCGGACAAAAACTCGGATAGCAAGAAGTCCGAGGACCGGGGCGGCAAGAAGTCTGGCGATAAATCCGCTGCCCAAAATACGGGAGCCGGTGATACTTCCAATGCGTCTGGCGGTGCTTCTTCGGGCGGTGGCCAGTCGTCTGATGGAGCCTCATCCTCTAATGGTGGAAACGCCTCCTCGGGCAGCCAAAGCGGCTCACAGGAGTCCAACTACGTTACGGTGACGGTTTCGGTCACATCGAGCGCTGTGGGCAATCCCGTGTCCTCTGGCGGCACCTTTACCTTTAACGAAGGCGCCACCGTTTACGATGCCCTGTGCGCGCTGGGCCTTTCTGTCAACGCACACGGCTCATCGTACGGCACGTATGTTTCTGCGATTGGTGGTTTGGCCGAGAAACAGTACGGCGGCACGAGCGGCTGGATGTACTCCGTCAACGGCACAACGCCCATGACGGCCTGCAGTAACTACGTTCTCTCCAATGGCGACAACGTCGTTTGGTATTACGTAACGGGCTAGAGGCCTCGACATAGCGCGCCAGACGGGCGGTTCGGACCAACATCCGGACCGTCCGTTTTTCATGCGAATGGGACTGGGTCGCCGGGTCTCTCGGCAAACAAAAAAACCGGTTGGAACGGGAATTCCAACCGGTTATACATTCAAGCAAATAGTGAATCGACTACGACCGTGCACCCTCGAGGAAGAAGCGGCGGCTGAAGTAGTTGTACCAGGTGACGAGGAACGTTGCGATGGCCTTCATGGCCTGGTAGCCGATGCTCAAAAACGTGACGCCCACAAACATGTACAGGTCGTTGAGGCCCAGACCGATTACCGACAGGATGGTGAAGATCGTGAACTCGCGCTTGCGGCTCATGCCCTCGCGATGGTCGAACACGTACTTCATGCTGAGCCAGTAGTTAACCACGACGGACGTGGTAAACGAGACCGTCGTGCTCATCAAAAAGTCGAGGTGGAACAGCTCGACGAGCGCAATGAGCATGCCCCAGTCGATGCCAAAGGAGATAAGACCCACGACGGCGAACTTGAGGAACTGCTTGGTATGAGGTTGTGCCAGTGCCTTGCGCACGTAATCACATCCAATGCGTTGATGAATCGAGCAGAGGATACTTTAGAGCTTTTGCAAGGGAAACGTAAGGTCTTTGGAAAGAACTATACGAACTCGCCAAATATTCAAGAGGTAATCCGCAAACGTTGAATATTTGCCCGTAAACGAACGATGCCCACGGGCGATACTGTGCTGAGCGCGCATTGTCCGTGGGCATCGTAAGGCTGTAAGGTTGCGAGTTACTTGGTCTCGTCGCCCTCCAGGAAGATTTTTCGGGTCACAAAGTTGTAGACCATGACAAGCGCGGTGGCGCAGATCTTGGCGATATTGGCCTCGAGTCCCAGGCCGGCGTTGAGCGCCAGCACGATGCCGTCGTTGAGCACCAAACCGATCACGGACAGCACGACAAAGATGATGAACTCGCGGCGGCGGCTCATGCCTTCTTTGTGCGCAAACACGTACTTCATGCTTGCGAGGTAGTTAAAGATGAGTGAGATGATAAAGCCGCTGGTGTTGGCGATTAGGATGTTGAGGCCCAGACCGTAGTGGAGCAGATTCATAATGCCAAAGTCGATAATCGTGGCAATGACACCGACGACGCCAAATTTCATGATCTGCGCAAGGAGCTTTTGCATAGTACCTGCCTTAAGCTGGCGCCGAAGCGCCGCGGGGATGACAAACTTAGCAAGTTTAGCCAATCCCCGCGGGTGGTGCTAGGCGTGCTCCTCGATAGCACCGTTTCTATATGCATCGAGCAGCTGGCGCAGGTCCTGGATCTGGCTGCGAATCTTGGCGCCAGTATCGGTGTCGCTCACCATGCGGCGACGGTCTGCTTGGTCAAAACGGTTGGTCTCGCTCTCGATGTCCACGTTGCGCGTGAGTGCCTCGGCAACCGTCGTAAAGGCCCGGTGCGACTTGAGGCGGCAGCCGCGCGAGCTCGAGATGAGCGTATAGCCGGCGATGCCCGTCTTGGGATGGTAAGCGCGGCAGAAGCCGCCATCGATGACCAGTAACTTGCCCTCGGCGCGGATGGGCTGCTCGCCCTTGGTGGTTTTAACGGGCGTGTGGCCGTTGATGATGTGGCCGGTCGGCGAGCATGCCATGGGCGCGACGCCAAACTCGCGCATGATGTCATCGCAGACCGAGGGCGACTTGGTAAGCGTAAAGTACGGGTCCATCGGCTCGACCCAGGTGCTCTTATCGGCGATATAGGCGCGCTCAAAGGTACGCACCAGGCGTCCGCTGGCGGGTGAGTTAAAGCCAATCCACAGGTACCACATCCAGTCGAGGGCGTCGCGGTCGCCCACGCGCCAGGCGCGGCGGGCGATGTGGTCGCAAAAATCGAGGTAATCGCGGCCAGCGTGCCAGGTGCCTAGGCAGTTCATGCTGCTAAAGGTGCCGTCTTCGTTGAGCGGCACGCAGCCATGGAACAGCAGGTTGCCGTTGGCGACTTTGTACATCGAGCCGTGGGAATAGAGGAAATCGATATGGCGATGCAGGTGATCGGCGGTGACAAACTCGGACACGAGCTTGTCGATGATGTGCTGCTCCTGAGACGTGAGCGTATAGGGGTCCGCTGGATCGACGGTGGGGAAGTCATTGGTCGTGAGTGGCCACATACTGCCGTCGGCGAGCGTGACCGTGCCGGTGTCGTGGTCGATCTTGTCGAGTAACAGGCGGTCGGTCATATCGAACTCGGGGTGGCGCTGGATAATCTGGCCCTCGAGCTTAAAGAGCAGCACGTTGATGGCCTTGATCAGCGGGGTGATGGACTCACCGGCGGTGTAGGTGGCATCGGCAAAGGCGACAAGCTCACGCAGCGAGATGCCGTAGTCGTTCTCTAGAATTTCGTAGTTGTCGTAGCGTAGGTTGTTGCGCAATACCGTGGCGATGCAGGCGGGCTCACCGGCCGCAGCGCCCATCCACAGCAGGTCGTGGTTGCCCCACTGGATGTCGAGCGAATGGTAGGTGAGCAGGCGGTCCATAATCTTGGCCGCGCCGCCGCCGCGGTCGAAGATATCGCCCACCAGGTGCAGGTGGTCGACGGCCAGGCGCTTGATGAGCGAAGCGAGCGACTCGATAAAGTCGTCGGCGCTGGCGGTCTCCAGGATGGACTCCACGATGCGCTCGTGATAGCGCACGCGATAGTTGTTCTCGTCCGGGTGCGTGTGCAACAACTCGTCGATGATATAGGCGTAGTCGCGCGGGATGGCCTTACGCACCTTGGAGCGCGTGTAGCGGCTCGAAAGCGAGCGTGCGACCATGATGAGCTGGTCAAGCATCGTCTTGTACCAAGTTGGCGAGTCCTCGCGCTGGCTGCGGACCAGCTCAATCTTCTCGCGCGGGTAGAAAATGAGCGTGCACAGCTCGCCCTTTTCGTCAAAGGAGAGCGTGTCGCCAAAAATCTCGTCGACATGCTCGCGCACGACGCCCGAGCAGTTGTTGAGGATGTGCATAAAGGCTTCGTACTCGCCGTGCACGTCGCTCATAAAATGCTCGGTGCCCTTGGGTAGGTTGAGGATGGCCGAGAGGTTGATAATCTCGGTAAATGCGGATTGTTCGGTGGGGAACTGTCTCGACAGCAGGCGCAGATACTTGAAGTCTTGCGGGTTGCGATCGAATGCGACCATGAAACACCTTCCGATGGGGCTGGTAAAACTGATAAACAGCGTCAAACGTTTATCAGTATGCGCCGCTTTTGTTTCGATTTTGCGCCAGCGGCTGAATTGTCGGCTGAACGGTTTGGTAAATCGATTTAGTTGAGGTAGATATGGCGGTTGAGTGGAGACGACAGAGGGTGTTTTCTCAGATATTTATGCGTGGGGTCGGTGGAGACGATGGTGGTAAAGATGTTCGCTATTTTTGGTTCGATTTGGTAAATAGTGGACATATGTACCGTATGTAGGCTCACTGTGCGATAATTTGCGCAGCAATACGTAAGGAGCCTCATATGAGTGATTTTGTCCTGACCTGTGAATCTGCCGCCGACCGAACTCGGGAGTTCTTTGACTCGCGCAATATTCCTGTCGCGTATTTTCATTACGAGATCGACGATGTTGTCTATGCGGACGATCTGTATCAGTCGATTACGCCGGACAAGTTTTTTGCCCAGATTGCCGCGGGCGCCATGCCCAAGACGTCTCAGGTGAGCGTGGGTGAGTACGAGGAGTTTTGGGAGCCGTTTGTTGCCGAGGGTAAAGACGTGCTGCACCTGACGTTGTCGTCGGGTATTTCGGGCACGTATGGATCGGCCTGCGTCGCGGCGCAGATGCTTGCGGATCGCTATCCCGAGGGCGGCAAGGTGCGCGTCATCGATTCGCTGGCGGCGTCTTCGGGCTTTGGCCTGTTGCTGGAATATGCCGCCGACGTGCGCGATAGTGGGGCTTCACTCGACGAGACGGCTGCCTGGATCGAGGAGCACAAACTCAACCTGCACCACTGGTTCTTCTCGACCGATCTGTCGAGCTACCTACGAGGCGGTCGCATTTCGGCTGCGAGCGCGATCATCGGCACGGCGCTTAAGATTTGCCCGCTTATGACGGTCGATTGCGAAGGTAAGCTGTCGCCACGTGAGAAGATTCGCACTAAGAAGCGCGCGATTTCCGAGATGGCTAAGACCATGATGGCACACGTGCTGGACGGTGCGGATTATTCGGGTAAGTGCATCATGTCGCACTCGGCGTGCCGCGAGGATGCCGAGGCAGTTGCGGCGCTGATTGAGGAACAGGTTTCGCAGCTTAAAGGCAAGATTGAGATCAATGACATCGGTACTCTGATTGGCTCGCATACCGGACCTGGTACGGTGGCGCTCTTCTTTATGGGCGACAAGCGCGTGGATTAACTTGGCTCATCACGTCGCTGCGTGATTGCTCAAACGAAAACGGCCCGCCTCACGTTTGTGGGGCGGGCCTTGCTGTTGCGGCTAGCGTTTCTTTCCGCGGAAGAAGAAGCCGTGCAGTGACGGCTTGAGGCCGCGGTTGGCGCGATGCTCCTCGACGCGCTCGTGGATCGAAGCGACGCGCTCGATGACTTCGTCGGGAATCGGCACATCGGGATTCATGTTCTCGACCTGGCTGACCTCGGCGGCGGCGACCTGGTCGATAATGGGCACATCGTCGCGCGAGATGACAGGTGTGGCGTCTTCCTTCATCTTGCGATAACGCTGCATCATGTCGGTCTGTAACTGCTGGGCCGAAGGCGGCGTCCAGATGATGGCGTTGGCGCCGGCGGCGATGGTCTCACGGATGCTCTCGGGCGTCTTGCCGCCCGGCGCGATGAGCGGCAGGTTGGGATAGTGCTCGCGCAGCTCGCGTAGGACCTGGGGCGTGTTCTTGCCGGCGGCGATGTTGAGAATCTTGGCTCCGGCGCGCACCTTGGCGTGAGCATCGTCGTCGCAGCGAACGACCGTGGCGATGACGGGGATGTCGGCGATGTTGGTGATGTGCTCGACCATCTCGGCAGTGGCGGGGGAGTTGACCACGCAGCCCGCCGCGCCCTGCATCTCGGAGACGGCTGCCATCTGCACGGAGCGCTTACCGGTCGTAGTTCCGCCGCCCACGCCTACAAAGACCGGGCACTCGGCGACGGTCAGCAGCGCTTGCGTAATGGCGGGCTGCGGCGTGAAAGGGTAGACCGCAAAAACGGCATCGGCGTTGGAGTTGCGGATAACCGCGACATCGGTGGTGTAAATGAGCGACTTGATGCGGCGGCCGAAGAGCGTGAAGCCGCTGGCCTCCTCGATCTCGTCGGGCATGCGAAGGGCAGCCTTGCGCAGACGTCCGTCGATGGGCAGGGGCTCCATGGGGAGCAGTCCGTTGGAGGTCACGGCTACCTGGGGCTCGGTGAACTCGTCTGCGAGCTCGACCTCGGAGAAATCGACCGAGGCGACGATGTCCTCGTGAACCTCGGCGGGCACATCGATGGGAGCTTGGTCGTTTGCCGCGGCAGGCGTGTCGAAGGAGCTGGTGCCGACGAAGGCGTCGACGCGCTCATTTAGATCGTTGAGGGTATCCATGGGGGCTCGATTCTATGTGATAACGGCCGGCGCGATGCAGCCGGAATTGCGAATGCTAAATCGTTTGACGAGTTGATTTTTCCCCGCCGCGCCATCCGTTAGACCGAAGGGCCGGCGAACGTGAAGGAGCTGTGGTGGCGGGTATCGAGGTGCTATCTTGAAAGTCCCGTTTAAAAGAGAGGTGACGCGGTATGGAATTTTCGGCAATGTTGGGCTCGATTGGCCTATGCGTGGGCGCAATCGTAGCCGCCGCGGTCATCTACTTTGTGGTCACGGCCATTAAGGGCAAAAGGGCCGAACGCAAAGAGCGCGCGACGCTTAAACAACATCGTGACCAGCAGGGCAAACGCGCACAGAGATAGCTTGTTGAGTTTTGGATCCGTGCGCTAGCTGCGTTTTCGGATCAGGGCAATGTAGAAGCCCTCAAAGTCGCGGCTAGGCGGAATGGTGAGCGTGCCGGGCAGGCCGTTGGCGATGGCCGATACCTGACCCGCGGCGATGGCCTCGGTGAGAGCGTTGCTCTCGATATGCGGCTCCTCGCCGGCATCCTGGGCGCGGCGTGCTTCACTTTCGCTTGGCGTGCCGTCGAGGGGGATGAGCTCGCAGTCCATATGCTTGTCGAGGGCCTCTTGCAGGGCGTCCTCGTTTTCCTGCGGCAAGATCGAACAAGTCGAATAGACGAGCGTGCCGCCCGGTTTAAGGGCTCCCATGGCGCGGTCCAGAAGCGCGCGCTGCGAGCGGGCGCACTTGCTCAGCAGCTGCTCGGTCAGGCCGCGCAGGCTTTTCTCGTTGCCGCTGATGACGGTGCCCGTGCCGGTGCAGGGAGCGTCGAGCAGGATGCGGTCAAAGCGGAAGAACTCGTCGAGCTCGCGTGCGTCGATGCGCATGACGGGCACGTTTTTGGCACCCTGGCGATGGAGGTTTGACTCGAGCTTTTCGGCGCGGGGAATGCTCATCTCGCAGGCTGTGAGGTGCGCCTGGCCCTGGGTGAGGGCGGCGATCTGCGTCGTCTTGCCGCCAGGGGCTGCGCACATGTCCAGGATGTCCTCGCCTGCCTGGGCGCCCAACACCAAAGGCGGCATCATGGACGACAGGCTCTGCAGATAGATTTTGCCGTCGCGGTAGATGCCGAGATCCCACAGATCGGAAACCTGGGCCTCGGGCAGGATAAAGGCGTCTGGGTACCAAGCGACGGGGTTGTGGGCGATGCCGGCGGCACCGAGCGCCGCAGCGATGTCCTCGGCGGTCGCCTTGAGCGTGTTGGCGCGCAGCGTGACCGGGCGTGTGGCCGCGGCGCCGAAGCCCTCGATCATGAGCTCGGCATCGGCGGGCGCATAGGCGCCGGCGACCGTGTCGACCATAAAGCGCGGCAGGTCGGCGGCGCAGGGAAGGGCGGCAAGCTGGTCGGAAAGCTCGGTAGCGGCAAACTGCCTGAGCTTGAGCTCGGGCTTAACCTGCTTTTTCTGCTTACGACGACGCGGCTTGGACATCCGTCTTTCCTTCCCGTTCCAAATTGACTACTTTCCGGGCACGCCGCTGCTGGCGTGCTTTAGTACTGGCTCTCGTGCTTGCTAAAGAAGTCGAAGCGCGGGGGCAGCGGCTTCACGCGGTGCTCGCCGGGCTTCTCGCCCAGGCTCTCCACAAACTCATCCGTGGAGGCAAAGATGTTATCCCAGCTAAAGAAGGCGACCGGGTCAACGTCGAAGTACTCGCAGATGAGCTCGCAGCCGGCCGGCACGATGCCGTGCATGAGCACGGTCGCTACGCGCAGCTCGGTAAAGGCGTCGACGAGGGCCTGCGTCATGGCGGCGTTGGCCGGCTCGCCCTCGAGCTTGTTGGCGGCCTTGGAGGCATCGCTCCAGCGCTTGTTGGCGGCGCGCAGGTAGTCGTCGCACACAGCGAGCGCTCGGTGCGTCTCGAACTTGTACATGGCCTGCTCAAAGGCGAGGGCCGCCTGCTGGGCGGCTTCGACCACGGTGTCAGAAGCGGCACCGGCGGGGATGCAACCGTTGCGATAGGGACTCTCGTCGCCCTCCTTGACGGCGACGCCGTAGAAGCAGCTGCGGGCCAGACGGTTGAACACGCCGGTCAAAAGGGCGCTCTCCTTAAGGGCCGGGTCGATAACGCGCTTGTCGTCGCAGGCGCGCACCTCGTTGCCGTCCTTGTCCTTGCCGGTTACGCGCGTGTCGTATGCCTTGGGACTAAAGCTCACCGGCTTCTCGGACAGGCCGAGCGACAGCCAGTGCGCGCGCATCTGCTCGCAGGTGTAGTGGTTGAGCAGGTCGTCTGCCGGCGGGGGAGGCGTCTGCGAGGACGAGCTGGCCTTTTTGCCCATGTAGAGCAGGTGGTAGCAGGCGCTGACGGTGCTCTGCGTGAGGTCCCAGCCCAGGGCCTCCCACATGGCGGTCTGCGCGATGCAGTAGAAGTAGATGTTGTCCTGACCGATAAACTGGTAGATCTGTGCGTCGTCCGAGCACCACCAGTCGCGCCAGTCGAGCGAGCTGTGCTGGTAGGTGGGCGCGGGCACCTGTGTGGAGTCGGCAGCGGGCTCGCCCATGAGGGCGGCATCCTGGGCGGCGACGCCCTCGGTCACGCCGGCGGCGTTGGCATCGCGCGCGAGCACGGTGCGGGTGTAGCTGATGGGCGCCCACAGGCTCTCGGGCCAGCACCAGCAGGTGACGTCGTTCACGCCGTCGACCTCGGGCACCGGAACGCCCCAGTCGATGTTGCCGGTGATGCGGAAAGGCACGAGCGCCTTGCCGCTGCGGAAGCGCACGCCGCCGTTGGCGAGCACCGCATGGGCGTCGTCGCGCTCCTTCCAGCTGGGGAAGGTGACGGTAAAGCTGCTCTTGTTTCCCTCGGGCTCCAGCACGGTGTGCTCGGGCAGCTGGTCCTCGACGGCGTCGAAGGCCTCGCGGAACTTGTTCTGAATATAGAGCTGTGCCGGCAGCAGCCACTCCTCCATGGTCTTGGAGACCACGGAACGAACCTGCGGGTTCTGGGCGAGCTTGGCGGTGTAGGTCTTCATAAAGTCGAGGTAGGCCGGCAGGTCAAAGTAGAGGTTGTCGACCGGGCGCAGCTCGGGCACCTCGCCGGTGAGCTGGCTCTTGGGTGCGATGAGCTCCTCGGGCTCAAACTGGTGACCCAGGTCGCACTCGTCGGCATAAGCCTTCTCGGACTTGCAGCCCTGGATGGGGCAGCGGCCGATCACTTGGCGGCCGTTGAGGAACGTGCCGGCCTTGGCGTCGTAGAACTGCAGCGTGGAGCGCTTGGAGATGGTGCCCTGCTCATGCAGGCGCTCGATAATCTCGGCGGTCACTTCGTTGTGAATCTGCGCAGCCGGCTCAAGGCCCGAGCCGCCGTAGATATCGCAGCTGATGTTGTAGTTGTTGAGGGTCGCTGCTTGGCGGGAGTGATTGGACTCGACGTACTCGTTAATGGACTTGTCGTAGCCCTCGTTCTCCTTGAGCTTGCGGTAGCTCTCCATGATGGGCGAGCCGTAGCAGTCGGTGCCCGAGGTGAAGATGACGTTCTCGCGGCCCAGACGGTCGCGCAGGAAGCGGGCGAAGAAGTCGGCAGGGACAAAGACGCCGCCGACGTGGCCAAAGTGAAGGCCCTTGTTACCGTAGGGCTCGCCGGCGGTAACGATGGCGCGGCGAGGCCAGCTGGGACGGTCGTTCATGGAGTATTTGGATGCCATGGGACTCCTTCGCATATGGTGAGAGCGCGGCCGGGCGCAAGGCCTGGCGACGCGGTGGTCAATTCGTGCATATCGTTCGACATTATCGCACATGCGGACGGGTACGTGGCAGGGGCGCTATCCTAAGATGCTATGAATGAGATTTCCAACATACATGCGTTTGAGGACGAGGATTTTCTGCACGCTTGCTTCGTGTGGGGGATGGTCGTAGTCGGCGTGTTTGCCGTGTGCCTGGTGCCGGTGTTTATGCTGCTGGGCGGGCCTGCAGACTTGGATGTGGCTGACGCGGGCGGCTGGATGGCCGTCTTGGGCTGGATGGTCGGCTTGACTGCGGTTTCGGCGGCTTCATTTGCCGTGCACGAGCTGGTGCACGGTGTGTTTTTTAAGCTGCTGGCGCCTGCGGGCGCGAAGGTGACCTTTGGGGCGAATCGCGAGACGGCTATGATCTATGCCTGCGCCGAGGGCGTTGTGTATTCGCGCCGGCGGTACGTGGCGGTTTGCCTGGCGCCGACGGTTGTTGTGACGACAGCGTTTGCCCTGGGGTTTGCGTTTTCGGGCTATCCGCTGCTGTGCTATTTGGCGGCCGGCTTGCATTTGTCGGGCTGTGTAGGCGACTGGTATTACGTGCGGACCATCTTGCGCGACCGCCGCATTGTCGCCTGCGAGGACACGTCCTTCGGCGTGCGCTTTTTCGGGTGAGGAGATGTCGATGAAGCCGTTGTTGCTGCATGCGTGCTGTGCACCATGCTCGCTTGAGCCGGTCCGCCTGCTGCGCGAGGAAGGGTTTGAGCCCACAATCTGCTGGACAAACCCCAATATTCAGCCTCACGATGAATGGCAGCGGCGTTTGGACGAGCTGCGCCGGTGGTGTGCCGATGGCGACATCGAGCTCATCGAGGCGGGGGAGGACCGCGATCGCTGGGAGACCGGCGTGGCACCGCTGGGTGCCGATCGGTCTCGTCGCTGTCGCGCGTGCTATGCCCTGCGCTTGGCCGAGGCGTGCCGCGTGGCCCAGGAGCGCGGGTTTGAGTTTGTGGGCACGACGCTCGCCGTCTCGCCGTACCAGCTGTTCGACACCTGCAATGATGTGTTGGAGCGTCTGGCTGCCGCCCGCGGTCTCACTCCGGTGATTCGCGATTTTCGCCCGTATTACCCCGAGGCCACGCGTCGTTCGCGCGAGCTGGGCATGTATCGGCAGAATTACTGCGGCTGCCGATTCTCGGCCGTCGAGGCGGCCATGGACCGCGCCCGCATCCGCGACGAGCGCAAAGCGTCCAAAAAGTAGTTCTTTTGGGCTGGCAGCCTGCTAGGATGTAGAGCGGACTTTAACTATATAAGGAGTATCCGACGTGTCTATGCGTACCGATGATTTTGACTATAACCTGCCCGAAGAGCTCATCGCCCAGGCTCCTGCCGAGCCGCGCGACTCCTGCCGCCTGCTGGTGGTGGATCGCAAGGGCTCCCAGGCGGGAACGCCGCTGGAGCACGGCGGTACCGTTGAGCACCGCATCTTCCGCGACATCATCGACTATATCGAGCCGGGCGACGTGCTCGTCATCAACCAGACGCGCGTGATGCCGGCCCGTTTGATCGGTCGCAAGACGGGCTCGGGCGGCGTGGTCGAGACGCTGCTGCTCAAGCGCCGCGAGGATGTTGACCCGCTGGGTCACGTTTGGGAGTGCCTGGTCAAGCCGGGCAAGCGTCTGAAGCCCGGTGCCCAAATTGAGTATCGCGCCGGTGGCGCCCATGCGCCCGAGGGGGCTCCCGTGGTGCTGACGGCCGAGGTCGTCGACTTTGTCACCGATAGCCGCGGCGGCCGACTGGTGCGTTTTGAGCCGGCCGGTTGCAACGCCGCCGGCGACCCGCGTACGCTCGACGAGGCCATCCATGCTGCCGGCCACGTGCCGCTGCCGCCCTACATTACCGATTACGAGGGCGACCCCGAGAAGTACCAGACCGTCTACGCCATGAAGGAGGAGCACTCGGCTGCCGCTCCCACGGCGGGTCTGCACTTTACCCCCGAGCTCATGGCCGCTATCGAGGCCAAGGGTGCGAAGTTTGCCGCCGTCGAGCTCGAGGTGGGCATCGATACCTTCCGCTTGGTGGAGGAGGACGACCCCACGCAGCACGTCATGCACACCGAGCGCTACCACGTGTCGCAGGAGGTTGTCGACGCCGTGCATAAGGCGAAGGCCGAGGGGCATCGCGTGATCGCCGTCGGCACCACCGCAGTGCGTTCGCTCGAGAGCGCCTTTGACGCGGACGCGCCGGTGTCCGATCTGGCCGTGACGGCGCGCTATTTTGAAGGCCGCGAGGACGGGGCCGACACGCTCGGCCGAGGCGACATCGTGGTGCGCGAAAACGCGACAACGCAGCTCTACCTCATGCCCGGCTCGACCTATCACGTGGTCGATGCCCTGATCACCAACTTCCATGTGCCGCGCTCCACGCTCATGATGCTCGTGAGCGCACTTGCTACCCGCGACCAGATCATGGATGCCTACGTCGCTGCCATCGAGGAGCGCTACCGCTTCTTCAGCTTTGGCGACGCGATGCTCATTTTGTAAGTTACGCGGTTCTACGAACCGCGTAACTGCTCGACGCTGCGCGGGCCGCATTTGGACAATCTGACGTTCAACTTCAAGGGCGCGACCAGAAGGTCAGCGCCCTTTCGTTTCACGTCACCTTGCCTCAAATGCGACCCGCTCGCTGACTCTGCCATAACATCGGCATTTCTTTGGTTGTCGATGTAGTCATTGGGGACGTTCTTGTTCGACTGGTCGTTTAAGAACGTCCCCAATGACTACCTTGCATCAATCTAATAAGTTGCGGTGAGATAGTTCTTGAACTGGCCTTTTTTGAGGCTAAACAGGAACTATCTCACCGCAACTGCGTTGAGCGTTTTTTGGCAGCCGGTTTACTTGCTTGCGAACAGCCAGACTAGGATGATCACTAGGATTGCGGCGACGATGCAGACGATGGCGCCGGTGAATTTGATGCGTGAGTCGCGGGTACGCTCGCGCACCGCGTCCTCGGTGGCCTCGAGCTGGGCGACTTCTCGCTCGGTCTCGGCGTGTTCGGCTTTGTCTCGGGCCAAGGACCCTGCAAGCGACTCAGTGATCTCTGGGTGGTCGTGTACCTCGGTCGCCTGTTCGATAATCGACTGCGCATGCGCGGCATCTGCTTGGGCGTTGGCGATGCTCTGCTCTTGGTCGCGGCGTGCCTTGTCCTCGGCAGCGATCTTCTCGTGCAGTTCGCGCTGACGCGTCGCGGCGGCAGTCTTCGCCGTCTGCAGCTCGTCGCGCGCGGCATCAGCCTCAGTCGTCACGGCTTGGTGCGCGCGTTTGGCTTCGGCAATGGGGGCTTGAGCCTGCTCGACGGCCTGCTCGGCTGCGGCAAGCGAGTGCTCAAGGTCGGCGGTGATGCGCGGGACATCTTCTTCGGCTTTACGCAGGGCATCTGCCGTGTCGGAGATCTGCATCGAGAGCTCGCTGGTGCGCACCGTATAGTTGGCGGGATTTGCCGAGGGATTGCGTTGCAGCTCGGCATACTCATGACGCAGCGTCTCGAGCTGGGCGCGCGTGGCGTCGACGGTTTGTTGTGCGGCGGCAATGCCGGCGTCTCGCTCGGCCTTCACCTTGTCGCGGATGCGCTTGGAATCCTCAAGACGTCGAATGAGGCGGTTGCCGGTCTCGCGCGAGCTCGCCTCGCGGGCCTCCACGGCATCGAGCGCGGCCTTCAGCCGGAGCTCAGTCGCGTCATCCTCTGTCTTCATTTGTTCGAACTGACTCTTGAGCTCTGTCGCTTTGGCGGCGTGGGCATCACGGTCAATCTCGGCGGCCGCTGCAGTCTTTTGGGCCGTGGCAATCGCCTGGCGCTGGTCGGCGACGATCTGGTCGTAGCGGCCTGCGATATCCTGGCGCGTCTCGAGTTCCTCGGCCTGATCGGCAATGCGCTGCTCAAGTTCGGTCAGATGGGCGCGGGCATCGGCAAGTGCCTTTTTCGCGGCATTCATCTCGCGCATGGCCGAGGCACCCTGGGCGATAAAGGTGCCCACGGCGTTCGCGGTGTTCGAGACAGCGGTCCCCAGATCGCGACTCGCGGCGGGGGAGTGGGGGACGGTCGGGCGAGCGGTGCCGGCAGCGTCCGCATCGGCAGCCTGCGGCACGGCGATATTGCCGGTACCGCCCTCGATCACAGAAAAGCCTGCTGCGTGCGGATCGACCGCATCGGCGCCAATCGTGGGATGTTCGAGCTGCAGAAACGAGGGCATGGTACTGCCTTGGTCGGCAACCGGAGTCTCGCCGGGCACAAAGGTCGAGGCCGCCTCGGCGGCCTCCTCTTCTTCGGCATCAATATCGGCATCGGCCACGGCGTCTTTCATCGCTTTGACAGCATCCATCATGGAGTCCATGACGGCATCGAGCTCTTCTTCCGAAGAGACCTCGATGGGGCCCGCTGCTTGCGGGACGTCGTCCTGTACAGGGGCGTCGTCCTGAGCGGGCGCATCGTCGTTTTGCTCATCGGCGTTTTCTGCGGCAGGGGTTTCCGCCGTAGCGCTTTCGTCCAAGATGGGGTCGTCGATGTCGATACCATCGCAGGTTACAACGTCAGTATCTGCGATGACGTCTGCGGAATCATCAATATGCTGTTGAGTCTGGGGGTCCAGCTCGTCTGTCATAGGCATGTGCTCCTCATCGTTGTTTGTCACCCTATGATAAAGTTTCGCGCCGACATCCCACGCGCCGCAGCAAAGTTTCAAAACGTGTTCGATGGCTCGCGTCGATAGCAAAAACTCGGCCACTCTATCCAATTTTTACTTGACATTCCCTTCGCCGAAAGACGTTGCGCCGTTCGCCTGCCATGGGCTTTATTTTTCACTTGAACCCGTTAAAGTTGCATTTCAGCTTTTGGCGCGTTTATTTGGATGCGCGCAGTCGGCGGGTGCGCCCGTCGCGATTTGAAAGGACTTTATATGGGACTTTTCACTGGTAAGACCGTGATCGTCACCGGCGGCGGCAAGGCCACGCTTAAGGACGGCTCCGCTGGCTCCATCGGTTACGGCATCGATATCGCTTTTGCCAAGGAGGGCGCGAACCTCGTTATCACCGGCCGCAACGTCGCCAAGCTCGAGGCCGCCAAGGAGTCCCTCGAGGCCGAGTACGGTGTCAAGGTTCTGCCTGTTCAGGCCGATGTTTCGGCTGGTCAGGACAACGAGGCTGTCGTCCAGAACGTTATCGACAAGACCATTGAGGAGTTCGGCCGCATCGACGCCGTCGTCAACAATGCTCAGGCCAGCGCCTCGGGTGTGACCATCGCCGACCACACCATGGATCAGTTTAACCTGGCCATTTATTCCGGTCTGTATGCCACCTATCTGTACATGCAGAAGGCCTATCCGCACCTGAAGGAGACCAAGGGCTCCGTGGTCAACTTTGCCTCGGGCGCCGGCCTGTTTGGCAACTATGGTCAGTGCAGCTATGCCGCCGCCAAGGAGGGCATCCGTGGTCTGACTCGCGTTGCCGCCAACGAGTGGGGCAAGGACGGTATCAACGTCAATATCGTTTGTCCGCTTGCTTGGACCGCTGCGCTCGAGAACTTCCAAGATGCCTATCCCGAGGCGTTCAAGGCCAACGTCCACATGCCGCCGGCTGGTCACTACGGCGACGTCGAGAAGGAGATCGGCCGCGTGGTCGTTCAGCTCTGCGGTCCCGACTTTAAGTACATGAACGGCGAGACCGTCACCCTCGAGGGTGGCATGGGCCAGCGGCCTTAGGGGTTACGCGGTTTTACCAAACCGCGTAACCAGTTGGCGCTGCAAACCCGCCAGAGCGGCAATCTGCCTTTCAACTTCGGCGGCATGACCAGAAGGTCAATGCCGCCTCGTTTCAAGGCACCTTGCTCGCCCTGGCGGGCTTTCGCTCATATGACCCAATCCGCTGTCAAGAGCCACAATGGCCCCGCCGACCGCTTGCAATCGGTCGGCGGGGCCTGCCGTTGAACCCGTCCCGGTCCGCCCCCGGCATGTCGTCGACGCCTTCGGCTCAGTCTCATATCCGCGGATACCGTTCTGCCGGCCCGCACTCCATTCCTTCGGCGGGGTTCCCCAAGTCTGACTACGCGCATGCGGCCGCTGCCGCGCGCCCAGCGAAAGCGGGGGTATCCCCGAAGGCTGCCCGGCTCGCCGGGACGGGGGCTATGTCTATTCGGTTGCCTCCCGGCACATCGCGCCGAGGGCCCACAGCCACCTCACGAGCTCGGCCGCGGTGGCCGCGTTGGCCTTCGCCGCGGGCACGCCGCGGGCGAGCATCTCCTTGCGCCGCCGCAGGAGCCGCTCGGACCCCTTCCTCCCGTGCATCCTTATCTCGAGGGGCACGCCCGTGTCCCTTGGCATGAGCTTCGGCTGGTGCCGTGCCGCGGCGTAGCACCATGAACCCTCAACGGCCAGCTTCCTCACGAGCGCGTTGCCCGCACCGCTGATGCCTCCGAGCCGCACGGAGTCGCCACTCGACCTCTGACTCGGCGCGAGGCCGAGATAGGCCGTGACCTGCCTTCCGGAACGGAACCTCGTGAAGTCGCCGACCTCGGCCGAGAAGGCTGCGGCCAGCGCGAAGGCGCAGCCCTTGATCGACTGGAGGGCGGCCACCTCCGCGGCGATCGGGCTGGCATCCACGGCGGCCCTGTACTCGGAGAGCAGGTCCGCCCGGGCCTCCGCCGCGGCCTCGACCTCGTTCCTCAGGGCGGCGAGCGTCCGAACCCCGCCATCGTCCTCCGGCCTGACCTTGTCGAGCCACCTCAGGAAGTCGTAGGTCCAGTACTTCCTCGGGTTGCCGGCGGGCGTGGTGCCGCCGTAGACGAACCCTCGCTTTGCGAGGAAGGCGAGCAGCCGCTGCTTGGCGGTCGCCAGGCGCGCGGTCGCCCCGTCGTAGGCGCCGGCGAGGTCCCTGATGCCTTCGACCTCGGGGGAGGGGATCCATACGGGGGAGATGTCGTGGGCGAGTATCGCCTTGGCCATCCTGGCGGCGTCGTTCCTGTCGTTCTTGGAGGCCGAGTCGGCGGCCGACCTGGGGATCTTCGAGACCGCGGCGACGACGCACTCGACGCCGAGCCCGGCGAGCTCCCTTTGCGGGGCGAAGCCGAGGTAGCCGCTCTCGTAGGCCGCGAGCGACGGCCCGGGGAACCCATCCATCCACCCGGCGATCTCGCCCCAGGGGTTGCCGGGGAACCTCCTCGTCACGGCCTCGCCGGTGTCCGCGTCGAGGGCGCAGACGGTGGTCGACCTCAGGTGGACGTCCATCCCGAACGCGGTAGAATACTTTGGCATGGGAGCCTCCCAACCTCGTTGCGGCGCGGCTGCGCCTATGGCACTTCAACATCATTGTCGCAGCCCCGACCCGCGGTCACGAGCGGGGGCTCCTATCTTTTTAGTGCCCTCGGATTGGGTCATAGTGTCTGTCGGTGCCATAACATCGGCGTTGCCTTGGCCGTCAATAGTCATTGGGGACGTTCTTTATCTGCCGGCACTTGAGGACAGTCCCTAAGTGTCGGCAGATTGGGACATTCCTTTGCAAGATGGCGCTGAAGACTGTCCCCAACGACCGGCTCGGGAACCTGATCCTAATGCACTAGTTTCTGTCGAGTCGGTGCTCTTTGTGGGTTGCCCGTATAATGGTTTGCGTATGAACCGCAACCAAGGAGTTCCAGTTTATGGACCAGAGCCTTTTTAAATTCGACTTGATCGCCGAGGACCCGACGACGCACGCGCGCGCCGGCGTGCTGCACACCCCGCACGGCGACATCGAGACGCCGATCTTTATGCCCGTGGGCACCAAGGCAAACGTCAAGGGCATCCCCACCGAGACCGTTAAGCAGCTCGGTGCGCAGATCGTGCTCGCCAACACCTACCACCTGTCCATGCGTCCCGGCGAGGACACCATCGCCGAGCTGGGCGGACTGCACAAGTTTATGAACTGGCATGGCCCCATTCTTACCGACTCGGGCGGCTTCCAGGTGTTCAGCCACAACGACGCCGTCAAGCTCACCGACGAGGGCGTGCGCTTTATCGTCAACGACTACGACGGCCGCCATGTGTTCTGGACGCCCGAGGACAACATGGAAATCGCCATGAAGCTCGGTTCCGACATCTGCATGCAGCTCGACCAATGCCCGGGCTATCCCGCCACGCGCGCCTACGTTGAGCGCGCCGTTGAGCTGTCGAGTATGTGGGCCGAGCGCTGCTACAAGGCTCACACCCGCGATGACCAGGCGCTCTTTGGCATCGTCCAGGGTGGCATGCATCTGGATCTGCGCCTGCGCTCGCTGCGCCATCTGGAGGAGTGCGGCGACTTCCCCGGTTACGGCATCGGCGGCTACTCGGTGGGCGAGGACCACGAGACTATGTTCGAGACGCTGGCGCCGCTGGTTTCCGAGTACATGCCTAAGCACAAGCCGCGCTACCTCATGGGCGTCGGCAACCCTACCACGCTCGTGCGCGGCGTTGGCGTGGGCATCGACATGTTCGACTGCGTGCTGCCGACGCGCACCGGCCGCATGGGTACGGCGTTCTCCAGTGAGGGTCGCCTCAACTTCCGTAACGCGCGCTTTGCGCACGACGATGGTCCCATCGACCCCACCTGCACCTGCCCGGTGTGCACGGGCGGCTACAGCCGCGCGCTCATCCGCCACATGGTCACGCAGAAGGAGATGCTCGGCGGTATTCTGCTGTCGATGCACAACATCTACTACCTGCTCAACCTTATGCAGCGTGCCCGCCAGGCCATTATCGAGGGCCGCTACGGCGCGTTCGTGAGTGACTGGATGAACAGTCCTGCGGCGGTGGACTACTAAGAGCGGCGCGGGCGCTTGCAGAGCGCTGGCAACGGCAAGGGGCGAGCGCTGGCCGGTCATCGCGTTCGCTAACACGGTCTGCGCGACCGCTGACCGATAGC
The DNA here is from genome assembly GCA_937942395.1 of uncultured Collinsella sp. Classification (GTDB taxonomy): domain Bacteria; phylum Actinomycetota; class Coriobacteriia; order Coriobacteriales; family Coriobacteriaceae; genus Collinsella. The sequence goes on along the minus strand of CALDEU010000013.1, from coordinate 84,026 downwards.
TTGCAAGCACTTGATGCATCGTGGGTACCATACCGAATGGTTGATGTTCGGGCGGGTGTTTGGCGCATGGCGTCGACCCCGCCCGTTTTTCTTTTTCTCGATAGGAGTACCCATGATTAAGAACGAGAATGTCGAGGGCGAGCCTGCCTACGACGAGACGTACCGCCGCGGCCCCGTGTTCATGCGCGGCCCCATGATTCCTAAGGACAACACCTACGCCAACCTGCTGGCGCCCGAGGAGTCGACCGACTGGCTGCATGCCGACCCCTGGCGCGTGCTGCGCATTCAGGCAGAGTTTGTCGACGGCTTTGGCGCGCTTGCCGAGCTCGGGCCCGCGGTGACCATCTTCGGCAGCGCCCGCACGCCCAAGACCGATCCGCTCTACAAGGCGGCACGCGCGGTCGGTCGCAAGATTGCGCAACGTGGCGTGGCGGTCATCACCGGTGGCGGCCCCGGCATCATGGAAGCGGCCAACAGGGGAGCGGCGAGTGTCAACGGCAAGTCAGTTGGCCTGGGCATTGAGTTGCCGCACGAGCATGGGCTCAATAAATACGTGAACCTCGGCATGGACTTCCGTTACTTCTTTGTGCGCAAGACCATGTTCGTCAAATACAGCTCGGGTGCTATCGTGTTTCCCGGCGGTTTTGGCACGCTCGACGAGATGTTCGAGGTGCTCACGCTGGTGCAGACGCACAAGGTCAAGCGCATGCCGCTTGTGCTGGTGGGTACCGAGTACTGGCAGGGCCTGTTCGACTGGCTCAACGGCCCGGTGATGGATGCCGGTATGATCAGCCCGCTCGATCCCGAGCTCGTACACATCACCGACGACCTCAACGAGGCCGTCGACATTGCCCTGAGCGGGCTGATGTAGATCAATCGTGCCCACGCGACATGAATACGCATGGCAATCTGATGTTATTTAACATCAGATTGCCATTTATATTGGGTATACTGGTGTAAAAGACGAGGGCGAGGAGGTCGCAAATGTCTACAGCAACAGTTAAGCCTACGACGGTTCGAATCGAAGAGGGGCTCAAGGAGCAGGCGACTGAGTTCTTGGATTCGGTCGGCCTCAGCCTCAATTCCTATCTCAATCTTGCCGTTCGGCAGCTGGTAAATCAGCGAAAGATTCCTTTTGAGATTGTAGGAAGGGCGGAGGTGCCCAACGAGGCGACGAGGCGTGCCATGGTGATCGCCGAGGCTCATGAGTTGGGGATTTTGCCGGACGATAGCCTGTCATTCAATAACGCTGATGAGCTTATGTCATTCCTCGATGAGGAATAGCGATGTTCGAGATTAAAGTCGAGGCTCAATTTAAGGTGGACTACAAACGAACGATGCGCATGCATCCGCAGCTAAAAAGTGAGTTTAAAGCGGCGGTTGCAGAGCTTGTGGCTCATGGGTCACTTCCGGCGGAGTATGGCGCCCACGAGCTCTCAAACCCGGGCGGAAACTACAACGGCCACATCGATTTCCACCTATCCGATGGCTTGGTCGATGTGGTCGTTCTTTATCTTCCCCATAAGACTAACCCAGTGATTAGGCTGGTGAGAATGGGCACTCATCAGGAGCTGTTTCAGGGTCCGCTGGGCTGATCGCCGATTTCCAAGTTGCGGTGGAATAGGGATTGATTGGCGGCTGAAGAGCCAAAAACAGTCCCTATTTCACCGCAAGTGGTAAAGGTGCCCCTAGTGGATGGGTTGGTAGCGGGGGCAGTAGCTAATGGCGATGGCGTCGACGCCTACGTGGGTGGCGATGGTGCAGCCGATGGGGCCGGTACCGGCGTCTACGTAATCCTGGCCCGCGAGTGCCTCGTTGACAAGCTCCTGCTCCTCGGCGGCGCCAGTCGTGAGCACACGCACGCTTGAGCCCGGGTGCTCGTCCAAAAACGCGAGGCAATCTGCCATGGTGTTGGCGACGATGCGCTTGGCGCCGCGACCCTTCTTGATGGCCTTGATCTCGCCCGACTGCCACTCCGGCGAAACGGCCAGGCGAATGTTGAGCATCTGCGTGAGCTGGCCGGCGAGCTTGGGCGCGCGGCCGTTCTTGACGAGGTTCTCGAGCGTGCGGGGAATCAGCAACAGGTGTGCGTCGGGCAGCGTCGCGCGGATCTGCGCCTCGGTCTCGTCCAAGTTGCGGCCGTCTTCGCGCATGGCCAGCGCGTACTCCACCAGCAGGCCCTCGGCGCCCGAGCCGGTGCGCGAGTCGATGCAGCGCACGTCGAGTTCGTGAGTTTCGGCCGTCAGGCTGGCGTTGGCATAGCAGGCGGACCACTCGCTGCACAGCGAGATAAAGATGGCGCTATCGTGGCCGTCGGCGCGTACGCGGTCAAAGAGCGCCTTGAACTCGCCGGCACTCGGCTGCGAGGTGTGCGGCAGCTGCTCGGAGCCGGCCATGCGCGCGACGTACTCCTGGGCGGTAATCTGTACCTGGTCGAGCAGGTCCTCGCCCTCGATAATCACATGCAGCGGAATCACGTAAATGCCGAGCTCTTGAGCGCGGGCGGGGGAGATGTCCGACGTGGAGTCGGTTATGATGGCAAAAGACATAATTGCACCTTTCGTTGGGGCGCTTGCGCGCCGCCTTCTGAGAGCAAAGTGCGACAAGTATAGTGGAGTTGCTCTACATTGCTAGGTTCAATTGTTGAATAGTCAACAGTTTGAAGTGACGGTGTGGAAATCATCAACTGGGGAAGAGGGATGCCGATGGCGGCATTACAGCTATGCGAGCGGCCGATTGTGTTGTTCGATTTTGACGGCACGGTGGCCGATACGGGTCGGGCGGTGATGACCTCGACGCGCAAGACGTTGGCCGCGCGCGGGTTTTCGGAGGCGCAGATGGGTGACCTGCGCCGCATGATCGGGCCTCCGCTGTGGAAGAGCTTCCACGACTTTTACGGCTTCTCCCGCGAGGAGTCGCTTGTGGTGGCCGACGAGTACCGTGCCTTTTTTGATGAGCTGGGACCGGAGGAGTATCCCGTGTTCGACGGGATCCCCGAGCTGCTGGATGGGTTGGTCGCCCAGGGCAAGCGCTTGGCCGTGGCGACGTCACGCATGGAGGCAAAGTGCATTGACATGGTGGGCGAGCTGGGGCTTTCGCAGTTTGAGGCGGTGATTGGCATGAATCCGCCGCAGGGACGCGAGACCAAGGCCGATTCGGTTCGCGATGCCCTGGCGGCGCTCGGCGCGACGGCCGACGATGCCGTGATGATCGGCGATCGCTTTAACGATGTGGAGGGCGCGCACGCGATGGGCGTGCCGTGCATCGGCATCTATTCGGGCGCGGCAGCGCCGGGGGAGCACGAGGCCGCGGGCGCCGATGCGGTGGTGCACTCGGTGGCCGAGCTTGCTAAACTTTTCGCTATCTAATAGACATAATGTGAGGGGCGGGCGTACCCGTCGCTCATTGGTAAGGAGGTCGTCCATGAATCAGGTGGAGCAGAGCGTCGCTGAGTATGTCGACGAGGTCTGGGAGGATGTCGTCGCTGATATCGAGCAGCTGGTGAGTTATCCTTCCGTGGCAGTTTCTGCCGATGCGGAGCCCGGCGCGCCGTTTGGCCGCCCGGTCCGTGACGCGCTCGATTGCGCGCTCGGCATCGCGCAGAAGCTCGGCTATCAGACGAGCGACGACGAGGGCTATGTGGGAATCGCCGATATCCCGGGCCGCGGCGACAAGCAGCTCGCGACTATCTGCCACGTGGACGTGGTTCCCGCCGGCCCTGGCTGGAACACCGATCCGTTCGCGATGGGGCGTCGCGAGGGCTGGTTGCTCGGTCGCGGCGTGATCGACGACAAGGGCCCGGCAGTGCTGTCGCTTTATGCCGGCGCGTACCTGCTCAAGCACGGCATTGTTCCGCGCTACACCTTCCGCGCGCTGCTGGGCTGCGATGAGGAAGTGGGCATGTCCGACGTTCACCATTATCTGGAGAACCACGCGAACCCCGACTTTCTGTTTACGCCCGATGCCGAGTTCCCGGTCTGCAATGCCGAGAAGGGCCAGTTTGGAGCGACGTTTGTTAGCTCCAAGATCGACGGCGGGCGCATCGTGTCGTGGAGCGGCGCCGAGGCGAGCAATGCCATTCCGTCGCAGTCCATCTGCGAGCTCGCGATTGCCGCCGATGAGCTGCCGGCGCCGGTCGAGAACGCCGACCGCCTGGAGATCACGACGCTCGATAACGGGCATGCGCAGATTTTCGCCCACGGTATTGGCGGCCACGCTTCGATGCCTGAGGGCACCATCAACGCCGTCGGCCTGATCGTGTCGTATCTGCGCGAGGCCGAGGACGCGTTTGGTGCACGCGACGAGCGCCTGCTGACGCCTGCCGAGCACGAGTTCGTCAAGTTCTTGGCCTTTGTGCATGCGGATGCCTATGGCCGCGGCCTGGGTATCGATGCGACGAGCCCGGCGTTTGGTCCGCTCACCTGCAACCCCGGCGTCATCCGTGTGGCGGATGGCCATATCGAGCAGGTCATCGACGTGCGTTTTCCCGACAGCACGAGCGCTGATACCATCCGCGAGCAGCTCGAGCCGCTCGTGGGGCGCTTTGGCGTGACGTGTCGCGTGGGCCATGCGAAGGTGCCATTCTCGGTCTCTGCCGATGATCCGGCCGTGAAGGCGCTTATTGATACCTATAACGAGTTTACGGGCAAGCATGCTGAGCCCTTTGCTATGGGCGGCGGCACGTACGCGCGCAACTTTGCCCGCGCCGTCTCGTTTGGCCCCGAGGAGACCGGCCTGGAGCTGCCCGAGTGGGGCGGCCAGATGCACGGTCCCAACGAGTGCGCCAACGAGGAACAGCTCAAGCAGGCGCTCAAGATCTATATTGTTGCGATCCTCCGTTTGAATGAATTAGAGCTTTAAGGTTTCGCGGTTTCCCAATCTAAGTTGCGGTGGAATAGTTCCTAGAATGGGCCATTTGATAGCCAAGCAGGAACTATTTCACCGCAACTTTGTTTTTATTGGTGTAAAAGGTGCGCCATGTTCGGCGCTGGATTGTTATTCGTTTGTAAAGGCCGTGCTGCGCTTGCGGTAAGGGTCTATCAAATGACCGTAAGAAACCGCAGATAACGCGGCCGTCGCCCGATCGGGGCCGTATCTTTCCAAACAGCAAAGCGGGCAGGGTGCCCGCGAGTCGCATGTATGAAAGGAAGATCATGCTCGATCAGGCTTATTCTCGTCGTCAGTTCCTCGGCCTCGCTGGTGGTCTTGCCAGCATCGTCGGCCTCGGCCTCGTTGGCTGCGGTGGCGCAGGCGCTTCCAACGCCGCCGACAAGGGTAGCGCCGCTGCTGCCGAGTCCGTCTCCGGCGAGGTGACCTACGACGGTGCCTCCTCGTTCCAGGCTCTCGTCGAGGCTGCTGCCGAGAAGTTCATGGATGCCAACCCCGACGTCTCCGTCTCCGGTTCGGGTAACGGTTCGGGCAAGGGCCTGACCGCTGTCGCCGCCGGCACCGTCACCATCGGTAACTCCGACGTCTTCGCCGAGACCAAGCTCGAGGCCGACCAGGTCAAGAACCTCGTCGACCACGAGGTCGCCGTCGTTGGCATGGGCCCCGTCGTCTCCAAAAACGTGACGGTCGACGACCTGTCCCTCGAGCAGCTCAAGGGCATCTTCTCTGGCCAGATCACCAACTGGAAGGAGGTCGGCGGCGACGACGCCACCATCGTCGTCCTCAACCGCAAGGCCGGCTCCGGCACCCGCGCCACCTTCGAGGCCGCCGTCTTTGGCGACGAGGCCGTCGACTTTAAGGGCAACGCCGAGCTCGACAAGTCCGGCGACGTCCAGACTCAGATGGGCAGCACCGATAACGCCATCTCCTACCTCGACTTCTCGCACTTCGATGACTCCAAGTTCAACGCCATCAAGGTCGAGGGCGTCGAGCCCAAGAGCAAGAATGTCACCGACGACTCCTTCAAGATCTGGGCTACCGAGCACATGTACTGCTCCAAGGACGCCGACGAGGCCACCAAGGCCTTCCTGGAGTTCATGCTCTCCGACGACGTCCAAGGCAAGCTCGTCGAGGAGCAGGGCTTTATCCCTGTCTCTGCCATGAAGGTCGTCAAGGACGCCAGCGGCAAGGTCTCCGCTAAATAAGTAATCGCCCCCGGAAAGGTTTGCAATGGCAAAACAGCTGCCAAAGCGCGACCTTGAGAACGTGGGCCTGGGCGTCACGGGCGCGTGCGTAGCGCTCGTGACGCTTGTCGTTGCCGCGCTCATCTTTATGGTCGCCCAAAAGGGCCTCTCGGCTTTCGTTAAGGACGGCGTTTCGGTCGTCGAGTTTTTTACCGGCGCCAAGTGGGACCTGGCCAACACAGCCGAAAACGGCCTGCCCTATACCGGCGCCCTGCCCCTGATTGTCACCTCGTTTGCGGTCATGGTGCTCTCTACGCTTATCGCGCTGCCCATCGCCATCGGCTCTGCCATCTTTGCAGTCGAGATCCAGCCTAAGTTTGGTTCCAAGGTCTTTCAGCCGCTTATTGAGCTTTTGACTGGCATTCCTTCGGTCGTCTTTGGCCTGATCGGTTTTCACGTGGTCGTCGGCCTCATGAAGAGCGTTTTCCACGCAAGCACGGGCTTGGGCATCTTGCCCGGCGCCATCGTGTTGGCCGTCATGATCCTGCCGACGATGACCACGCTTTCGGTCGATGGCCTGCGCGCCGTGCCCGACAGCTACCGCCAGGGCTCGCTCGCGCTGGGCTACACCCGCTGGCAGACCATCTGGCACGTGGTACTCAAGTCCGCCATGCCGTCGCTCATGACCGCGGTCATCCTTGGTATGACCCGCGCCTTTGGCGAAACGCTTGCCGTGCGCATGGTTATCGGCGGTATCGAGGCCATGCCGACGTCGCTGCTGTCGCCGGCGTCCACCATCACCACCACGCTCACCACGTCCATGGCGGTCTATGCCGAGGGCTCGGCCCAGGACGATGTTCTGTGGGCACTCGGCCTGCTGCTGATGGGCATGAGCCTCATCTTCATCCTGATCATCCACCTTATCGGCCGCAAGGGGGCGAAGGCTCGTGGCTAGCACGCGCATCCATATCGACGAGGCGAGACTCGGGCGTGTCCAAAAGCAGGACCGCATCGCCACGGGTGTGCTGACGGCGATCGTCGCCATCGTCATGCTCATCGTCATCTCCATGGTGGCCTATATCCTGTTCGAGGGCATCTCGACGCTGTTCCAGCCGGGATTTCTCACGCAGCCAGCGCGCGCCAACGGAACCCAGGGCGGCGTGCTCTACCAGCTGTTCGACTCGTTCTATCTGCTGCTGATCACTCTGGTCATCTCGGTACCCATCAGCCTGGGCGGAGCGGTCTTCCTGGTTGAGTACGCGCCGAACGGACCCATTCGCGACATCGCCTCCACCGCCATCGAGACGCTGTCCTCGCTGCCCTCCATCGTCGTCGGCATGTTCGGCTTTCTGGTGTTCTCGGTGCAGCTGGGCTGGAAGTACTCCATCATCTCCGGCGCCGTCGCGCTCACCATGTTCAACATCCCCATCCTGGTGCGCGTGATTCAGCAGGCACTCGAGGACGTGCCGCAGGCCCAGCGCGATGCGTGCCTGGCCATGGGCCTCACCCGTTGGGAGGCCACGCTGCACATCCTGATCCCCGAGGCCATGCCCGCTATCGTGACCGGCATCGTGCTTTCGGCCGGCCGTGTGTTTGGCGAGGCCGCGGCACTGCTCTTTACCTCAGGCATGAGCTCGCCGGTGCGTCTGAACTTCTTGAGCTTTAACCTGTCGAGCCCCACCTGCGCCTGGAACGTGTTCCGCCCCGGCGAGTCGCTCGCCGTGCACATCTACAAGATCTATGGCGAAGGCAGCCCCGAGGCCCAGCAGATCGTCTGGGGCACCGCGGCGCTGCTGATGATTTGCGTGCTGCTGTTTAACGTAATCGCCCGCATTGTGGGCAAGCAACTGGCAAGGAAGATGACGGCCGAATGAGCGAGATAAATGCAACGCCCGCAACCGAAGCGGCCGCGTCCGACACCCAGGACTTTCTATCGAGTGTGGGTGAGAGCGAGAAGCGCGTGCGCGTGAGCGGCAAGGCCGTGAGCGACGAGGTCGTGCTCTCCACCAAGGACGTCAACGTGTACTATGGCGACCACCATGCCCTGCACGACACGTCGCTCGACTTTCACAAGGGCGAGATCACGGCGCTCATCGGGCCTTCGGGCTGCGGTAAGTCGACCTTCTTGCGTAGCCTCAACCTTATGAATCGCGAGATTCGCGGCTGCCGCGTGGAGGGCGAGATCAACTATCGCGGGCGCAACGTGAACACCAAGACCGAGAACACCTACGAGTTGCGTCGCTCCATTGGCATGGTGTTCCAGCAGCCCAACCCGTTTCGCAAGTCCATTCGCGACAACATCACGTTTGCGCCTAAGCGCCACGGCATCACCGACCGCGACGAGCTTGATCGTATGGTCGAGGAAAGCCTGCGCGGTGCGGCGCTTTGGGACGAGGTCAAGGATAAGCTCGACAAGAGCGCCTATGCGCTTTCGGGCGGTCAGCAGCAGCGTCTGTGCATTGCACGCACGCTGGCGCTCAACCCCGACGTGATCCTGTTTGACGAGCCCTGCTCGGCGCTCGACCCCATCTCGACGCTGGCGATCGAGGACCTTATGTCGTCGATTGTGGCCGAGCGCGCCATCGTCATCGTGACGCACAACATGGAGCAGGCCTCGCGCGTGTCCAACCGCACGGCGTTCTTCTACATGGGCGATATGGTCGAGTACGACGAGACTGACGAGATTTTCCAACGGCCCAAGGATAAGCGGCTGAATGATTACCTCACCGGCATGTTCTCCTAGTCCGGGACATGCTTGAGGCCCGCGGCGGCCACGGTTGCCACGGGACTGATTGGAGAGGCGGGTCATCTCTTTTGGGAGATGGCCCGCCTTTTTGTGTCGTGTGCGGCCCGCCTTTTCGCTGCTATCATGGACAACGTTGAATTTCTACGAAGGAGCAGGGCATATGGCGATTCTTTTGGGATGCGATTCCGTCAGCCTAGAGTTTCCCACCAAGCATATTTTCGATAGCGTGACGCTCGGCGTGGGCGAGGGCAACCGTATTGGTATCGTTGGCAAAAACGGCGACGGCAAGTCGACGCTGCTGAGCGTGCTCGCCGGCACGTTGGAGCCCGACGACGGCCGCGTGACGCACCGCCGCGACACCACGATCGGATTGCTCGGCCAAAAGGACAATCTGGCCGATACCGACACCGTGCATCATGCCGTCGTGGGCGACACGCCCGAGTATGAGTGGGCGTCGAGTCCGCGTACGCGCCAGATTCTGGCCGGCCTTATTAGCGATGTGCCCTGGGAGGGCACGGTGGGCGAGCTTTCGGGAGGCCAGCGCCGTCGCGTGGACCTTGCGCGCCTGCTGATCGGCGACTATGACGTGCTCATGCTCGACGAGCCCACCAACCACCTGGACATGCGTACCATCAACTGGCTCGCGCGCCACTTAAAGGCCCGCTGGCAGTGCGGTCAGGGCGCGATGCTCGTGGTCACGCACGACCGCTGGTTCTTGGACGAGGTTTGCACCAGTATGTGGGAGGTCCACGACGGCCAGGTCGACCCCTTCGAGGGCGGCTATTCGGCATATATCCTGCAGCGCGTGGAGCGCGACCGCATGGCCGCGGTTACCGAGGAGCGCCGTCGCAACATGGCGCGCAAGGAGCTCGCGTGGCTGAGCCGCGGCGCCCAGGCGCGTTCCACCAAGCCCAAGTTTCGCGTTGATGCCGCTCGCGAGCTGATCGCCGACGTGCCTCCCGTGCGTGACGAGCTGGAGCTCAAGCGCCTAGCCGTGAGCCGCCTGGGCAAGCAGGTTATCGATGTGGTCGACGTGGACGCCGGCTATGCGGATACCGATGGCGCGCCCAAGCAGGTGCTCTCTGACGTGACCTGGCTCATCGGTGCGGGCGACCGCTATGGTCTTTTGGGCGAAAACGGCGCCGGCAAGTCGACCTTGCTCGATGTGATCCAGGGCAAGATTGAACCCATGCGCGGCCGTGTGAAGATTGGCCAGACGGTGCGCTTTGGCGTGCTGTCGCAGCAGCTCGAGGAGCTCGAGCCCTACATGGGCGACACGATCCGCGAGGTGCTCAGCAACTATAAGAAGTACTACGTCATCGACGGCAAGGAGACTTCACCCGAGAAGCTCTGCGAGCGTCTGGGCTTTACGACGCAGCAGCTCTGGAGTCGCATCGGCGATCTTTCGGGCGGTCAGCGCCGTCGCCTGTCGCTGCTGCTGACAATCCTGGACGAGCCCAACGTGCTCATCCTGGACGAGCCCGGCAACGACCTGGATACCGACATGCTGGCGATTGTCGAGGACCTGCTCGACGGCTGGCCGGGCACGTTGATTCTGGTGACGCACGACCGCTTCTTGATGGAGCGCGTGACCGACCAGCAGTGGGCGCTGCTCGACGGCCACCTGACGCATATGCCCGGCGGCGTCGACCAGTACCTGCGCCTGTGCAACGCTACCGCCGAGGGCGAGCCCGTGGGCGCACCGAGCGCCAAGACCGGCACGTTCGACACCGGTGCCGCGGCAGCTGCGGCCGAAAAGCCCAAGTCGAGCGGTCAGCCCAACGGCCTGTCCAACGCCGAGCGTCAGAAGCTCCGCCGCGAGGTGAGCTCGCTCGAGCGCAAGATGGAGACGCAGCGCGCCCGCGTGGAGGAGGCCGAGGCAGCAATGGCCCAGGTCGATCCCACCAACTACACGGCGCTCGGCGAGCAGCAGGCAAAGATCGACGAAGCTCACGCCGCCATGGACGAGTTGGAGATGGCGTGGCTCGAGGCGAGCGAGAAGCTCGAGGGCGAGGAGTAGGCGAGGATGATCAACGCCGCGTTTTTCGATATCGACGGCACGCTGCTGAGCTTTAAGACCCACCGGATTCCGGCGTCGGCGCAGCAGGTGCTCGACAGCTTTCACGAGCAGGGGATTGCGTGCGTGATCGCCACGGGCCGCCCGACCTATCAGATGCCGGACTGGCTGTTCGACTTGGGTTGGGATGCGTACATTACGCTTTCGGGCCAGCACTGTTTTGATGCCAGAGGCGTTTACCGCAGCTGCCCGATCGATCCGGACGACGTCGCGGTGATCGTGGACCAGGTGGCGCAGGGGTGCTACGACTCGCTGTGCATGCAGGGCGAGAACTCGTTTGTGAACCGCCTGTCCGAGCGCGTGGTGACGGCTGGCAGCAACGCGGGAATCGTCTACCACGAGGAGCCGTTTGAGCACGCCTTTGACGCGCCGGTCTACCAGTTTTGCGCCTTTGTGGACCCGGCCGACGAGCATATCGTGACCGACGCGGTGTCGCATTCGCTCACTACGCGCTGGTGCGATCTGTTCTGCGACATTATCCCCGCTAACGGCGGTAAGGACCTGGGTGTTGCGGCGACGTTGGAGCGCCTAGGCATCGACGCGAGCGAGGCGATTGCCTTTGGCGATGGCGAGAACGACCTGTCGATGTTTGCCGCCGTGGGCACGAGCGTGGCCATGGGCAACGCACAGGACACGGTGAAAGCTGCAGCGACCTATGTGACGACCGCCGTGGACGACGATGGCATCTACAACGCCGCGAAGCACTTTGGATTGATGTAACTGCGGGGCGGCACCCGGCGCCTGGGGACACTCCTTGCGGGGCGTCCCCATTTTGTTTCATCCCGCACGTTTTGTGAAACACGGCTAACTTTTAGGCAAAGTAGTAAGACATGGGCAACTTTTGCGGTAAAGTAAGCCGTGGAAAGTATCCAACGGCTAACTAGCAATCATCGCGAAAGGCGGCCCATGGCCCTACGTGAATCCGGAGAAGACTATCTCGAATCGATCTACGTTCTGTCGGAACGTCAGGGCATCGTGCGCTCGATCGACGTTGCGGAGTACCTTGGCGTAACCAAGGCGAGCGTTTCCAAGGCCATGGCGACGCTGGAAAGCAACGGCTATGTCGAAATGGGCAAACGAGATGTTCATCTGACAGAGCGGGGGCTGGAGGTCGCTCGTCAAATGTGGGAGCGGCACTGCTTTTTCGTGGGGCTGCTGGAGGATGCGGGTGTTTCGGCTGAGGTCGCGTCGCAAGAGGGCTGCCACATGGAGCACTGCCTGAGCGAGGAAAGCTTTGAGAAGCTACGGGCGATGTTGGGCCGGGACGAGATGACGGATCCAACACCGGGAGCCTAACGGATCCGCAGTAACGCGCTGTTCGCGCAAAGCGCGAGCCAGCGGAAGGGAGATAGGGGATTCGATCAACAACGAGTCCGACGCGGTCCAAAGTGGAGCAATCGGTGCGCGACGCCACCACAACTGAGCTATCTCTTCATCCCCAAAGAGGCGCGTCTCCCGCGCCAAAGGCGCGGGACAGCGATTGGGACAAAAGGTTCTCTCGGCAATGTCCAACTCAGACAAGGAACCCCGCCAGCAAGCGATGCCTAAGAACCGCCAGCTGTGTCACCGCAGGCCGGGGCCGGGCTTGGTTTTGAAAACGTCCTCGCGCATGAGGCCCGTCTTTCCTGCTCCTGCGGAGCAACGGAAAGACGGGCCTCGCGCTGCGGAGTGTTTTCAAAACCAAGCCCGGCCCCGGCCGGACAGCACTACAGGTTCTTGACACCCATCGCGCGCATGGCGTTCAGGATGGCGATGATCGCCACGCCTACGTCGCCGAACACGGCAAGCCACATGTTGGCGATGCCCAGTGCTGCCAGCACTAGAATCAGCAGCTTAACGCCCAGCGCAAAGATGATGTTCTGCCAAACAATCGTCATGGTCTTGCGCGCCACGCGGATCGCGCGGGAGATGTTGGACGGCTTGTCATCCATCAGCACGACGTCCGCCGCCTCAATCGCGGCGTCGGAACCCATAGCGCCCATGGCAATGCCAACATCGGCGCGCGTAAGCACGGGCGCGTCGTTGATACCGTCGCCGACAAAGGTGAGCTTTCCCTTGCCGCTTTCGGCCGCGAGCAGCGCTTCAACACGTTCGACCTTGTCGCCCGGCAGCAGCTGCGCGTGGAACTCGTCGAGCCCCAGCTGCTTGGCCACCGCAGCAGCCACTTCCTCGCGGTCGCCCGTGAGCATGACGGTGCGCTTGACGCCGGCGGCGTGCAGGTCGCTGATCGTCTGCTCGGCATCGGCCTTGACGGTGTCGGCAATTACAATGTGGCCGGCATAGATGCCATCGACCAGCACGTGAAGGATCGTACCGACGACCTCGCAATCGGGCGCTTCGACTCCGGTCGCGGCGAGCATTTTTGCGTTGCCAACGACGACGTGCTTGCCGTCGATGGTTGCCGTCACGCCATGGCCCGCGTCGTTGGTGGAGTCGCTTACGCGCTTGGGGTCGACCTCGCCATGGTAGGCGGCGCGCACGGACTGCGCGATGGGGTGATCGGAGAACGACTCCGCAAGGGCTGCGACCTCGAGCAACGACTGCTCGGTATAGCCAGACTCGGGGTGCACCGCCACGACCGAAAACGTGCCGTTGGTGAGCGTGCCGGTCTTGTCGAAGACGACGGTGTCCACGTCGGCGAGCGTTTCGAGGTAGTTAGAACCCTTGATGAGAACGCCTAGCTTGGATGCGCCGCCGATGCCGCCAAAGAAGCTGAGCGGCACGCTGATCACGAGCGCGCACGGGCAGCTGACGACCAGGAAGGTCAGGCCGCGCAGGATCCAGTCGGACCAGGCGCCGGTGACCAAGCCGCCGCCGAGCGCGAGTACCGCGGCAGCGCCGGTGACGGCGGGCGTGTAGACGCGGGCGAAGCGCGTGATGAAGTTCTCGGTGCGCGCCTTCTTTTCGCTGGCGTTTTCTACGAGCTTCAGGACGCGCGCGACGGTGGACTCGCCAAATGGCTTGGTGGTGCGCACGTGGATGAGACCCGTCATGTTGATGCAGCCGCTGATGATATCGTCTCCGGTTTTGGCCGGGCGGGGGACTGACTCGCCCGTGAGCGCGGCGGTATCGAGCTGTGTCTCGCCTTCGACGATGACGCCGTCGATGGGCACGCGCTCACCGGGCTTGACCACGATCACGGTGCCGACGGCGATGTCATCGGGGAAGACCTGCTCGAGTGTGCCGTCGGGCTGCTCGACGTTAGCGTAGTCGGGCGCGATGTCCATCATGGCACTGATCGACTTGCGGCTCTTGCCCACGGCGTACGCCTGGAACAGCTCGCCGACCTGGTAGAACAGCATGACGGCGGCGCCTTCAGCCATGTGCGGGTCGGTATCGGGGAAGAGCACCATGGCAAACGCGCCGATGGTCGCGACTGCCATAAGGAAGCTCTCATCGAAGGCCTTGCCGCGGCGGATGTTATTGGATGCCTTTTGCAGTACGTCGTAGCCGGCAATCAAAAACGGCACGAGGAACAGCACAAAGCTGGCGTAGATGCCGCCCGGGGTGCCGAATGCGGCGGTGAGGGTGCCAAGCTCATCGAGGGCGTACACCACGGCAAAAATGCCCAGCGCTACCAGGATGCGGTTGCGCTTATGCTCGAGTGACTCTTTTTTCTTGCGCTTCTTCTTTTTCTTCTTGGGGTCGGCGGTGGCCATGACTCGTATCCTCCCATTTGAATGAATGAACACTCGCTCATATAATTTCGCGAGCAAAGGCCGCGGCAAGCGCGGCCTTGCAGGTTGGCGTAAACCTGGGCTAGAGAATGATCTCGCAGTCCGGCTCGGCGTCGGCCGTAAACTCTACAACGCGGTTGAGCACCTCGTCGAACTCGGCGTCATCGGCCTCGAGCGTCAACTTCTGGGTCATAAAGTTGACCGAAACGGACTTGACGCCATCGAGCTTGGCCAGCTCGTCCTGAAGCTCGCGCGCACAGTTGGCGCAGTCGATCTCGTCGAGTTTAAACTGCTTTTTCATGGTGGATTCCTTTCCCCGTATTTGCGGCTTGGGTGCAGGCCGCGCTGGTACCGTGGTTGGTCGCTATTCGCAGATGTGGCTCATGCCCTGGTTGAGCATGGTGTAGACGTGATCGTCGGCGAGCGAGTATAGGATATTGCGCCCGTCGCGCCGGAATTTAACCAGGTGCGACTGCTTGAGTGTGCGCAGCTGGTGCGATACTGCCGACTGCGAGGTTTCGGTCGCTTCGGCGATGTCTGCCACGCAGAGCTCGCGGCCCATGAGGGCATAGAGGATCTTGATGCGCGTGGTGTCGCTGAAGACCTTGAACAGGTCGGCGAGGTCGTAGAGAAGTTCCTCGTCGGGAAGGTCCTCGGGCGAGCAGGTGGTGGGGATCACGGGCTCGGTGGCCTCGATGTCGGGTTTCGTTTCATCAACGCGGATGCTCATTGCAATATCCTTTCATATGAACATGCGTTCATATAACTTGCTTTCGATTATATGAGTGTATGTTCATATGTCAATACAATTTGCGTTAATTTCGATGACTGCTTGCCGCCTCTGCGATTTTCTGTGGGTTGGGAGACATCGACGCAATGCTCGCCAACATATTTCGAGATGTTCGGCTAGCATGCTAAGAAAGCCACCTTGAGAAGCATTAGAACTGTTCATATTTGTACTTTATCGTGTCAAATACCGCGAGAATCAGTTCTTCCTCTACGGGAGTTCCTGCAGAATCAGTTTTATCTAAAGTTATATTGAGCATTGCTGCAGCCAATCTGGCACATCGGTGGCCGAATAAGTCGAAAAATGTAGGTGGACATCCGCAGAGATCGCCTTTAGAAGAGCGAATTCTCAATTAGATCAATAATCGTGTCGTCTTCCGTGCGGTTTTCATCGATTTTTGCGAACATGTCGCATTCCCAAGCCCCATTGATTTCCTCAGCAAGGGCCCCGACGTGTTGCATGTCGTCGGGTTCGGGCACATCGTTGATGCTCGGGTCATCAGCTTGCGGATATTGGCTTGCAATTTCGCGCTTGGCGGCCTCTTCTTCTTTGAGTGTCTCCAGGACGCGGCGACCGTATTCGAAGTAGCGCCGCAAGACAAATTGACGAAGAGTTTCTTGCAGGATGGCGAAGTTATCCGGGAGTCGACCGGGCCATATCTTCTCGCGAATGCGAATCGCTTCCATGACCCGTTTAAAAGCGGACTGCTTGAAAAACGAATGACGATTAACTGTGATAACGGCATATCCCATGTTTCGCAGCGTGTTTCGGCGCTCCTCGTCAATTGATTGCTGCTCGGGTTCGTCGTGGTAAAAGCCGTTGTATTCGATATCGGTCATCGAATTTTCGAGCAGCGCGTCGAGGTAGAAAACCGTCCGTCGCGTTAGGGCGGCGTATCTTTTGGGGACTGGGATCGGATAATCCGTTTTGATAGCGCGTATGGCTAAGCCACCCATTGACTTGGGCATTGTCAGCATCATGACAAACGCCGTTTCGAGTGGGGAGCGACAGCCTTCGTGTACATAAGAAAGTGCCTTAAGTGCTTTATTAGATCCACGATACCCCGGTGCCTCTGAAAAGAAGGCTCTGAGCTCTTCAACGCTGGTTAGGGCTGGGCGCTCGCGATATTGAGTTTCGTCGGACGTTCCAAGCGCGTAGGAGCCGCAGATTTCAAAGTAATACTCAACGAGCTCCGAAAGGTTGAGGTCGGCTGTTGCTTCTAACGCGCACAGCTTGATATCGACGATGTAGACGTTCGGCTCGAGTTCTAGGTAGCTTTCTGCATCAAACGTATAGCGCGTGCAGTGGCAGATGCAGCCCTTGCGGTGCCTTTTGGCATTATTGGAAAACGTCAGCACATGGATACGTTCAGAATCGACATTCTTTCTGTTGAGCCATGCTCGTGCCGCTTCCAGGTCGGACGTGGTCGGCGCAGACACCCTGATCTTTTCCATAGGTATGGGACCGGTCGCGTAGCTTGCGAGCGAGTTGGCTGTTTGGTATACAGCGCGTGCCGTGGTATGTGACAGAATGATTCCCATACGCGCATGATGGCATAGCGGACGCCGCATACGCCCGAAACTTCGGGCAACGGTATTGGGGCGCGGCTTATCTTCTGCGAACGGTGGGTTTTTGAGCTGTCGTATTGAGGGAGCAGCTTTGGCTGGGGAGGTTTCTGCCGGCTGCCCCTTTTTGATGAACTTTAGTTGCGGATTCGTAGCTTCTAAGCGTTTTTGCCGACCGCTCAGATGCCTCACCAACATAATTTGAGTTATTCGGCCTTATCCTATACAAATGGTGCGATCGCAACGTCCTATTCGAATTGATTCAGGTAGATTTATGGGGCTTGGTTGCGAAATTAAGGCGATTTTAGCTTCGATTGCGGTTCAAGGGGCCTTGACTAGTGGTTCAGCTGGCCGAACAACTCGAAAAATGTAGGTGGGCCAACCTGCCGACTATGTGAAGCACGCGTATTTGCTCGTTTTGATGAAAACTAGGGTGCAGCCATAAGGCTGCGCCCTAGTTTACTGCGTGTCGGTGTGCCCAGACGGATTGCGCTGTGCCTGGCAGGCGCTCCCGCAGATGGATCGGTTATTTCGCGAATAGGTTCTTGAGGTTGAACTCGGCCTGAACCGTGCGGAGCATGAGGTCGGTGTCGTCCAGACCCAGATGCTGCTCGTTGGCATCGGCGGCGAGGGTGCCACGGCGGCGCGCCCAGTTCTCGAGCGCGGCGGGCGCGGACTCGCGGGGGAGCGAGCGCACGTCGGCGTCCAAGCTGCGGCAGATCTGGCGCGAGTCGATGACGATAATCTTGCCGGCGCGGCGTGCCTCGGCGTAACCGTCCAGATGAATTTTGAACCAGCTGTCCTCGAACGCGGCGTTATGCGCCATGTACGGGTACTTCTTCATAAGCTTGAGCAGCTGCTTCTGCAATTCCTTGTTCTCGCGGAAGGGCGTTTTGCCGTCGATGTCGTCCCAGGTGATGTGGTGGATATTCGACAGCGGCACATCCTCGCCGCGGTAGATATCGGGCAGGCCGCAGTAGTGTGCCTCGGCGTCATGCGGCACGGCGTCGCTGGTGAGGTCCATGATTTCCCAGCCCACGTTGATGATATAGCCGCGTTCGGGTGCACGGCCGGTGGTCTCGATGTCGATACCGAGCACGGTGCCCTGGATGGGCTTGCGGGCGTAGGCCACGCCGAGCGCGTCGCGGTCGCCGCGGATCTCGCGCATGACCGACGCGGCGGTGCGCTTTTGCATCTTACCGATGGCGGCGCAGGTGTCGGCATCGGACAGGCCGCGCGAAAGCGTCGCGGGCGTCACGTTGCGCAGGCGCGCCTCGCCAATCTGGTCGCACAGGTCGCGGTTGCGGTCAGCCAGGTCGCGCACGGTGGCAAAGTCGAAGCTGGGGTCGCCCTCGGCGGTAAAGTACTCGGTTTCGAGCACCTTAAGGGCCTCCTCGCCCTTCTGGCGCTCGGACTCCATGGCGCCGTGATCGCCATAGATAAACATGGGAATAAACGGCTGGCGCTCGTATTCGAGTGCTTGTGAAACGTTGATATAACTGCTCCTTGGACGGGCCGCAGCGCGCGGCTCGGGTTCATTGAGATGTGGCGAGATGATAGTTTACCATGGGCAACTATTGGCATCGCGCCTAGGACAACTACAATACCCTAGTTGACCGCTAGGACTTTTACAATGCTGCCGAAAGACACGAAAGGTTCCATCCGTCATGGATTTGCTGATTGATATTCTGCTCGACGCCGGCAAGGACACGCTCTCGCTTGTGCCGTTTTTGTTGGTGACGTATCTGGCCCTCGAGACCTTGGAGCACGTCGCGGGCGACCGCGTTAACGGGGCCATCAAGCGCGCCGGCGCCGCGGGTCCCGTGGTTGGCTCGTTGCTGGGTATGGTGCCGCAGTGCGGCTTTTCGGCCATGGCGGCAACGCTGTACGCCGGTCGCGTCGTGACCTTGGGCACGTTGGTGGCGGTGTTCCTTTCGACCTCCGACGAGATGCTGCCGCTGCTACTTGCCGAGCAGGTTCCCGTGCAGACCATGGCGATGCTTTTGGCTTCGAAGGCACTGATCGCGCTGGTCACGGGCTTTATCGTGGACGCGGCTATCCGCGGCCTTCGTCGTAACGCTCGCGCGCATGCGGCGATTCGCCGTACCGTGCTGGGGACCGCTTCCAATCCGGCTCATGTGAACTGCGCGCACGACGACCATACCGGGGGCGACATCATTGATGAAGTGGCCGAGGCGGGCGTGAGCGCCGATCACATCCATGAGCTGTGCGAGCGCGACCATTGCGGTTGCGATGAAGACGAGGACGAGTACGAACACGGACATGGACACGATCACGGTCATGGGGGCGAGCATGAACACCATGATGGCCACGGTCACTCCCACTCTCACGAGAGCGCGCCCCTCCTGTCGATTATTCGCAGCGCCATCTCGCACACCGTGCAGGTATCGGTATTCATTTTTCTGGTGACGCTGATTCTGGTCGCCGTGCTCGAGACCTTCGGCGAGTCCGCGATCGAGCAGTTCCTGCGTGGCAACGAGACGCTCGCCGTCCTGGGTTCGGCGCTTGTCGGCCTGATCCCCAACTGCTCGGCCAGCGTCGTCATCACGCAACTGTACCTGGAAGGCGCGCTGCAGCTGGCCCCGATGCTCGCCGGCACGCTCATCTCTGCCGGTGTGGGCTACCTGGTGCTGTTCCGCACCAACCGCAGCGCCCGCGAAAACGTCCTGTTCCTGATCATGATGTACGTCATCGGTGCCGGCTGGGGCCTCATCCTCTCCGTCGTTGGCCTTTAAGTAGATTATTGGGACATGTCTTACGATCTACCCCTGTGACCAGGGCATTTCCGCTGCCAAAACAAAAAGGTAGATTTCCGGGCATGTCCCGAAAATCTACCTTGGTTAGCGCAGCAGCTCGGTGAGGTTGCGCTTAAAGCGGGCCCGGTCTTCGCTGGTAAATGCCGCCGGACCGCGAGTGCGACCGCCGGCGCGGCGCACCTTCTTTTCCTCGTGGCGAATAAACAGTTGCATGTCGATGGTCGCCTTATCGTAGACGCGCCCGCGCACGCCGATGGCGGCGGCATCGCGCCCGAGCACCATGCTCGCCAAGCCAATGTCCTGCGTCACGACTACGTCGCCCGCCTGCAGGCGTTCGACAATGGCAAAGTCGGCGCTGTCGGCGCCCACGCTCACATCGAGCGTCGTGACCCAAAATCCGCGTCGCGCATGCTCGACGTCGCGCGGATCGTTGCGGCGAATGTGGCGTTCCAGGTTCTGTGTGCTGTTGCCGGCGATAACGACGGCAACGCCCGCCCGCCGCGCGCAGTCAATCGACTCGCGCGTGACCGGGCAGGCGTCTGCATCAATAAAGAGCGTTCGCGGCATCTAGTGCACCAGTTTGCCAAATTGAATAGCGCGAACAATCAGCGTTACGCCAAACACCAGCAGTGCGGCGCCGCTAAAGATGACGAGCATCTTGGCCGACCACAGCGGATAGATAAACACGAACATGCCGGCGATGATGGAGAGCGCGCCGCTCAGGATGGCGAGGGCACGGTTGGACGAAAGCTCGGACTCCAGAATGGACATGACACCTTCGACGATCCAGCCAAAGCCGGCCACGATAACCACCATCGTGGTGAGCGTCGCGGTCGAGAAGGCCTGGTTGCGCAGGATTATGACGCCGCCCAAGATAATGAGTAGGTTGGAGATGATGCTCGTCACGCGCCAGCCGGTGGGCAGCAGTGGCTCGAAAACAGCGGTAAACAGCCTGATCGCGGCCGTGATCACAAAGTAGAAGCCCAAGACGGTCGTTAGGAAGACGAGGGACTTGGCGGGCGCAAACAGCAGTGCGATGCCGGCGACGAGCGCCAAGACGCCCGTGATGGCGTAAATCCAGCGTACGGCCTTGACGGCTTTGCCCGCCATGCTTTTCTCGTCAAATCCAAACTGGCTCGATTTTTGGTCATCGTTCTTAAAGATGCCCATAATGTCTCCTTTCCGTGCGGCGTAAGCCTTGATCGTTACAACCAGTATCGCCTAAAGGCGCTGGCGTATGGGTCGGGGAGGGCGAAACGTAACCCAAAGGCCCCGAATCGTTTCCGTTGTTCCCCACGCCGCGATTTTCTATTCAACAGGTGTAGAACATTGCAGCCCTGTTCGTTATTGCCTACGTTTTAGGTTAGATTTTCCTAAGAACAATTGCCCGAAATTGGGGGTCCCTATGAATGAAACAGTTCCCGCGGCGCCGGTAGGCGCTGAGTCGATGGCAAAGCAAGGTTGCGAAAAGCTCGGTCTGGAAGCGTTTGATGCGTTGGTTCGCCGCGCCCGCACGTGCCGCCGCTTTGACGAGTCCATGCGCGTGCCGCGCGAGTTTTTGCTCGAGCTGGCGGAACTGGCGCACCTGGCTCCCTGCGGCGCCAATGCTCAGCGTCTGCGTTTTCATGTGGTAAGCGGTGCAGAGGACTGCGTGCGTGTATTTGATGAGCTCGCATGGGCCGGCGCACTTAAGGATTGGCCGGGTCCTGCCGAGGGCGAGCGCCCGACCGGCTACATCGCGATTCTGGCCGAGCGCGCCGTTCCGGGCAAGCCCGCCGCTCCCATTACCGAGGTCGACACGGGTATTGCCGCGCAGACGATGATGCTCGCCGCCCGCAGCGCCACGCCCGAGGTGGCCGCCTGCATGTTCAAGGCCTTTACGCCCCACGCAATCGATGCCATGGGGCTCGATAACGACAAGTATGAGCTCAAGCTGATCATGGCGTTTGGCGTTCCGGCCGAGACACAGGTGATCGATGCGATCGATTCCAACCCCGACGGCTCCATCAATTATTGGCGCGACGAGGCGCGGGTGCACCACGTACCCAAGCGTCCGCTTGCCGACGTGCTGCTGTAGTTGTGCGTCGTTGCGGTGCAATCCGGCGGCAAAATCACCACAAAGGCTCCTGTCCCCTTTGTGGTGGTACGAGGGGAGGGTGTGTGGCAGATCTGTATTTGGTGCGGCATGGGCAGACTGAGCTCAATGTGCAGAATATTTTGCAAGGTGGGCACGATTCGCCGCTTACGGTGCGCGGGCGCGAGCAAGCGCTGGCGACGCGCGCGGCGTTTGAGGCGCGTGGCGTGACCTTTGACCGTGTGTATTCCTCCCCGTTGGGCCGGGCGCGGCGTACGGCTGAGCTAATTGCTGGCGAGGGCCGCTCGATAGAGCTGGTCGATGACCTACGCGAGTGGCATTTGGGCTCGCTGGAGGGTACATCAAATCGCGATATGCCGCCGCAGCCCTGGGGTGATTATCCGGTCGCGTTTGGCGGCGAGTCAGAAGTGCAGCTCCAGTCGCGTATGGTCGCGGTGCTGTCGCGCATCATGGCCAGGCCGCAGCACGACTGCGTGCTGGCGGTTTCCCACGGCTCAGCCTGCCAGGAGTTTCTTGAGTATGTGACTGGCAGGGGAGAGCTACCCGACAACGGAGCCGTGCTTCATTTTGGCTATTGCGACGGGGCGTTTTCGCTCCTTGATTGGTAACGAATGAAAGGACCCCTATGAATAAAGACCTGTATCTGGTTCGTCATGGGCAGACAATATTCAACCTTAAGCGCATCATTCAGGGTTGGAGTGACTCGCCGCTCACGCAGTTGGGTTGCGACCAGGCGGCGCGCGCCGGCATGTTTTTACGTGCGCGCGGCATTGAGCCCGATCATGCCTACACCTCCACGCTTCATCGCACCGAGCAGACTATCGCCAACTTGTGGCCGGGCTTGGCGTACGAGCGCCTGGACGGCCTGCGTGAGTGGTTCTTTGGCGACTTTGAGGCCGAGCGCGTGATGCTCATGCCCGAGCGCCCGTGGCGCGACTTCTATCGCCAGTTTGGCGGCGAGGGCCAGATGCAGGTGCGCGAGCGCATGGTGGCGACGCTGACCGAGCTTATGCAGCGTCCGGACCATACGTGCGTGCTCGTGGTAAGCCATGGCTCGGCCATCAAGGAGTTTTTGGATTACGTGAGGGGAGCGGCGGCCGACGAGCACGAGCGCGTGCCGGGCAACTGCTCGGTGCTGCACTTTGCGTTTGACGACGAATCCGACACGTTTGAGCTGGTCGAAGTCTTTACGCAGGAGGATTATGCGCGCGAGCTGGGGCTTGAACCGCTTGTGGCTACTGCGGGTCCGCAGCGCGGATAACGCGAGCGCGGCGGCACGGGTCCCCGGCATAACTTCTCGACGCGAAAGGGGCGGAGATGCATGTACCTGCTGCATCTCCGCCCCCTGTTTGTTGAGCTGCCGATTATTGTGCTGGGCGGTCTGGTCTTGCTAGAACCGCGCGACCTGGTGCGTGAGCAGACCTGTCGGAACTTGCGGCGCGGCGCCGCTGACCTGCGCGGCGGGGAAGAGCGCGGCAACGGCAAAGTTGAACGGCTCTTTGCCCGTGTAGGTGCCGGCGGCACGTGCATCGTCGGCCAGGAGCTGTGATGCCCCGACTAGCGCGACAGCGTAGGCAGGGTCGTCGGCCAGTGCCGGCTCCGGCGCCTGGTCGAGCATGGCGCGGATGGCCCCGACGGCGTCCTCGCGCTTGACCTCCCACACGCGGTGCGTAATGCCGGCGGGGTCGGTGACGGCATAGAGTGAAGCGCCCTCTTTTGCGGCGCCGAGGATGATATCCATGACGGGAGAGGCTTCGTAGACAAGCGTTACGGGACGGGGCTGTACCTTGAGGTCGGCGATTGCGCGCGCAGCGGCGGTCGTATCGGCGGCAACCGCGTCGCCGCCCGCCAGCGCACCAACCGGGCAGATCGCCACGACACCCGTCACACGTCCCGGCTCGCCCGAGCATTCGTACACGTAATACGCCGCACCCGGGTCCTTGAGCATCAGACCATCGGCAATGGCTCCGCGCAGAGCATCGTTGCCGCTCAGGATGCTGCCCATTGCAGGCAGCGCCTCGAGCACGCGGTCCTGAGCCGGGCGGATGCAGGGAAACGGAAGTGCTTTCATGGGCGGTCCTAACGCACGAGTCGGTTTGTTCGCGGCTTATTATGCCCCAACTTGGCCGCTCGCGTCCCAGAGCACGTTATCGGCGAGCGCGATTAGCACCTGCTGACAACGAACGATATCGGCGTGGGGCACATATTCGTTGGGCTTGTGCGCGAGCGCGAGCGACCCGGGACCGTAGCTCATGCAATTGCGGTTACCTGTCTTGCCGGCAATGACGGCGGTGTCGGTGTAGCCGGTAAAGAAGCCGACGGTCGTGTCCGCGTCCGTCACGTCATCGGCGGCACGCTTGAGCGCTGCTAGAAGGGGAGAGTTCGGGTCGCGCTCGATGGCGGGGCGGTCGCCCGTCACGGTGTAGCTGCCATGGCAACCGGGAACGGCGGCTTCGGCGACGGCGATGGCCTGCTCTACCATGCGCGTCGCGGCGGCCGTATCGGTCAGCGGGGTCAGGCGCATGTCGACCCAGACTTTGGCGCGGTCGGGTACGACGTAGGGGCGATATCCGCCCTCGATTTGGCCAAACGTGATGGTCGAAGGCCCCAACTCATCGTGCGCGGGCAGCGCCATAAACGCGCGACGGAGCGAACACACGACCTCGGCCATGGCAGCGACGGCATCCGCGCCCTTCCAGGGCTGGCTCGCATGCGCCGTCACGCCAGTCATTTCAATCTCGAACCACGTACGCCCCTTGTGCGCCACCTGGATCTGTCCGTCGGTGGGCTCGGTGTCCAGCACCCATTCACGCGAGCCGACCCAGCCAGCATCGATCGTGGCCTCTGAGCCGCGCATAAAGTCCTCCTCGTCGACCGAGCAAATGAGTGAGAAGCCACGGCGGGGCAGCTTGCCTTCTGCCGCCACGCGCTCGAGCGTATGGACCAGTGCGGCAATGGCGCAGGCCAGGCCACCCTTCATATCGCAGGCACCGCGGCCATAGAGTTTATCGTTGCGCACGATCGCTCCGAGCGGCGGAATGTCCGCGTCCCAGCCATCGCCCAGTGTAACGGTATCCATATGGCAGATATAGACGAGCCGTGGCTCGTCGCTCAGTCCCGGCACGGTGACCATAAGGTTGCGGCGCCCGGGCAGCACCTCGAGTTCCTCAACCTGCACGGCATCGAGTACCGGATGGCTCAGCTGCGCCAACCGTTCCTCAACCAACGCTTTGATATAGCGTTCAATCTCGCCCTCATACGCACCTGGGTCGGAACTGTCGATCCGCACGAGCCCTTGCGTAAGCCGCCAGGCAAAATCTGTATCAACCATAGGCACCTCACAGATAGTTAGGTCAACATACAGATTGTATGCCAAGAAGCGGCTCGGTGCATTTAATGGAGCGCTCACAAAAACGGGGGCGCCTCTCGTGCGAAAGGCACCCCCGCGGGCATTCAATGTCAGTGACGGGCAGGCCACATGGGGAGCTGCCCGTCAGGTCAGTCGGCGCTACTTGATCACGCGCACGCGATACATCGACGGAATCTGCTTGAGCGCCTCGATGGTGCTGCTGTCTAGGTGTTCGTCGGTGTCGAACATGGTGTAGGCGTTCTCGCCGGCGGACTCGTTGGTCATACGCTGCACGTTGGCGTTGTCCTTGGCCAGGATGGCCGTGATCTGGCCGATCATGTTGGGCACGTTGGCATGCAGGCAGGCAATGCGGCTTGCAGCGCGCGCCTTGCCCATGCTGCAGGCGGGGTAGTTGACGCTGTGTGCGATGTTGCCGTTCTCCAGGTAATCCTTGAGCTCGCTGATGGCCATGTCGGCGCAGTTGGCCTCGGCCTCGCCGGTGCCGGCGCCCGAGTGCGTGGTGATAAACGTATTGGGCATCTTGACCGTCTTGGGCGTGGCGAAGTCGCAGCTAAACCAGCTGAGCTTGCCCTCGCGCAGGGCGGCGTCGACGGCGTCCTCGTCAATGATGGTTTCGCGCGCGTAGTTGATGAGCACGGCGTCCGGTGCCAGCAGGTTAATCTGCTCGGTGCTGATCATGCCGATGGTGTCGGCCTTGCTGGGCACGTGCACGGTGAGGTAGTCGCAGCCGCGGCAGAGATCCTCGAGCGTGCCCACGCGCTGTACCTCGCGGCTCAGCACCCACGCGTGCTCGACGGAAATGAACGGGTCGTAGCCGTAAACGTCCATGCCCAGGTCGACGCAGGCGTTGGCGACCTTGGAGCCCACGTTGCCCAGGCCGATGACGCCGATGCGCTTGCCCTTGAGCTCGCGGCCCACAAAGGCCTTCTTGGCCTTCTCGGCATCGACCTGAATCTCGGGGTCGTCGGCGTTGTCGCGCACCCAGTTCATCGATTGCACCACGCCGCGGCTCGAGAGCACCAGCATGCCTAGGACGAGCTCCTTGACGGCGTTGCTGTTGGCACCGGGGGAGTTAAAGACGACGACGCCCTTCTTGGCGTATTCCTCGACGGGGATGTTGTTGACGCCGGCACCGCAGCGGGCGATGGCGCGGATGCCCTCGGGCAGCTCGTAGCCGTGCAGGTCGGTCGAGCGCATCAGGATCGCGTCGGCCTCTTCGGCGGTGCTCACAAATTCGTAGCCCTCGCCAAACTCGACTTTGCCGTCCTTGGTAATGTCATCGATGGTTTTAATCTTGCGCATGGAAAACTCCTTAGCAGGTTTGTCTAAAACAAGTGGTTTGAAGTGGCTGGTCGGCCCGCGTGTTGCGGGCTAGTTAGATCGCGGACTCAAACTATGCTGCGCTTCGAAGTCCTTCATGTACGTGGCCAGCGCCTGTACGTCCTCCATGGTGACTGCGTTGTACACGCTGGCGCGCATGCCGCCGACGAGGCGATGGCCCTTGACGTTTTGGATCTGGTGCTCTGCCGCGCCCGCAACAAAGGCGGCGTCGAGGTCGGCGTCGCCGGTGCGGAACGTGGCGTTGGCGATGGAGCGACTGTCTGTCTGCGCGGTGCCGTGGAATAGTTTGCTGTTCTCGAGCAAGTCGTAGAGCAGGTTGGCCTTGGCCCAGTTGCGCTCGGCCATGGCGGCAAGTCCGCCGGTCTGCTCCACCCAACGGAACACCTTGCCGCACACGTAGATGCCAAAGGTGTTGGGCGTGTTGAGCATGGATCCCTTGGCGGCCTGGGTCTTAAGGTCCAGGTACTGCGGCGTCTGCGCAAAGGCCGGGCCGTCAGCGATCAGGCCGTCGCGCACGATAACCACGGTGACGCCCGCGGCGCCGGCGTTTTTCTGCGCGCCGGCGTAGATGAGTCCGTAGCGCTCGACGTCGAGCGGCTGCGACAAAAAGCAGCTCGAGACATCGGCGACCAGCGGTACGTCGCCGCAAGCGGGCAGCTCGTGGTACATGGTGCCAAAGATGGTGTTGTTCTGGCAGATGTAGACGTAGTCGAGCCCGTCGCCCGCGGCCTCGGCGGCAATGCGCGCGTTGACGTCGGCCATGGTGGGTATGCGGTCGAAATTGGTGTCCTCGGAGCTCGCGAGCAGCGCGGCCTCGCCGTACTTGGCGGCCTCCTTGTACGCCTTGTTGGCAAAGTTACCGGTCACGACGTAGCCGGCGCGGCCGCGGCGCATGAGGTTCATGGGGATGCCCGCAAACTGCAGCGTGGCGCCGCCCTGCAAAAACAGGACACGGTAGTTGTCGGGGATGCTCAGCAGACGGCGCAGGGTTGCCTCGGCGTCGTCGATGATCTGCTGGTACATGCTAGATCGATGGCTCATCTCGAGCACGGACATGCCGCAACCGCGGTAGTCCATCATCTCGTCGGCGATCTCGGCGAGCACGCTTGCGGGCAGCGCGGCCGGGCCAGCTGAGAAGTTGTGCACACGTGCCATCTTCTAGTTCCCCCTCGTAGTCGTTTGAACGTTCGGGATACTTTAGCACAGTGGAGCGCCAGGCGCGACCGCATCACAGCAAAACCCGAGTGCGCCGCTATGATTTACAGGATGGTTACATGGGGGAGGGGTGCTTTACTCCTCAGGCAAATCCAAATCTGCGAGCGAAGGCATGAGGCTTTCTAGGCGCTTGATCTCTTCGTCGCAAATTAGCTACCTCCTGCCCGCTACGACGCGAGCGTGGCGATGACGGCTTCGTCGCCGGCGTATATTAGGGTGTTGCCGTCGGGGATGATCGTTTGGCCGTCGCGCTTGAGCATCACCACGATAAAGGGGTGCTTGCCCTGCGGCACATCGCGAAGACGCTGGCCGGCCAGGCGACCGTGGGGGGTTACGGTGACCTCGCGCAGCGTAACCTCGGCACGCTCTTCGAACGTTGGGGCGGCCATCACCAGCAGATCGCCTTCCTGGATCACGGTATCGCCGTTGGGCAGCACCGGGTGCGCCCCGTCGCGCAGCACCAGGACCACGAGCATGTCCGTCGCGCTGCCAATATCGGCGAGCGAGCGCTCGGCAAACGGATGGCCAGCACCCACCTTGAGCTTTACAAATGACATGCCGTCTTCGTCGCGATAGTCGTTAAAGGTGCGGCGCACGTCGCCGGTCGCATCGATCATATCGAGCTTCTTCGCCACCGCTGGCAGCAGCGAGCCCTGCACCACAATGCTCGACACGGCAATCACAAACACCAGGTCAAATAGGTCGTGTCCGCCGGGAACGCCGGCCACCACGGCAAAGAGGCTAAACACGACCGAAGCTGCTCCGCGCAGGCCCGCCCAGCTTACGAGCGCGACCTGGCGGGGGTTCGTCTTAAAGGGCGCCAGGAGCACGCCGACGGCGATGGGACGGCTCACGTAGAGCATAAACGCCATGAGCGCCAGGCCCGGCAGCAGCATCTGCGGCAGGCGTGCGGGCGTGACGAGCAGGCCGAGCAAGAAGAAGATCGTCATCTCGGCCATCTCGGTGAGGGTGTCAAAGAAGTGCGCCATCTCGACCTTGCCGGTGATGTCGCTCGCACCCAGCACAATGCCGGCCAGGTATACGGCCAAAAAGCCGTTGCCGCCCAGATAGCTTGGTAGCGCGTAGGCGACGATCGCCACGGCGAACAAGAAGATGGTCTGCGCGCCCTCGGCCGTTGCGTGTGCGCGTTCAATCAGACGGCCCGCCGCCCAGCCGATGGCAAGGCCCAGGCCCGCGCCCAGGATAATCTGCTTGGCCAGCAGTGCGGGAATGTTGATGTCGCCGCCGGCCGCGAGTGTGGCGAGCACGGCGGTGAGCATGTAGGCGACGGGGTCGTTGGAGCCCGATTCGACCTCGAGCAGCGAGTCGGTGCCGCCCTTCAGCGACAGGCTGTGCTCGCGCAGAACGCTAAAGACGCTGGCCGCGTCGGTGGATGCCACGACTGATCCCAGCAGCAGGCCGCCGATCCAGTCGAAGCCCAGCACGAAGTGGGCGAACACGCCGGTGATGCCTGCGGTGATGACGACGCCGAGCGTGCTCAGCAGCACCGCGGGCACGGCGACGGGCTTGGCGCGGTCGATGTTGGTGTTAAAGCCGCCGTAGAACATGATGAACAGCAGCGCCGTGCTGCAGACGGTTTCGGTGAGCGCGTAGTCGCTAAAGTCGATATGCGCCGGGCCGTTGACGCCCAACAGCATGCCGAGCGCGATAAAGATGAGCAGGGTGGGGAAGGGGAGTTTTTTGCCGACGGGTTTGATGGTCAGGCACAAAATGATGACGAGGCCGATAAAGAGAAGGATCTGGTTCATAGATGGTGTCCGCTCCTGGGTGGTTGGCGTGGCACGGTCAGTTGCCTGCGGTTATTTGTACCCAAAGATGGTGGGTTTATGGGGTTGGATTGCGGGCGTGCGCGATATCGTCATAGACGGCTGCCGTCTTTGCCTCTGCTCGGAAACCCTTTCCAGCTTTATTGCAACGGAGTACAATGGGTAACGTTTAAGTTCAACTTGAAGTTTTAGTTGCGGCACCGGGCTTCGGCCGCAATGCAAGGAGAGGCGTACCATGGCGATCTATGTGACATCTGACGCTCACGGGCACGTGCGTGCGCTTGACGAGGCCCTGTCTAAGATCTCGTTGACGTCCGACGACACACTGTACGTGCTGGGCGACATGATCGATCGCGGGCCCGATCCGGTCGGTGTTATTAAGCTCGTGCGCTCGCTGCCCAACGCCCGCGTGCTCAAGGGCAATCACGAGCAGATCATGCTCGATGCCATCATTGGCCAGGATCCGCTCGATGCCGAGACCT
Source organism: uncultured Collinsella sp. (assembly GCA_937942395.1). Taxonomy (GTDB): domain Bacteria; phylum Actinomycetota; class Coriobacteriia; order Coriobacteriales; family Coriobacteriaceae; genus Collinsella. The sequence continues at coordinate 54,036 of CALDEU010000013.1, read as the reverse complement.
GGGATATCAACGGTGGCTGGACGACGCGCGAGCAGCTCAACGACATGGAATTTGAGGCATACGAGGAGCTCGTGCGATGGATGGCCGCGCTGCCGCTCTACGCGGTGGTCGAGACCGAGGAGCGCCCGTATCTGCTGGTACATGCTGGAATCGAGATGAAGGCGGCGCGCGCGTTTTTGCTTGAGCATGGTGTCGATTGTGCCGATGGCGTCGGAGCGGTGGGTGCCGATCGCGAGCTGCTGCAGCAGATGCTCGCGGTGCAGTCGTCCGATGACCTGCTGTGGATTCGTCACGGCTATTGGGATGTGCCGACTGGGCTGCTTTCTGCCGAGGGCAAGGGTCCGGTCGTGGTGAGCGGTCACACGCCAACGGTGTCGCTCGGGCGTTATTGCGAGGTCGGTGGTCTTGCGGGGCTCGATGAGGAGTCGGGCCGCGGGCAGATTGTGCGCCTGTGCGGCGAGGATGCCGCCGGTGTGCCCGATCGCATCGACATCGACTGCGCTGCCGCCACCGGCTCCGAGTTCGGTCGCGTGGGCATCCTGCGCCTGGACGACGGGGCGGAGTTCTACGCGAACATCAACCCGGGCGAATAATCGGTGCAAGGGGTAGCTAATTTGGGACGGGGCTTATTTGACTACTTTTGCCCTTCTGCCCGCTAATTGATTTCTCTGGGACGGGGATTAAATAATCATTTGGTTGCCCGCCGGCTAAGTGAGTAGACTTTTTTGGAAATGCCGAGCACCCAACATATTTGCCTCAATAAAACCGCAGGTCACAGACTTGTGCTCTGTTGGTGTGGTCGGGGATTCGGTAAAAGTCTACTCACTTAGTTTTGCGTGATGAATATTGTCCGCAACGAGACCCCAGCCGGGGTGATTCCATCGCAAATTCCGGTGACCGGGCAGCTAATTAGGCGCCGTACGGATTCCGGTCCCTCTCTATGCGTTGGCGGATGTGGGCGTACTCGATAATCAACAGTACCAGCAGTAGGGCCATGATGGCCAGGTAGCTCACGACGGCGCCCATCAGGCCGAGCAGATTGATCAGAATCACCGGGAGCACCACGCTCACGGCAAAGCAGATCAGGTAGATCTTGGTGACATCTCCAGCGTGGCGCAGCACCGTGATGATGGCGTAGATAAAGTCGATGGCCGCGGTGACGCCGCCGGCGACGACCATCAGCAGCGCCAGCGTACGGTAGCGTTCAAAGCTGAGACCGTACATAAAGCTCATGAGGGGAATACCGGGACCTGCCATAAATGCGGCGCACACGCCGGTGATGACCACGATCAGCGCCATAACGGCAACAATAATCAGGTCAAAGCGGCGACGCTTGCGCGGATTCGCCCAAATGCTCGACAGACGCAGGAGCTGCGGTTTATAGATAAATCCAATGCTCAACAAAATTCCCTGCGCCGGAAAGAACAGGGCATTAAAGTACAGCTGATACTTGTAGGCCAGCGCGCCTTCCATCACGAACTTGGGCATGCTCTCGATAAGGTTAAACAGGAACAGTGCGCCAAAGAGCGGGGCGCACTGGATAAACAGGTGGCCAGCCTCGCGCAGGCTCATGCGGCGTGATTTTTCGGTCTCGAGCAGGGCGAGCGGGGCGGTGACCAGCACGAGCGAGGCAATCGCGGCGATGCCCATGGCCATGGCCGCGATGGGCATGCTGCGCGTGAGGAACAGTGCCACGCTAAAGACCGCGATGACGCCGGCGGAACGCAGCGTTTGGCTCATGCCGGCCAAATAGAGCTTGTCGGCCTGCTGCAGGCGGCCCTCGTACACGTCGGCGATGCCGTCGATCACCTTATAGAGGTAGACGCCCAGGCCGATCGTGGCCATCTGCGCATCGTAGCCGCGTGCGCTGCTGTACGTGAGGCCGCAGCCTAGTGCGAGCGCTCCGCAAAGCCAACGGTTGAGCTGGTAGGAGGCGAAGGAGGTTTTTTCGTCGATGTCCGAGACCTGAAAGTTGCGCACGCCGTAGTTGCACGCGATCATGATGAGCGTGCCGGTAACAAAGGCGATGGAGAACTTGCCGGCCTCCTCGGCGCCCACGAGCTGCGTCGACACAATGGTGAGCAGCGGAAACGCCATGCCCCATACGGCGGTGCCCAGGGTGTTCCAAAGATAGTCGCGACTGGTGGCGTGCTCTTCGTATTCAGCCTCTTGCGTGGAGAACCCGCCGCCGTAGACGGCGCCGAGCAGACGGTTCCACCAAGCGTTGACCATGCGGCGGACGGGGCCGGGCTCCCGATCGCGTTCGCGCCGGCGACGTGTGGCTTGGCTGCTATCGGGCCCGCCGGCGTTGCGCTGGCTCAGCTCTTGGATGCGTGCGAGTTCCTCGGCAGTGTGCGAGGCGGGGAAGAGGCCGTTCTCGATGCGGCCGCCCTGGGCCTTCGCGGCGCCGTCTCTCGATGCAGCGGGGTTGGAGGTGCCGTTGCGGCGGGCGATGGCGCGGCGAATGCTATCGAGGGGCGTGATGCTCAAAGCGGAGTCCTTTCTATTGCTGCGCTTTAGTATAGACGCGACGGTGTTCGCTCGTGTTTTTGAACGGATTGTTCAATAATTTCGGCGGGCGGCTGTAATTTGTCGGTAAACGTGCGGTATCCTGTTGAAGTTTTGTGACACCCCCGATGCCGCCCACGCGGTACCAAGGAGTTTCTACCTATGGACGTCGCCGCATTCTTACTGGCTCTTGTGCCGATTATTTGGCTGGTCGTGATGCTGCTGTGCTTTAAATGGCCAGCTTGGAAGGCCGCTATCGGATCGTTTGTCCTTTCGTGCTTGCTTGCCTTCGCATGGTGGCGCCTGCCGGCAGCGCAGATCGCGACCGCCTCGCTCGAAGGTTTTTTGATGGCTCTGTGGCCCATCGTCCTGGTGATCATCGCCGCGGTGTTCACGTATAACCTGTGCGTTCGTACGGGCGCCATGGACGTGATCGGCAGCATGATCACCTCCATCAGCAGCGACCGCCGTCTGCTGGCGCTGCTCGTGGCTTGGTGCTTCGGTGGCTTTATGGAGGGCATGGCCGGCTTCGGTACCGCTGTCGCCATTCCCGCCGGCATGCTCGCGGGCCTGGGCTTTGAGGCCGTGCCTGCCGTGCTCATCTGCCTGCTGGCCAACGGCGTGCCCACGCCCTACGGCTCCATCGGCATCCCCACGGTGTCCGTTGCCGACCTGGTGGGTTTGGATTCCCTTCACCTAGCGACCGTTCAGCTGGTGCAGCTCGCACCGTTCTTTGTGGTGATGCCGCTATTTATTGTGCTGGTTGCGGGCCGTGTTGCCGATGACCAGGGCAATGCCGCGAGTGTGGGCGAGCGTCTGCACGGTGTTGCCGGCGTGGCGTTGCTCTCCGGCGTGTCGTTTGTCGGCGCGGCTCTGGTCGTTGCCATGTTTGTGGGCCCCGAGCTGGCCGTGGTCGTAGGATCCATCGTTTCGCTCGCGCTGACAGCTGCGCTTGCCATGCGTGCCGAGAAGTCGGGGCATCTGGACGCACGCTTCCATATGAATATCGAGGCCGGCGAACAGCTCACCGTTAAATCGGCGCTTTCGGCCTGGTCGTGCTTCATTCTGATTTTTGTACTGCTGCTGGGTACGTCCAACCTGGTGCCCGCCGTGCATGCCGCGCTTGCGCCCTTTGCAAGCCACGTGCAGGTGTGTTGCGGCGAGAACCCCGGTACGCTTACGTTTTCGTGGATTAACACGCCGGGTGTTTGGATCTTCCTGGCCGCGTTTGTCGGCGGTGCCATTCAGGGTGCTTCGCCACGCATGATGGGCGAGGTGCTGGCCGCGACTGTGAAGCAGATGATGCCGACGGTGATCACGATGCTTTCGGTGCTGGGCTGCGCCAAGGTGATGGGCTATGCCGGCATGATTTCGTCGATCAGCGCGTTTTGCATTGCGGTCGCCGGCGGTCTGTACCCGATTCTGGCTCCGTGGATCGGTGCGGTCGGTGCGTTCGTGACCGGTTCGGGCACGTCTTCGGGCATGCTGTTTGGCCCCATTCAGAGCCAGGCTGCCACCGCGCTGGGTGTGAGCGACTACTGGATGGTCGCGTTGAATGCCTTGGGCGTCGCCGCCGGTAAGATGATCTCGCCGCAGACCCTCGCCATTGGTCTTGCCGCCGTGCACGTGCGCGGTAAGGATGCCGAACTCCTGGGCGCGGTGCTGCCCTACGCTGCCGGCATGCTGGTCCTGATGAGCGCCATAGCCATGCTCGGCCAAGGCCTGCCACTGTAGTCGGCACTTAGGGACGTTCCTTATGTGCCGTCACTTTGGGAACGTCCCTAAGTGCCGGCATCTGGGGACACTCCTTGAATGTTGTCTGTTCAAGAGTGTCCCCAATGACTAGTCGTTTAAAAGCGTCCCCAATGACTAGGCCGCTTGCCTGCGATTTTTGACCGTTGGGCGGGCTTGCCGCCCTTGCCGCAAAAACGTTTTTGCATATCGGGTACAACGGGCTTTACGTGAGTAAAGTGCGCGCCGCGTCCATGTGTCGCGTTTTTAAAGGAGGCCCCATGCCTGGTGTTACCCCTGCAGAAGTTTTGTCCAACTTCGGTATTACGCTCGTTGAAGATCCCGCCGAGAATCAGCCCCGTCTGCTGGTCGATCTACCCGCCGCGGAGCTCGTCGAACACGCTATCCGCCGCGAAGAAGGCCGCATGGCATCCAATGGCGCGCTGGTGATCGAGACAGGGGAGCGCACTGGCCGTTCGCCCAACGACCGCTTTATCGTCGACACGCCCGACGTGCACGACAAAATCGCCTGGGGCGCGGTCAACCGCCCGCTGTCCGTCGAGAGCTATGAGGCCATCAAGGCCGGCATCGTCGACTATCTCAACGAGCGCGACGTGTTCGTCACCCGCGGCATGGCGGGCGCCGACCGCAACCACACGCGTCGCCTGCTCGTTGCCTGCGAGCGTGCCAGCCAGGCACTCTTTATTAAGCAGATGCTCGCCCGCCCGCTTGCCCGCGAAATCGCGCGCACCGGCGAACCCGACTTCTGCGTGCTCGCAGCGCCCGGTTACCAGTGCGACCCCGCCATCAAGGGCCTCAACTCCAGCGCCGCCGTGGTCATCAACTTCCAGGAGCGCGTGATTCTGGTCGCTGGTACCGGCTACTCCGGCGAGATCAAAAAGTCCATCTTCAGCGTCATGAATTACCTGCTGCCCGTCGAGGACGACGTACTGCCCATGCATTGCTCGGCCAGCATGGATCCCGTCACGCACGAGACCGCGGTGTTCTTTGGCCTGTCCGGCACCGGCAAGACCACGCTTTCGGCCAATCCCACACGCCTGCTGATCGGCGATGACGAGCACGGCTGGTCCGATATGGGCATCTTTAACGTCGAGGGCGGCTGCTATGCCAAGTGCGAGGGCTTGGATGCATTTCATGAGCCCGAGATCTTTAACGCCGTCCGCTTTGGCGCCATCTGTGAAAACGTGGTACTCGATGAGAATCGCAAGCCCAACTACGACGACGTCTCGATCACGCACAACACGCGCGTGGCCTATCCCGTCGAGCACATTCCCAACGCGTGGACCAAGGGCATGGGCACCACTCCGAGCGTCGTGCTGTTTTTGACCTGCGACGCCTTTGGCGTGCTGCCGCCCATCTCGCGCCTGACGGCCGACGCCGCCATGTATCACTTTGTGACGGGCTTTACGGCCAAGATCCCCGGCACCGAGGTCGGCGTCACCGAGCCCACGCCCACGTTCTCCTCGCTGTTTGGCGAGCCGTTTATGCCGCTCGACCCCATGGTCTACGCTAAGATGCTCGGCGAGCGCATCGCCGACGGCCGTACGCGCGTCTACCTGGTCAACACCGGCTGGATTGGCGGCGGCTACGGCGTGGGTCATCGCATCGAGCTTGCCTACACGCGCTCACTGGTCGCTCGCGCCCTCGATGGTACCATCGAGGACAGCGAGTTTGTGCACGACGACATCTTTAATGTCGACATTCCCACTACGTGCCACGGTGTGCCCGACGGCATCCTAGTGCCGCGCCAGTACTGGCAGAGCACTGCGCGCTACGACGAGGCCGCGCACAACCTGGCGGTGATGTTCGAGGAGAACTTCGAGAAGAAGTACTCGCACCTGCCCGAGTCTGTCAAGGCCGCCGGCCCGCATGCCCAGGTGTCCGCTGAGGCCCGTCATCGCGGCCGCGGCCTGCTGGGACTCCGCCACTAGCGTCGCCTCAGACCCAAAACCACCACAAAGGGGACAGGCACCTTTGTGGTGGTTTTGCTTGGGCGGATGACTCAGGTTACAATACGCCTGACATATCGCCCCCTTCTCCGGATGGGGGCAGCGTAAGCGCTCTTGTGGCGGCACCGTAGGACTTTGAAGGTGGCCGCTGTGAGGGCGCTTTTTGCTTAGACGCCCCCGCTCGGGCGCACGCTATGAAGGGAGAGCATATGAAGAGCTTTATTGCCGAGGATTCATTTTGGGAGCTGTTTCCACAGGCGGCGATCGGCGTCGTGGTCGTAAAGGGCATGAAGCCCGCGGCGCAGATTCTCCAGGAGGACGTGGATGCGATCGCCGCGCTGCTTGACCGCGCCAACATCGATGCGGAGCGCCACCTGACAAGCGATACCATCAGCGAGAATGCGCCGGTTAAGGCATGGCGCGAGGCGTATCGCCTGTTCAAGACCAAGAAGGGCGCGCGTTGCTCAGTTGAGAACCTGCTCAAGCGCGTGCTCAAAGGCAAGCCGGTCGGCCACATTACGCCGGCGGTGGATATCTACAACACGATTTCGTTGACTTATGCGTTGCCCGTTGGCGGTGAGGATTTGCATGCTATTGAGGGCATTCTGCGCCTGGCGGTGACCGACGGCGGCGATGCGTTCTTGCCGCTTGGCGAGGAGGTAGATGATCCGACGCTGCCCGGTGAGCTTGCCTATATCGATGATGCGGGCGCCGTGTGCCGTTGCTGGAACTGGCGCGATGGCGTTCGCACGGCGCTGTCCGACGATTCGGCCGACGCATTTCTGGCGATTGAGTGCGTGGAGCCCGAGCGGATGGGGGACTGTCAGGCCGCCGTCGATCGCTTAGCCGAGCTGCTTGAGCGCTATTTGGGAGCGACGGTTGTCGTTAAGACGCTTGTGACCCGCGACAATCCCTGTATGGAGCTGTAGCGGCGTCTGCGGATCATGTTCACCGGTCAAAACCACCACAAAGGTGCCTGTCCCCTTTGTGGTGGTTTTTATGTTGATGGGTCAACAAATAGGGAGTGCAGGAGTGGCGGTCGTTAAGTACGGTTAAGATGTTTACCCGTAAGCATTATGCAAGCGAAAGGCGGTCGTCTCCCATGCAGCAGAACGACGAGACACGTTTCGAGGACTTTGTCGGACTGATCAGCGGGCTCTACAAGGAGATCCAGCGCATTAAGACATCCGAGGGCGCAAGGCTGGGCCTCAAGGGCTCCGACGTGATGTGCCTGTACTATCTTGAGCGCAGCAAGGACGGCCTGACTGGCGCTGACCTGGCTCGCATGGCAGGTGTGACCCGCGCCGCCGTCTCGCGTACGCTCGCGCATCTGGAGGAGGGCGGCTACGTCGAGGTCGATGATTCGGGCGATGCCGCCGTTAAGTATCGTGCTCCGGTGCGCCTGACCGCTCTGGGCGGCGAGAGCATGAGCGAGGCGGACCGCATCATTCGCGAGGTGCTCGATACCACCGGTAAGGCTATGGGTGTGGAGCAGCGCGAGCAGATGTATGCGTCGCTACGCACGATTCTCAACACCCTGCGCGAGCTGTAGGGCCGCCAAGGCTTTTGCTTCCAATTAACAACTGCATAGTCCTGTTTGAGCACGTATACCGTGCCGGGGTCTTGCTGTCAAAATTCCCTGCGCGGGACCTGCGCAAGAAAGGATTCGCTATGTCCATTCGTATTATTACCGATTCCGCGAGCGATATGTCGCCGGCTGAGCACCCCGCTCTGCGTGTTCTGCCGCTGTCCGTCACCTTTGGCACCGATGTGTACATGGATGGCGTCGACATCGATCACCAGCGCTTTTACGAGATGCTCGTGGAGCGCGATGAGCTGCCTAAGACCGGCCAGGTCAACCCGTACACGTTTTCGCAGGCTATTGCCGAGGCGCGTGAGGCCGGCGATGAGGCAGTGATTATTACCGTGGGCGCTAAGCTTTCGGGCACCAATCAGAGTGCCCGTACCGCACTTGCCGAGGCGCCGGGCGGCGATGTGTATGTGGTGGATAGCAATAACGTTACCCTGGGCGAGCGCGTGCTGGTTGAGTACGCGCTGCGTTTGGTGGACGAGGGCCAGGGCGCGGCTCAGATCGCGGCGGCTGTCGAGGCCGTGCGCGACCGTGTAGTCGTCATCGGCCTGCTCGAGACGCTTGAGTACCTCGTTCGCGGCGGTCGCCTGTCTGCTGCGGCTGGTGCTGTGGGCACGTTGCTCAATGTGAAGCCCGTTGTGGCAGCGGAGGATGGTCTGATCGTGCAGCTGGGCAAGGCTCGTGGCTCCAAGAACGGCCGGAACCTGCTCAACCAGAAGGTCGAAAAGGCAGGCGGCATCGACTTTTCCATGCCGCTGGCGCTCGGCTATACGGGCCTTTCGGATGCGGTGCTCAAGAAGTATATCGAGGACAGTGCGGCACTTTGGGCTGGCCACACCGAGGGCGTGTTGCCCGTTCACACCATCGGCGCCACCATCGGTACCCACGTTGGCCCCGGCGCCGTAGCAGTAGCCTTCTTCCAGCCCGCCAACTAACCGACCTGCCATAAACCACCACAAAGGGGACAGGCACCTTTGTGGTGGTTTATGCTTTTCCGGGTGGAAGGGAGCGAGCAATGGCGTCTGAGGGCTTTTTTGAACGGGTGTACGAGGTGGTCGAGCAGATTCCCGAGGGGATGGTCGCCACCTACGGTCAGGTGGCGCTGCTCGCCGGTCGTCCGCGGAGTGCGCGGTACGTGGGCTACGCGCTGCATAGCAATCCGCGCCCCGGCCAGATTCCCTGCCATCGCGTGGTGTTTGCCGACGGCCGTATCTGTGAGGGCTTTGCCTTTGGCGGCCCCGATGCTCAGCGCGAGCTCTTAATGGGGGAAGGCGTGACGTTTACCGATCCCATGCACGTCGATCTGGCCGCCTGTCGTTGGCCGGCCGGGCTGTAGTGGCGGGCTTCGTCAAAACCACCACAAAGGTGCCTGTCTCCTTCGTGGTGGTTTTAGTTTACCGGAGCTAACTTATGGAGAAGGTGTGGCGGCGCATATTGACGCTACAAAGTAAACCACGGTGAACTATATTGGTTTCAGCAACGGAGCAGGCAATAGGCGATGAAAAAGCCTGCCCTGTTGAGTTTGATTCGCATTCCTCCCCTCTGTGCGATTCAACGGTGTACTTCGGGAACAGGCCCGCTGGCAACTAACTGCCAGCGGGCCTGTTCCTGTTTGTCGGGGGAGTGCGATGGACGGAGCCGAAGCGGTCCGGCTCCAAAAAAGGCGGACGCCGTAGCGCCCGCCCTATAGCAATCGAAAGCTCAAGCCAGCAGATCGGTCTAGTACACCATACCCATGGCGTCCTGAACCTCTGCCAGGGTCTGCTCGGCGATTTCGTTGGCGCGACGGTTGCCCTCGTGCAGCACGTCCTTCACATAGTCCAGATCGTTCTCGTAGCGCTGGCGACGCTCGCGGATAGGTGCGAAGTACTCGTTGACGGCCTCGGTCACGTACTTCTTGAGCTGGCCGGAGCCGCCCATGCCAATCTCATCGGCAATCTCGACCTCGGAACGGCCGGTGCAGATTGCAGCCGTCGAAAGCAGGCCGGACACGCCGGGGCGGTTCTCGGGATCGAACGTGATCATGCGCTCGGAGTCGGTCTGGCTCTTCTTGATGCGCTTTGCCGTCTCCTCGGCGGTCATCGAGATGTTGATGGCGTTGCCGTAGCTCTTGCTCATCTTTCGACCGTCCAGGCCTGGCAGCAGCGGGGTCTCGGACAGCAGCGCGTCGACCTCGGGGAACACCTTGCCGTAGCGGTTGTTAAAGCGGCGGGCGATGGTGCGGGTAAGCTCGATGTGCGGCAGCTGGTCACGACCGACGGGCACCACGTTGCCCTTGCAGAACAGAATGTCGCAGGCCTGGTGCACCGGGTAGGTGAGCAGAAGGCCGGTGAGCTCGTGGCCCGAGGCCTCCATCTCGGCCTTGACCGTGGGGTTGCGCGCCAGCTCGGCCTCGGACACCAGCGACAGGAACGGCAGCATGAGCTGGTTGGCGGCGGGCACGGCGGAGTGCGCGTAGATCATGGTCTTGTCGGGGTCGATACCGCAGGCAAGGTAGTCCATGACCATGTTGTACACGTTGTCCTGGATGTGCTCGGTCGTGTCGCGGTCAGTGATGACCTGGTAGTCGGCGATAAGTACGTTGGTCTTGGCGCCCATGTTCTGCAGCTCAACACGGCCCTTGAGGGTGCCGAAGTAGTGGCCCAGGTGCAGACGGCCGGTGGGGCGGTCGCCGGTGAGCATGGTGAACTTCTCGGGCGTTTTGGCCAGGCCCTCGCGAATGGCGTTGCTCTTTTGCAGCGCGACTTCGTAGCTGTTCTCGTTTGGCATGATTGCTCCTAACGTATGTTCATGGGTCAAGATGATAACGCGTTTATTGGAGGGGTGGTGCGTAAGTAGGCGAGGGGCGGGAGAGGGACGCGCGTGGTGCGGCATGTGCGATGGGTGCGGCGCGGCTGCGCTTGGCTAACGGTGCCTTGGCGCATCCTCGGCAGCTTGCCCTAGAGCTTGTGGTGGCGCTCTTCTTTGCGCTCCTCGGCTGCCTGCTCCTCCTGCTTAAAGGCGGGGTCGTCGGGGGTGACGAGCTCGTCCTCGTGCGTGCGCTTGTTGTAATGGTGGCGCAGCACGGGCTCAAACAGATGTAGATGTTTGGCAAAGGCCGCCGAGCCAATGGCGAGCACGGTAAAGATGAGCACACGCATGGGCACCTCGACCTGGTTAATCGCGGCGGCGCCGGCCGAAAGCATGATGCACCAGGCATAGATGAGCAGCACGGCCTGTTTTTGGTTGTAGCCTTCTTGGATTAGGCGGTGGTGGATGTGGCCCTTGTCGGCCTGCCCGATGCTAATGTGGGCGCGCCTGCGGCGCACGATGGCGCTAAACGTGTCGATGATGGGCACGCCGGCAACGATGAGCGGGATGATAAGCGAGGTGAGCGCGGCGGTGCGGCTCACGTTGAGCAGCGAGATGGAGCCCAGTGCAAAGCCCAGAAGCAGCGACCCCGAGTCGCCCAAGAAGATGCTTGCGGGGTTGAAGTTGTAGCGCAAAAAGGCCAGACAGGCGCCAAAGAGCGCAATGGAGAGCGCGGCGGCGTCGATGCGGCCCGAGAGAACGGCCATCGAAAACATGGTGAACGAGGCAATGCCGCAGATGCCCGTGGCCAAGCCGTCGAGGCCGTCGATGAGGTTAATGATGTTGGTGAATGCCACCAGATAGATTACGGTGATGGGGTAGGCGAGCCATCCGAGCATGATCTCGCCGGGGGCAAACGGGTTGACGATGACGCCGATTTTTAGGCCGCCGATACAGGCGATGAGCGCGGCGAGGACCTGTCCGGCCAGCTTTTGCTTGGGCTTGAGCTGGAAGACGTCGTCGATAGCGCCGGTCGCAAAGATGACGGTAAAGGAGAGCGCCAGCATGGGATAGCTAATGTGAAGGCGCGGGTGCGGCACCAGGACGGGTGGCCAGCCTAGGTGCCAGGTGCCTAGGATTTGCACAATGCAGGCAACTACCAGGCCCAAAAACACCGCCGTTCCGCCCAAACGCGGGATGGGCTTGGTGTTGATGCGGCGCTTAGAAGGATAGTCGACGGCATCGAGTTTAATTGCCAAGCGCTTGACCAGGGGCACCGCGAGGAAGGTCGTGATAAAGGCCGCCGCTGCCACGCATAGGTACGGTATGTAGCTCGGGGATGAAGCCATGAATCTAAAAACCGCCAAGCGTCGAAGGAAAAGGTCAGAAGAACGCCATGCGCAAAGGGCATAGCCGAACCATAATACTCGACCAAGGGGGGTGCATGTAATTGCACGCAGCGATAATCACGCGCTTACCAGATATTGGGATGTTGTCGATGGCTTGTCGGGATGCCGGCGGGGATCCATATGGACTGTAATGGCGATTTTCGGCAAAAGAAAACCACCCCCCACGTTACGAAAATGAACCCACCTAAAACAGGTGGGTGCCCTCATCGACTGTTCCAGCGTCCTTAACAACGAAGGATACCTGTACTAGGCACGACTGTGTGGGCTCCCTAAATAAACGCGACGGTTCACCCAGTTGCTCCGCGGGGGGCGGAATACCTACATCATAAAGCGGCACTTTGTGGATTCCAGTCTTGACATTACAAAAATCGTGTCGGACGATTACGGCGCCTTAGGGACGGAGTCGTCTACGCGGCCTGGCCCTTTACGTTTGAGCTGCTGAATCGTTGTTTTGGAGCATGTTTTTATGCCGACGTCGTTGACCGAACTTTTTTCGCCCGCCTGCCATTTGTGTCCGCGCCGTTGCGGTGCGGCGCGCGATGAGGGCGCGCGCGGCGTATGCGGTGCTAACGACACGCTCAGGGTGGCCCGCGCGGCGCTTCATATGTGGGAGGAGCCGCCTATCTCGGGTGAGGCCGGTTCGGGCACGATCTTCTTTAGCGGCTGCTCGCTTAAATGTATCTACTGCCAGAACCACGAGATCTCGACCGGCAATTTTGGCCTTGAGATTTCGCCTGAGCGCCTGGTCGAGATTATGCTGGAGCTGCAGGACCAGGGTGCCAACAACATCAATTTGGTGACGGCGACGCACTATGCGCACCTGTTGCCTGCTGCGATCGCCGCGGCACGGACGCGCGGGCTGGTCATCCCGATCGTCTACAACACGAGTGGTTACGAGCGCGCGAGTGCCGTGGCGGCGCTGGGCGACCTGGTCGATGTGTGGCTCACCGACTTTAAATATGCCGATGCCGGGCTTGCGCAGTCGCTTTCTCATATTAAGGACTATCCGCGCGTGGCCGTGTCGGGTCTGGCCCAGATGGCGCGCGAGATCGATCGCCGCGGGGGAGAGCTGGTGGACGAGGGCGGGCTCATGAAGCGCGGCATCATCGTGCGCCATCTGGTGCTGCCGGGACATGCAGACGATTCATGCCGCGTGCTGGACCTGGTGTGGCAGACGGTGGGCGACGTGCCGATCTCGGTCATGAACCAGTACACGCCCAATGCGCTCATGCGAGAGCAGGGCGGCGACCTGGCGCGCGCCGTGACGCGCGAGGAGTACGAGCAGGTACTCGACCATGCCGACGACCTGGGCTTTACGACGATGTTTTGGCAAGAGGGCGGCGCGGTAGACGAGAGCTTTACCCCAGCGTTCGACACCACCGGCGTCCTCACCAGCGCAAAGTAGTGCGTTCGCCGATGATTTTTCTGGGACGGGGATTAAAAAATCATCGAGCGAATGGTAGTCAAAAAAGCCGCGCCCCAAAAAGACTGGTTATTGGGCGTTGACAGTTGGCGAGCCGTAGGTAAAATATCGACTTGTCCTGGGGACGTAGCTCAGTTGGGAGAGCGCTGCCGTCGCATGGCAGAGGCCGAGGGTTCGACTCCCTTCGTCTCCACCCTTGGATTTGATAAGCCGCTGACATTGTGTCGGCGGCTTTTTTTAAAAGAAAGGGCTGTACCATGGCCGAGCTTGAGTCCCAACCATTGTCCGACGAGGAGCGCGCTGAGTTGGAAGAGCTCCGCGCCGAGAAGGCCCGCCGCGAGGCTCGGGAAGAGGCCCGTCGCGAGCGTGAGGAGCTGGCTGCCCTGCGTGCCGAGCGTGCGAAGGCCGAGGAGGTCGCCGCGAACGCCGCATCCGCATCGGCGCCCGCGCCTGCACCCAAGCCCGCTGCTGCGAAGCCTGCACCTGCCGCGCCCAAACCTCAGCCTAAAAAGGCCGCTCGTCCCAAGTCCGACGAGCCCAAGTCGAGCCGTGACGAGATGACCTTTGCCCAGCGCATGGTTACCTCCAAGGAGCCTACGGGCGAGAACGAGATCCCTGGCATGGCGCCGGCTCAAAAAATCATCATTGTCCTTGCCCTCATCGCGTTTGTCATCTTTATGGGCTACACGATCCTGACCAGCATGGGCCTGCTCTAACCGATTTGCATCGGGCGTCATGTCCGCATCCTCTGCTCTCGTCTAACCCTCAAATTCTGTACCACACATCCGAAAGGTCGCCCCATGGCTTTGACCGACATCTCGCATCCCACCGACATTGCAATGCTCACCGATCTGTACGAGCTCACTATGGCCCAGGGCCTGTGGGAGAGCGGCAAGGCCAATGAGCAGGGTTGTTTTACCGCGTTTTACCGCGACCATCCCTTTGGCAGCGCCTATGCCGTCATGTGCGGCACCGCCGAACTGCCCGAGCTGGTCGAGAATCTGCGCTTTACGCCCGAGGACATCGACTACCTCGCCTCGCTCCAGGCCCCTGCCGGCGGCGCGATGTTCAAACCTGGATTCCTCGACTACCTGCGCGATTTTCGTGCGCATGTAAACATCGACGCCGTGCCCGAGGGCGAGCTCGTCTTTCCGCGCGAGCCCATGGTGCGCGTCACCGGCCCCGCGCTGGAGTGCCAGCTGCTCGAGACGGCGCTGCTCAACATCGTCGGGTTCCAGACGCTTGTCGCCACCAAGACGGCGCGCGTGGTGCTCGCCGCCGACGGTCGCCCCGTGGCGGAGTTTGGCCTGCGCCGAGCCCAGGGTCCCGATGGCGGCCTGGCCGTTGCGCGCGCGAGCTACGTTGCCGGCTGCTCCTCTACGTCCAATGTGCTCGCCGGCCGCCGCTACGGTATTCCCGTCTTTGGCACGCATGCGCACAGCTGGGTGATGAGCTTCGATTCCGAGCTCGAGGCCTTCCGCGCATTTGCCAAGTCGAGCCCCAAGAACTGTACGCTGCTCATCGACACCTACGATGTACGCGAGGGCTGCGAGCATGCCATTACGGTTGCCAAGGAGATGGAGGCGGTGGGCGAGCGCCTGTCGGCTATTCGCATCGACTCGGGCGACCTCGCCAAGCTGTCCAAGTATGTCCGCGGCCGTTTTGATGCTGAGGGCCTGCCCTATGTGGGGATCTCGGTTTCCAACGATCTTGATGAGTACACGATTCAGTCGCTGCTCGACCAGGGCGCGCCCATCGACAGCTTTGGCGTGGGTACCAAGCTCGCGACCTGCTATGACCAGCCGGCGCTGGGCGGCGTGTACAAGCTTTCCGCCCGCCGTGCGAGCGAGGCAGATCCATGGACGCCGGTGGTCAAGCTCTCCGAGCAGCCCTACAAGCGCACGATCCCGGGTGTGCAACGCGTGCGCCGTTATTACGACGGCTTTGGCGGCCCGGTCTGCGACATGATCTACGACGAGGACCATCTGGCGGGGGAGGGCGCCGCGCGCGGCAATACCCTCGTGGCCGTGAATGATGCCGCCCTGGTGACTGACGTGTCCGAACTTGAGTATCGCGAGCTGCTGGTGCCGATCGTGCGCGATGGCAGTGCGGTGGCTCCGCGTGAGAGCATCCAGGACGCGCGCGAGCGCTGTGCTTGGGCACTCGATCATCTGGACGCAGCTTTCAAGCGCTTCCTGTACCCGCAGACCTATGTGGTGGGCATGGAGCAGGGCCTGGCTCAGGTGCGCGACGAGCTCGTGCGCAAGAACATGGCCGCGGCCTCTGCCTTTCCCTGGGCTCACTAATTCCTTGGGCGGTAGGGGCGAGTCACGCTCCCTTGGCCGCCAGCTCGGCCGTTCGCTGAACAGTTGATTGGTTTGACGTATGACGACTTCTTATAAAACGATGGTGGTAAAGATCGGTTCGTCCACGGTGGTGGGTGCCGATGGCAAGGTCAACCGCGCCTTTATCGGCGGACTTGCCGATCAGGCCGCAGCGCTGCGCAAGCTCGGCTGGCGTCTGGTCGTGGTGAGCTCGGGCGCTATCGCCTGTGGCTATCCCGTGTTGGGTTTCGACCGCAAGCCGGTCGGCGACCTGCCGAGCCTGCAGGCCTGCGCCTCGGCCGGCCAGTGCATCATCTCGTCGGCCTACGACGAGGAGTTCCATGCGCGCGACCTGCTCACCTCGCTCGTGCTGCTCACGCGCCACGATACGGCCCGCCGCACGTCCTACCTGCACGCGCGCGACGCCCTGCTGCGCCTGGTTGAGCTGGGCGTGGTGCCGGTCGTCAACGAGAACGATACCGTCACCGTCGACGAGATCAAGTTTGGCGACAACGACACGCTGGCGGCGCTTGTGAGCTGCCTGGTTTCTGCCGATCTGTGCGTGACGCTCTCGGACATCGATGGTCTCTATACTGCCAATCCGCATGAGGACCCCACGGCCGAGTTTGTTCCTGTCGTGCATAAGATCGATGCCAAGATTATCGCCTCGGCAGGCGATTCTTCGACTTCGGTGGGCACGGGCGGCATGATCACCAAGATTCGCGCGAGCCGCATCCTGATGACGGCGGGTATTCAGAGCGTGATTTGCTCGGGTGAGGAGCCCGATGCGCTCGTGCGCCTCGCCCGCGGCGAGGGCGTGGGCACGCTGTTCGATCCGCCGGCGGAGCGTCTGGACATCGCACCCCGCAAGCTGTGGATCGCACTGGGCGACAAGGCGCATGGCTCGGTGACGGTTGATGATGGTGCTGCGAAGGCGCTGGTCAGCCGTGGCTCTTCCTTGCTTGCGGTGGGTATTCGCGAGGTCGATGGCCAGTTTGCCGAGGGCGATGTGCTCGATGTGTGCGATCCGAGCGGTATGGTCGTCGCCCGCGGTATCGCCGAGGCCGATTCGGACGTGCTGGAACTTGCTGCCGGTCGCCGCCAAGACCAGATTGCCAGCAACCGCCTGCTGGCAGACCTGGCCGAGAAGCCGGCGATCCATCGAGATAACTTGATTGTATTTGCTTAGGCCTCGACGCCGGGCGCCTTCGATCTGCAATGCACGTGGGGCGAAATTACCAGGGTAACTTTGCCCCGCCGCGCTTATGTCCGAGCTGGTCGCCACGAAAACGGCCCATCTACTACGTTTAATAGGCTATCGGTGACCATGCCAAGAATTGCAAAAAGAAAACCGCAGGTAGAACGCCTGCGGTTTTCTTTATTTATGACATCTGGTTGGGCCATGCGGGTGAAACGTAGTAGATGGGCCGCTTTCGTGGCGAAGGACATCATCCGACACTTGGGTACGTTCCCTTTGTGCCGGCAGGTGGGGATACTCCTTTGCTAGAAGATTCGGCGCAGGTCTCCGCGGTTGAGGGCCTCGTCGAAGAGGTGCTTGAATACCACGCTGCCGTGCAGGCCGTCGTGCTCGAACTCGTTGGTCACCCAGGCGTGCGAGTTGCCCACGCGGTCGAGCGTGTCGAGCTGCATGCCCGAGTCCACGTACATGTCATCGAAGTACACCGCGGCCTGGAGCGGCACCTCGTTGCAAGCCAGGCGCTGCGGGTCGTAGATCTTGTCCCAGCTCGTGTCTTCCATCAGCAGATCCATCGCGGGCTTGAAGGGTTTGAGCTCGGGCATCTGCTCAAACATCCACGGGAACATGGCCTCGCCGGTAAACATGAGCGGGCGCGCGAGTGTGTCGAACTCGGCACGATGAGCCTTCTCTTCTGCCGCGGCCCAGCGAATGGGCATAGTGTCGCCGTCGGCGTATATGAACTCCTGCAGCGTCCAGTACAGCGGATTCGTGCGCGTGTTGGTGCGCTCGAAGGCGCGCATCAAAAAGCTGTCAGATACCGAGGCGCCGCAGGTCAGCGTGCCGTCGCCGTCAACAAACGCGTGATCGATAATCCAATGCATGCGCTCAAAGCTCGGCTTCATGCCAAAGTCGCTGCCCATGAGCTGTAGACGCTCGACCGTCATCGGCGAGCCGTCGGGCAGCACGGGCTTCTGGGCCTCGAGCGCATCGGCCAGGGCTGCCACGCGCTCGACGTCAGCGGGGTAGCGGTTGTAGTACTGCTGCGTCTTGGCTGCCATGCGCGGGAAGGTGTGCGCGTAGACCTCGCTGGCGCTCGCGGGCAAGTGGGGGATGCCGCCGCAGGTAAAGCTTGCCGCCACGCCTTCGGGGAAGAGCGACAGATAGCTCAACGTCAAAAAGCCGCCGTAGCTCTGCCCGAGTGTGACCCAGGGCTTGCCGCCAAAGCCCACCAGGCGCAGGTACTCAAAATCGCGCACGATGGAGCTGGCGAGATGGCGCTTGAGGAAGTCAGCCTGCGAGCGTGCGGCATCGGAGCCGGCCGCCGTCGCGCGCTCGCCCAGTGCGGCAATCGTGCGCCCGTCTACACAGCTGCTGCGCCCGGTGCCGCGCTGGTCGGGCAGGACGACGCGGAAGTGCTTGACGGCCTCCTCGATCCAGCCGTCGCTTGTGGGCGACAGCGGACGCGGGCTCTCGCCGCCGGGGCCGCCCTGCAAAAACAGGAGTAGTGGCAGATCGTCGTTGATGCGGTCGGGCGCGCAAACCACGCGGTAGAAGAGCTTGATGCTCTCGGGCGCGCCGGCGATGGGTGCCGGCATAGCGCCGCGGCGCATGGTGCTGCCGACGGCCAGGAGCATCGGCTCCAGGCCGCGCCAGTCAAGGGGGACGTCGATGCTGTGGTCCTCGACATAAAGGCCGGGGACGTGGTACGAAGTGATGAGGGCCATGTGAGTCTTCCGTTCGTTGCGGTGTTTCGGGTTGACCAATTCTACCGCCGTGGGCGAGGCCATGCGCAAATCGGCTACCATGGTTGCAAACTTCTAGGAGAAAGGGCCGCCCATGTCGGTCGATATAGCCACGTATGTCCACGATCTTGCCGTTGCCGCCAAGGCAGCGTCGGCCTCGCTTGCCACGGCGAGCGATGAGCAGCGCCAGGAGGCCGTGCGCGCCATGGCCGCAGCACTGCGCAACGGTGTCGACTCCATCGTTGCCGCCAACGAGCTCGATATGTCCGCTGCGCGCGATGCGGGTACCTCGGCCGGACTGCTCGATCGTCTGCTGCTGACGCCCGAGCGCGTCGAGGGCATGGCCGCCGGCCTGGAAAAGCTCGCCGAGCTGTCCGATCCCGTGGGCCGCGTGCTCGACCATCGCGTGCTTGCAAGCGGCGTGGACCTGACCCGTGTGAGTGTGCCGCTGGGCCTGGTCGCCATGGTCTACGAGGCGCGCCCCAACGTGACGGCCGATGCCGCGGGCATCTGCATACGCACCGGCAACGCCTGCATTCTGCGCGGCGGCTCGCTGGCCTATCACTCGTGTGCCATGATTTCTGAGCTGCTGGCCGATGCGCTCGAGGCCAAGGGCTTCCCGCGCGAGGCCGTGTCGATGATCGAGTCCACCGACCGCGAGGCCACTGGCGAGCTCATGAAGCTTCGCGGCATTGTCGATGTGCTCATTCCACGTGGCGGTGCAGGCCTGATCCAGCGCTGCGTGCGCGAGTCGCTCGTGCCGGTGATCGAGACGGGTACGGGCAACTGCCACATCTACGTGCATGAATCCGCCGACTTTGATAAGGCACTCAACATTATCGTTAATGCCAAGACCCAGCGCGTAGGCGTGTGCAATGCCGCCGAGTCGCTGCTGGTCGACCGTGCTGTGGCCGATGCGTTTTTGCCTGCGGTCGTGGCAGTGCTGCATGACCACGGCGTGTTCATTCACGGCGACGAGGCAACCTGCGCCGCATGCGCCGATGCCGGGCTTGCCGAGGGTGATGACTACGTCGCCGCGACTGAGGAGGACTGGGGTCGCGAGTACCTGGCGCTCGAGATGAGCGTGAAGGTCGTGGCAAACGAGGACGAGGCCATCGCACACATCAACCGCTACGGCACGATGCACTCCGAGGCTATCGTTGCCGAGGACACGGATGCTTGCGAGTGCTTCCTGGATGCGGTCGATGCCTCGGCCGTGTACGCCAACGCCAGCACGCGCTTCACCGACGGCGGCGAGTTTGGCCTGGGCGCCGAGATCGGCATCTCGACCCAAAAGCTCCATGCCCGCGGCCCCTTTGCCGCCGAGGCCCTCACCACCTACAAATACAAGCTCCGCGGCACCGGCCAGGTCCGCCCCTAAACCCCTCGTAAACGAAAACCACCACAAAGGTGCCTGTCCCCTTTGTGGTGGTTTTAGGTGGCGTGGGCGGTTAGGACTGGAAGGTATCGCGGTCGGGGGCGAAGGACTGCATGGCCGCGATGGTGCGGTCGAAGAGCTCGGGAAGCTCCCAGCCCAACATCTCGGCGCCCTGCGAAATCACGTCGCGCGAGCAGCCGGCGGCAAAGCGCTTGTCCTTGAACTTCTTCTTGAGCGACTTGGTCGTAAAGTCCATAACGCTCTTGCTCGGGCGCATGATGACGGCAGCGCCGATCAGGCCGGTGAGCTCATCGCAGGCAAACAGGATTTTTTCCATCTGCAGCTCGGGTTTGGGCAGCGAGGTGTTGAAGTCCGACGTGTGCGTTTGGATGGCGCGAATGAGCTCGGGAGACGCACCTTCGCCCTCAAGAATCTCGGCAGCATAGATGGTGTGGTTCATGGGGTCGTCCTCATGCTCCTCCCAATCCAGGTCGTGCAGCAGACCGACGATGCCCCAAAACTCCTCGTTCTCGGGGTCGAACTCGCGCGCAAAGTAGCGCATAGTGCCCTCGACCGTCTCGCCATGGGTGATGTGGAACGGGTCCTTGTTGTGCTCGTTGAGCAGTTCGAACGCGCGGTCGCGGGTAATTCCGGCGGTAAGCGGCTCTGCCATAGGAGACTCCTTGTGCTCGTGGGTATCGATAAGAATGAATACTACTAGAACAAGAAAACCACCACAAAGGTGCCTGTCCCCTTTGTGGTGGTTTTTGGCGCGGATGGGTTAGTTGAGGGCGGCTTGGGCTAGGCGGGCTTCAGCGGCCTCCTCGGTGACGCCAAGGGCCACGGCGAACTCCTCGATGGAGCGGCGCTTGGCTTCCTTGAGTACGCGCATGTAGTAGGAGCTGGGCTTTTTATCAGCTTCCTCGGCCTGGCGAATGCGGTGCATCATGGTCTTTGCCACGCGGACCGTCTCGGGCGCACCCAGCTTGAGCTGCTGCTTAAAGTGCGTCTCCTCAAGTGAGCTGTTGCGCTCGGTAAAGGTGTCGCACTCCAGCTCGTCATAGTGGCTCAGCAAGTGCTCGGCATCTTGCTGCGAGATGGCGGCATGCAGACGGTCGGCCTGCGCCACGGGGTACATGAGGATCGTCTGCGCATGTCCCTGCTTGGTCTCGAGCAGCAGCATGGGCTGCGGTGTGTCGTCCCTAAAACCGACGACGGTGCAGACTCCCTGGCCCGGATGAATGACGTGTTGACCGATTGAGAACATGCTACCTCCAACTTATACGAATTTACGTATGTCTAGAATAACACGCTGACGTGCGCAAACCCTTACTTTATGCAGGAAAAGCACACAACTCTGATAGGTAAGAGTATTCGATAAAAGACGCAGCTCATTCACACCTTTATGCATTTTCAATGCGTGCATAATTTGCAGGCAGACTGGCATCTTTGAGTGACTCCATACAAGCTGTAGTCAATTTTGTGCATATGCAATATCTATTAGCTTTACCCTGCGACAGTAGCTACTGCTTGTGATAGAGTGCTACAAACTCTGGCTTTTGCCCTACGAGTGACCAAGAGCTCGGGGGCTTTAACACAAGGAGGACCTATGCCCGAGAAGATTGAAGAGCTGGTACGCGCTGCGCTTGCTGCGGCCCAGGAGGCCGGCGACCTTTCCGCATTTGAACTTGACGATTGCGCCATCGAGCGACCGGCTGACACTTCTCATGGCGAGTGGACCTCCACCATGGCCCTGAAGTCCGCCAAGCTGGCTCACTGTGCCCCGCGCAAGATCGCCGAGGCCATCGTTGCCCATATGCCCGAGGACCCCGCGATCGAGAAGGTCGAGATCGCCGGCCCTGGCTTCATCAACTTCTACCTCTCCGTTGCCGTCAAGAACGCCATCTTTGGCGAGGCCCGCGAGAAGGGCATGGACTTCGCTAAGTCCAACGTCGGTGGCGGCCTGAAGACCCAGGTCGAGTTCGTCTCCGCCAACCCCGTCGGCCCCATGCACATCGGCCATGGCCGCTGGGCCGCTCTGGGCGACTCCCTTTGCCGTGTTATGGACCACGCCGGTTACGACATCCAGCGTGAGTTCTACATCAACGACCACGGCTCTCAGATGAACACCTTCGGCAACTCCATCAGCACGCGCTATATGCAGCTTGCCGACATCATCGCCAAGCAGGGCGTGGATATCGACGAGGCTCACAAGTTGCTGATCGCCGACCGCGACGCCTTTGTTGCCGACGAGAACGACGAGCACCCCGAGACCCATCCGTATCAGGACAACTTTGCCGAGACTCTGGGCAAGGACTCCTACGGCGGCGACTACATCATCGACGAGGCTGCCGAGTTCTGGCGCACCGACGGCGATAAGTGGGTCGACGCCGATCCTCAGGAGCGCATGGAGAGCTTCCGCGAGCGCGGCTATGTGAAGATGGTCGACAACATGCGCGACCTCTGCCACGCCGTCAATTGCGACTTCGATCGTTGGTACTCCGAGCGTTCGCTGTACGTGAAGGACACCGAGGGTGAGACCGCCGGCACCTCCGCCGTCGACCGCGCTTTTGAGAAGCTCGACAAGATGGGCTACCTCTACACCAAGGACGGCGCCCTGTGGTTCCGCTCCACCGACCTGGGCGATGACAAGGACCGCGTCCTGATCAAGTCCGACGGCGAGTACACCTACTTCGCCTCCGACGTTGCCTATCACTGGGATAAGTTCCAGCGCGTCGACCACGTCATCGACATCTGGGGCGCCGACCACCACGGCTACATCGAGCGCGTCCGCTGCGTCTGCGACGCTCTGGGTTACCCCGGCAAGTTTGAGGTTCTGCTGGGCCAGCTCGTCAACCTGCTGCGCAACGGCAAGCCCGTCCGTATGTCCAAGCGCAAGGGCACCATGGTGACCCTGCAGGAGCTCGTCGACGAGGTTGGCTCCGACGCCGCTCGTTACACGCTCATCTCCAAGAGCTCCAACCAGATGGTTGACTTCGACATCGAGGCCGTTAAGAAGCGCGACAACTCCAACCCGGTGTACTACGTGCAGTACGCTCACGCCCGCGTGTGCTCCATCCTGCGCCGTGCCGCTGACGTTACGCCCGAGCAGGCTGACGAGATGGGCATGAAGGCCGTCGCCGCCAAGGCCATCGGTGAGAACGTCGATTACTCGCTGCTGACCGACCCGACCGAGCTCGCCCTTTCGCGTAAGCTCAACGAGCTCACCGACCTCATCGCCAGCTGCGCTCGCGATCGCGCCCCGTTCCGTCTGACGCACTTTGCTGAGGAACTCGCCGGCGACTTCCACAGCTTCTACGCTGCTTGCCAGGTTCTGCCGAGCGAGGGCCGTCCTGTCGACCCCGAGCTTTCGCGCGCCCGTCTGGCCGCTTGCGATGCCGTCCGCGTGACGCTCGCCCTGGTGCTCACCCTCGTTGGTGTCTCCGCTCCCGAGCAGATGTAAGCTACGGGTCATTTGACCGTACAGACTTGGTTTAACTAAGCCTTGAAAGCCCGATCTCCTACGGAGGTCGGGCTTTTTGCGTTTGGTGAGACTATTTGGTTTGCTGGAAAATGCTACCAAATCGCAACTATACCGGTTTACGGGGCTGAATCGCCAATTGGCGAGCATGGTGCCAATAGCAATATTAAACCCGCAGGTAGATGGCTTATTGTTTCTTGAGAATGAAGGGTATGGTTGGCTTGCAGCATTCTGGCCCCGTAATCCGGCGTAGTTTTGAAAATTGTCCCTTGGGGACGGAGGAAAATGGATCAATTTTGTCTCGCGGAGGGGTGGCGGGATACCGTCCGCCACGAATTGGGCTCATCTCCTACGTTTGGACGCATATCCCGAACCATGCCGAAAAGTACGAAATTAAAACCGCAGGTAGCAGACTCGTTGTTTTTGAAAAAACAAGGGTATGGTCAGGGGCTCGGGGGCAAACGTAGTAGATGGGCGCGATTCGTGGCGCGGCTATTCCGGGTGCCACGGCTTCACTCCTCTGGCGCGACATTTCAAGGCGCTTTTGAGGAGGAGTGTCCCTGATGACTGGGCGTTTAAGAACGTCCAATGACTAAGTTGCAGGTGACGGCGGTTGTGTTACACTAACGCTGCGTATATGACGCAAATATCTCGATACAGATCAATGATGTCCGTCGGTATTTGACGGAGCTAGACTGTTTAGCCGCCCTGAAGGTTTATGCAGGGAGCATGTGATCACAGGGCTTGAAAAGAAAGTTGAGCAAACACTGTGTCTGATCAACAGCAAGAAAACGAAATAACGACGACGCAGGCCGCTCCCGCTGCACCGGTTGCGTCGGACCAGGTTGCGGCGCCCGCGCAAGTCTCGGCTCCTGAGACGCCTAAGGCTGCTTCGACGCCTACGCCTGTAGCGGCTGAGAAGGCCGTGCCTGCAACTGGTGAGGAGGCTGCTCCGGCAAAGCCCAAGCGCATGCGCCGCACGGCCAAGCCTGCCGCTGACGGCGAGGAGGTCACCAAGCTCAAGCGCCGTACCACGCGCACGACGCGCGCCAAGCGCACCGTTGCAGCTGACTCCTCGGCGTCGATTTCCGATGAGGTCGCGCAGGCACGTGCGTTGGCGCAGATTAGCGAGGCTCAGGTGGTGCGCGCCCGCCGTCGTGCTGCCGAGCGCGAGGCCGCGGCTCTGACCGAGCTTGCAGCTCCGTCTGTGCCCGAGACCCCTGCCGCCACCGAGACCCCTGCCGCCGACCTGCCGACCGAGAAGCCGGCAACGCGCACACGCCGTCGCACGGCTGTTAAGGCCGAGCAGGTTGCTGAACAGGTAACCCCCGAGCTCACTGAGGCTTCGGTCCGTTCCGCGGCAGGGGAGGGCGCATCGCCTGCTGAGCCCGCTGCGCCTGTCGAGGCCAGCGAAGTTCCCGTTGTCGATCCGGCTTTGCGCCCGCACCGTCGCGGTCGCAAGCCCAAGGCCTTCGTCGAGGCAGAGAAGGCCGCAGCCGCAGCTGCAGCCGCTCGGGATGCTGCGGCGACCGCCGAGTCTGCAACCGCTGCCGATGCACCCGCCCAGGATGCTACGACTTCCGAGGCCGCTCCCGCCGATGTCGAGCCCGCCGACGTCCGTCCTGGTCGCAGCCATCGTACTGCTGTTAAGCGCACGTCCAAGGCCAAGGCTGCCAAGAAGGGTGCGTCCGAGGATTCCGCCGAGACGACCGCCGATGCATCGACTGATGCCGCCGAGCCCCAAGACGTCGAACAGTCTGCGTCCGAGAAGCCCAAGCGCGGTCGCAAGAAGTCCGCTAAGGCCAAGGCCGCCGAGCAGCATGCCGAGGCCGAGCCGCAGGGCGATTCCAATGCCGAGGCCAGCGATGATGCTTCGGCTAACGAAGACGCCTCCGCAACCGATGGCACCGCCCCCGTCGAGACCGAAGAGAGCGCTCGCCCCAACCGCCGTCAGCACAAGCGCAACGACGAGCGTAATGACCGCAACGAGCGCAAGGACGAGCGCAACAACGATCGCCGCAACCGTCAGCGCGACCGCAAGCAGCGCAATAAGGAGCGCAATGCCGCTCCGACTGAGCCCACGCTTTCGCGCGAGGAGCTCGCGGCCATGAAGGTCGCCGAGCTGCGCGAGAAGGCCAAGGAGTTCGAGATTGAGACGACCGGCAAGAAGAAGGCCGAGCTCGTCGAGGAGATCTACACCACCGCCGCGAAGGCCGAGGGCTTCCGCGACATCAAGGGCATTCTGCAGATTCGCCCGGACAGCTCCGGCATCATCCATGCCCACGGCTACATGAAGTCCAACGACGACGCCTTCGTGCCCGCCTACCTCATCCGCTCCGCGCGCCTGCGCACGGGCGACGTCATCGAGGGCTCGCTGCGTCCTTCGCGCGGCGGCGACAAGCGCGCCGGCCTCGCTAAAATCACGACCGTCAACGGTCTGGACCCCGAGCAGATTCGCAACCGTCCCAAGTTCGGCGACCTTACCCCGGTCTATCCCAATGAGCCGCTGCGCATGGAGCACGGCAAGGACTCCATTACCGGTCGCGCCATCGACATCGTGTCGCCGATCGGCAAAGGTCAGCGTGGCCTGATCGTGTCCCCGCCCAAGGCCGGCAAGACCACGATCCTCAAGAAGATCTGCCAGTCTATCTCGATTAACAACCCCGAGGTGCACCTCATCTGTCTGCTCGTCGACGAGCGCCCCGAAGAGGTCACCGATATGCAGCGTTCCATCAAGGGTGAGGTTGTGGCGTCGACCTTCGATATGCCCGCCGACAACCACACTCGCGTGGCAGAGCTCGTCATCGAGCGCGCCAAGCGCATCGTGGAGCTGGGCGGCGACGTCGTGGTGGTGCTCGATTCCATCACGCGCCTTGCCCGTGCCTACAACTTGGCCGCGCCCGCCTCAGGCCGCATCCTTTCGGGCGGCGTCGATTCGGCGGCACTGTATCCGCCCAAGCGCTTCCTGGGCGCAGCCCGTAATATCGAGAACGGTGGCTCGCTCACCATCCTGGCCTCTGCCCTCATCGACACCGGTTCCAAGATGGACGAGGTCATCTTTGAGGAGTTCAAGGGCACCGGCAACATGGAGCTTAAGCTCGACCGCGACCTGGCCGACCGTCGCATCTTCCCGGCTATCGACCCCGTTGCCTCCGGTACGCGTAATGAGGACCTGTTGGTCGACGAGCAGATGCGTCCGTTTGTCTTTGGTCTGCGTCGCATTCTTGCCGGCATGAACAACACCGAGCGCGCAGCCGCGTCGTTTATCAAGGGTCTTAAGGGCACCAACACCAACCAGGAGTTCTTGGTGCGTTCGGCTAAAAAACACAGCGACTACGAGCAGACGTTCTAGGTTGTCATCCACACGCAGCGATGGTCATCAATGCGATAAAGGGTCGGGGCTTTGAGCCTCGGCCCTTTTTCATATCCTCTATCCGCGCTTATTTTTGACCATAAGACTGGCAAGCAGCAGGTTTCCCGTTTCAATCCGACATCGTCGCTTGCAATCGACAGGGCGGTTTCGCATAATAGCTTTTAAGCTTCGCGACGGATAACGCAGATGAAACGAACCATATACCGTTGCTTTGGGGCATAGCCCCGCTTCATCTTCTCTCGCGCAGCCAACTGAATGATGCGATTTGGGTGCTGGAAGATGGGGAGAGCTCATGGCTTCTTCTGATGCAACACAACGAGCAGTCCTTGCCGGACTTTCGTGCGGGATCGGCCTTGCCGCTCCCGTGGTTATGTATGCCGCGACGCTGCCGTTTTCGTCGGTGAACGAGACGGTCGTGGCGGGTGCGGTTCCCTTCGCCGTGGGCGCGGTGGCGGGCGTGGGTATCTATGCCGCCTCGCTGGGTATTTCCGAGTACCGTGCGCAGCGTGAAGAGCGTCTGTTCCAGCCCAATGCCATGGGCGGTGCCGCCAATCTCAATCAGCATCAAAGCGAGTTCAAGACCGCCTCGATTCCAGCTCAGCAGCAGGATGCGACTCCTTATGCTGCTGTTTCTGCTTCTCAGGCTCAGTCGGAGCAGTCTACCTCGGCATTCCTTTCCGGCCTGACTGGTGCGTTCCAGCGCCGTCATGCCGATGATGGTGTCCCTACCATCGCTCGAGCCGCAGATGCTATGGACGAGGACGAGGCTTGGTCCATGATCGACAGTATGCTCGACGACGATTCGCCGGTGAGCTGCGACCCTGCACACTCGCGCGACGTCTATCAAGTCGCCATCGACGAGCTCACCAACGGCGGGCAGACCGGCTCCTTCAATCGTGACGACATCGCCGCCGCGGCACGCGCCGTGTCTGGCTCCCAGGCCGCCCCTGCGGGCAGCACGGCGGCTTTCGTGGCACTCGTCGCCAACGCGGCAGCCAATAACGCCTACAGCGCTACCTCGGCGGACGCGAACGCTTCTGCCGACAATTCGTACGTTGATGAAGCCATGACCGCGGACGAGGAGGCCGTTGCCGCCCGCCGTGCCGCCGAAAGCTCGCTTTGGGGCGCTCCTGCCCAGCAGCAGGCGGCTGAGGCTGCGCCGTACAATGCAAACCTCGCCAGCATGCCTATCATCTCCGGTGCCGCGGACATCGATCTCGATGACCTCGATGAGCCTGCAGCTATCACCGCATCGATTGATGTCCAAGATCGCATCGACACCGGCGACCTTCCGGACGCCTCGCTCGAGGTTGATGTTCCCATGGCCGATTATTCGGGCCACGAGGACATGTGGGCCGCCGCCACCGCGATTCTGGATGAGATTGACGAGCCCGCTCCTGTTGTAGCGCCCGCTCCCGTCGCTGCCCCTCAGCCTGCTGCCCCCGCCTATGTCGGCCGTCACAGCGCTGTGTTCCCCGAGGATACCGCCCGTATCTCACGCGAGAGCATCGAGCGGGCCGAGGCTATTGCCGCTGGCATTATGGAAAATCGTCGTCACGAGCGCGTCAATCAGATCCTCGAGGAAGAGATCGAGCGCCTGCAGTCCTCTACCGCCAAGCGTACGGGCCGTGCCTATCTGAGCGTTATCGAGGGCGGTACCGCCAGCTTCGCGCCGCTCCGCGCGGAGGCATAACTTCTGCATGGTTAAGATCAATCGAAAATGGGCGGTCGTGACCTGCCTGATGGCGCTCTTGATCTGGGGCAATTCGCTGGTTCCCGGCTCGGGATCGGGCTCGCTGAGCCTAACGGTCATGGAAGCTATCCGCGGTTTCCTGCACGGCGTGGGACTTCCATATGAATGGGTGACCAACTTTGTCGTTCGCAAGTGCGCGCATTTTACCGAGTATATGGTGCTCGGCATCTTGGCAACGCACGCCTTTGATTTTGAGGGCCGGCGCACCTTTGACGTGCTGCTGCCCACGGCGGTGTTCCTGCTGCTGATTCCCTCGATCGACGAGACGATTCAGCTCTTTGTGCCGGGACGCGCCGGCATGATCACCGATGTGATGATCGACTGCTGTGGAGCGGCAACGGGCGTTGTGCTCCGATATCTCTTACGGTCGCTGATGTGCGCCAAAAAGGCCGCCTAGGACGTATTGTTTGGTCCTAGGCGGCCTTTTTTATTTGAGGGCTTATATGAGGCGTGGTGGCGTCGTTCCGTAGGTCGGATTTGCCGGGCGCGCCACGCCCTGTGGGTGCGGCTGCTACTGAAGCGCCTGTGCGCCCAGGGCCAGGCAACCCATGATGCCCTGCTTGCCCTCGAGGCTGTTGTTCACGATGTAGTTATCGATGTCGTTGACCTCGGGCGTGACGATATAGCCGTTGAGCATTTCGGCGCACTTCTTGCGCGCGAGCGGCACGATGGGGGTGTGGTTGGCCACGCCGCCGCCGATGATGATCTTTTGCGGCGCGTAGCACAGCGTGTAGGTCATGAGCGCCTGTGCCAGATAGCCGGCGAGCAGGTCCATGGCCTCCGGGTCATCGGCCATGTCTCCGGCGCTCTTGCCATCCCAGCGCTTTTTAACGCCGGGGCCGGCGATGAGGCCCTCTAGGCAGTTGTCGTGGAAGGGGCAGGCGCTATGCTCGCCGATGGTGTCGCGCGGGTCGCGCGTGACCAGGATGTGGCCGGCCTCGGGATGCATCATGCCGTGCACGAGCTTACCGCCCGAGAGCACGCCGGCGCCCACGCCGGTGCCGATGGTCAGGTAGACCACATCGGTAAGGCCCTGAGCGCAACCAAACGTGACCTCGCCCAGGCAGGCGACGTTGACGTCGGTATCGTAGCCGCAGGGGATATTGAGCTCGTTTTGGATAGTGCCCAGCAGGTCAAAGTAGCGCCATGCCGTTTTGGGCGTCTCCAGGATCTTGCCGTATTGGGGCGAGGCGGGGTTGACTGCGGTAGGGCCAAAGGCGCCAATGCCCAGCGCGGCGATGCCCTTGTCGGCAAACCATGCGTTGACGGCCTCGACGGTTTCCTGTGGGGTCGTGGTCGCGATCTGCTCGCGCTCCAGGACCGTACCGTCTGCATAGCCCGTGGCGCAGACCATCTTGGTGCCGCCGGCCTCGAGCGCTCCGATAAGCTGCTGTTCTGCCATAGTATTCCTCTCTCTGGGACGAGTTGCTCCGTGACTAAAGTATAGAGCTCTAAACCATTTAAGAAAGCGCTATAGAAAGAAGCCTCGCAACGCGGCGGGCGGTGCGAGGCTTCTTTGGTTGCTTTAGTTGCCGGGCCGTCCTTACCCGCGCGGCTTGATTTTATCACGTAGCGACTTGAGGTTCTCCAGCGCCGCGTTAAGCGTCTCGTCTCGCTTGGCAAAGTGGAAACGAATCAGATGGTTGACGGGCTCGCGGAAGAAGCTCGAGCCGGGCACGGCGCCCACACCCACTTTAGACGCGAGGTCTTCACAGAACTCGAGGTCGCTGTCATAGCCAAACTCAGAGATGTCCATCATGACGTAGTAGGCGCCCTGCGGCACGTTATGCTCAAGACCGATGCTGTCGAGTCCCTGGCAGAACAGGTCGCGTTTGGCGGCATAGAGGTCAAGGACCTCATCGTAATAGCTGTCGTCGAAGTTGAGGGCGGTGACGACGGCTTCCTGCAGGGGAGCGGCGGCGCCCACGGTGAGGAAGTCGTGGACCTTTTTGATGCGCTCGGTGATTTCGGCAGGGGCGATAGTGTAGCCCAGACGCCAGCCGGTGATGGAGTAGGTCTTGGACAGCGAGCTGCAGCTGATGGTGCGCTCGAACATGCCAGGCAGCGTGGCCATATAGACGTGCTCATGGGGTGCGTAGACGATGTGCTCGTATACCTCGTCGGTGATGCAATAGGCGTCGTACTTTTTGCAGAGGTCGGCGATAAAGGTGAGCTCCTCGCGCGTAAAGACCTTGCCGCAGGGGTTGGAAGGGTTGCACAGGACGATGGCCTTGGGGTCGTTGTCGCGGAAGGCCGCCTCGAGGACCTCGCGGTCGAAGTCGAATGTGGGCGGGTTGAGCGGCACGTAGACGGGCTCGGCACCCGAAAGGATCGTGTCGGCGCCGTAGTTCTCGTAGAACGGCGAGAAGATGACGACCTTGTCGCCGGGGTTCGTAACCGTCATCATGGCAGCCATCATGGCCTCGGTGGAGCCACAGGTGACTACGATATTCTCGTTGGGGTTTACCGACATGCCCATAAAATGCTCCTGCTTGGCGGCAAGCGCCTCACGCATGGCCTGGGAGCCCCAGGTGATGGAGTACTGGTGGTAAAGCGGCTTGGGGTCGGTGGCGATGGTGCTGAGGCTATCGAGCAGCTGCGCCGGGGGATCGAAGTCAGGGAAGCCCTGCGACAGGTTGACGGCGCCATACTTGTTGGAGATGCGCGTCATGCGGCGGATGACGGAATCGGTAAACGTTGCTGTGCGATTGGAGAGTTCTTTCATGACGGTCCTTTCGAGGATTTGCAGTGGGGCAAGTTTACTCCCATGAAACCGGTGGGATTTGCTCGAAATGGTCTCGAAAAACTCTTTTCAAAATTCTTGAAAATTGGGGCTTGCATCGCGTGGCGTTCCTTGCAATAATAGTCGAGCGCGAAGCGCACAGGACACGGTGGGTGTAGCTCAGTTGGCTAGAGCGACGGGTTGTGGTCCCGTAGGTCGAGGGTTCGAGTCCCTTTACCCACCCCAGTTCTTGCTTCGTGTTGATATCGGGTCGTTAGCTCAGTTGGTAGAGCAGGGGACTCTTAATCCCAAGGTCCAGGGTTCGACCCCCTGACGGCCCACCACACGATATCTCCTCTAAAGTCCGCCACAACGGACTTTAGCTTTGGGTCGTTAGCTCAGTTGGTAGAGCAGGGGACTCTTAATCCCAAGGTCCAGGGTTCGACCCCCTGACGGCCCACCAAAGTATGTTAAAGCGACTGGCTTCGGCCGGTCGCTTTTTTGTTGACCTTTCATGGGGTCGAACCCGTCGGGGCGCGGAGCTGAGGAAATGCGTGAGCATTTACCAGCGCAGCGCGCAAGGCGCAAAGCGCCGCAGCGGCCGCCTGCGCAGCAGGCTGACCCCCTGACGGCCCACCCAAAGATTGTTAAAGCGACTGGCTCAGGCTGGTCGCTTTTTTGTTGACCTCGCATGGGGTCGAACCCGAAAGGGCGCGGAGCTGAGTGATCTGCACCGTGATTCCCTTAGGGAAACACGGCTAAAGCCCCGTAGGCGCGTTCTCCTTAGGGGAATCTTGCTTACGGGACTCGATGCATGTTGAGAAGTTGTGATCAAACTCAAAGTGAGAATCGATTTAGTCTGCTCGATAGTGCGAACCTAAGCTTTCAGTTCGCTTGCGCATGGCTTTGACCATTTCCTGTGCTGGTCGAATCTGCGACTGTAGGCGGGCGAGGGCTGCGATCTCGCTGTCATCGGCATGCGGCTTGCTCAGCGCCATGGCCTTGTCTTGCAGGCTTTCAAGCTGTTGCAGGGCCTCGGATAGGCCTGTTTCGGTCCTGTTGATCATGCAATAGGTGCTCATCGTGTGCCTAAGGCTGTGTGTCAGGCGTTCGGCATCTGTTGTGGCAATGCCGTACTGGGGGAGGGTGATATCCGCCTTCAGGGCTGCCTCAGGCTCCTTCTGCGCTGCAAGGGCTGCCGATGCGCCCGCGATGCGCCCGAACACGATGCCGTTGGCACTTGATAAGCCACCAATGCGGTCGGCTCCGTGCATGCCGCCTGTCGCCTCGCCGCAAGCGTAGAGACCCTCAACGCCCGTGTACGCGGTCTTATCGATCTTGATGCCGCCGTTAGCGGCGTGGGCATACATCGCAACGCGCATCTCGTCAGTCGGAGCGATGCCGTGCTCGTCTTGCAGCCAGGTGGCAAAGGTCTGCACAAACTCTGGGACATCCTCGCGGGGGAAGTCGTAGTGGAGTGCCAGGCCTTCGACACCTGCCTGATCGATGACGAGATCGATAGCGCGGGAGGCCAAGCGTGACGTGAAGGGGCCATATCCAGAGCGCTGCTCGAGCAGGTCGTCCAGCTTGTCGTCGGCAATATCTACCGGCTGGTCTATATGTACGTAGCGCCAGGTTTTCTCGTTGAAGACCAGGTTGCGCTTGGGCTCGATGAAGCCGGGCATCATCTGCATGAACTCTATATTAGCAAGCGATGCGCCGTGCGCCAGTGCGATGGCCTGCGAGGAGCTGAGCACATCAGCCGACGTAAGGCTGCGCTCGAACAGGCCGCCTGTGCCACCGGCTGCGATGATCGTGGCCTTGGCAGCAAAGGGCACGATTCGATTTTCGGTAAGGTCGTAGAGTACGGTTCCGGTTATTCTGCCGTTCGTGTCCTCAACAAGGTCAATAAGCTCATGGCGGGGGAGCAGGCGAATGCCGAGTGACTCGATCCGGGTCGTCAGAGCGTCCTCAAGGGGCTTGCGGGTGAGGCCGCGCCACATACGTGTCTTATGGTCAAAGCAAGGGATAAATTGCTTTTGCTGGGCGCTCTCGGCGCTTTGCGGGTGCTGGAGTTCTACGCCCAGATCCTGTTCGAGCCAGTCAATCGCTTGGGGAATGCAGTGGACGAACGTTTGGACGAGTTCGGGGTCGGCAACGCCGCCGCCGACGGTCTGAATGGTGTCGATGAGGTCCTGTTCATCGTCTTCGTTAACGGGTCCGATAAGCCCTAGGCCCCAGGTTCCGGGGAAGAAGCTCGATCCACTCATAGTCTTGCCGGCGCTTGCCACAGTGACGGTTGCACCCGTGCGTGCCGCTTCGATGGCGGCGCAAAGGCCCGCAATGCCAGATCCAATTACCAGTACATCAGTCGATTCCATCAGATTCCTTTCTCGTCCGGCGCATTGTCGCACGGGTGATCGGCAATGGGGCCGCAAAGACTCGGCAAATCGGTAAAGGGCAAATATGGCAGGTGGGCGTCATGGACGCTCTGACGCTCCATCTCTTCACATCTCGTATTTCGCCCCAGCTGATATATCGGCATTAGCTACCCTGCACCAGCGCAAACAAAAAGAGCCGCTACCTCGAAAGGTAGCGGCTCCAAAGCTCAACTATATGAGCATCGCGCGGGCGCGATTAGGCCTTGAGGGCCTCCTCGACGGCGACAGCGCAGGCGACGGTGGCACCGACCATGGGGTTGTTGCCCATGCCGATGAGACCCATCATGTCAACGTGCGCAGGCACGGAGGAAGAACCGGCGAACTGGGCGTCGGAGTGCATACGGCCCATGGTGTCGGTCATGCCGTAAGAGGCAGGGCCGGCGCCCATGTTGTCCGGGTGCAGGGTACGACCAGTGCCGCCACCAGAAGCGACGGAGAAGTACTTCTTGCCAGCCTCGAGGCGCTCCTTCTTGTAGGTGCCAGCGACGGGGTGCTGGAAGCGCGTGGGGTTGGTGGAGTTACCGGTGATCGAGATGTCGACGTTCTCGTGCCACATGATGGCAACGCCCTCGCGGACGTCGTCGGCGCCGTAGCAGTTGACGGCGGCGCGGGGACCATCGGAGTAGGGGATGGTCTCGACGACCTTGAGCTCGCCCGTGAAGTAGTCGAACTGGGTCTTCACGTAGGTGAAGCCGTTGATGCGGGCGATGATCTGAGCAGCGTCCTTGCCCAGACCGTTGAGGATGACGCGCAGCGGCTTCTTGCGAGCCTTGTTGGCGTTCAGAGCCAGGCCGATAGCACCCTCAGCGGCAGCGAAGGACTCGTGACCGGCCAGGAAGGCGAAGCACTCGGTGTCGTCGGAGAGCAGCATAGCGCCCAGGTTGCCGTGGCCCAGACCGACCTTGCGGTCCTCGGCGACGGAGCCGGGAACGGTGAAGGCCTGGATGCCCTCGCCGATGATGGCGGCAGCCTCAGAAGCGGACTTGGCGCCACGCTTGACAGCGAGAGCGCAACCGAGGGTGTAGGCCCACTCGGCATTCTGGAAGGCGATGGACTGGGTGTTGTTGACGATCTCACGCGGGTTGAAGCCCTTGTCGGTGCAGATCTGCAGAGCTTCCTCGAGGGAGGCGATGCCGTTGTCGGCGAGGCACTTGTTGATCTTGTCAGCGCGGCGCTCGTAACCTTCGAACGTAACAGTCATAGTTATTTCCCTCCCTTTCTACTCGTGAACCGGGAACACGCTGGCGACGGAGTGAGTCTCCTCGTCGGTGCGCGGGTCGATGTACTTGGCAGCGTTCTCCCACTGACCATAGTGGCCCATAGCGCCAGCGATGGCCTCCTCGGGGGTCTTGCCGGCCTTGACGGCGTCGGTGAACTTGCCGAGGTTCAGGAACTCGAATGCGATGATCTCGTTCTTGTCGTTGAGAGCCATGCGGGTGACGTAGCCCTGAGCGAGCTCGAGGTAACGAGCGCCCTTGGCCTTGGTGCCGAACATGGTGCCGACCTGAGAGCGAAGGCCCTTGCCGAGGTCGTCGAGGGAGGCGCCCACGGGCAGGCCGCCCTCGGAGAACGCGGTCTGGCTGCGGCCGTAAACGATCTGCAGGAAGATCTCGCGCATAGCAACGTTGATGGCGTCGCAGACGAGGTCGGTGTTGAGGGCCTCGAGGATGGTCTTACCGGGAAGGATCTCGGAAGCCATGGCGGCAGAGTGGGTCATGCCCGAGCAGCCGATGGTCTCAACGAGGGCCTCCTCGATGATGCCGTCCTTGACGTTCAGCGTGAGCTTGCAGGCGCCCTGCTGAGGTGCGCACCAACCCACACCGTGCGTAAGACCGGAGATGTCGGAAATCTCCTTAGCCTGGACCCACTTGCCCTCCTCGGGGATGGGTGCGGGGCCGTGGTATGCACCCTTGGCAACGGGGCACATGTTCTCCACTTCCTGTGAGTACTGCATGCCTCTCCTCTCTATCGTGTTGGCGTCCCGTCTGGGGGTCGTGGCTGGCGATTGCCGGGCGACCCTTCGAAAGGGACATGACATGCAGCCCCTATAATACCGCGAAATGCACGGAATATTCGGCGAACGGCTCAGTTTTCGTAGCGAGAAGTCCGGAAGTTTTAATTGAAACGGTTTAACTCTATGTTCTGTGGTCGCGAACCTCCGTAGAGGGGGTCCGTCTTTGGCAAGCTTTTGGTCGGCTCTTGTAAGCGTTGCAGGGGTTGACCTGTTGCAACGGTGCCGTTCGCCGCCTGTTTACTGCCTTTGGCCGCGCGAGTGTATTGTTTTGCGTGAATGTTTTGATGGCACGCTTCAATCGTGCTGTATTGGATGGTAAGCAGATCCCGGCGAAGGGAGCGCCATGCAGCGCGTTTGGAGAACGGTTACCGGCTTTTACCATGTCTGTGCTCGCGGTGTGGGCAAACAGCTCATCTTTGAGGGCGATGAAGACCGGTGGGAGTTCTTGGAGCTGATGCGTGAGTGCTGCCGCAAGGCGGGCGTGACGGTTATCGCCTGGTGCCTTATGGGCAATCACGTGCGTATGGTGCTTGCAGATTACGAGGACGCGATGAGCGCGGCGATGCACCGGCTGCTTTTGACGTACGCGCGGCGGTTCAATAAACGCACGGGGCGCACAGGGCATCTGTTCCAGAACCGTTTTGACCGGCGCTCGCTCGATACCGACTGGCAGGTGATGGAGGCTATTCGCTCCGTTCACGCCGATCCGCAGGAGGCGGGCATCGGTCTCATTGAGCGTTATCCCTGGAGCAGCTTTCCGGAGCATTTGTGCGCTTACGACGGTGACGCGGCCGATGTCGCGAGGGGATTTTCTGATCCTTCTTGCGTGCTTGAGCTATTTGGTTCTGCCGAGGGCTATATTGCCTATTCGCTTTCGACGCCCGACGGCAGTGAGCCAGCGCTGTGCGATATGAAAGAGACGGAATGGGAACGCCACGCCTTTGCCGACAAGATGGCGAAGGGGCTCGGGGTTCCGCTTCGTGGGGTTAAAGTCGCACCGCCGGCGCAGCGCGATACCGTTATTTTTGGATTGCACGATGCCGGTTTTACGGTGCGCCAGATTGAGCGGTATACCGGGATTGGCAAAAGTACCGTCTCTCGTATCGTGCGCGCCCGCGCGCGAACGGCGATGCGGGCTGGCGGAAACGTGATGTAAGGTCGCCTGTTCACCGCAGTTGGGGTCGTCCATACGCCGCAACCAGCGTTCAAAAGCTTGGTACGGTAACTGCACTTCTTAATATGCATAGAACAATCGTCATCTTGCATAAAATAACAGCTCAGTCCGGGTTTGCCCGTGCCTACCCCCGTCTGCGCCGTGCAAAAAACGGAGTTTTCAGCATCGTGGTGCTGTCGGCACTGCCGCAGTCTTGCAACATACGGGTCCCGAAGCTATTTATGCCTTCCGATGCGCCTCCGAAGCGCATGTATGTGATCCCTGAGACCGCGATGCTTGTTCTAAAACACAATATATATGCGCCTGGAGA
The DNA here is from genome assembly GCA_937942395.1 of uncultured Collinsella sp. Classification (GTDB taxonomy): domain Bacteria; phylum Actinomycetota; class Coriobacteriia; order Coriobacteriales; family Coriobacteriaceae; genus Collinsella. The sequence goes on along the minus strand of CALDEU010000013.1, from coordinate 16,704 downwards.
CGTTGATTAACGCTTTCGATGCGTATACATACAGCTTGGCGTGCTGAATACTCGCAAAAATGCACGTCGCACCCTATGGGACCCGTCTGCGGCAGGCGCGAAGCGAGTCGGAGCTCAGCAGAACGGGGCTTGGCGCATTGCTTGGCGGGCCCGGGGCCCTGCCGCAGGCCTTTGGTGCTGTGGAAAACGCCCGTGTTCGCGTCTGGCCGTGTGGTAAATGACAGACGGGGCGCCGGACGCGCTGATTTTGTGTGTTCGTGCTCATTAGGAAAAACAGAGCCGCCCGTATCGGGCGGCTCGGCAATCAAAAACCTTGGATTCGGAGCATACGCTACTGGTTAGCTTGCCCCTCGAGCATGCCGTCGAGGGTGCGCCAGGCGAGCTCGGCGCATTTGACGCGGGCGGGCATGTGCGAGATGTCCTGGAGCTGGGCGGCTTCGTCCAGGTCTTCCAAGTCCTCCTCGGAGAGCTGCTCGCCGCGGATCATGGCGAGGAAGAGCTCTGCCAAGCGGTGAGCTTCCTCGACGGTCTCGCCGGTGATGAGGTCGGCCATGATGTCGGCACTGGCCTGACTGATGGCGCAGCCGTGGCCGGTAAAGGAGGCCTCCTCGATCACGCCGTTCTCGACGCGCAGCTGCAAGGTGAGCTCGTCGCCGCAGCTGGGGTTGATGCCGTCGTGCTCGTGCGTGGGGGCATCCATCTCGTACTTGTAGTCGGGGTGCGAGTTGTGCTCCATAAACGTGGTGGAGGTGTACAGATTACCCATTGAACGTGCTCCAAACGTGATGCAGGCCGGCGATGAACTTATCGATGTCGGCCTTGTCGTTGTAGAAGGCCACGCTGGCGCGGCAGCAGGCGAGGTTCTCGACGCCCAGCCAGGTAAGCAGCGGCTGCGCGCAGTGGTGACCGGCACGGATGCACACGCCGTCCATGTCCATGATGCTCGCGACGTCGTGCGGGTGGATACCCTTGACGTTAAAGCTGACGACGCCGTGATGGTTGTCCCAATAGATGGAGCCGATGATCTGAACAAAGTCGAGCTGCATGAGTTCGCCCATCAGGTAGTGGACGAGTGCCTGCTCGCGTGCCTGGATGTTTTCGTAGCCAACCGTGTTGACGAGGTAGTCGAGTGCCGCACCCGTGGCGAAGATGCCGGCGGCGTCCTGCGTGCCGGCCTCGAACTTCTCGGGGACGGGCGCCCAGACGGCGTCCTGCTCGGTGACCGAATCGATCATCTCGCCGCCGGTGAGCATGGGCGGCATGGCGTTGAGCAGGTCCATCTTGCCCCACAGCACGCCGATGCCCATAGGGCCCATGGCCTTGTGTGCGCTAAAGGCAAAGAAGTCGGCTCCCAGGTCGGCCACATCGACCGGCATGTGCGGCAGCGACTGTGCGCCGTCGACGACCAGATAGCCGCCGTACTTGTGCACGAGCTTGCCGAGGTTCTTGACCGGGTTCTCGACGCCTAGTACGTTGGAGACCTGACCCACGGCCAGGATCTTGGTCTTGGGACCCACCTTGGCCAGAACCTCCTCGGTGGTGAGCTGGCCGGTCTTGGTGGGGTAGAGGTAGACGAGCTTGGCGCCGGTCTCGCGGCAGACCTGCTGCCACGGGATTAGGTTGGAGTGGTGTTCCATGATGGTGATGACGACCTCGTCACCGGGCTCGAGCACCGTGGGTGCAAAGCTCTTGGCGACCAGGTTGAGCGACTCGCTCGTGTTGCGGGTGAAGACGACCTCGTTGGCCTGGGGAGCGCCGATGAGGTCGGCGATCTGCTGGCGCACCTTCGCGATGGCCTCGGTTGCCTCGACGGACAGCGAGTACAGGCCGCGCAGGGGGTTGGCGTTCATGCGCTGATAGAAGTCGCGCTCGGCGTCGAGCACACAGGCAGGGCGCTGCGCGGTGGCGGCGCTATCGAGGAAGGCGATCTCGGGGTGCTGCTGGAAGAGCGGGAACTGCGCCTTGTAGGGGTTGGTCTCGATGTCTACGGTGGGCCAGCCGCGCGAAGCCTCGTCGCTGGCGTCGAGCTCCATGGGCTCGGGGGCAGTGCAGGTATCGCATTTAACGTGCTCGGTGTCGATCATGCGAGCTCCTCTTCAAAGTTGTCGATCAGGTTGTTGCCCAAGCGGACGACGGCGGCGCGGGTGCGCTCGTCGGTGGCGGAAAGCGCGGCGTCCTCCAGCTTGGCGCGGATGAACAGGTCCTCGGCGGCATTTTGGTCAAGGCCGCGGCAGGCGAGATAGAACAGCTGCTCGTCGCGGACGTGGCCGATGGTAGCGCCGTGGTTGCCGGCGACGTCGTCCTCGTCGCAGAGAATGACGGGAACGGTCTTGTTGTCGACGCCCTTGTTGGCCAAAAGCACCGTCTCGCGCTCGGTGCCGGTTGCACCCTTGCAGCCGTGCACGAGGTCGATGGTGCCGCGGTAGACCTTCTTGGACGTGCCGGTCAGCACGCCGTTGGCGTCGATCTCACACTCGGTCTTGCGACCGCGGTGGCGCAGCTCGTAGTTAAAGTCGCGCACCTGCTCGCGGGCGCCCAGGTAGTCAGTATCGATGGTGACCTTGGCGGTATCGCCCAGCAGGTCGCCGGCAAGGCCGGTGGCGCTGGCGCCGGCACCCAGGACGGTGTGCTGCACGTTGACGCGCGCGCCCTCGTCCAGGAACAGGCCGGTGTCGTCGAGCGCGATCCAGCTATCGTCGAGCGTCTGCGTGCAGGTCACGTTGACGGTGGCGTACTCGTGAGCGCACACGCGTAGCACGGAGCCCACGACACCCTCGCCGGTAACGGGGGAGTCTAGGGCGACCTGCAGATCGAGCGTCGACTGGGGACGAGCGACGACGTCGACGGCGGCGATGGCCGCGGCGGCATCGACACCGCTCACGTGCACGGTAACCGTGGCGTGCTTGTATGTGGGCACATCGATGACGATGCGCTTGGTGGCGTGGTCGACCAGATAGGCGTAAGCAGCCTCGCCCATGCCGGTCTCAAAGGCCTCAGCAGGGGAGAGCTCCTCCTCGAGCTTGATGGCACCGGCCTGGTAGATGGAGGTGGCGGGCACGTCGAGCTCGGTCTCGGGCGTGATGCGGGCGCGGTCGGCGGCGTCGCCGGGGGCGGAGGCGCGGCGCCCGGGGAAGCGCTCGGCCATGGCGTCCATGGCGGCGTCGAACGCGTCTGCCATGCCGGTAAACTGCTCGTCCAAGCCCTCGACCTCAACGGCCCCGGTGGGAGCGGCGGCAAGCTCGTCAGAGAGCTCGAGCTTGGTCTGATTCATCTTCAGCCAACCCCAAGTGGCAGCTGGCATCGCATTGACCTGCTCAAGGGTGGTAGCAGCGGTGTTCGTGGTCTGGTTCATTATCCGATCGCTCCTTCCATCTCGAGCTTGATCAGGTTGTTCATCTCGACGGCGTACTCCAACGGCAGCTCCTTGGAGACCGGGTTGGCAAAGCCGTTGACGATCATGGTACGGGCCTCTTCCTCCGAGATACCGCGGCTCATCAGGTAGAACACCTTGTCGTCGCCGATACGTCCGATGGTGGCCTCGTGGCCGATGTCGACATTCTTGGCGCGGATGTCCATGGCGGGGATGGTGTCGGAGCGGCTCTGGTCGTCGAGCATGAGCGACTGGCAGCTCACGGTTGCCTTGGAACCCTCGGCCTTGGGCGTGGCCACGATGGAGCTGCGGAAGGTCTGGATGCCGCCGCTCTTGGAGATGCCCTTGGTCTCGACGGTTGCCGAGGTATCGGGCGCGTTGAGCACGACCTTGCAGCCGGTATCTAGGTTCTGGCCGGCGCCGGCAAAGGTGATGCCGGTAAAGCTCGAGCGGGCGCGGCGGCCGTTGAGCACGCTCATGGGGTAGAGGTAGCCCACGTGGCTGCCGAAGGAGCCACTGATCCACTCGATGTCGCCGTCCTCGTCCACGCGCGCACGCTTGGTGTTGAGGTTGTACATGTTCTTGGACCAGTTCTCGATGGTCGAGTAGCGCAGGTGCGCGCGCTTGCCCACAAAAAGCTCGACAGCGCCGGCGTGGAGGTTGGCCACGTTGTACTTGGGCGCGGAGCAACCCTCGATAAAGTGCAGGTCGGCATCGTCCTCGACGATGATGAGCGTGTGCTCAAACTGGCCGGCGCCCTTGGCGTTAAGGCGGAAGTAGCTCTGCAGCGGGAAGTCCAACTTGGTGCCCTTGGGCACGTAGACAAACGAGCCGCCCGACCATACGGCGCCGTGCAGGGCCGCAAATTTGTGGTCGGTGGGTGGGATGAGCGTCATAAACTTCTCGTGGATGAGCGGTTCCCACTGCGGGTCGTGTAGGGCTTCCTCAATACCAGAGTAGACGATGCCCATCTTGGAGGCGGTGTCCTGCATGTTGTGGTAGACGAGCTCGGAGTCGTACTGCGCGCCGACGCCTGCCAGGTAGCTGCGTTCGGCCTCGGGGATGCCCAGGCGCTCAAAGGTGTTCTTGATGTCGTCGGGCACCGACTCCCAGTCGTGCTTTTGGTCGGTGTTGGGCTTGACGTAGGTGACGATGTTGTCCATGTCCAGGCCCTCGATGGAGGGGCCCCATGTCGGGTCGGGAAAACGATTGAAAATCTCGAGGGACTTGAGGCGCAGGTCGAGCATCCACTGCGGCTCGTCCTTCTTTGCGCTGATCTCGCGCACGATGTCGGGCGTGATGCCGGCGTCGAGGCGCTCGAATCCCTCCTCGCCATAGGTGAAGTCGTAGAGGCTGCGGTCGATGTCCGCGACCTCGGTGCGGTTCTTGGTCATTGCGTCGCCCCTTTACGCCTGCTGCTCGGCAGCGGCGGCCTCGGCCTGGGCGCGCTGCTCGGCGGCCTCGCGCTCGAAGGTCTCAAAACCATTCTTGTCGATCCAGGGGATGAGCGAGGCATCGTCCTCGCGCACGATGTGGCCCTTGACCATAACGTGGACGCGGTCGACATCCAGGTGCTCCAAGATGCGCGTGTTGTGCGTGATGATGAGCATGGAGCCGTCGCAGCTCTTGCGGTACGCGTCCATGCCGTGGCTGACGGTGGACAGGGCGTCGACGTCCAGGCCTGAGTCGGTCTCGTCCAGGATGGCGAGTTTGGGCTGCAGCAGCAGAAGCTGGAGCATCTCGACCTTCTTCTTCTCGCCGCCCGAGAAGCCTACGCCCAACTCGCGGTTGAGGTAGGCGGTATCCATGTTGAGCTCGGCCGCGAGCTCCTTGACGCGACGGCGGAATTCCTTGCCCTTCATCTCCAGGCCGGGACGGCCGGCGATGCTGGCACGCAAAAAGCTCGACAGCGGCACGCCTGGGATCTCGACCGGGGCCTGGAAGCTCAGGAACAGGCCGGCGCGCGAACGCTTGTCGGTGTTGAGCTCGGTGATGTCCTGGCCGTCAAAGACGATACGGCCGTCGTTGACCGTGTAGACGGGGTCGCCCATGACCAGGTGGCCGAGGGTGGACTTGCCGGCGCCGTTGGGTCCCATCAGCACATGGGTCTCGCCGGCGGCGACGTTGAGGTTGACGTTGTGGAGGATGGTCTTCTCGTCCACGGAGGCGGTAAGACCTTCGATGGAAAGCAGCGGATTTGCGCTCATGCTGTCCCTCTCTGTATATGGTGTACTCATAGGTGTACTAAACCCTAGGAATCTTCTCGGAATAAAGTTACTATGGGTTCGGCGTTAGTCAAGGGAAAACCCGACTAATCCACTCGACTTTTTAGATGAGGGACATAAAATCAGGTTTGTTTGCCCCGCGTGCATAGGATTTGGGACAAACAAGCCTGGTTTTGTCCCAGTAACGATGGGAGGGTAGGTATGCTCATTTCTTCTAAGGGCCGCTATGCCCTCCGACTGATGATCTATATCGCGGCGCTGGGCGACGCCGAGGGCAAGATTGCCCTGCGCGAGGTTGCCGACCGCGAGCATATCTCGCAAAAGTATCTGGAGCAGCTGGTTCGTCCGCTTATGAAGGCGGGCCTGCTTAAGAGCGTGCGCGGCAAGGGCGGCGGCTACATGATGGCCAAGGACCCGGCCGAGGTGCGTGCTGGCGACATCCTGCGCGCCGTCGAGGGCAGCACGGCTCCGGTGGCGTGTGACGGCATCGACAACAGCTGCACCCGCAGTGACCTGTGTTCCACCGTCAAGTTCTGGCGTGGCCTGGACGACGTGATCGAAAAGTACGTCGACGGCGTGACGTTGGCCGACCTGGCCGCCGTCCCCGAAATCAACTTTGACATTAAGCTGTAGGGGTGCAAATGGCATCTCTCGACAAGGTGTACAAGCAAATCGAAGTTTTTGCTCGGGAATGTGACGCCGAGAAGGTCGTGTTGTTTGGTTCTCGTGCTCGAGGCGACAACTTGCCCAAGAGCGATATTGACATCGCCGTAGCAGGTTGCCGGGATTTCGGCCGTTTCTCATATTTGATCGAGGAACATCTTGATACTCTTTTAGATGTAGATGTCGTCAATCTCGACGAGTCCCTATCGCAGCAATTGCTCGATGAGATTGCCAAGGATGGTGTGATTCTGTATGAAAAAATATGAGAACTTTGTTAGCGCCTTGGCGAATCTTGAGGATGCGCCCAATCAGGATCTCAACAATGATTTTGTTCAGAGTGGATTGATTAATAAGTTCAATCTTCAATTTGAACTGAGCTGGAAGCTCCTTAAGCGTCTGCTCGAGTATGAGGGCGCCACGCTTGCCGCGTCGGGGTCTCCTCGTGCCATCTTGAAGGAGTCGTACCGATTCTACGACTTTATTGATGAGGCGGCCTGGCTAGACATGCTCAGAGACCGCAATACGAACGTCCATATCTACGACAACAAGCTCGCTCAAGATTTGATTCAGCGCATCTTGAACGTCTATATCCCCGCTTTCTGTCAGTTGAGGGACGGGCTGATGGAGCGATACGGCGAGCTTCTGATGGCGCCCGACGACCAGTTTGTTTAATTCCTTAAGATTTCGCGGAAGGTTGTTGCCGTTTACCGAGGGGTTGTTGTGCAACAACGGACGAGCTGCAATACTGATTCTATCTTTGCAAACTGCACTTTAACTACACCAATGCAGGGAGGATCTTATGCAGCCCAAGCATTCTGCGATTGTCGCGGGCCTGACGCTGGCGCTTTCGTTTGGCGCCGTTTCCGCGCCGGCACCCGCCGCTGCCGAGGAGCCCACGCCAGGCGTTGCCTCGGATGCCACCGATATCGATAAGGGTCTCTACACCCAGCAGTCCTTCTCGGGCGTGCTGAGGTCGGTCCAGGGCGTTTCGTTTGTCAACGTGACTACCGAGATGAAGTACTTTACCAAGTACGAGAGCCATGGTAACTACAACCAGGGCTTTTCGTATGGTGACGGCTACAACGCGCGGGCTATTACCAGTTCGACCGCCGTTGGTCGCTCATTCCGTTTATGAAGCAGGTCTACAACTACAGCCCCGAAAAATACAGCATGCTCAAGGATGCGATTGATCGCGGCAGCGAGATTTCCAACACGAGCAATGCCATGTACGAGAACGGCCAGCTTACCGAGCTGGGCCGTATTGCACAGGAGGCCTTCCAGGGTGCTTATAACACCGATCCTGCTGAGTTTTCGGCTCTGCAGGATGCGTATGCGTACAACTCGTACTATGCGGTGACCGAGGCTTGGCTCAAGAGCGGCCTGGGCATTGATATTTCGGGCCGCGCCGATTGCGTCAAGGGCATGGTGTGGAGCATCACCAACATGTGCGGCACCGGTGGCTGCAGGGACTTTTTCCGCTGGGCGAATCTTTCCAACGATATGTCCGACCGCGAGTTTGTGACGGCGCTCTCCAATAGCGTGGTCGGTAACGTCGCTACCAAGTATTCGAGCCAGCCCCAGTATCATGAGGGCTGGAAGAATCGCTATAAGAATGAGCTGAAGGACTGCTTGGCTTATGATCGCCGAGGACGAGGCAGCCGCTGCGACGCCCGTGCAGCCCGAGCCTACGCCGGCGCCCTCGCCGACACCTGATTCGAATGACGACTCGAGTGACGATCCCAACGATGACAGGATGGATGCGCCCTCGACCGATGCTGACGGTAATGGCTCTGCTGGTGGCATTACCAACGACGGTTCCATCTCGAACGGCTCTGCTGCGGGCGATTCGTCTTCAAGCTCTGCCGGCAATACGGACAGCGACGCTTCTGGTTCGACCGGCGCTGACACCTCTAACTCATCCACCGGCTCGAGCGATTCGTCCGTTGACACCGGCTCTAACAACGGCTCCGGCTCTGACGCAACCCCTGATTCCGATGCTTCCAAGGACGACTCGAATAAGGCGCCGGACGCTCCCGTTGCTTCGCCGGACAAGAAGCCTTCTTTTTCCGAGCAGCTTGGTTCTACGCTGGGCTCTTCGCTGATGGCTGGCGTCAATAATGGCTCGACTCAGAACAAGGACAACTCTGATCAGGTTTCCACGGAAAAGACCGAGGCCGCAAAGGGCGACTCCAAGGATGAGGCTTCCGAGAAGACCGTATCCGATAAAGGTTCTAGCTCGGAGGAGAAGGACGACAAGTCCGAACAGGAGAAGGACGAGAGCAAGACCGAGGGCGAAAAGAAACAGCCCGAAGACGACGACAAGAGCGGTGCTGACAACCAGGTCCAAGAGCAAAATGACTCCAAGACGGTGACCACTACAACCACGACGACTACAACGACCAAGTCATCTGGCGGTAACATGCCCAAGACGGGCGACCTTATCGTTATGGCGAGCCTTGCCAGTGCGAGCTTGGCTACGCTGGGCGCTACGTCTATCGTAAGTGGTAAGCATAAGCTCGATCAGCAGAAGAAGAATTCTGGGGAGGATGGCTCGGAGGAGTAATCTATCAGATTGTTTTCAAAGCGTTTGAGACGGGGTCCGGTGCGGCGGCATCGGGCCCCGTTTTTGTTGTGCAACGATTTGTTATGCCTTCGGGGTGTCAGTTGCTACCGTTGCCCGAAACGTTTGCATGTCGATATTGTTGCGCTCTACCCGCTCGTTACAATGGGCATCGTGCTGCGTTAGGGGGAGAGTTTACGGTGTCTGAACAGGCGAATTATGGTGTTACTCATGCGTTTGGTGCACGGTTGCTCAATCATGCAGATAACGCAGCTTTGCCGGTTGATGTACGCGACTTTTCCGATGCAATCAATTGGTGTTTACTCGTCGATAAGACCATGTTTATTGCCGATATGTTGGATTGTGAGGCATCCGTCGCGTATTGCTGCCGACCCAAGGGTTTTGGCAAGAGCATGAACTTATCGATGCTCAAATGCTATTTGGAACGACCTGATCACCGGCGGCCGGATCGAAGTCCGTTCGTCGGCACTCAGATTTGGCAGGCGGGCGGCGGTCGCTATCGTGATGAGTACGCGTGTTATCCGGTCATCATGCTCGACTTTTCAGCTGCCGCTGCGAGGCGCGACGCTGATGCTGCGGCGGCTATTCGCAACGCTGTCGCGCACGAGTGCGCCCGATTGCTGCCGCTGCTTGCCGCACCTGATCTGTCGAGACGTGGGGTCCGTCTTATCGAGAGGGCGGCGCGTGGAGTGGCCAGCGATAAGGAGATCGATGCGGCGCTTGGCGTGCTTATTAAGCTGCTTCAGACAGCTTTCGATGAGCAGGTTGTTCTTCTTATAGACGACTACGACGCAGTATGTCCAAAGCGTTTGGACGCTAAGGACGACGGTAGCGTGGATTCCCTAGAGTCGCTCAGCCGAATGTTGTTCGACACCATTGCCGACGCCGGCGACTCGTTGCGATTGACGTGTCTTATGGGCGAGCGCCCCGGTCCTGCCGAGTTTGCGTTGTCCCAACGTGGGGTTTCCTATCGGTCGGCGACGCCGCTGTCGAGTTGGTGTGATCGATGGTTTGGTTTTTCGGACGACGAAGTCCAGGTGCTGTTGGATCGCATCGGTCGCAACGGCTGTCTGGATGACGCGCGTGAGTGGCTCGAGGGCTATCTGTTTGGTGGTTTTTATTGCTCGATCCCGGAGCGTGTGGTGGACTACGCACATCGCGGTTGCGTCGCGCCCGTTCGGGCAGATCTGTATGGTTACGCCGACCATCTGAGCGCATGCGTCGGTGACTGGAATCTCATGCGCCTGTCCGCATTGTTCGACTTGCTTGAGCCGCATGGGTTTATTGAAGCGCCAGTGCATGTGCATGCCGAGGATGCCGATGCCGCCAAGCCCGAAGATATCTGGACTGAGCTGTATCTGTCTGGATTCCTTACGACGGACATTACGGGGCATTCGGAGGACGGCGCGTGCCTTCGTTCCCTGCGTCTGCCTAACAACGAAGTGCGTCAGGCGCTCCGTCTTGTAATTCTGGAATGGTTTGAGTGTGCCGTTGAGGACGTTGGAGTTATCGACTCGTTCCATGACGGGCTGTGTCGAGGAGACGAGGACGCTGTAAAGCAAGCTTTGAGCTGTGCTATCGGCGATCTGGGCATCGATGTGGGCCAATCGGATATGCCTACAGCCTATCATCTGGCGCTGCAGGGACTCTGCTTTGGACTGCCCGGCTATTGCAATCCCAGCTCCAAGCGAAGTGGCGTCTCGGATCGTTGGGATATCCAGGTGATTCCCACCAGTCGGGTGTTTGACGTGGCCGACACGCTCGGCATGCTCGACGAGCGTCCGCTGATAACGATCAACATGATGTACGACCCTGGCGTCGATGCCCTGGGCCTGGAACTGTTGGCGGTTCAGGCGCTGCTCGAAATCGAGCGCAATGGCATCGATGATATCCGCGTGCCGCGACCCGCCGTCGGGCGTATGCGCTGGGGGTTTGGCTTTGACGGCCAGCGTGTGTCCGTGGTGTGCCAGCGGTTATAGGGGATGACGAAAGCCCTTTACTACTCTGCGTCCTTCATGGGCGGCATGGGCTTCCAGTTGGGGTCCTTGACGATCTTGCGGGCGTCCTTCATGCCACGGCGCAGCGCCGGAATACCGGTCTTAAAGCACTTATCGACCGCAGCCAGGCGAATGAATTCCTTGCAGAAGGTCGCGGCGTTGCCCAGACGGAACAGCATGGGGTGGTAGTCGCCGTAGATCTGCATGTAGCGTGCCAGATAACCGCGGTTGCGCATGATGTAGTAGCGGTTGGTGTCGCTCGTGGAGTTGAGCTGGCGTTTGCCGGCGATGTCCCAGTTAGAGACGGCGCGGGCGCGCTTGAGCACAATGTCGGCAACAACGGCGGCGGGGAAGTGCTGGCTGGCCACGTAGCCATAGCAGGCATCGTCGCCGTAGATGAAGAATCGCGCATCGGGCAGGCCGATCTTGTCGACCACGCGGCGCGAGAACATGCCGCCCTCAAAGCACAGCTGGTTCATGGCGCGATAACCCTCTGGACCCAAGTCCCACTTGGCGACTGGGTTGGGAATGCCGAGCGAAAGGATGAGTTGGTATTGCCAAAAGAAGGCGCCGCCGTCAAAGTCCAGGCGCGAACCCTGGATGACATCGTAGCGGTCGGTCCACTTGGCAAGACGCTCGATGCCTTCGGGGATGACGAGCACGTCGTCGTCCATCACCCAGAACCATTGAGCGTCCAGGTCGTAGGCGCATTTAGTGCCGGCGGAGAAGCCGCCCGCACCGCCGCCGTTTTCGAGCTGCGGGGCGTAGATGACACGGTCGGTGCCGCCCTGCGCGTCAGGCTGCTCGGTGTCGATGCCCCACAGGTTGGCCAGGCGCTCGTTGAATGCGGTGCACATGGCCTCGGTCTCGCGCGAATTCTCGTTATCGACAATCACGATGCGCCAGGGCGCGGCCGTGAGCTCGGTCATAGAGTCGAACAAGTTGGCCAGGAGTTCCTGGCGCTTGTACGTAACGACGACGATGGCGAGCTTATCGATGGGGGTGGGAAGGGTTGAAGTCATGAACGAGAATATCCTTTCGCGTGGGCAGCGTATCGGCCCTGCGGAATAAACAATGTGTCCCATGGGACACGACTATTGTAAGCGTAGGCGGGCGCCCGCGGGTAATGTTCCGCTAATCACCAAGAACGTTTGCTACAAGCCTGGTTGACGTGTGGGCGTAGCGAGATTGCATGCGCGCATTGTGGTATTACATAGGTGCCGATTCCTGTGGACGCAATCTTTCTGTTTGGATGACCCGTGAATAAAACTCGTTTTACCTCCTTTGCCGATAGCCTCCCCATCAAGGCCATGTTGCTGTTTTTGGTTCTTCAGGTCGCATTTGTCTTGAGCAATACGGTGGCAAATTGTCTTCCGCGGTCCGTTATCGAGTCGCATGCGCAGGGTTCGGAGTCCTCGGTCCTGTTGTCTGACATGTATGTCTACGACCACCGTGTTGCAGCTGGTCCTGTCTGCTTTGATAACAATCGCTTTATCATTGAAGTCGCACAGCAAAAGGACCAAGGTTCTCCGTTTAAGACGATGACCGTTGCCGAGATTGATGACGTTACGAAAGCCGGCGGGATTACGCATCAGCAGTACTACCGGTATTGGCATGGATGGCAGCTACTTACGAATGTCTGCCTGTATATTGGCGGTATCGACGTTGTCGTGGCGCCCGCGGCTGCTCTGGCGATTGCCGGCTCCGCTTGCGCTTACGTTGCCTTGCACAAGCGGTTTTCAATGTCAGTGACGTTGGGTTTCCTTGCAATCCTGTTGTTCTCGACCAATCTATTTTTCAATGTTATCGGCGATCTGCTGCTGTGCATCTCGTTCTTTGTGGCGCTCATCATGATGTCTTGCATGAGTCTTCGTTTGGACTCGGCCCCGAACGCACGGGTTTTCACAAGCCGACTTATCCTTTGGTCGATAGCGACGGGAGCCATGTTTTCGTTTCTTGACTTTTTAACGATTCCTGCCGCGGTTGTCGCCCTGCATTGCTTTTTTGCTTTCACTGCGCTCCCCGAGGGTGAGCGCCCCAGGCGCTGTGTCGTCACGATGCTGCAGGCACTCTTTGGGTTTGGGCTTTCGTTTGTGTTTACCTGGGCGATGAAATGGGTTGTCGCGGCATTTGTGCTGGGCTGGGACGAGGTCTTTTCGAACGTTCTGGGCGAGATGGGTCTTTGGTCTGCGCATGGGACTTCGTCACTGTTGCCCCAAGCTGACTGGCCTCAGATTTTGAAGGAGTTTTATTGCATGAGCCCGCAGTTGTTCGCCATTTGCTCAACTGCTGGTTATGCGCTGATCTCAAACGTCGTTTGCCTTGTTTCATTTGCTGCCGTATTGGCGATTTGGATTGCCGTTCTCGTTTGCTCGATACGGGGCGGAGCGCAAGGCGGTCGTCGTCGAAAGGTGTTGATCCAGTCGCTGCTCATGGCGCTGCCTCTGGTTGTTGTTCTTGGTTATTTCGTTGTTATGCATGACCATGCAATCGTTCATATTCCGGTATTTGGCTGCAAGAACTGGGCGATTGTCTTTGCGACTCTATTTGCTTCGGGTGTTAGCGCGCTTCGTGGTCTGCGGAGTCGGAAGGCTGCTTAGCTGTTCATGCGAGCCTTGATGGCGTCGACCACGGCCCTGCGTACGATATCCACGAGGAGCAGGGCAAGCGCGAGGCAAAGGCTCATGAGGATTCCGAGCAAAATGGCGGCGGCTGGACGGGGCTCTCCCGTTTGGATGCCTGTCGCCATGGTGTAGATTGCTTTGTCAAAGATGGGTCGCCAGACGTTGCAGGTAAACGACTGTACGGTGTAGAAAGCGAGCGTTCCTGCGGCGAGAGACATGATTGTCTTGTCTGCAGCTGGGACTTCGTGGTGCGGCTGATGGAACGCTGCGGTGGCAACGGATGCGGCGGCCAAGATGAAGGATATGACGGAAGTTGACTTGTAAGAGAGCTTCCAGAGCGCGTCGTACTGGCTACTTGCCGATAGCAGAAGCTCGAGCGCGATGGTGACGGCAACGAGTCCGATGAGTACGATTTTGGATTTTTGAGCGCCGGATGCGTTGCCGAGGCATTCGAGGACAAAGCGCATTTCTCCAGCCGCAATATACGCGACTAGGTAGGTAACGGCGCTCATGAGCTTTCGCCACAAAACGATACCGGCCGCTTCGTTTGCCGTCGCCGCGATGTAGCAGTTGATTCCAAATGTTGTGAACACGAGGAGCGCTGCGACAAACGGGGCCCTTTTGCTGCCGATCTGCTGTCGTATCAGCGCAATCACTGGGACGAGCAATACGGATGCCGCGTAGACCCAGATAAACTCGATACCCAACGTTAGCCAGCCAATCTCGTGTAGCGAGATTTCGGGCAAGGGATAGACGTACATCGAGACAAGCAGGCAGGCAGCGCAATAAAAGAGCGTTGGCAAGACGATCTTCTTGAGGCGCTCAAGCGATTTGAGCGTGAGGTGCTGCGCGGATGACCCGTTTTGGAGGGCGTGTACCGCCGAGGGAATAAGGAAGTACCCCGAGATCATAAAGAAGACCTCGTTGGCCCAGCAGCCGAGTTGGTTGATGAACCCCAGCAGTCCCGAATAGGGGAAAGCCGCAAGCGATACGTATTCCGGCACGCCGATACAGGCGGCTTGGAAGGTCCACTGAAACGTGTGGAATATGGCAATCCCGGCGACCGCGACCAAGCGCAGCGCTTCGATGGAGGTATTTCTGCTTGCTTTTCTGCCCATCAGACTATTTTCCAGCGCGTGCGTTGTATGAACCAAAGTGCGATGTGATCATTTTTAGAGTCTGCTTGGGGCCCTTGTTCCATACGTTATACAAGCCCTCGCCCACGAGGTCCTTGGCGTACGCGCAGTAACTGATTTTAGGATTGGCAATGCCCATATACTCGGCATAGAGCTTTTTGGCCGCAGGGGTAACGCGAGGATTGGCAAATACCAGCTCTTGCGGCATGCGTTCGAACATCCTGTGGATAGCCCGCTTGATTTCGGGGTGCCCCTCAATTCCGGTGTGCTCAATCATGATGCCCATATAGGTGAAGCCGCGTGTGATTTGCGGTGTCCAGACGGCGGAGTCGGTGACGTTGAGCCGCTCAAGAATATCGACCATGTCGTTCCAGCGATTAAACGGCATCAAGGGGTCACGCTTTGCCAGGGCGGCTGCCTTTTCGGGTGTTTCCTCGCGGTAGCAGTAATACGGCTTGGGCCAGTAAGCGATCGCCTTTGCCTGGCAGAGCGTTTCGACAAGGAATGGATTATCGGCCCAGCCCGCACCGGGGATTTCCTTAAACCAGATATTGTTTTGCAACAGGAAGTCGCGACGATAGATTGCCGACCAAATGGACGGATGATGGGCCAGCAGGTGTGGAGCGTCGTGAATGGTGAACGGTTGCCGAGGCGGTTTAATGCGACCGCGATATGCGCAATGTAGTTTGACCTCTTGGGGGGTATCGGGGTTGCGAATGATCCAATATGGGGTCTCAATAATATCGAGCTTGTTCGGATCGCCAAATTCGCGCTTGGCAAATGCAAGCATGTCGGAGTACATTCCGGGCTCGATCCAGTCATCGGGCTCGAGGATGGCAATCCAGTCGCCCTTTGCCTCGCGAATGCCCAGATTGCAGGTTGCGCCGTAACCCTGGTTTGCCTTATCGATCACTCGAACGCGCGAGTCGCGCGCAGCGAAATCTTGCATAATGGCGAGCGAGTTGTCGGTGGATCCGTCGTTGATTGCGAGGATTTCCAGTTCGATATTCTTTTCGTTTAATAGGCTGCCTATAGCCTGAGAAAGATACGGCTCGGCATTGTAAGTAGGCACGATTACGGTCAGCATTCAAACACTTTCTCTAGGCGATTTGAGAGAATTATACCTAATTGCGTTTGCAACGGGTTTAGTTGCGTTCGCCTAATACTGCCAATGGCTGCACGACTATTGCTGTTGCTGCGCCTGTAGTGGATGTCGGCGATCGGCTGCAAAAACTTGTCGATAGTGGCGAGACGGTTGCCCTTCCCATTCTTGCTCGTTATGGGACCGATCGATTGTGGACGCGGACCGAACCTAAAGACCAGTCGTTGCCCAACAGAACGCGTGGGACGAAGGCGCCCTACAGGCATCTTCGAACGTTGCACGTATGAATGCTTGGTTTAAATCTCAATCCATTTGGGAGTGGTGGAATAAGCGTGACAGCGCGCTGTTCTCTGTGGTTAAAAGGCGCTGGCCTCATGTTTTGATGCGGCGGCACCCACGGTAGATGCGATGGTCGATTTTGATGCCGAACTCGGCCAGCTGGTGTTTACATATAGCACTGCCGATGGTAGTTACCATCGCGATAGGATTCATCCAATGAGTGACGGATATCGTGGCACGTTGAGTCTATTTGCGGACATCGCATATCGCATGGCGATGTTGAATCTCGCATTAGGCGATTGTGTGCTCGAAACGCCGGGCGTGGTAATGATCGACGAGATTGATCTTCATTTGCACCCCCCCGTTAACAGGCGCGAATTTTGGAGGATCTTGTCCGCATTTTCCCCAACGTGTAGTTTATTGTGACCACGCATTCGCCGGTTGTCGCGGCGTCGGTACCCTGCTGCAATATTCGCGTATTTGACGGCGAGGCCGCATCGGTTCCTGCGACGGAGACACACGGACGTGATGCGGGAGACATTCTCAACACTGTTTTAGATGCTTCCTCGCGTCCCGAGGAAGCAGCCCATTTGTTCGATGCATTTAACCGTGCTGTAGACGAAGGACGTCACGCCGACGCTAACTGTGCGGGCTTGGCCCCCGTCCCCCCAATCTAGTAGACTCTAAACCGTTGCTAGATTAGGGGGATTTTCCATGAAACGCTCCA
>CALDEU010000012.1:0-42671 GCA_937942395.1 uncultured Collinsella sp. | reverse complement strand
TAAAGCGGTACGCGAGCTGGGTTCAGAACGTCGTGAGACAGTTCGGTCCCTATCCTCCGTGGGCGCAGGAGAATCGATGGAGGCTGCCCCCAGTACGAGAGGACCGGGGTGGACGCACCTCC
Organism: uncultured Collinsella sp.; assembly: GCA_937942395.1. Lineage (GTDB taxonomy): Bacteria > Actinomycetota > Coriobacteriia > Coriobacteriales > Coriobacteriaceae > Collinsella. The sequence continues at coordinate 42,549 of CALDEU010000012.1, read as the reverse complement.
GGTGAACCGGTTGTCGACCAACGGCACGGCCGGGTAGCCGCGTGCGGCGCGGATAACCGCTGAAGGCATCTAAGCGGGAAGCCGTTCCAGGGATTAGTTCTCCTTCCGGTAAGGGCCCAGGTAGACTACCTGGTCGATAGACGGCAGGTGCAAGGACGGCGACGTCCTCAGCCGAGCCGCACTAATCGCCCGAGCTCTTCCGGAACCGCACCTCGCGGCCCGCGGGACCCAGCGCTCATGCGCGGTCCGGGCACGAGGATGCCCCCGAGTCATCTCCCCTATGCGCCATGCGGCCCCCAGGGCACGTGGGAGAGACACCCGGACACCGTAACGGTGGGCGCCGCCCACCGGTCAGCGGCCAGAGCATGGGGGGCACGCCCGGTCCCGTTCCGAACCCGGAAGCTAAGCCCCATCGCGCCGAGAGTACTGCGGGGTCAGCCCGTGGGAGGCCAGGGCGCCGCTGACCGGTGGACGGCACCGAGCCGTACGCTTGAACTTGGAAGGGGGAGGCCTCGCGGTCTCCCCCTTTTTGCGTTGTATACACGTTGTACTTTGGGACCTAGCTCCCCCGTATGTGCTCTTACTGTTTGGCTGTATTTTGAGTCCATCTAGTGTATTTGAGCGATAATTACTCGCATTGGCGTTAGGGAGGGCTTGATGTTTACCGTATTTGTCTTGGGCAATATTGCTTCGGGTAAGTCGACTGCCTGCCGCTATTTCGAATCTCGTGGCGCTATGCTTATCGATCTGGATGAGCTTGCAAAATCGCTGTATGTGCCGGGCTCTGATATCGTCAATACACTTGCGGATGAATTCGGTTGGGACATTTTGGATGAGGAAGGCGGCATTCGCCGCGGCATCCTCGCTTCTCGAGCTTTCGCTTCTCCTGATTCGGTCGCACGGCTCAATGACATCGTGCATCCCATTCTGATTGAACAGCTTTCGCTTAGGATTCTCGATCCGGTTTGTTGTACTGTTTCATCTCCCCGTTATCCTTTTGCGGTGGTCGAGGTTTCTGCTCCGACTGGTTTTGAGGATGCATTTGGCTTGGCTGATGAAATTTTGGTCATCAGCGCCCCTTTGTCAGTTCGTCGCGAGCGCGCTATTCAACGTGGCATGGAGCCATCTGATTTCGATGCCCGTTCTGCTTGCCAGCCCGAAGAGTCTGTGCTGTGCAATCTCGCTACAACTGTGATTGACAATGCGGCAGACGATAACTCGCTCTTTGAACAACTGGACGCATGGCTTTCGCGCCATGGGTTCGGGGATGTAGTGGATAAGGAGGAGGCCGATGCCTAAGACACGTTTCCTTACGTGGTATCGCCTTATACCGCTGGCTGCCGTTTTTGCCTTCGGCCTTATCTCATTCGTTTACTCGTATGCTCCTGCCGCTTTCTTTAAGCCGCTGTATCCGATTGACTACGAGGCGTATGTAAAGCAATCCAGTATTTCGCATAATCTGGATCCGTATCTGGTGTGCGCTGTCATTAAGTCTGAATCGAATTGGGATCCCGAGGCCGAGTCGAATCAGGGTGCTCAGGGATTGATGCAGCTGATGCCCGAGACTGCCCAGGATATGATCGCCAAGGGCCTTGTCGACGGTGGCGAGTATTCGGCCGACAACCTTAACGATCCGGCTACGAATATCGAGTTTGGCTGTGCGTATCTCTCGTATCTTCTAGCGTATTTTAACGGGTCGACTGACAGTGCCATTGCCGCCTATAACGCCGGCATGGGCAATGTCGACGGATGGGCGCAGCAGAGTACGTCGCTTCATAATGCAATCACCTTTCCCGAGACGCAGGCGTATCTGATTCGTGTCAATAATGCCTGGGTTCGCTACAAGACCCTCTATCCCGATCGGTTCGTATAGGACTATGCCTGCCGCCTGCGTATACTGCAGATATATGAGTTAGGAGTATCCATGGCGGAATTTGAAGTAGAACGCGTTGGTGGTGAACTTAAGCGCTTTGGCGTTGAAGGCTCTGACGTGCCGTTTAAGGTCGTGTCTCCCTATGAGCCTGCCGGTTCCCAGCCTAAGGCCATTGAGTCGCTTGTGCAGGGCGTGAGGGACGGAGACCGCTATCAGGTTTTGCTGGGCGTGACTGGTTCGGGCAAGACCTTCACGATGGCAAAGACTATTGAGGCCCTGGGAAAGCCGACGCTGGTCATGGCTCCGAATAAAACGCTCGCCGCTCAGCTTGCGAGCGAGCTCAAAGAGTTCTTTCCCAACAACGCTGTGGTCTACTTCGTCTCGTACTACGACTACTATCAGCCCGAGGCGTATGTGCCGCAAAGCGATACATATATCGAGAAAGACTCCTCGATTAACGAAGAGGTTGAGATGCTGCGACATCAGGCGACCGCATCGCTACTCTCTCGACGTGATGTGATCGTTGTCGCATCGGTCTCGTGTATCTATGGCATTGGCTCTCCTGAGGACTATGCGGGTCTGGCTCCAAACGTCGACAAGAAGGTGCCGCTCGAGCGCGATGACTTTATCCATGCACTTATCGACATTCAATATGATCGCAATGACTATGACCTGGCACGCGGCACGTTCCGCGTGCGCGGCGATGTTGTCGACGTGTATCCGCCTTATGCCGAGCATCCGTTGCGGTTTGAGTTCTTTGGCGACGAGGTCGAGCTGATTGCCGAGATCGATGAGGTCACCGGTGAGATGCTTCGTGAGTATGAGGCCATCCCCGTATGGCCGGCATCGCACTACGTGACCGAGAAGCCGAAGGTCAAGGCGGCTCTGAAATCGATCAGCGAAGAGTGCGAGAAGCGCGTGGCGGAGCTCAAGGCGACCGACAAGTTGCTCGAGGCGCAGCGTCTGCAGCAGCGCACCGATTATGATCTTGAGATGCTCGAGACGATGGGCTTTTGCAACGGCATCGAGAACTACTCGCGTCATCTGGACGGTCGCAAGCCGGGTGAGCCGCCGTTTACCCTAATCGATTACTTTCCCAAGGATATGCTCTGCATCATCGATGAGAGCCATGTGACGGTGCCGCAGATTCGCGGCATGCACGAAGGTGACCGCTCGCGTAAGGTGACGCTGGTGGAACACGGTTTTCGCCTGCCCTCGGCGCTCGATAACCGCTCGCTTCGTTTCGATGAGTTTGAGGCAAGGATACCCCAGTTTATCTATGTTTCGGCCACGCCGGGCGACTACGAGCTGCGGGTGAGCCAAAACGATGTGGAGCAGATTATTCGTCCGACTGGCCTGCTCGACCCCAAGATTGACGTGCGTCCAGTTCGCGGCCAGATTGACGATCTTGAGGACGAGATTCGCGAGCGCGTTGCCCGCAAGGAGCGCGTGCTGGTGACCACGTTGACCAAGCGCATGGCCGAGGACCTGACCGACCATCTGCTCGACGCAGGCATTAAGGTCAATTACATGCACTCTGATACGGCGACAATGGACCGTGTCGAGATCCTGCGAACGCTGCGCGAGGGCAAGATCGATGTTCTCGTTGGTATCAACCTGCTTCGCGAGGGCTTGGATCTTCCCGAGGTCTCACTGGTGGCAATTCTCGATGCCGATAAGGAAGGCTTCTTGCGCAACCGCCGTTCGCTGATTCAGACGATTGGCCGCGCGGCCCGTAACGCCGATGGCGAAGTCATCATGTATGCGGACGTTGTGACCGATTCGATGAAAGAGGCCATCGAGGAGACGCAGCGCCGTCGCGAGATTCAGATGGCATATAACGAAGAGCATGGCATTGTGCCCAAGACAGTGCGCAAGGCCATCAACGACATCTCAAGTTTTATTGCCGAGGCCGAAAAAACCGTGGGTTCCAAGGGGCGCTCGAAGGGCGATTCTCTTGGTCATGGCGCATTCTATACGCCCGATGAGTCGGGCGAGGGCGGCGTGCCGGAAACGGTGGCGCCCGAGCAGACACTTGCGGAGCAGTTGGAAGAACTGCCGCATGACGAGCTTGTGCGGATCGTCGAAACCATGGAAGAGGATATGCGCAACGCTTCTGCCGCCATGGACTTTGAGGAGGCGGCGCGCCTGCGCGATGCCGTCGTTCAGATTCGGGCGATGCTCGAGGGCGCGTCTGAGGACGAGACGATCGAGCGCTTACGTTCGCAGGCCCGCAAGGGTTCCACGTTCGCATCGGGCAGAAAACGCCAGGGTGCACGGTTTAAGAAATAGCGAACAGGCCCCGAGTTCCCTGTGGAGCTCGGGGCCTGTGTCTTTTGCGCGCTGGAATTCGTGCGTTAGAGGTCCGCGATCAGGGCTTCGGCACAACGGATGCCGTCGGTGGCCGCGCTCATGATGCCGCCAGCATATCCAGCTCCCTCACCACAAGGGTAGAGGCCCGGGGTCGACACGGCATGGCACGTTCGGTCTCGGGTGACAGTGACAGGTGAGCTCGAACGAGTCTCCACGCCGGTAAGAACGGCATCGGGACGGTCGTAGCCTCGTAGCTTTTTTCCGAGTAGGGGAAGTCCCAGGCGGAGCGACTCGACGATATGCTGCGGCAGGGCTTCGTCAATTGCCGTCCAGGTCACACCGAGCGGATAGGTGGGCTTTACCTTTCCGGGCGCCTTGCTGGCGCGTCCTGCGAGGAAATCTCCGACGAGTTGTGCCGGTGCGTTCCAGTTGGAACCGCCCAGGCGATAGGCGGCCGCCTCGCAGGCACGCTGGAGCTCGATGCCGGCGAGCGGGTCATCGTTGGGAAGGTCCTCAGGCGTGACGTTAACGAGCAAGGCGGCATTTGCGTTGCGTCCGTCGCGGGCATTGAGGCTAGCGCCGTTGACGCACAGGTGGCCCTGCTCGGAAGAGGCGGCGACAACCTGTCCGCCGGGGCACATGCAAAACGAGAACACGCTGCGGCCGTTGGGAAGATGGGCGACGAGCTTGTAGGGGGCTGCTCCGAGGGCAGGATGTCCCGCCAAGGCTCCATATTGGGCTCGGTCGATGTCGCGCTGCGGATGCTCGATGCGAACGCCCATGGCAAAGGTCTTTTGTGCGAGGGCCACGTTGTGGTCCTTAAGGAGCTCAAAAATATCGCGAGCAGAATGCCCGCAGGCGAGGATGAGGTGCTTTGTCTCGATTGGCTCGCAAGCGGCGTCTTGGGACGATTGGACATCAATACCGGTAATGGCGCCAGACGCGTCGATGTGAATGTCGACGAGCTTTGTTCGATAACGGACGACACCTCCGAGCTGCTCGATGCGCTGGGATATAGCGGTGACAACCGTGGGAAGGATGTCGGAGCCAATGTGCGGCTTGGCATCCCACAGAATATCGCGGGGCGCGCCCGCCTCGACGAAGGTTTCGAGGATAAGGCGATGGGCGGGATTTTTGGTTCCCGTATTGAGCTTGCCGTCCGAGAAGGTCCCCGCGCCGCCCAGGCCAAACTGGATATTGCTCTCGGGGTCGAGAATGCGCTCCTTTAGAAAGAGATCGATCGCATGCGAGCGGCGAAATGCTGGGTCGCCGCGCTCGATGAGCAAGGGCTTAAGACCCGCTTCGGCAAGGGTGAGTGCAGCGAAAAGGCCAGCGCATCCGGCGCCGACAACGACAGGGCATTCTTGAGGTGCGTCGGAGACGGGGGAGGGGAATGAGGGCCCATCGTCCTCTATCGCGCGTACGCGCGAGCGGTCACGCTCGGCGACGCTGTCGACCGCTTCTCGCTCGAGGTGGGGACTAGTCAGCTCAACACGAAAGCTCAGGATAAAATGGACGTCTCGTTTTTTGCGAGCGTCGATTGACTTGCGGTGGAGCTCGATGGACTTGATCTCGGAGTCCTTGCAACGTAGGACGCGCTTGGCGACTCGCTTGCCAACAATGAGGCAGGCATTTTCATCGCCGGCTTCATCGAGCGACGCGTTGACTTGGGTGATTTCGATCATCGAGGTCTCCTTAGAGGCAAGAAAGAGGCCGTCCGGTATCCCAGACGGCCCGAATGCGTTTTTGATTATAGACTGCGCGGCTACAGGCTGCTTGCAGCGCGAATGCCCGAGAGCCATGCCCACGCAAGGTTAAAGCCTCCGCAATCGGCGTCGATGTCGAGCGCTTCGCCGCAGACGTAAAGCGGGGTGTCGACAACGCTGCGCGCGCGTAGACTGGGTGTTGAGATGCTCTCGACAGATACGCCACCACGCGTGACCTGCGCCGAGCGCTCCTCGGCGGTTCCTTCGACGAGCAACTTAAAATGCTTGAGGATCGAGACCAGGTGGATGACATCGTTGGAGCCTGGATGGCACTGCTCGAACGCTGTGCAGACGACGCGGGAGAGTTGCGGGGCGAGCATGCCGTCGAGCCAACGGGGATCGCGGGGCGAAAAGCCGCCGAGCAGCTTAACGCGCCGGTTAAGCATATCGAGCAACTCGTCTTTAGAGAGGTCGGGGAAAACGTCGAGCAGGATCGTATCGCCGCGCTGGATACGACGGGAGAGGTTGAAGACAGCGACGCCCGAGATACCGAAGGTTCGAAACAGGACTTCACCGTCTTCGTGCCAGAGCTCATTATGATTGCGGGCGAGCGTCAAGCGGGCGCGGACGCGCAGGCCGTCCAACGTCTTGAGTGCCGCCCGATCGCCGACGACCGTTGCCGATACGGGGCAGAGGATGGGGCGCAGCGAAGTGAGGGGGAGGCTAAACGTATCGGCGATACCGGTGGGGTTGCCACCCGTGGCGATAATTACGGCATGTGCCTCCAGGGCCTCGTTCTTGCGAGGGACATCGGCGAGCGCTTTCCGAAGCGAGCGGAGCTCCGATTTTCGGTCGTCGTGCTTTTTTGCCTTGAGCGCCCGCGCTGGACGGTCTATTTGGAGTGTCCAGCCTTCGGAAGCTTTGTGCGCCGAGGCAACGTTGGCTCCGCAGATTAAGGTAATACCTAGGCGGTCGCAAACGTTGAGAAGCGCGTCGCGCACCGATTCTGCGCGAAGGGAGCGCGGGTATAGCCGGCCTTCCTCGGAGGTTGTCATGATGCCCAGCGAGGAGAAGAAACCCATAAGCTCTTGTTCGGGTTGGGGGCCCATGACAGATTCGACGAATGCGGGGTGGTTATACCGCTGAGGATCAATCGATTCGTTGGAGAGGTTGCAGCGGCCGTTACCGGTCGCAAGGAGCTTTAGGCCGCAGGCGACATCGCGCTCAACGATGCAGACGCTTTTGCCAGCACGTGCGGCCGTAATGGCGGCGGCGAGGCCTGAAGCCCCGCCGCCGATTACCAGGACGTCATAGAAGGCGCTCGTGTTCACTTAGGCCTCGTCGGTCTCGTGCGGGGTAATAGCCTCGACGGCAGAGACTGCCTTGGGCAACATGCCATCGGGCAGCGCGGTCTCAACCTCGCCCTTATCGCAGGCCTCGGCGAGTGCCGGATTAATGGGAAGCGTGCCCAAGATGTCGAGGTTATAGCGCTCTGCGACCTCGGGGAGCTTGCTTTTGCCAAAGACCTCGATCTTCTTGCCGCAGTCGGGGCACTCGATATAGCTCATGTTCTCGACGATGCCCAGAATGGGGACGTTCATCTTCTCGGCCATGTTGACCGCCTTGGCGACGATCATCGAGACCAGGTCCTGCGGGCTCGTGACGATGACGATGCCGTCGACGGGCAGCGACTGGAAGACGGTGAGAGCGACGTCGCCTGTTCCCGGAGGCATGTCGACCAGCAGGTAGTCGATGGGGCCCCATGAGGTCTCGCTCCAGAACTGCCTAATGGCGCCTGCGATGACCGGACCGCGCCAAAGGACGGGGTCGGTCTCGTTTTGGAGCAGAAGGTTGGAGCTCATGACCTTGACGCCGTGCTCGGAGATTTCAGGCAGCATGAGGTTGCCAAGGGCATGGACGTGGCGTCCGCTCATACCGAACATCTTGGGGATAGAGGGACCGGTGATGTCGGCATCGAGGACGCCGACCTTGTGGCCGTGACGGGCAAGCTCGGTGGCGATGGCACCGGTGACAAACGACTTGCCGACACCGCCCTTGCCGGAAAGCACGGCGATGACGCGTTTGACCTCGGACAGCGTATTCTCCTCAAATTGCGACGGCGACGTTTGTCCGCCGGCGGCCTGTGCGTGCTCGCAACCCATGTATGACTCCTTTGTATATGTTGGGGCCGGGGCCCCGTGATGTGACACGAGCGTCATTGTACCCTCGTTTGCGAGCGGGAGTCATTTACGATGCATTTGGGCCGAGCGTGCTTGCAATACGATGGGTCCAAGCGAATGGGCGGGCTTACTGAACTTTGCTGGCGAACTCGAGGTATTGCATGCGCTGCAGCTTGTCGATCGTCGAGGCATATGGGCTGTCTTCAGATTCCAAGTCGTAGCGCAGCCCGTCGGCACCAAGGTAGCCGGCGACATTGATGGTGGGCACATCTGACCTTGTTGCAAGCAGGGCCTTTTGATAGTCGGTGAGCGGGGCGCCGATCTTATTAAGGGTAATGGCTGCAACCTCGTTTGCCCCGACGGTGTCGTAGACGTTGAGCTCGGTATTGCCGGCGATTTCATAGTTAGCCCAGACAAAATATGTCGACTGATAGATACGGAAAGCGTGGCTTGCCGTATCTTCCTGAGGGTACAGCTCGTCGTTGAGAGTCGTTGCGGCGCTCGGCTGATGGTCGCCAAAAAAGACAAGGACAACCGGTCTGCCGATATTGCGGAGCTCGTTGATAAAGTACTCGAGGTCCCGGTCGGATGCGTTGATGCAGGTGAGATAGGTGTTGAGCGCGCTATTGGCGCCCTCGCTGGCTCCCTCGACCCAATAGTTTGTCAGCTCCTCGGCGGGAACGGTGCCATAGTCGTAGCCGCCGTGATTTTGCATCGTGACGTCAAAGATGAACTGCGGGGCTTCGTCGGTTCTAAGCAGGTCGAGTATCTTGTCGTAGGTGGCGTAGTCGCATACGCCGGCATGGTAACAGGGCGCACCTTCGAAATCGCCGATTGAAAGAAAGTCTCCAAAGCCCAGCTGCTGATAGATTTTATCTCGATGGTAGTTGACGGGGTTTTGCGGGTGCATAGCGGTAGCGGTATACCCAAGCTCCTTAAGGTCCTTTGCCAGGCTGTTGACGCCATTCATCTGATACAGCTGATAGGGGATTTTGCCTAATCCGACAAAGGCCGTTGTCGCTCCGGTCAAAAATTCGAATTCGGAGTTCGCCGTTCCGCCCCCGGCGACCGAAGCGAGCATGGTGCCGCGAACAAGTGTGTCGGGAAGCGAGTTGTAGAATGCGGGGCCGGTGTACCCGGCCGCCTGGAGCTGCTCAAAGCACGAAAGGTCGCTAAAACTCTCATTCATGACGGCAACAATCGTCGGCTTGATTTCATTGAACTGGGCAACGGCCGCCGCGCGCTGCTCGCTCGAGCCATACGTGCTGTCGTAGGTGGCGGCGAGCTTCTGCTCGATGCTCTGCGCCTCATCGGGCGTATAGTCTTCGGGCTTCTCAATGGGCAACTCGTTGACCATTTCGGTGAACGAAGTGATAAAACCCTGAGACGCATACGTGGTGATGGGCTGCCAACGGTCAAATCCAAAATTCAGCGCCTGCTCCAAGTCGATGCTGGAAAAGCCCGAGAGCCCCATAACGGTCACTAGCAGAAAAGCGCAGAGGTTAGCGGCGATTGCGGGGAAGACATGGGTGGGCGTACGGAGCTTTCTCGGTCGGATAAGCGAAAGAAGCCCTAGGGAAATCTCCAGCAGGGCTAGAGAGGTTACGATTCCGGCGGTAAAGGTAAACTCGTATCCCTCGCTCACTTCCATTGCGGTGCCAAGGGCCAAGATATCGCTTGGCAGGATGGCCTCGCCTTTAAACGTTATGACGAAGTGCTCGGCAATGCCAAGGATGCAACAGGCGACGGGCACGAGGGCCATGACGCCTCCATGACGCTGTCCCAGCAAATAAAGGGAGAGCAGAACCGTCGCGAGCAGCCCGACGGAAAACCCGAATGAGTTGGCGGGAATGCGATAGAACGTTTCGTTACAGGCAATTTCGAGTGAAACGAACGAGAGCGCTGAAACAGCGGCGATGACAAGGATGTCACGGCAAATACAGGCAACCGTTCCCGTCGCAAGATCGGTTTGGTCGATAAGTCCCGAAACCAAGGGCTCGACAAGAAGTATGACGGCGGTAGCACCGAGCGCCGAATAAGAAAGGACCCATAGGGAATTGTCCTCATTTACGAGCAATTGATTCGTAATCCATGCAGCTACCATGCCGAGCGGGATGAGGAGCGTCGCGCACCAAAAGACGCGGGCAATGGGCGGCTTTTCATTGTGTTTGATTGAAAAATATACACGTACCACGACGATGGCCACGATAAGGACGGCGATGAATATGGGCAGATTGGCCATGTCGCTCGAAGTGATTTCAAGGGGGATATCTTCGGTCATGGACGTTCCTCTGTTACGGCAAATTAAGTTCAGTATTAGATTACTGTAACCTTTCCACGGCATTTCGAGAAACAAAGCGCCCGATACGCAAAGCTAAAGGTCTGCGAATCTTGTATTACGAACATCTGTGCGCGTCGAGTGCGCTAAACTCATCGACAGTATGATTCGATGCAATAGGAGGCAAGGAGCTTCCATGTCTGATTCTTCTATCGTTATTCGCGGCGCTCGTGAGCACAACCTCCGTGATATCGATGTTTCCATTCCGCGTGACCAACTCGTGGTCATTACCGGTCTTTCTGGCTCGGGCAAGAGTTCGCTGGCATTTGACACTATCTATGCCGAGGGCCAGCGTCGATACGTCGAGAGTCTTTCGAGCTATGCGCGCCAGTTCTTGGGCCAGATGGACAAACCCGACTTGGATTCAATCGACGGCCTTTCGCCGGCGGTGTCGATCGACCAAAAGACGACGTCTAAAAACCCTCGCTCGACGGTTGGCACCGTAACCGAGATTTATGACTATCTGCGCCTGCTGTTCGCCCGTGTGGGCACCCCGCACTGTCCCGAATGCGGCCGCGTCATTGAGCGCCAGACGACCGACCAGGTTGCCGACAAGGTCTTGGCGGCGGGGGAGGGCCGCCGCGCGTTTGTGCTGGCACCGGTGGTGCGCGGGCGAAAAGGCGAGTACACCAAACTGTTTGAGGACCTTCGCGCCGAGGGCTTTAGCCGCGTGCGTGTCGACGGTGAAGTGCGCTCGCTCGACGATCCGATCGATCTGGACAAGAAGTTCAAGCACGATATCGAGGTCGTGGTCGATCGCATCGTGATCCGTGAGAACTCTCTTGGCCGTATCGCCGAGTCTGTTGAGCAGGCGACCGCGCTGGCTCACGGCAATGTAAACGTGTACATGCTGCCCGATCGTGATGCTCCCGAGGGGACCGAGGGCGAGCTTCTGGAGTATTCGTTGGCCTTGGCGTGCCCGGAGCATGGACACTCCATTGACGATCTTCAGCCGCGTGATTTTTCGTTTAACGCTCCCTATGGCGCATGTCCTGAGTGCGACGGCCTGGGCTTTAAGAAAACCGTTGATGCCGAGGCGCTGATCGAGGACCCCTCGAAGTCCATTGCCGACGGAGTCTTTGGTAGCCTGTTTGGCAATTCGAACTACTATCCGCAGATTTTTGCTGCGGTCTGCAAACACTTTAAGGTGAGCGCCGATACGCCGTGGGAGGACTTGCCCCCTCGCGTGCGTCGTGCATTCTTGGATGGCCTGGGCGATACGAAGATCTCGGTCGACTACCAAAAGCTCGACGGACGTCGCAGCCAGTGGGATACCAAGTTTTCGGGCGTTCGCAACATCCTGTACGAACGCTATACCGAGACGACGAACGAGAACACCAAGGCGCGCCTGGAGAAGTACATTCGCGAGGAGCCGTGCTCGACCTGCCACGGCGCTCGTTTGCGCCCTGAGATGCTCGCCGTCACCGTGGGCGGCAAGTCCATTTACGAAGTTTGTTGCCTGTCGTGCCGTGAATCGCTCGAGTTTTTTGAGGGCCTGGAACTCACCGAGCGCCAACAGTTTATCGGCGGCCGTATCGTCAAGGAAATTCTGGAGCGCCTGCGTTTTCTGGTCGATGTTGGACTCGACTATCTGACACTCGATCGCGCCTCGGCGACGCTTTCCGGTGGCGAGGCACAGCGTATTCGCTTGGCAACGCAGATCGGCGCGGGTCTCATGGGCGTGCTCTATATTCTGGACGAGCCCTCGATCGGTCTTCATCAGCGTGACAACGAGCGCCTGATCAAGACGCTCGAGCGCCTGCGCGATATCGGCAATACCGTTATCGTTGTCGAACACGACGAGGATACAATCCGTGCCGCCGACTACGTGATCGACATGGGGCCCGGCGCCGGTGTCAACGGCGGACACGTAGTCGCGGCGGGAACGCCTGCTGATATCATGGCGTGTCCTGAGTCGATGACGGGCGCTTATCTGACCGGCAAACGAATGATTCGGGTGCCTGATGAACGGCGCAAGCCCGGTCGCGGCTGCCTTAAAATTACGGGCGCTCGAGCCAACAACCTCAAAAACGTTACCGCCAAGATCGAGTTTGGTACGCTTACGGTTGTTACCGGCGTGTCGGGATCGGGCAAGAGCTCCCTGGTTACCGACACCATTGCGCCTGCCCTTACGAATGCTATTCACCGTTCGACGCGCCCTGTGGGTCCGTATAAAAAAATCGAGGGCATCGAGTGTATCGATAAGGTTATCGATATCGACCAGTCGCCGATTGGCCGCACGCCGCGTTCCAACCCTGCTACCTATATCGGCCTGTGGGATGATCTTCGCGCGCTGTTTGCGAGTACGCCGGAGTCGAAGGCGCGCGGCTACTCGCCGGGTCGTTTCTCCTTTAATGTGAGTGGCGGGCGCTGCGAGGCGTGCAAGGGCGACGGGCAGATCAAGATCGAGATGCACTTCCTTCCCGATATCTACGTTCCCTGCGAAGTTTGCGGCGGTAAACGCTACAACCGCGAGACACTCGAGGTCACCTACCGTGGCAAGACCATCTCGGACGTGCTCGACATGAGCGTCACCGAGGCGCTGGCCTTCTTTGGGAATATCCCGCAGATTAAGCGCAAGCTCCAGACGCTGTACGATGTAGGCTTAGGCTACGTGAGCCTGGGCCAGCCCGCCACGACGCTCTCGGGCGGCGAGGCGCAGCGTGTGAAGCTCGCCAAGGAGCTTCATCGACGCCAGACGGGCAAGACGTTCTATATTTTGGACGAGCCGACGACCGGTCTTCATTTTGAGGACGTCCGCCAGCTGCTCGATGTGCTGCAGCGCTTGGTCGATGCGGGCAACACGGTGCTGGTGATTGAGCACAACCTTGATGTCATCAAGGTTGCCGACCGCCTGATCGATATGGGTCCCGAGGGCGGTAACGGCGGCGGAACCGTCGTGGTTTCGGGCACACCGGAGCAGGTTGCGGACTGTCCGCAGAGTTATACGGGCAAGTTTTTGGCGCCGTTGCTCAGGCGTGACCGGGAGCGTCAGGCTCAACTTGATGCTCAATAAATAGGCGATTCAGTTTATGGGCGCCATCGACTCCTTGTGATTCGATGGCGCTTGCTGTGTCGAAGTGACGTATGCAGCCGAATTGGACATATACTTAATCCTTGCGTCCGAATGCGAGAGAAAGGATATGTCATGGCAAAGGCTGTAAAGACGCCAAAAACCAATGCGATGCGCGAGCTGGAAAGTGCCGGCATTTCCTATGTTCTACATACGTACGAAGACGATGGTGATGAGTCGGTGGGCCTGGGGGTCGCGATTTCGGAGCAGCTTGGCGAGGAGCCCGGTCAAGGATTTAAGACTTTGGTCTGCGTGACGCCGTCCAACGACTATGTCGTGTGCTGCATCCCTGTTGCCGACGAGCTCGATCTAAAGTCCGCCGCGCGTGCCGCGGGGGAGAAGTCCTTGGCCATGATGCATGTGAAGGATTTGCTTGCGGCGACTGGCTACGTTCGCGGCGGCTGCAGCCCGGTCGGTATGAAAAAACGCTACCGGACGCTCATTGACGAGACATGCGTCCTTTGGGATACCATTTTTATTTCGGGAGGCAAGCGTGGTTATCAGCTCGAGCTTGCACCCGATGATTTAATTGCATTTTGCGGGGCGACGGTTGCCGCGATTACGAGAGAGGACTGAGCGATGCCGCAGGAAGAATTGAAGTGCGGAGCTCATTTTGCAAAAGAATCTGCGCCTCAGACACCCTCATCCGAAGTTTCTTCGTCGCGAGATGACACTGACGACATGGGCTCGTCGGACTACTCCACGGTTGGTCGTTCCGCCGGGCTTATGACCATTCTGACTATCGTGTCTCGCGTCACCGGTTTTATCCGCACGTGGGCAATGGCGGCCGCTATCGGCATGTCGCTACTCTCGTCCTCCTATCAGGTCGCCAACAACCTGCCCAATATGCTCTACGAACTCGTGATGGGTGGCATGCTCGTGACGGCGTTTTTGCCCGTGTACATGGGCGTGAGGCGTGAGCAGGGTCGCGAGGCCTCGAACGAGTACGTGGGCAACCTGCTTGGCATTCTGCTTTTGGTGCTGGGTGGCATTTCGTTGCTGGGGACCGTGTTCGCCCCGGGCTTTATCTGGACGCAATCGTTCCTTTCGGGTGACGGCGGCAGCATGGATACCGCTGCTTTCATGTTCCGTTTCTTTGCCATCCAGATTCTCTTTTATGGTTTGGGCTCGGTGTTCTCGGGCGTTCTCAACGCACACCGCGACTACTTCTGGTCGACGTTTGCCCCGGTCCTCAACAATGTGATCGTCATTGCGAGCTTTATGGGTTTTGCGCCCGTGTCCGCACAGTTTGGCGAACGTGCCGGCATCATCTTGATTGCGGCCGGTACGACCCTCGGTGTCTTTGTTCAGATGGCATGTCAGATTCCCGCGCTTGGCAAGCACGGCGTGCATCCCCATATCCATATCGACTTTAAGGACCCCGCGCTGCGCCAGACGATTGCGCTCGGTATCCCGACGCTGCTCGCCACGGTGTGCATGTTTGTCTCGACTTCTATCACCAACGCTGCCGCGCTGGTGGTCCAGCCCGAGACGGGTCCTTCCGTCATCGCCTATGCGCGCCTGTGGTACACGCTGCCCTACGCGCTGATTGCCGCCTCGCTTTCGACGGCGCTCTATACCGAGCTCTCTCATGACGCACAGGAGAAGGATTACGACAGCGTTCGCACGGGCATTTCGCGTGGCGTCGCCCAGATGCTGTTCTTCCTGATTCCGTTCGCACTGTACCTGATTGTCTTCGCACGTCCGCTCAACATGATTTACTGTGCCGGCAAGTTCGATGAATCCGGCGTGGCGCTGGTGTCCGAGTACCTTGTCTACCTGGCGCTCTCGCTGCCGCTCTACGGCGTGGTCGTGTTGATGCAGAAGAGCTTCTCTGCCTTGCTCGACATGAAGCCCTATAGCCGCTATTGCCTGTATTCCGCCATCGGCCAGGCTGGCTCGGTTCTGCTGTTTGGCGTTGTGCTGGGCTTCGGTATGCCGGCAATCGCGCTTTCGTATGTTGTCGACTACGTGATCTTGGTCGGCTGTTCGCTGTGGTGGCTGCGTCGTCGCCTGCGTGGCCTTCAGGTCAAATCTATCCTGCATGGCGGTTTCTTTGGCCTTTTGCTCGGCGGCCTAGGGGCTGCCGCAGGCGCCGGCGTCATGTGGGCGCTTGAACACTTTGTCGGGGTACTTGGCGGCTCGATTCTGATTACTCTTGGCTATGTTTGCGTTGCGGGTGTCGTCTCGCTTGCTGTTACCTTTGGCCTTGCCGTCGTTCTTAAGATGCCCGAGGTCTCGGCGCTGCTTCGTCGCAAGTAGGTGCGTGTGGCCGGTCACGACAACATTCCAACACTCGCCGAGCAGGTTTCGCGCGTTCCCACGCAGCCCGGATGTTACCTTTGGAAAGATGCCAAGGGCGATGTCATCTACGTTGGCAAGGCGAAAAACCTGCGTTCCCGTATGCGCCAGTACGTGACGCTGCAGGATGAGCGCCAAAAAATACCGCTCATGATGCAATTGGTTGCGAGCTTTGACTACATCGTTGTCGAAACCGAGCATGAGGCGCTTGTACTCGAGCGCAACCTGATCGGCCAGTACCATCCGTACTTTAACGTCGACCTCAAGGATGACAAGAGCTACCCCTTTATCGCCATTACAAAGGGCGACCTGTATCCCGCTATCAAATACACGCGCGAGCGTCATAAGCCGGGAACGCGTTATTTTGGTCCCTATACCGATAGCCGCGCGGCGCGTGAGACCATTGACACGCTGCGCAAGGTGATCCCGATCTGCTCGGCTTCTTGTGCGGAGTGGCGTCGTTGTCGTCGTATCGTCGAGTCCCACAAGGGCGAGGAAGACATCGTCAATATGATTTGCGCGCAAAACGGGCGTCCCTGCTTCGACTACCATGTCGGGCGCGGCCCAGGTGCGTGTGTCGGCGCGATTTCTCCTACGGACTATGCCAAGAACGTCAAGCGTGTCGAGCGCTTTTTGTCGGGCCATCGCAAGGATGTCGTCGATGAGCTGACCTCCGAGATGACGGATGCCGCCGAGGCGCTCGACTTTGAGCGCGCGGCACGCGTCAAACGTCGTTTGGAGGTCATCAGGGGTCTGGACGACCGTCAGCAAGTCGTTTTTCCCTCCAGTGTCGATATCGATGTCATCGGTTTCTATCGCGAGGAGACCATCTCCGCCGCTTGCGTCTTTGTCGTGCGTGAGGGTCGAACGGTTCGAACCTGCGAGTTTATTCTCGATAAGGGTTTGGATGTCGACGAAGAGGAACTTCAATCGGGCTTTCTTAAGCGCTATTACGACGAGACGGCTGATATTCCAGCTGAGATAAACCTCTCTGTCGAGCTTGAGGATGCGGAGGCGCTGGGGGAGTGGCTTGCAGGCAAGCGCGAGCGTTCCTGCCATCTCCATAGGCCGCAGCGTGGCGAAAAGCACCGTTTGCTCGATATGGCATCCAAAAATGCGCGCCATGCCCTCATGCGCTACATGATGCGAACGGGGTACGCTGACGACCGCACCAATCAAGCGCTCCTGGAGCTCGAAAGCGCGCTGGCGCTGCCGGCGCCGCCGATGCGTATCGAGTGCTTCGATATCTCGACGCTGCATGGAACCTTTACGGTCGCCTCGATGGTGGTGTTTACCAACGGACGCGCCGACAAGAGCCAGTACCGTCGTTTTAAAATTCAGGCCGAATTGGACGAGGCAAACGACTTCGTGTCGATGTCCGAGGTTTTGGGACGACGCTATGCTCCCGAGCGCATGGTCGACGAGCGCTTTGGCTCGCGCCCCGATTTGCTCGTTGTCGATGGCGGTAAGCCGCAATTGACCGCTGCGATCAAGCAACTTGAGGCTCTTGGGCTCGATATACCGGTTTGTGGCTTGGCGAAGGCCGATGAGGAAGTTTTCGTGCCTTGGGACGAGACTCCCGTCGTGCTGCCGACCGGGTCTGCTTCGCTCTATCTAATTAAACAGGTTCGCGATGAATCGCACCGTTTTGCCATCACGTTCCATCGCGAGTTGCGCGATAAAGCCATGACGGTTTCGGTACTCGATGACGTTCCAGGCGTGGGACCCACCAGAAAACGTGCCCTTATGCGCCATTTTGGCTCGATGAAGCGTTTGCGCGCGGCGAGCGAGCAAGAGATCGCGGAAGTTCGCGGCATACCTGCCGATGTTGCCAAGGCGGTCTACGAGGCGCTCGTTGCATGGAATGCCGAGCGCGCCGAGGCGGCGGCTGGCCATTCCGATAGCTAAACACGAGCCAAACAACTGATATACATGATTGCGCGATTTTCAACCATTTATTTCGCCATGATTGCCTGCTGGTTTCGGGTTTTATTAACGCTAAAACGTTTGACTAACCCAAGCGAAAACCCTGCTATCCTGCGGGTTGACGAAGACTGATATCTCACCTCGCCGATACATACTGTCTGGCGAATCGTTTGTCAACGAATTCGGTGAACGGTAGTAAATACCGTTCAAGCGTATGTATGTATCGGTCGCCGAGCGCGGCACCTCAGTTGGGTTCGTCGGTAGGTAAGGTATATATCGTCCGCAAGTTGCGCGGGGGCAAGTCTAGGTGCTCCCGAGTAAGATTCTCTATTGATAGGAGAAGACATGGCCATCATCAACAAGGGTATGTCCAGGCGTTCGTTCCTCGGCCTCACCGGCAGCGTCGCTGCTGTCGCAGGGCTTGGTCTCACCGGCTGCGGTGGCAGCTCTAGCGACGAGGGTTCCGCTTCCGGTTCCACCGATTCCGCCAACCGTGGCGGCGGCGTGATCACCGCTGGTTCCGCTTACGCTCCGTCCAGCTTCGATCCCGCCAGCACCGGCTCCGCTGTGGGCCTGGGTGCTAACTGGCACGTCGTCGAGGGCCTCTACGGCATCGATTACCACGACTACAGCACCTTCAACGAGCTCGCCACCGACGATCCTAAGTCCGTGGACGACACCACTTTCGAGGTCACCATCCGCAAGGGCGCCAAGTTCTCCGATGGCACCGAGGTCACCGCTGACGATGTCGTTGCCTCCTACACCGCTTGCGCCGCTTCCGCTACCTATGCTCCGTTCTTCCAGCCCTTCGAGTCCATCGAGGCCAAGGACGCCAGCACCGTGACGGTCAAGACCAAGGTCCCCAACTTCTCCCTGCTCAAGGATCGTCTGGCCATCGTCCGCGTTACCCCGGCCACTCAGACCGAGGAGGATCGCGCCAAGCAGCCGATCGGCTCCGGCCCCTGGATGTACGACTCTATCTCCGATACCGAGATTACCCTGGTTCCCAATCCTGAGTACAACGGTGAGTATGCTGCCGAGGATAAGAAGATCCAGTACAGCATCCTGACCGACCCCACCGCTCGCGTTACCGCTCAGCAGGAGGGCTCCACGCTCGTTATGGAGCTCGTTACCGCTGACGCCGTCGACCAGCTTGAGAGCGCCGGCTGCAAGATCGATAACGTTCAGGGTTTCGGCACCCGCTTCATCATGTTCAACGTCGCCAAGGAGCCTTGGAACAACGTCAAGGTCCGTCAGGCTGTCATGTATGCGCTCGACACCGAGAAGATGGTCAGCAACACCTTCGCCGGCCTTGCCACCGCTGCCAGCTGCTACCTGCCCAAGAGCTTCACCAACTATCATGAGGCTTCCACGGTGTACAAGACCGACGCCAAGAAGGCTAAGAAGCTCATCGAGGAGTCTGGCATCACCCCGGGTGCCATCACCCTGCGCACCACCGACAACGAGCAGATTAAGGGCATGGCCGCCCAGGTCAAGAACGACCTCGACGCTCTCGGCTTCGATGTGACCATCCAGACCGATACCTCGCCGGCCACCTACGCTGCCATCGACGGCGGCGAGGCCTACGATATCCTCCTTGCCCCTGGCGATCCTTCCTGCTTCGGCGCCGACCCCGACCTGCTGCTCAACTGGTGGTACGGCGACAACGTCTGGATGCAGACCCGTTGCCCGTGGAAGGAGTCCGCTGAGTGGCAGAAGCTCCACAGTCTCATGGACGAGGCTCTTGCCGCCGAGGGCGACGAGCAGCAGAAGAAGTGGAACGAGTGCTTCGACATCATTGCCGACAACGCCGTTCTGTACCCCGTTGTCCACGTCAAGACCGTCTCCGCTTCCTGGGACGATCCGTCCACTGCGCCCAACGGCGAGGCCCTCGATGGCTTCAAGGGCATCGGCACGACGAGCATGTCCTTCAGGGGCGTTGCGACCGTCAAGGCGTAAGACTCGCTTGAGTCTGTATGCAGGATGTCGGTCATTGGGGCCGTATCCTCATAGTTGAAACAAAGACCCGGGCGGCAACGATGTCGCTCGGGTCTTGTAATGAGTACCCGTACTCATATACCAGTTGGTCCTACCGACAAAAGAAAGGGGAGAGAACGTGAACAACTTGCTACGTTTGATTGGAAGGCGTCTTGTGGCGCTGCCGATCATGGCATTGGGCGTCACCGTCCTGGTGTTCTTCCTTATGTCGTTCTCCAAGACCGACCCCGCCTACACGGCGTTGGGTGACGGTGCCTCGCCCGAGGCGGTTGCCGAGTACCATGAGAAGTATGGTCTGGACGACCCCTGGCCCGTGCGCTACGTGCGCTATATGGGCGATTTGATCCATGGCGACATGGGCACCTATGGTGCTGCTCGCAACTCCGTTGCCAAGCGCATCTCCACGGCCCTGCCCGTCACGATGCAGCTGACCTTTATCGGTCTTGCCATCGGTGCGGTCGTTTCGTTTTTGCTCGGCGTCATCGCGGCACTGTATCGCGACAAATGGCCGGACCAAGTGATCCGCGTCTTTTCCATCGCCGGCTTGGCAACCCCGTCGTTCTGGCTTGCCGTTCTGTTGATCCTGCTGTTCTCTTCCTACCTTAAGGTGCTCCCGGCATCGGGTGCTCTGCCTCACTTCACCACGAATCCGGTTGGCTATCTGGGACGTATGATCATGCCCGCTATCGCCTTGGCATTTCCGCTGACGGGCCAGATGACTCGTATCGTGCGTACCGCCATGGTCGAGGAGCTCGACAAGGATTATGTCCGTATGGCTCGCGGCGCCGGCGTTCCCGAGAAGGTCGTCGTCGGCATCAACGTTCTTCGCAATGCGCTGATCACCCCGGTCACCACCCTCGGCCTTAAGATCGGTTACCTCATGGGCGGCGCCGTCGTCATCGAGGTTATCTTCAACCTCCCCGGCATGGGCACTGCGATTCTGCAGGGCGTTCAGGGCAACGAGGCGAACCTGGTTCAGGGCGTCGTTATCGTCGTTGCTCTTGCCTTCATCATCATCAACATCGTGGTTGACATGCTCTACCTGCTCATCAACCCGCGCATCAGGACGGTGTAGATTATGGTAAAGATTCGAGAGAAGCAAACCGAGCAGCTCGAGAAGGCTGCCTCCAAGGGGCTCAAGCTCGGTGGCTGGAAGAAGATGACGTTGTCTTCTAAGATTGCCGCCGTCGTGCTGGTGCTGGTCGCCCTGACTGCGATTCTGGCGCCCCTTCTTGCCCCCTATAGCCCGGTCGAGATCTTTACGGCTCGCCAGGCTCCCGGCAACGGATTTATCTTCGGTACCGACGATAAGGGTCGCGACATTCTGTCGCGTATGCTCTACGGTGGTCGTTACTCGCTGATTATCGGCTTTGGCGCCACCGCCATGGCTCTGGTCTGCGGCTCGGTCGTGGGCGCCCTTGCAGCGGTTTCGCGCAAGGCCGTCTCCGAGACGATCATGCGTATCCTGGACATCATCATGTCCATCCCGGGCATCGCCCTCGCGGCCGTCTTTGTCTCCATCCTGGGCAACTCCGTGCCGTCGATCATCTTCGCCATCGGCTTTATGTACACTCCGCAGATTGCCCGTATCGTGCGCGCCAACATCGTGTCCGAGTACGGCGAGGACTATGTTCGCGCGGTCATCGTTTCCGGCGCCAAGGCTCCGTGGATTTTGATCAAGCATGTTCTGCGTAACTGCATCGCCCCGATCATGGTCTTCACCGTTACCCTGGTCGCCGACGCCATCATCTTCGAGGCCTCGCTGACCTTCATCGGCGCTGGTATCCAGGAGCCCACCGCTACCTGGGGCAACATCCTCGCCGACGCCCGCGGCGGCGTGCTCGCCGGCCGTTGGTGGCAGGCACTGTTCCCGGGCCTGGCCATCATGATCACCTGCCTGGCGCTCAACATCCTCTCCGAGGGCATTACCGACGCCATGGCCGCTGCTCCCTCCGCCGCCCTGGATCCCACCGATTCCTCCAAGCGTCGCGAGGCCGACCTGCTGGTCTCCGACCCCGTTCGAGCCTACAAGGAGCAGGCCCAGTCCCTCTCCGCTCGCCTTGGCGCCCTGCGCGATGTCGAGCTCAAGCGTGACGATCGCCATGTGCCCGACGAGTCTGTTGAACCGATTCTCTCGGTCCGTGACTTCTGCATCCAGTTTGAGCATCACGGTGATATCAACGTCGTCGACCATGTCAACTTTGACGTCCGTCCTGGTCAGACCATGGGCCTGGTGGGCGAGTCCGGTTGCGGTAAGTCCATCACCACGCTGGCCATCATGGGCCTGACCGACGATGACGAGCACCTTTCCGGCGAGGTCCTCTGGGAGGGCCGTGACCTGCTCAAGATGAGCAAGAAGGAGTGGTTCGGCCTGCGCGGTACCGATATCGCTATGGTCTATCAGGACGCCCTGTCCTCGCTCAACCCCTCCATGCTCATCTCTGCCCAGATGAAGCAGCTCACCAAGCGCGGCGGAACCCGCAGCGCCGAGGAGCTCCTGGAGCTCGTCGGCCTCGATCCCAAGCGCACGCTCGAGAGCTATCCGCACGAGCTTTCCGGCGGCCAGCGTCAGCGTGTCCTGATCGCTATGGCCCTTACCCGCGACCCCAAGCTGGTCATCTGCGACGAACCCACGACCGCTCTGGACGTTACCGTCCAGAAGCAGGTCATCAAGCTGCTCAACGATCTTCAGGCCAAGCTCGGCTTTGCCATGATCTTCGTTTCGCACGACCTGGCGCTGGTCGCCGAGGTCGCCCACAACATCACGGTTATGTACGCTGGCCAGGTTATCGAGCAGGCACCCACCAAGGAGCTGCTCACTAACCCGATCCACGAGTACACCCGCGGTCTTCTGGGTTCCGTTCTGTCCATCGAGAGCGGTTCGGGCCGCCTGCACCAGGTGCCCGGCGCCGTTCCGAGTCCGCGCGATTTCCCCAAGGGCGATCGCTTCGCGCCCCGCTCGAGCCATCCGCGTATTGGCCTGGACACCCGTCCGGTCTTCAAGCGCGTGCCCGGCACCGAGCACTTCTATTCCGAGCTCCCCGACGAGGTGCTCAAGGCAAATGGTTTGACCCCTCACGCGGAGGTGATGTAGATGAGCGAGACCGCAGTCAACGGCGTCGAGCCGATCATCTTCCTTGATGACGTCCACGTCACCTTTAGGACCCGTACCGGCTCGATTCTGCACCCCAACCTGGTTCACGCCGTCCAGGGTGTAACGATTAAGCTCATGCCCGGTCAGACGATCGGCATCGTCGGCGAGTCCGGTTGCGGTAAGTCCACCACCGCCAACGTCATGTGCGGCCTGCAGGCCCCCACGAGCGGCAAGGTCTACTTTAAGGGCAAGGACGTTACCAAACGTACCGCCGAGGACCGTCGCCACATGGGTCGCGTCATCTCGGTCGTGTTTCAAAACCCGGCCACGGCGCTCAACCCCCGCATGGTCGTTCGCGAGCAACTGCTCGACCCCATGCGCGTCCACAACCTGGGTACCGAGGCCGAGCAGGAGAAGCGCGTCAAAGAGCTCCTGGAGCTCACCGGTCTGCCCAGTTCCGCCGCCGAGGTTCTTCCCGGTCAGCTTTCGGGCGGCCAGCGCCAGCGCGTCGCAATTGCCCGTGCCCTGTCGCTGAACCCCGATGCCATCATCGCCGACGAGCCCACCTCGGCTCTGGACGTTTCGGTCCGCGCGCAGATTCTGAACCTGCTGACCGACCTTAAGAAGGAGCTCGGCCTGGCCATGGTGTTCATCAGCCATGACATCCAGACGGTCCGCTATATCTCTGACGACATCATCGTTATGAATGGCGGCAAGATCGTCGAGCAGGGCGAGGCCAAGCAGGTCTTCCAGCATCCCCAGGACCCCTACACCAAGATGCTGCTCGGCGCTGCGCCGTCGCTGCTGCACCCCAAGCTCGGCGAATAGCCTCGCTTTCCCTCCCGTGCGCCCGGTTCCCTTGCCGGGCGCACCTCCGTTGCGATTTCGAAAGGTTGGGTTCACGAGCCATGCCAAGTGCTCAGGAGCTACAACATCAATTTGGTGAATATCGAGGCGCCATGCCCCGTCCATCAGATTTCGATCTCTTTTGGAAGGATCGCATGGCCGAGGCCGACGCCGTCGGGCTTGACTATGCGATCGACACGGCATCGGTCGCCGATGCCGCGACCTGCCAACTTTTCGACCTCTGGTATACCGGCATGTGTGGCGCTCGCCTGCATGCCAAGTACCTTAAACCCGTCTCGGACGAGCCCGTGCCATTGGTGCTTCAGTTCCATGGGTATCCGGGTGCAAGCCGCAGCTGGTTTGAGCAGGCGTCGTTTGCGGGCATGGGCATGGCACTCATCGCCCTCGACTGCCCCGGCCAAGGAGGTCCCTCCGAGGACATTGGTGGATTTGAGGGCACAACGGTTGCCGGGCATATCGTCGCCGGCATCGACGGCGACCCGGCCAACCTCTACTATGTCCGCTTGCACCAAGATATTCGCATCCTGTGCCGTATTGTTCGCGAGCTCGAGGGCATCGATCTTTCCCGTGTGTTTGTGAACGGCGCGTCGCAGGGTGGTGGTTTGGGCATTGCGACCTGTGCGCTTAACAGCGAGCTTATCAATCGTGCCGCCATCCTCTATCCCTTCTTGTCAGATTTCCGCCTAGTCTGGGATTTGGATGCAGACGACATTGCCTACGAGGGCCTGCGCTATTGGTCTCGCTGGTTTGACGAGGACTCGACTCGTATTGACGAAGCCTATGCCAAGCTGGCGTACTTCGATTCCAAGAACTTTGCCCCTATGGTCAAATGCCCCGTGCTGTTTGGCACCGGCACAGCCGATATCGTCTGCCCGCCAGCGACGCAGTTTGCGGTCTATAACAACCTGACCTGCGAAAAGCGTCATGAGTTCTTTGAAGGCTTTGGCCACGAGGAGATTCAGGATTTTGACGATCTGATCATTCCGTTTTTCTGCAAGGGAGGGGAGGCTCATGTCTAAGTGCGAGAGCAATGTTAATGAGCTGATTGTCCCCGGGCTCGTGGGAATTCCTGGAACGGTTTCGTCAAGGCTCGCAGAATATCGGGACTGGCGCGGTGATGTCCAAGCAGATGTTTCTGATTTAGAGACATGCGCTTCGAATCTTGAGATTCAAGGCCTGGCCATTACGGCGATTGACTTTGTTAACCCCTGCGCCCGTTACTCGGAGGTCTCCTTTGAGCTCGGTGACGATGCGATTCACGCTCGTTTGATCGAGCCTGTCGGTCGTGCCCGAGTGTCTGAGCGCGTGCCGCTGTGCCTGATGTTCCACGATATCGATCGGCCTGTGCGCGGCTGGCATCACATGACGAGATTTGCCGCCATGGGGTATGCCGTCCTCGCGCTGGATGACGATGTTGCTGGTGCGGACGACCTGCAGCGGGGGATTTCTTCGCCCGCTTTTGTCGAGCGCGTCCGTTGGGGTTGCGCGCTGGCGAAGGTGGCGCGCAATCTTGATGGCATGGACCCCGACCGCATCTTTGCATGGGGCGAGGGTCTAGGCGGCGGAGTCGCGCTGGCGGTTTCTGCTCTGGACGAGCGGGGTCTCGCCTGCACGGCGGTTGCCAATCCGCTTCCTGGCGGCCTCGAGGCGCTGTCGTCTCGGGTGCGCGGATCGGTGCTCATGGGCACATCGCTCATGGATACCGTGAGCGATCCCAAGGATCAGTTTGCCGTATTCAACGGTCTTGAGTGTGACCGGAGACATATCATCTATGCCAAATACGCTCACGAGCGCATCAATGCGTTCGAAAACGAAGTCGTCGACTTTTTTAACCAAACGTTCTACTCGTGTTCTTTGGCCTAGACGGCCTGGACACTGCCAACAAGAGTGGGCGGCATAGGGCTGCCCACCAGACAACTAAGGAGATTCTTGTGGCAACTCAGAAATTCACCGGCGTTATCCCTCCCGTCGTTGTTCCCGATACCGAAGACCACCAGCTCGATGTTGCCTCCTTTGAGCGCAGCATCAACCGCATGATCGATGCCGGCGTCGATGGCTTGTTCTTCCTGGGCTCCTCGGGCGAGGTCGTCTTCTCCACCGACGAGCGTCGCCGTCAGATCATCTCCGAGGCCGTCCGTATCGTCGACCACCGCGTTCCCGTTCTGGTCGGCATCATCGACACCGAGACCGAGCGCATGATCGAGCACGGTAAGGTCGCTCAGGAGCTGGGCGCCGATGCGCTTGTCGCCACCTGCCCGTTCTATGCCCTGCAGGGCATGACCGAGGTCGAGGAGCACTTCCGCATCCTGCATGAGGAACTCGACCTGCCCATCTTCGCCTATGACATCCCCGTGTGTGTCCACACCAAGCTCCCGTGGAAGCTCCTTGCCAAGCTCGGTGCCGAGGGCGTTCTGGCCGGCGTCAAGGATTCCTCGGGTGATGACATCTCGTTCCGCTACCTCGTTCAGGAGAACGAGAAGAACGGCCATCCGATGAGCATCCTCACCGGTCACGAGGTTGTTGTCGACGGCGCCTACCTCGGTGGCGCCGACGGTTCCGTTCCGGGTCTCGCCAACGTTGAGCCCGAGGGCTACGTGCGTCAGTGGAAGGCCGCTCAGGCTGGTGACTGGGCTACCGTCAAGGCCGAGCAGGATCGCCTCAATGAGATTTCGCACATCTGGGATGTCACCTCGGGTGTCCAGGGCTATGCCGGTGGCGTCGGCGCCTTCAAGACCGCTATGAACCTCATGGGCATCTTCGACAGCCCGACCATGCCGCGCCCGGTGAAGGCCATGACCGGCGAGAATGTCGAGGCGATTAGGAAGGTCCTCCAGGACAACGGTCTCCTGTAAAGCTTCCCCGGGCACCCGATCTTGGGGCTCAAGCGGTCGAGCGTGACCCATTAGGTCAACGCCCGACCGCTTTCACCCCAACCTCGGGCACTCGGGAAACCTTTACCAAGCTGCGGCGATAACGCCGCTTTCATTTCCTGTAGTTGTTTTTTATCTCCTAAGGAGAGCGACATGGAGAACAAGTACGTCTGCTCTGTCGATATCGGCGGAACTAAGATCGCGACTGCCATCATGGAGTACCCGGCTGACGGCAGCGTGCCCCATCCCGTTTTTGAGGCCGAGGTTCTCACCGAGGCCCAAGAGGGCGGCGAGGCCGTCTTCCAGCGTATCGAGGCGTCCATCAAGGCTGCTCTCGAGGCGAATCCCGATGTCGAGGTCCTTGGCGTCGGCATTGGTGCCGCCGGCGTCGTCGATCCCAAGACGGGCGCCATCGCGTATGCCAACGAGATCATGCCCGGCTGGTCCGGCGTCCAGTTGGGGCCGCGTCTGCGCGAGGACCTCGGTCTTCCCGTTGCCGTTGTAGGCGACGTGCAGGCTCATGCTCTGGGCGAGGCCCACTGGGGCGTCGGCAAGGGCAAGTTCTCCGTCTTGTGTCTTGGCATCGGTACGGGCATCGGCGGCGCATATGTCGAGAACGGCCGCGTGATGCAAGGCTTCCATGGTGCTGCTGGCCATATGGGCCACATAGAGTGCTCGGCTGCCGCCGGCATTCCCTGCGCTTGCGGGCGTTCTGGCCATCTGGAGTCGGTTGCTTCGGGCACTTCCATTGGTCGAATGTACGATGAGCGTTTTGGCCGCGTCGACCCCAGCCGTCCTTCGGTCGGTCGCGATGTGAACGACCTGTGCCGCGCGGGCGACGCAAAGGCGACCGAGGTCATCCATGACGCCGGCTTTGCGCTGGGTGCCAGCTTGGGCTCGCTCGCTAACATCCTGGACCCCGAGGTCATCGTGCTTTCGGGTGGCGTGATTCACCAAGGTCCCGATTGGCGTTCACAGACGTGGAAGGATTCGGTGCACGAGGGCTATGCCAGCCAGGCGCTCGATCCGCTTCAGGACACGCCGATCCTCATCGGTTCTCTGGAGGGCGATGCTCCGCTCATCGGTGCCGCCGAACACCTTCTTGCGTCGTTGAAATAAACATAGCTACCAAGTGCGCCTTCTGAGGTGCCGCAGATTGACGTGAAAGAGGAGCGAAGCGTACTTCGGTACGCGAGCGACGGTTTGAACGTCAAGGTGCGGTGTCTCAGAAGGCTGTTTTTGAGAAAGGTTGAGTCGAACATGACCGTTGATCCTTTGATCCAGTCCCTGAAGGGCAAGCTCGTCGTGAGCGTTCAGGCGTATATGGGCGAGCCGCTTCGTACGCCCGAGACCATGGCTCAAATGTCTCGCGCTTGCGAGCTCGGCGGCGCCGCCGCCATTCGCTGCCAGGGCCTTGCCGACATTGCCGCCATTAAGGGTCGCTGTGAGGCTCCCGTCATCGGTCTGTGGAAGGATGGGCACGAGGGCGTTTACATCACGCCGACGCTGCGTCACGCTCGCGCCTGCGTTGCTGCCGGTGCCGATATCGTGGCGATCGACGCCACCGATCGTCCGCGCCCCGATGGCAAGACGGTCGAGGATACCTTCCGTCCTCTGCACGAGGAGGGTGTGCTCCTGATGGCGGATTGTGCCACCATCGAGGATATTCGCCGTGCTGCTGATATGGGCTTTGACCTGGTATCCACCACGCTTTCTCACGGCGTCGCCGCCATCGACTGCACCATGGCCGATGGCCCCGATCTGCCGCTCCTGCGTCAGGCGACCGAGGAATTCCCCGGCCTTCCCATCATTTGCGAGGGTCGCGTGCATACGCCCGAGGAGGCTCGCGCCGCGATCGATGCTGGCGCCTGGGCCGTTGTCGTCGGCACCGCCATCACGCACCCCACGAGTATTACGAGTTGGTTCAAGGCTGCGCTTGAGGCGTAAGACAGGCCTCGTATCCGCTCGGGGCGGTATACTCAATATAGGCAATTGACCGCGCGGGATCCGGGTTGCTGGGTCCCGCGCTTGTTTTCGGGAGGCAGCACATGCAAAAGGGAGATGCCATGGATGCGGCGGAGCGCTCGGAGCGCATCCCCGATATCGTCATCATCACCGGAATGTCCGGATCGGGCCGCACGCAGGCCATGCACGTGTTCGAGGACATGGGCTATTTTTGCATCGATAACCTGCCTCCACGTCTCATCGCCCAGCTTGCCGAGCTCGTCGGCATCAATACGGGCGTGGGCAGGCATCTCGCCGTCACCTGCGATTTGCGTAGCCAGGGACTGTTTGACGAGTTGCTCGATGCGGTCGCCGCGCTCGAAGAGCGCGAGATGAGCTGCGACATCGTGTTCCTGGAGGCTTCTGACGAGGTGCTGATTCGTCGCTACAGCGAAAATCGCCGCCGTCATCCCATTGCCAAGCCGGGGGAGACTACGGCCGATGCCATTCAGCGCGAGCGCCTTCAGCTTCAGGGCGTGCGCGACCGAGCCGATATGATTATCGACACGAGCCGTCTGCGCACCTCTGCGCTGCGCAACAAGCTACGTATGGCATTTTCCGAGCTGTCCGACCAGCAGCTCATGGACGTCCACGTGTTCTCGTTTGGCTTTAAGCACGGCATGCCCGTCGAGGCGGACATTATGATCGACGTCCGCTTCCTGCCTAATCCGTTCTACGATCCCGAGATGCGCACGATGACCGGTCTCGATAAAAAGGTCTCCGATTTTGTTCTGGACCATCCCAAGACGCAGGAGTTTTGGAAGGCTTGGACACAGCTGCTCGATACGGTGATGCCGGGCTATATCGCGGAGGGTAAGCCGCAGCTTTCTATCGCCATCGGCTGCACGGGCGGCCAGCACCGCAGCGTTGCCATTGCCGAGGCCACGGCCCGTTATTTGGAAGGCGCTCAGTATCATGTGAGCATCTCCCACCGCGACCTGTCGCGCGCCAACACGAAGGCATAGGCCTGCATGTCGTTTACCGCTGAGGTGCGCGACGAGCTTGCGCGCTGCGAACCCGAATGTGAATACTGCGACTTGTCGACGCTTGCCGCCCTCACGCGTGTGAGTGGTACGCTCTCGCTTACCGGCTCTGGGCGGTATCGTTTGACGGTTGCGACTGAGACGGGAGCCGTCGCGCGCACGATGATCACGCTGACGCATCGTATCCTTAAGCTCAAAACGGAGTTCACCGTCCGCAAATCTGTCTTGCATAAGGTTCGAAACTACCTCATCACCTTGCCTGATCAGCCCGATTTGGATAAGGCTCTGGTGCTGCTGGGCATTCTCGACCGTAGGGGAGGGCTCGTCGCAGGTGTGCCGCGTCACATTGTCGCCCGTCCTTGCTGTAGACTTGCCTATATCCGCGGCGCGCTCATCGCGGGCGGCTTCGTGGCCGATCCACGCGGCGATTTTCATTTGGAGATCGCTGTGCAGGGCGAGCAATATGCCAAGGGACTTTGCGATCTGTTGGAGCAGATTGGGGTCCATGCTCGTGTTAATGCACGGCGGGGGTCATATGCCGTGTACATTAAGAGCGCCGAGGAAATCGAGCATCTATTAAAGCTGATTGGTGCCAAGCGCAGCGTTGCCGAGATTGAGGAGGCGCGCGCGGTCAAGTTGGTTAAGAACGATGTGAACCGTCGCGTGAATGCCGAGCTCGCCAACCAGACCAGAAGCGCCGGTGCTGCCCAACATCAGCTTGCGCTTATCGATGAGCTCGAGCAGCGTGGCCTTCGCGATGCGCTTCCGGATGCCTTGGCGGTCTTTTGCGACCTGCGCGAGCGCTATCCCGATCTGTCGTTGCGTGATTTGGGGGAGATGGCTGACCCTCCCTTGTCGAAGTCTGCCCTGTACCATCGCGTTTTGAGGCTTGAAAAGCTCATTGAAGCAAACAGGTAGTTTGAAGTATCGACTTATATACGGATTTAGCTGCTATTTTAGTCTTTAAAACGTTTTAACGTAAATTTGATTTTCAATTTCGAGCATTCTCGTGAAATTCAAGTCAAAAAAAAGGTATATTAGGCGAGTGGTTAGTTTGTGGGCCTCAACGGCGGGCGCTGTAGCTCGCGGGGGCCTTACGAAAGGAGACACAATGGCAGTAAAGGTTGCTATTAACGGCTTCGGTCGCATCGGTCGTCTGGCTTTCCGTCAGATGTTCGGTCATGAGGGCTCCGAGATCGTCGCTATCAACGACCTCACCTCTCCCGATATGCTCGCTTACCTGCTGAAGTACGACTCCACGCAGGGCAACTACGCTCGCGATCACGAGGTCGTTGCTGGCGAGGATTCCATCACCGTTGACGGCAAGGAGATCAAGATCTACAAGGAGGCCGACGCCAACAACCTGCCTTGGGGCGACCTTGACGTCGACGTCGTTCTCGAGTGCACCGGCTTCTACACCAGCAAGGCTAAGGCTCAGGCCCACATCAACGCTGGCGCCAAGAAGGTCGTCATCTCCGCTCCGGCCGGCAGCGATCTGCCCACCATCGTGTACAACGTCAACCATGAGACGCTGACCGCTGAGGACAACATCATCTCCGCTGCTTCCTGCACCACCAACTGCCTCGCCCCGATGGCCAAGGGTCTGAACGACTTCGCTCCCATCGTGTCCGGCATCATGACCACCATCCACGCCTTCACCGGCGACCAGATGCCGCTCGACGGCCCGCAGCGCAAGGGCAACTTCCGTCGCTCCCGCGCCTGCTCCGAGAACATCGTCCCGAACACCACGGGCGCTGCCAAGGCCATCGGCCTGGTTCTCCCCGAGCTCAACGGCAAGCTCATCGGTGCCGCCCAGCGCGTCCCGACGCCGACCGGCTCGCTGACCAACCTCTACGCCGTCGTTGACAAGAAGGTCACCGTCGACGAGGTCAACGCTGCCATGAAGGCCTACGCCGAGACCATCCCCGAGACCTTCGCCTACAACGAGGACCAGATCGTCTCCCGCGACATCGTCGGCGAGACCCACGGCTCCATCTTCGACGCCACTCAGACCATGTGCTCTGACCTCGGCAACGGCCAGACCCTCGTTCAGGTCACCTCTTGGTACGACAACGAGAACTCCTACACCTCTCAGATGGTCCGCACCATCAAGTACTTCGAGAAGTTCGTTGCTTAATTTAGCTTTTAGCGAATAGCTCGTTGAGCGTCTAAAGAAGGGCGCGGCCTTATAGGGCTTACACCCTAGGGTCGCGCCCTTTTTATAAGAAATCGTCTGCCGTAATGGGAGGCAGACACGTACGAAAGGTAGAAGCAAACATGGCCTTTACCAAGAAGACCGTCCGCGACATCGATGTCGACGGAAAGCGCGTTCTCGTCCGCGTTGACTTTAACGTGCCTATCAAGGATGGCGTCGTTGGCGACACCACCCGTATCAAGGCTGCCCTGCCCACCATCAACTACCTCGTTGAGCACAACGCTCGCGTCATCCTCATGAGCCACCTCGGCCGTCCCGAGGGCACCGGCTTCCAGCCCGAGCTGTCCCTCGAGCCCGTCGCCAAGAAGCTCGCTGAGCTCTCTGGTCTCGACGTTGCCTTTGTCGCTGACACCTACGGCGAGAAGGCTGCTGAGGCTGTCGCCGCCGTCGAGCCGGGTAAGGTCCTCGTTCTCGAGAACGTCCGTTTTGACAAGCGTGAGAAGAAGAACGATCCCGAGATCGCCAAGAAGCTCGCTTCCTATGGTGACGTCTTCGTTCTCGATGCCTTCGGCACCGCTCACCGCGCCCAGGGTTCCGTCGTGGGCCCCGCCGCTTACCTGCCTGCCGTCGCCGGCTTCTTGCTCGAGAAGGAGGTCGACACGCTGACCGGCATCTTCGCCGAGCCCGAGCGCCCCTTCGTCGCCATCGTCGGCGGTTCCAAGGTTTCCTCCAAGATCGGCGTTCTCGATCACCTCATCGACTCCGCTGACACCCTGATCATCGGTGGCGGCATGGCCTACACCTTCTTCCTGGCTCAGGGCCTGTCCGTTGGTCAGTCCCTCAAGGAAGAGGACTGGGTCGAGCGCGCCGGCGAGATGCTCAAGAAGGCCGAGGAGAAGGGTGTCAAGATCCTACTCCCCATCGACAACCGTGTTGCCGATCACTTTGGCGAGGACGCTGTCCCCGAGGTTGTTGCTTCCGACGCTATCCCCGACGATCGTGAGGGTATGGACATCGGTCCCAAGACCGAGGAGCTCTATGCCGAGGCTGTCAAGGGCGCCAAGACCGTGTTCTGGAACGGCCCCATGGGCGTCTTCGAGTTTGACAACTTTGCTCACGGCACCCAGGCTATCGCCGAGGCTCTCGCCGAGGCTGACTGCACCTCGATCATCGGCGGTGGTGACTCTGTCGCAGCTGTCAACAAGTTCAACCTGGCCGACAAGATGAGCTGGATCTCCACCGGTGGTGGCGCTTCCATGGAGCTCGTCGAGGGTAAGGCCCTGCCCGGAGTGGAGGCGCTTCTCGATGCCTAATCGCACCCTTCTTATCGCTGGTAACTGGAAGATGAACAACGACGTCGCCGAGGCCGCCAAGCTCGCCGACGAGCTGGCTCAGGCTCTGCCCGAGGTTCCGGCTGGCGTCGAGGTGCTCGTCTGCCCTCCGACCATCGACATCACCACGGTTCATGACCGCATTCAGGCTGCCCCCATCGCCCTCGGTGCACAGAACGTGTACTGGGAGGCCAAGGGTGCCTTCACCGGTGAGTCTTCTTGCGACATGCTCAAGTCCGCTGGCTGCACCTACTGCATCATCGGTCACTCCGAGCGTCGCGACTACTTCCACGAGACCGACGAGGATCAGAACAAGAAGGCTAAGGCTCTCGTTTCCGCCGGTCTTGTTCCCGTCTTCTGCTGCGGCGAGTCCCTCGAGGTCCGCGAGGCTGGCACCTATGTCGAGCACGTCGTGAACCAGGTCAAGGCTGGCCTTGCTGGCCTTGAGATCACCTGCCCCAAGCAGGTCGTCGTCGCCTACGAGCCCATCTGGGCCATCGGCACAGGCAAGACCGCTACCGCCGAGGACGCTCAGGAGGTCTGCGGCGCTATCCGTGAGACCCTCAAGGAGATGTTCGGCGAGGAGCTCGCCAACGGCATCCGCGTGCTGTATGGCGGTTCCGCCAAGCCCGGCAACATCGCCGAGCTCGTCGCCAAGCCCGACGTTGACGGCGCCCTCGTGGGCGGCGCTTCGCTCAAGGCTGCCGACTTCGCCTCTATGGTCGTCAAGGCAGGCGAGTAGGACATATGGCACAACGTCATCTTCCTGCACTCCTGATCATCATGGATGGTTGCGGCCTTGCTCCGGCCGATGGCGAGAACGCCGTCGCCGCTGCCAAGACGCCCTTCCTTGATAGCCTGTACGAGAAGTACCCCCACACCACGCTCGGCGCTTCGGGCGAGGACGTGGGCCTTCCCGACGGCCAGATGGGCAACTCCGAGGTGGGTCACCTCAACATCGGTGCCGGCCGCATCGTGTTCCAGGAGCTTTCGCGCATCAACAATGCCATCAAGGACGGCTCCATCGCCAAGAACGAGGTTTTTGTCAAGGCTATGGACGATGTCAAGGCTGACGGCAAGACTCTCCACCTCATGGGCCTTATGAGCCCTGGCGGTGTTCATTCTCATATGAACCACGTTGAGGCTCTGGTCAAGATGGCTGCCGAGCATGGCGTCAAGACCGTTCGTGTCCACGCCTTCATGGATGGCCGCGACGTCGACCCGCAGTCCGGTGCTGGCTACATGAGCGAGTTCTGCGCCTTCCTGGCCAAGATTTCCGAGGAGACCGGTTGCGACGCTCGCGTTGCCACCGTCTCGGGTCGTTATTGGGCAATGGACCGCGACAACCGTTGGGAGCGCATCCAGCGCGCCTACGACGTCATGGTCAACGCGTCCGATGCCGATGTCGACCCCGTTGCCGGTATCAAGGCCTACTACGAGAAGGACGCGCGCGGCGACGAGTTCGTCGAGCCCTTCGCTGCCCACAACGAGGGCATTCACGAGGGCGACGCGGCCATCTTCTTCAACTTCCGTCCCGACCGCGCTCGTCAGATGACCCGCGTGTTCACGGACAAGGAGTTCGACGGCTTTGAGCGCGAGCAGATCAAGCTTTCGCACTTTGTGACGATGACCGAGTACGATCCGACGTTTGACGTCGAGGTCGCCTTCCCCAAGACGTTCCCCGAGAACGTCCTGGCCGACGTTATCGCCGCCAATGGCCTGAAGCAGCTGCACACTGCCGAGACCGAGAAGTACGCCCACGTGACGTTCTTCCTCAACGGTGGCATCGAGGAGCCCAAGGAGGGCGAGGAGCGCGTGCTCGTCGCTTCCCCCAAGGTTGCTACCTACGATCTGCAGCCCGAGATGAGCGCTCCCGAGGTTACCGAGAAGCTCGTCGCCGCCATCAACGAGGATCGCGCTGATTTCTACATCGTGAACTTCGCGAACTGCGACATGGTTGGTCACACCGGTGTCTTCGACGCTGCCGTTAAGGCTGTCGAGGCTGTTGACGATGCCCTGTCCAAGGTTGTCCCGGCGATTCTCGCCAAGGGCGGCTTTGCACTGATTACCGCCGACCACGGCAACGCCGATCACATGTTTGACGTTGCTTCCGACGGTTCCAAGCATCCGTTTACGGCTCACACCACCAACCGCGTGCCGTTCATCATCGTTGATGAGAAGGCACAGCTCACCGGTATCGAGGACGGCCGTCTTTCCGATATCGCTCCGACCATGCTCACCATGGCTGGTATTGAGCCTTCCGCCGAGATGACGGGCCGCGTGCTCGCCACCGAGGCCTAAGAGAAAACAAATACCGTTTTCTAGTAAGGGGGTTGTCCACAACCGGACAACCCCCTTTTTGGTATTTCTGCCATTTCCACCCCGTCCTTGAGTGGCAGGTAGGGGAGAGCGGGGGATTGTGGTACAGTACTGGAGTTTGAACTGTTCTATTAAGGAGCTTATCTATGGGTCCGTTCCAGATTCTTCTGTTTGTCGTTTGGGCTGTCTCTGCCGTGGCGCTGACGATTCTCGTCCTGATGCATTCCGGTAAGGGCACCGGCGTTTCGGATATGATCGCTAGCTCGCTGTATAACTCCAGCTCTGCCACGGGCGTCATGGAGCAGAACCTCGATCGCCTGACGGTAATTATGGCCGTTGTTTTTGCCGTGTGCGTCGTCCTGTGCATGTTCTTCTTCCCGCAGGGCATCGTCGGCTACTAAGCATCGGCGTATATACGTTTGCAATGGGTCTCGCAGGTGCGGGACCCTTTTTGTTTACATATTTGTAACAGAGTCAAAATATCCCCACATACTTCGCCCAACTAAAGAAATTCTCGACCGTTGACCGGAATCAGGCCCAAATCGTGCATAAAATGCGCTACTGTATTGCAAAACGTTGGTCCGTTGTGCATAACCAGCCATAGCAGCGGGCGGCGTTTTGATGGTTCGGATCGGATTGTCTCGACATATGTCCGACTGAACATTTCTTTGTCCTATCTCATAAGGAGGATGGCATGGCTGATTCTATGTTCCACCAGCCCGTTATGGGTCGTCGCGCCTTTGTTGGCGGCACCCTCGCTGCGAGCTCCATGGCTTTTCTTGCCGCATGCGGCAAGAAGGGCGGCGACACTTCCGGTTCTGAGTCCGGTTCGACGCTGAACTTCTACATCAACAACCCGGTCTGCATCGACCCCTACAATGTCCAGGAGGACCAGGGCACTCAGGTCGAGTACCAGCTCTTTGACGCTCTGACCTCTTATGACGCCGAGAAGGGCGAGATCGTTCCGCTGGCTTGCGAGTCCTTTGAGGCCAACGACGACGCCACCGAGTTCACCTTCAAGATCAAGAAGGCCAAGTTCCACAACGGTGACGACGTTACCTCCAAGTCGTTCAAGCTCGGTTGGGAGCGTCTGGTCAACACCAAGTCGGCCATCGCTACCGAGTATGGCCCGTCCGAGGTTTCCTATCACCTTTCCATGGTCGAGGGCTATGACGATCTGCTTGCCGGTAACGCCACCGAGCTCAGCGGTGTTACTTGCCCCGACGATGAGACCCTCGTCGTCAAGCTGTCTTCCGCTTACGCCGACTTCCCCTTCGTCGCCTCTCACCCGGCTCTGGCCCCGGTTCCCGAGTGCGCCGAGTCCGATGCCAAGAGCTTCTATCTTGCGCCGGTCGGTAACGGCCCGTTCATGATGGACGGCAAGTGGGAGGATGGTCAGGAGATCAACCTCAAGAAGTTCGACGATTACTATGGCGACAAGGCCAAGATCGATGGCATCCACTTCCAGGTCATCAAGGACATGGAGACCGCTTACAAGGAGTTCCAGGCCGGTAACCTCGATGTCTGCGACGTTCCCGTTGCTCAGATCGATGCCGCCAAGAAGGATCGCGGCGTGTCCAAGGACGGCTACACCATGGGTGACGGCGAGCGCATGCTGCTCGGCTCCGAGCCTTCCACCTACTACCTGACCTGCAACAACACGGCCGAGCCGTTCAACAACGCCGACCTGCGCAGGGGCATCTCCCTGGCCATTAACCGTGAGGCCATCTGCAAGACCATCTTCAAGGGTACCCGTACCCCCGCCGACGGCATTGTTCCTCCGGGCATCGATGGCTACAAGGAGGGCGCATGGGAGTTCTGCGCCTACGACGTCGACAAGGCTAACGAGTACCTCGACAAGGTTGCTCCCGCTGACGCCAACGGCGATCGTGGCATTAACGTGACCCTTTCCTACAACCAGGACGGTGGCCACAAGGAGATCATGGAGTCCATCATCGGTGACCTTGCCAAGGTGGGCGTTAACGCTACTTCCGATACCCCCGAGTGGTCTGCCCTGCTCGAGCAGTATCAGAACTTCGACTATGAGTTCGGTCGTTTGGGCTGGATTGCCGACTACCCGATCATGGACAACTTCCTGTATCCGCTGTTCCACTCCGACTCCCTCGGTGGCGACAACCGCTCCGGTTACAACAACCCCGAGTTCGACGCCAAGGTCAACGAGGCTCGCACCACGGTTGACGACGAAGAGCGCGTCGCTAAGATGCAGGAGGCCGACGCTATGGTCGCTGCCGACTGCCCGGTCATCCCAGTGATGTTCTACACGCACACCATCGTCGGCTCCGATCGCATCAAGCACCTCTATGTCGATCCGCAGAAGCACGCCGAGCTGGGTACCGCTGAGCTCGCCTAAGAGTTTGCAGCTTCCGTGAGGGTCAAGTATTTACGTAGACCTCATGGGAAACATACAGTTCTCCCTAACCTGGGGTAAACTGGCTGATGGTAATTTTGGGATGCCGGTCTGGCGATCGGCATCCCATTTAGGTTAATCCCTAGATAGGGGAGTGGTATGGGTAAGTACATCGTTAAACGTGTGCTTCAGTTCATCCCGGTATTTTTGGGCGTTACGCTGATTCTGTTCGCCCTCCAGAATATCGTGCCGGGAGATCCGATCAAGCTGATCGGTGGAGACAAGGCTCTGTCCCCCGAGGTGGAGCTTCAGCTTCGCGTCCGCTATCACCTGGTCCAGTCGGACGAGGACGGCAACGCGATCCTTGACGAGAACGGCGACCCCGTTCAAACGTCGCTCGTGGACCGTTACTTGTATTACATGAACGGCCTGCTTCATGGCGATCTGGGCAATTCGTATCAGCGCAAGCTGCCGGTTACGGAAATCTTTGCCCAGAAGTATCCGTATACGGTCAAACTTGCCGCGTGCGCCATCGTGCTCGAGGCAATTATGGGTATCGGTGCGGGTATCATTTCGGCGGTAAAGCGTTATTCCTTCTGGGATATTTTGGTAACGCTCACCACGTCGATCCTCGTTGCGGTCCCGGCCTTCTGGCTCGGTATGTTGCTGCAGCTGTTCTTTGGCGTCATCCTCAAGGACGCCACGGGCGGTGCAATCTCCATGCCGATCTCGGGTGCCGGCGGTTCCAGCTCTCAGTATCAGGATTGGATGCACTATGTGCTTCCGACCATTACGCTGGCTTCGGTTTCGACCGCTTACGCTGCGCGCATCATGCGCTCGCAGCTGCTTGACGTCATGAACCAGGATTACATCCGTACGGCAAAGGCCAAGGGTCTCTCCAATCGCGCGATCATCATCAAGCATGCGCTTAAGAATGCACTCATCCCCGTCGTTACCTATATTGGTGTCGACTTTGGCGGCATGCTTTCGGGCGCCATCCTGACCGAGACGGTCTTCAACTGGCCCGGTATCGGCTATGAGGTCTATCGCGCCATTAGCATGCGTGACTGGCCCATCGTTATGGGCGGCGTTACGCTCATCGTCGTCGTCGTCATGGTGATTAACCTGCTCGTCGACATTAGCTATGCATTCCTCGACCCGCGCATCCGCCTTGGCGGTCCGTCGGATAAGGCCTAAGGGAGGTACGTCTCATGCAGGAAACTGATTCTCAGTCTCAGGAGCAGGCTACCGCCACCAAGGCCGCATCTGCTCCCGCCAAGTCCCGCACGCTGTGGGGCGACGCTTTTAAGCGTCTTCGCAAGAACAAGCTCGCCGTTATCGGTGTCTGCTGGATTATCATCGTCGTTGTGGTTGCCCTGACCGCAGATCTGTGGGCTAAGCCCTGGCTCGGTTCGCCGACGGCTTCCGACTCGACCACCATGGCTCAGACGTCGCTGCTGGCTCCGTGTGCCGAGCACCCGTTTGGCACCGACGCCCTAGGTCGTGACATTCTCGTCCGCGTTATCTACGGTGCACGTGTTTCGCTGTCCGTCGGCATTATGGCCACCGCGATCTCCACGCTGATCGGTCTGGTCATGGGTGCTCTGGCGGGTTTCTACGGCGGCATCTGGGATACGATCATCATGCGCTGTGCGGACATCTTCCTGGCGTTCCCGTACGTGCTGTTCGTCGTCGCCATGATCGCCGTTATCGGCCGTGGTCTTCAGAACGTCTTTATCGCCATCGGTATTCTCGGCTGGCCTTCGATTGCGCGCGTCTTCCGCTCTGCAATCTTGACGGTCAAGGAAAACGACTATGTTGACGCTGCGCGAGCGATGGGTGCATCTGACGCTCGTATCGTCGTGCGTCACATCTTCCCGAACTCCGTCGCCTCCATCGTGGTCTACGCGACCATGAACATTGGTGGCGCCATCCTGACCGAGTCCGCTTTGTCCTTCCTCGGCATGGGCGTTATTCCGCCTACGCCTTCGTGGGGCTCCATGATTCAGGACGGTCAGCAGTATCTTCTGACTGCTCCCTGGATGATGATCATGCCCGGTCTGGCAATTCTCTCGACGGTGCTCGCCTTCACCCTGCTGGGTGACGGTCTGCGCGACGCCCTCGACGTCAAGATGAAGGACGCATAAGGATGAAGAAGAACAAGAACTATGTGGACCTGAAGGACCAGCCGGTTCCCGAGGGCCAGCATCTGCTCGAGGTCGATGACCTTAAGATGTATTTCCACACCGAGGATGGCGTTGTTCGCGCTGTCGACGGTGTCTCCTACACGCTCGATCGCGGTGAGACCCTGGGCGTCGTCGGTGAGTCCGGCTCCGGTAAGTCCGTGACCGCCATGACCATCATGGGTCTTATCTCGATGCCTCCGGGAAAGATCGAGGGCGGCGACGTTCGCTATCGCGGTCGTTCTATCCTCGAGATGACCGAGGAAGAGATGCAGCACATTCGCGGTAACGACATCGCGATGATCTTCCAGGATCCTATGACCTCCTTGAACCCGGTCTATAAGATCGGCAAGCAGGTGGGCGAGGGTCTTCGTCTGCACCGTGGCTACTCCAAGCAGGAGGCGCTCAAGCGCGCTACCGAGCTTTTGGACCTCGTGGGTATCCCCGAGCCCGAGAAGCGCGTCAATGAGTATCCGCACCAGTTCTCTGGCGGTATGCGTCAGCGCGTCATGATTGCTATGGCTCTTGCCTGCGATCCCGATATTCTGATTGCCGACGAGCCCACGACTGCCCTGGACGTTACCATTCAGGCTCAGATTATCGAGCTCATGCAGGAGATGCAGGAGAAGAACGGCAACGCTATTATCATGATTACCCATGACCTGGGCGTCGTTGCCGATATGGCCGATAAGATCATGGTTATGTACGCCGGCCGTCCCGTCGAGTTCGGTACTGCTGAGGAAATCTTCTACGAGAGCCGCCACCCCTACACCTGGGGCCTTATCCGCTCCATCCCGGAGCAGGCCATCGAAGAGAAGAAGCCTCTTACGCCGATTCACGGCAACCCGCCTTCGCTCATGAACCTGCCCGAGGGCTGCGTATTCTCTCCTCGTTGCCCCTATGCGACGGACAAGTGCCGCAAGCAGCGCCCCGAGCGCGTTGTCACCGAGTCCGGCCACTACTCTGCGTGCCACTACTCCGGTGACCCCGAGTTCCTCAAGAACGCTCCTGAGACGTCCCGTACGCGCAAGGATTCCAAGAAGGGAGGCGAGGCGTAATGGCAGATACCAACGAGCGTACTCCGCTGCTGAAGGTCGAGCACCTCTCTAAGGAGTTTCCCGCTGAGTCCGGCATGTTCGCCAAGCGTTTTTCCAAGCGTGTCGTCTCTGCTGTGAACGACATTTCGTTTGAGATTTATCCTGGCGAGACCTTCGGTCTGGTTGGCGAGTCTGGTTGCGGTAAGTCCACGACGGGCCGCACCATCATGCGCCTCACCAAGCCGACGGCTGGCAAAGTGTTCTTCCAGGGCAAAGATGTTGCCGAGATGAGCAAGCATGAGATCAAGGACATGCGTCGCGAGATGCAGTTTATCTTCCAAGATCCTTATGCTTCGCTCAACCCTCGTATGACCATCGGTGAGATCGTCTCCGAGCCCATGACCATTCACGGCGTGGGCACCAAGGAGGAGCGCATTGAGCGCGTCCGCGAGCTTCTCGACGTCGTTGGACTGAACCCCGAGCACATCAACCGTTATCCTCATGAGTTCTCCGGCGGTCAGCGTCAGCGTGTCGGCATTGCCCGTGCATTTGCGCTGAAGCCCAAGCTGATTATCTGCGACGAGCCGGTTTCCGCTCTGGATGTGTCCATTCAGGCCCAGGTTCTGAACCTGCTCAAGGAACTGCAGGACAAGTTCGGTACGGCTTATCTCTTCATTGCTCACGACCTCTCTGTCGTGCAGCACATCTCCGATCGCGTTGCCGTTATGTATCTGGGTAAGATGGTCGAGGTTTCGGACTGGAAGACGCTCTACAGCGAGCCCCACCATCCGTACACGCAGTCGCTGCTGTCTGCCGTGCCGGTTCCCGATCCTGATATCCAGAAGACCCGCAAGCGCATCATCCTCGCTGGCGATCCGCCGTCGCCGCTGGATCCGCCG
Source organism: uncultured Collinsella sp. (assembly GCA_937942395.1). Classification (GTDB taxonomy): domain Bacteria; phylum Actinomycetota; class Coriobacteriia; order Coriobacteriales; family Coriobacteriaceae; genus Collinsella. The sequence continues at coordinate 731 of CALDEU010000012.1, read as the reverse complement.
ACCGGCTGCCGTTTCCACACGCGCTGCCCGATCGCTCAGGGCATCTGCTCCGAGAAGCTGCCTGAGTTTAAGGAAGTTGCCCCGGGCCACTGCTGCGCGTGCCACTTCGCCGAGCCGTTCCCGATCAAGGAATCGCACATCGACCTGTAGTCGGTTGTTTGTCCGGGCCCGCCCTGGCGTTGCTTTTCAGAACGTCCTCGGACATGCAAGAAACCCCCGCTGCGCACTTCGTGCGGCGGGGGTTTCTTGCGTCCTGCGGAGTGTTCTGAAAAGTAACTTCAGGGCGGGCCCTGGGGTAACTCGGCAGGGAGAGTGCGATTTCCTGATCGCTCACTTAATTTAATAAGAAATTGAGTGAGGCCGGAGCTTTGGCTCCGGCCTCCTTATATAAGGGCTCGGCAAAGCCGAGATCGCGTCGGAAATGTTGGTGTAAGCGCGCCGACGGCTGACCGCCAAACGCAAGCGGCCCCTGTCCTAGAATCTGGAATTGCTACATAACACAGGTTCTGGGAAAGGACAGGGACCGCTATGGAGATATTAGCAGACGCGATGCCGGATAAGGCCGCCATCCCGAGGTCGACCGACGGGATGGTCGACATCCAGTCGCTGCTCAGGCTGCTCGCCGAGCAGGTGGTCAACGCCATCATGGACGAGGAGGCCGACCAGCTCTGCGGCGATGGGGCCAACAGCAGGAACGGCTACCGCAACCGCACGCTCGAGACGTGCGTGGG
>CALDEU010000011.1:0-7265 GCA_937942395.1 uncultured Collinsella sp. | reverse complement strand
GCCGACGCCCATCAGGAACACGGCGTCGTAGCCCTCGTCGGCGACCTTGTCGGCGAGCGCGGTCATCTTCTTGCCGGCCTCGTAGACGTTCTTGCCGTCCTCGACGTAGCCCTCCTGGCTAAAGTGCATGATCTCGATCTTCTCGGTTTCCTTCATGGCTTTTCCTTTCTGTCCTGCACGCGAATCTATACATCGCGTTTCTTTTCGATACCAATTATAGACATACACCCAACGTGTTTTTAATACCACTTTTCAATCTGTTCCAATCCTCGGTGAACGGTCGAAATTCTCTGGTGAGTGGTATTAAATTAGAATTTGATGTATAGCTAACGCCCCCGGCGTCTCCCTTGTGTGACAAAGAACAGCGTTCCTACCAGCGCAATAATGGTCGATGCTCCAAACAGTACCGTCTGGACGCCCAAAGCCTCCGCCAAAAACGGAGCCGCCAGCAGCGGCACCACGCCGGCGCTCATCAGGCCAAAGCGCACAAAGCCGGTAATGCGACCCAGGTATTTGATGTCAGCGCGCTCCTGAATCAAGATCATCTGCAGCGGCTCCAGGAACCCCCAGGCCAGACCGTTAATCGCCTGACCGACAATCGCGACCCCCAGCATATCTGTGCCCACGTACACCATGGACCCAATGCCCACGGCCATGAGCGCGCCGAGCAGCAATCGTAGGTTGACATGGCGAGCAGAAAGCTTGGTCAGGATGAACGCGCCCACCGAGGAAGTGAGGCCCACGACCGAGGACAGCCAGCCCAGCCAGACGATATCCACGTTGAGCACATCACGGTAGAACAACGACTCAAGCGAATCAAACGCGCCAAACGCAAAGAATCCCAAAAAGCCCGAGATAAAGATGAGGCGCAGGTCGTGGTCGCGAAACGTAAGTCGCGCACCCTCGGCCATGCCGCCCAGAATACCGCCCTTCGGCTTTTCCCCTTTTGCGGGAACAACGCACTCGTGACAGCCCAAGGAGAGCACGGCCGCCACACCCATCATGCCCGCCATGAGCTGGTAGACCGATTGCGTGGCAAAACAGCTCACGATGGCACCGCCGAGCAGCGGGCCAGCGGTATAGGCGATATTGCTGTAGAACACCATGAGACCGTTCACGCGGGTACGGCCCTCGGTGGTCGACTCCAGGTATCCCGGAAACGCATGCGTGCAGGTGTTGATAAAGCCGCCCGCAAGCCCCAAGACGCACGCGGCAAACACAAGCCCGGGGACAGACAGCGGCGCCAACCCCACGCCAAGCGATAGCACAGCCGTAATCACGCACGTCACAAATGACGTCCGGCGCGGTCCAAAGCGATCGATGACCGAACCCGACACCATATTGCCCGCCGACGTCATAAGATTGCGCACGAGCGTAATGGCGGCAACCAAAAAGGCCGTGCCGGCCAGATCATACGTGGCCGCACCGATAAGCCCCAAAAAGTAGACCGCGTTGTTGGCGCACCACTGCAGGGACTCAATAAGAATCAGCCTGACCTCCGCCGGCGTCAGGCGCATTGCTTCGCGATCCTTCGCGAACATACGAACTCCTTCTATACAAAAAGGGGATGGAGGGCATAGGCCTGCTCCATCCCCTTTCCAGGTTGCAACGAAAATCTATGCAGCCGGGCCCTTACGCCAGCACGCCGAAGAACGCGCCGATGATGCCCACGACCATGGTGGCAACGATCAGCACCATGGGGTTGATCTTCTTGGACAGCAGCCAGTAGTACAGCCAGAAGGCGATCATGCCGAGCATGCCGGGCATGATGCCGTCCAGGATGTCCTGGAGGGTCTGGGCGTCCTCGCCCGAGCCGATGGCCACCGGGATGCTGGCCCAGAACATGTCCTTGCACATGGCGCCCACGACCATGACGCCCACGATTCCCACGCAGGTCATGATCTTCTGCATGAGGCCGGTCCTCTGGGCCTCGTCCAGGAAGCCCACGCCCAGCTCGTAGCCCTTGACGGCGCCCCAGACGCGCAGCGCGAAGCCGGGGACGTTGTAGATGAGCAGGAAGGCGATGGGGCCGAAGGGGTTGCCGGCCTGGCACAGGCTGATGCCCACCGCGGCGGCGACCACGCGCAGCGTCGACAGGAAGATGGAGTCGCCGATGCCGGACAGCGGGCCCATGAGGGCGGCCTTGACGTCGTTGACGCTCTCGGGCTCGATCTCGCCGCGGGCGACCTTCTCCTCCATGGCCATCGCGATGCCGCCGACGAACGGGGCGAACTGGACGGTGATGTTGAAGAACGCGCAGTGGCGGTGCAGGGCCTCGGCGTAGTCGTCGGGGCGGCCGGCGTAGATCTTCTTGAGCATGTTGGCGACCATCAGGCAGAAGGCGATGTTCATCTGCTTGTAGTAGGTCCAGGAGAACTCCATGCCCAGGGCGCCGACGTTGACGGCGCTCTTGACGAGGTCGGAGCGCGTGATCTTGTTCTCGGGACTAGAAGTCATCGTCCTCATCCCCTTCCGCGGAGAGCTGGGGCTGGGCTCCGCCCAGGCCGAGCAGGTCGAACTTGTCGATGCCGATGATGATGGCGATCAGGGCGACGCCCAGGACGGGCACGTTGGCGTAGGAGCACAGCAGGAAGCCCAGGAAGTAGAAGGGCACGAGCTGCTTGGTGAGCACCAGGCGGCCGAGCATGGCGAAGCCCATGGCAGGCAGGATGTTGGCTGCAACGCCGCAACCATCGATCACAAAGGTCGGGATGAAGTCGAGCAGGCCCTGGATGGCGTCGGAGCCCAGGTAGAATGCGCCGCCGCACAGCAGGAAGTACTCAAGGCAGCCAAAGAGGCCCATGCTCCAATGTGCCGCGTAGATACCCTTGAGGTTGCCCTTGGCAGCGCACTTGTCAGCAATGTCAACAATGATCGAGAATCCAGCATCCGTAATGTTGCCGATCGTCAGCGAAAGGACGGCGATGGGCATGGCGAGCGCGATGGCCGTCTCGGTACCCTGACCGAGCTGAATGGCAAACGCGCAGGCGAGCACGCCGCCGACGGTTTCGTTAGGCGGTACGTAGGCGCCGATGGAGATCGAGCCCATGAATAGCAACTCCAGGCTGGCGCCAACGGCAAGGCCAGTCTGCAGGTCCCCCAGCACCAGGCCCACGAGCGGGCACAGGACGATGGGGCGGAACGCGTAGAGGGTGCCGAGCTGGTAGTCGAGGCATCCAAACGCTCCGACTAAGCCGACGAGGATTGCTTGGACAAGCATAATTCCTCCCAATAAGGAATCTCGAGCCGTCATCCCTCCCGTCGCGCGCGTTGTTGATATCAATTCCGGGAGTTCGATTACACAGCTCGAAGCGTACCTGGTGTGCTGCGAACACCCATGCCAGGCACAAATGATTTGATACCAATTATAGGTATGCAGGTTCTTACTATTTAATACCACTCGCTCAGCGGGGTGTTTTTTACCGTAAACGGCAGACGTATCCCGTCAGGCGCGCTCTTTGTTTCGATGGCGGACAAGCGTCACCAGAAAGCCATCGCCAAAGGCATCGGATGCCAAGTTGGCCACAATCACCAAAACGATAATCGCCGCGCCCAAAAACTCGTTCCAGCGAAAGACCTCGCCAAAGAGGAGCGCAGACCAGCAGGGAGCGAGCACGACCTCACTCATGCAAACCAAGTTGGCAGCAAACGCGTTGGTGCGCGCAATCCCCTTGGCATACAGCACGCTCGCAAGGCCACTGCAAAAAAGGCCATGCACCAGCATGAGCCCCCACTCAAATGGCCTCACGGAGTCTAGGGCGCCGGCAAAATAGACAATCGGCAGCATCGAGATACCGCAGGAGATGAGCGAGGACACCATGGGCGACGCATCGGGGCGAGAGTTCAAAAAGAAACACAGCCCAAAGGTGGCACCCGAAATGACGGCAAGCAGGTTGCCGAGCATGCCCTCGGCACTCAAATCGCCTAAAAAGAAAAGTCCCATACCCGTAAAAGCAACCACCACGGAGGCAATCTTCGCAGGCGAGGGCAACGTGCGAGTTGCGAGCGATTGATACACGATAACGAAAATCATCGAAGTGTACTGCAGAACGATCGCGTTGCCAACCGTCATGAGCTGGTTGGCAAAGTTAAACGTGGTGCCCGTTACGAAGTTACAGACGGCCACAAGGACAATAAGACGACTGACGCGGAGGACGGGCCTGCCGACGAGCAGGATAAAGAGCGCCATAAATATTGCCGTGACGGCACCGATCAAAAGAGCTGACTGCGAATTGGCGCGAACGAGGATGCCGATAAAACTCCATAAGAGCGCCGTGCCAAATAGATACATCGCCCCGCTCACGCCATTATCGGGTGGATTGTCAGATCGAATCACGAAGCACCTCCAGCTAGCTTTCGGTAATAAAAAACGGCGACCGCAATGGGTCGCCGTTTCCCTTGGGGGCAGAATAGAACGCAGGAGCCTACGCCAGCACGCCGAAGAACGCGCCGATGATGCCCACGACCATGGTGGCAACGATCAGCACCATGGGGTTGATCTTCTTGGACAGCAGCCAGTAGTACAGCCAGAAGGCGATCATGCCGAGCATGCCGGGCATGATGCCGTCCAGGATGTCCTGGAGGGTCTGGGCGTCCTCGCCCGAGCCGATGGCCACCGGGATGCTGGCCCAGAACATGTCCTTGCACATGGCGCCCACGACCATGACGCCCACGATTCCCACGCAGGTCATGATCTTCTGCATGAGGCCGGTCCTCTGGGCCTCGTCCAGGAAGCCCACGCCCAGCTCGTAGCCCTTGACGGCGCCCCAGACGCGCAGCGCGAAGCCGGGGACGTTGTAGATGAGCAGGAAGGCGATGGGGCCGAAGGGGTTGCCGGCCTGGCACAGGCTGATGCCCACCGCGGCGGCGACCACGCGCAGCGTCGACAGGAAGATGGAGTCGCCGATGCCGGACAGCGGGCCCATGAGGGCGGCCTTGACGTCGTTGACGCTCTCGGGCTCGATCTCGCCGCGGGCGACCTTCTCCTCCATGGCCATCGCGATGCCGCCGACGAACGGGGCGAACTGGACGGTGATGTTGAAGAACGCGCAGTGGCGGTGCAGGGCCTCGGCGTAGTCGTCGGGGCGGCCGGCGTAGATCTTCTTGAGCATGTTGGCGACCATCAGGCAGAAGGCGATGTTCATCTGCTTGTAGTAGGTCCAGGAGAACTCCATGCCCAGGGCGCCGACGTTGACGGCGCTCTTGACGAGGTCGGAGCGCGTGATCTTGTTCTCGGGACTAGAAGTCATCGTCCTCATCCCCTTCCGCGGAGAGCTGGGGCTGGGCTCCGCCCAGGCCGAGCAGGTCGAACTTGTCGATGCCGATGATGATGGCGATCAGGGCGACGCCCAGGACGGGCACGTTGGCGTAGGAGCACAGCAGGAAGCCCAGGAAGTAGAAGGGCACGAGCTGCTTGGTGAGCACCAGGCGGCCGAGCATGGCGAAGCCCATGGCCGGCAGGATGTTGGCGGCCACGCCAAAGCCAGCAAGGACAAAGGGCGGGATGAAGTCGAGCATGCCCTGGATGGCGTCAGCACCCAGATAGAACGACAGCGAGCACAGCAGGAACGCCATGATGATACCGGTCAAACCGATCAGGAAGTGCATCGCATAGACACCCTTAAGGTTGCCCTGGCCGGAGAAGACATCAGCGCGGTCAACCAGAATCGGCAGGGCGGCGTTGAGGATGTTCTTGATGGCAAGGCACAGCGTGGCGATGGGCATAGCGAGCGCGATGGCTGCCTCGGTGCTCTGGCCCAGCTGGATAGCGAAGGCGCAGGCGAGCACGCCGCCGATCGTCTCATCAGGCGGCACGTAGGCGCCGATGGAGATCGAGCCCATGAACAGAAGCTCCAAGCTGGCGCCGATCGCGAGGCCGGACTGCAGGTCCCCCAGCACCAGGCCCACGAGCGGGCACAGGACAATGGGGCGGAACGCATAGAGCGTACCGAGCTGGCAGTCGAACTTACCAAATGCGGCGATAAGTCCGATGAGGATTGCTTGGGTAAGCATATATCCCCCTTTCCTAATAGGACACTACGAAGAGCTCAGACTCTTCGAAATTGAACGCCTAGAGCACGCTGGCGCAGTCAACCTTGGGGTCATCGGCCAGGGGTCGAATCTCGACCTCAACGCCACGATCCAGCATCTCGCGCACATCGGCTTCCTCGGCCGCGGTCAGGAAGATCTGACGAGAGACCTGACGAGCATCGGGACGCTTCTCGTCCTTGGGCTTGGTGTTGCCCAGGTTGACCGACTTGATCTGCGGGCAGCCCTCAACAAGCTGCTTTGCCTCAGCAATAGTGGCGACACAGATGATCATCTTGTACTTGTCGGTCACGCCCGAGTTGATAGCTTCGATTGCATGCTCCATATCTTTGATGACGAGCTTGCAGCCGGCAGGCTTGCCCATCTTAAGCGTCGTCTTCCACACCGGGTCGTTAGCGACCTTATCGCCCACGCAGAAGATGCAGTTGGAGCCAAGGCCCTGAACCCAGGAAACTGCGACCTGGCCATGAAGCAGGCGATGGTCAACGCGAAGTAGCTGAATCATAATGTGACCCCCCAAAGGTCTTGTGCCGTCTTACGGCGTGTCAGTAGGTGCTGCGGATTAGAACTCTTCTTCCTCGTCGTCATCGACCAAAAGATCGTTGACAAACTTCACGCGCGTATCGTCCGCAGCGACGATGGCGCGAATCGTCTCCTCAACCGGCGCCGACTCGTCAGAGAACAGCAGCTGGATGAGGAGAGGAAGGTTCATGTTGGTAACGAGGTACGTGCGGGGACGCGTCTGGACGATCTTGGTGAACTCGTTGTTGACGCTGCCGCCAAAGAGGTCGGTGCAGACAACGACATCATCGTCAGCAGACATGCCTGCCAGCAGTTTTTGGGCCTCCTCGGCCACGTCCATGCGGCCATCGACGAACATCGAAAGATCGTGGACGTTGTCGCGAGCGCCCGAGAGCAGTTCGACGCTCTCCTTGATGCCGGTAGCGAAGTGCGCATGGCTGGCGATGATGTACTGTCTCATTCTGTGTTCCTCTCAATAGCCCGGCACGTTCCCGCACCCGTTTTCTTTAGTAGTCGAACTGGTGATAGTAGCGACGATACTTGAGGTTGTGCTTGGTGACCGTCTCGTAGTAGCGAGCCAGGCGGTCGGTCACAAGCACCGTCAAAATCCACGGGGAGACGATGACGCGGAACTCGTCGTCAAGGCCGGGGATCGCGAACTCGGCGGTGTCGATGATGTTGATGTCGGTGTCGCC
>CALDEU010000010.1:0-5694 GCA_937942395.1 uncultured Collinsella sp. | reverse complement strand
TTCCAGCCCTCCATACCCAGGGCCGTCGTGGACGACCTGGCCACGCTCAGGTTCCTGGACGCGGCCGAGAACGTGGTTCTGGTCGGCAGCCCGGGCGTGGGCAAGACCCACATCGCGGTGGCGCTGGGGGTGGAGGCGGTGCGCGCCCGCAAGGAGGTGCGCTTCACCGACTGCGCGGCGCTGGTGCGCGACCTGAAGGACGCCTCCTCGCGCGGCATCCTGGCGAAGAGGCTGAAGTACTACGCCCACGCGACGCTGCTCATCATCGACGAGCTCGGCTACCTGGACGTGGACGAGGAGGGGGCCGACCTGCTGTTCCAGCTCGTCTCGGCCCGCTACGAGCACCGCTCCACGGTCATCACCACCAACGTGGCCGTGGGCCTTTGGGCCGACGTGTTCGGGGACGCGGTGACCGCCGCGGCCATCGCTGACCGGGTGTGCCACCACTGCACGATGCTCAAGATAACGGGGCGGTCCTACCGCATGAAGGACCTGCTGGCCGAGGCGGCCGACGGCGACGGGCTGCCCGAGAGGGGGCAGTCGTGAGGGCCGCGGACGCCGCGGGGTGGCTGGCCGCGTTCGGCGCAGAGGACGTCGCGGTGACGGTCAGGTTCCCGCAGCTCGGCGGATGGGAGGTCACGAGCTGGGCGGTCGCGCCCGGGGACGCCGAGGGCTCCCCGGCGCTGGAGGTTGAGATCTGGGCCGCGGACTTCGACTACCCCGCGGTCGAGCGCGCCCTGGGCGGCGGCCCGAGGTAGCGCGGGCGGCCAAAGTGCGGTAGCGCCCCCGGCCGGGAACCGGGGGCGCCGCCGGCGGGATAGAGTGGCGCGTTCGGCTGATTTTGCGGTAGCGCTAACACCCTCATAGCTGCTCCTTCCCGGCGGCCCCGGGGGCCGCCTTGCTGTCCGCCGGGAGATCCTTCAGCCTGTAGGACCTCCCCGTTATCTTGATCACGTGGCAGTGGTGGCACACCCTGTCGGCGATGGCGCTCGCGGCCACCTCGTCGCCGAACACCTTGGCCCACCCGCCGATGCCGACGTTGGTGGTGATGATGGTCGACCTCTGCTCGTAGCGGGTGCTGACCAGCTGGAACAGCAGGTCGGCGCCGCCCTCGTCGATGTCCAGGTAGCCCAGCTCGTCGATGATGAGGAGCTTGGAGTGGGCGTAGTACTGCAGCCTCTTCTTGAGGATGCCCCGCGACTGGGCGTCCCGGAGGTCGTCCACGAGCCGGGCGCAGTCCATGAACCTGACCTCCCGGCGCGCGCGGACCGCTTCTATGCCCACGGCTATGGCCAGGTGCGTCTTGCCCACGCCCGGGCTGCCGACCAGCAGCACGTTCTCGGCGCGCTCCATGAACCTGAGGGTCGCCAGCTCCTCCACCCGCGCCCTGGGCACGGAGGGCTGGAAGGACCAGTCGAAGTCCGCGAGCGTCTTCTCGTAGGGGAAGCCGGCCGAGCGTATCCTCTGCCTGGTCACGCGCGCCTCCTTGGCCGCGACCTCCGCGGCGGTCATCTCGGCCAGCGCGGCGCAGAACTCCAGGTCGCCCTCCGAGACCATCCTCATGTAGTCCGGCAGCGAGGCGGCCATCTGGTCGAGCCCGAGCGCCGCCAGGTTGGACTCGGCCCTGATGTAGGGGCTCGCCCCCTCCAGCGCGCTCACAGCGCGCCCCCGCCCAGGCCGTCGAGCAGCTCGAGGTTCGCGCGGGCGGCCTCGGCTATGTCGGTGTCGGAGAAGCGAGGCTTGCCGGCTATGGCCTCGGCGTAGTGCTCCTCGGTATAATTGACCCTGCCGGAGCCCCGCGACGCGTCGTGGACCGCCACGACCTCGCCGGCCATGGTGACCCGGATCTGCCCGCCCGGCATGACGGTCACCCTGACCCTGCGCCCTATGCACCTGCGGGGCACCGACCACTCGCGGCCGGCGGCGCGCACGAGCATGGTGGGGGGCACCGTCTGCTCGGACACGCTGCCGGCCATCTCCTCCAGGAGCCGCATGTTGCCCGGCGGCCTCAGGCGCTCCTTCTCGCGCATGAACAGCGCGGCGGGGGGAACGCCGGTGCTCTCGTTGGGCTCGGCGTTGGACCGGGCCTCTATGTGCGCGATGATCTCGATCAGCTCCCGCTCGTCCTCGAAGTCCCCGTCGTAGACCGCCAGGCGCGACAGGAACCGGTTGGCGCTCTCGTCCTTGCCCTTGGTCTCGGGCATCCCCGGGCGGCACAGCTGCAGGGAGAACCCGGCCTCGCGGGCGAAGGCGAGGGCGCGCTCGGACTTGACCCTCCTGCCGCCGGAGAAGGTCACCACCGCCGACATGTTGTCGGTCAGCCACTCCTCGGGCACGCCGCCCAGCCAGCGGATCGTCTCCAGCCAGCAGGCGATGAGCTCGTCGGTTGTCCGGGTCCTCGCGTAGGAGAACTTGTGCAGCCTCGAGCAGCCGAGCGTGGCGGTGTACACGTTGAACGCGAGCTCCTCGCCGGAGCGGCTCGTCATCCTCAGGTCCTCCTTCCAGTCGAACTGCAGCTGGCGCCCCGGGGGCGTCTCGAAGCGGGGGTGCGGCTCCGGCCCTCCCGGCTCGCAGAACGGTATGCCCCTCGTGCGGCAGTAGTGGGTGAAGGCGTTGTAGCCGGGGAGGTCCGGATCCCCGCAGCGGTGCAGCAGGTACTCGTGCACCGCCTTCTTCCTCGCCCCCGGCAGCGCCGCCTTCTCCTCGATGAGGGCGCGGTGCCTGTCGAACCCGCTCCCGCGGCGGCAGCGCCCGTCGTCGACGTCGCCGCCCTCCTTCCAGTAGCTCGCCACGGTGTGCCGGTCCAGGCCGTAGCGCCTCGCGATGTCGCTGAAGTTGGGCTTCACGCCCAGCTGCCGGTACATGTTCAGCTCGCCCATGATGTTCCTTTCATCCAATAGTCGCTCCTGTCTCGATGGGGCAATGCCATCGGGGAGCATAGTTCCGTTGGCGCGGTTGGCGAAAGTACGTTGGTGCGATTGGCGGGAATAGGTTGGCGCGGGCGGGGGGGTACGTTGGCCCAGTCGGTAGAGACTATATTGGCATTAACAAGCCCTTCCCCAGGCCCGTCCCGCTGAGTCCGGAAGCGCCCCGGCGCGGGCCCGCGGAGCCGCGCGCCCAAATCCAGCCGGACGGCCGGCCGAGGCCCCTCGCCCCCTATCTTTCCTGGGGAAAAGGAGGACGGCCCCTCGCGGGGCCGTCCGGCTATCTGGGAAAACGCCTACTCACCGCGGGGCGTTCGGCTGGCTTCGCAATTCAACCCGCCACACTTGCAACTCGCGCAACTCGCAAGTTGCCCCTGGCATGCCACGCTAAGCCCCCCTCCCAGCAAATCGAATCTCGCAGAAGCCAGGAGTTCTTATCTGACAGAATGTCTGCCCTTTGAAACAAAAAAACACCCTGTCGGGTGTCAATCATTATAGTAGAAATCATTTTGTCGCACAGGTTCGCCCGGGGAAGTCGGCGAGGGTCCGGCAGGCGCCCGGAATTGCCCCGCCTCGGGGCCGAGCGGCCTCCGCGCCGCGCCGAGCCCCGAACAAGGGGCGAGGCCGGGTGCCCGTCGGAGCCGCGGCATCGGCAGGTCCGGCCGTCCCGCCAGGGCGGCCGGAACGCAGAAAAGCGCCCCCTGCGAGCGGAACGACCTGTCCTCCCGCGGCCTCGCGCCGCAGTACTTTCGGCGAGGTGGGGCTTAACTGCCGAGTTCGGAATGGGATCGGGTGATCCCCCACTCCATGGTTCCGCTCGCGGGAGGCGCTCCCGCGGCAACTGTGCGCCGTCCGAGGGGCCCGGGCAGGATGCCCGCGCCACCCTGGCGGTTGCATGCGCGCGACACGTCCATCGATGATCGCCGTACGTAGTCAATGGCAATGAAGAAGAGCTCGGGCTATTAGTAGCGCTCGCCTGAGCAGGTCGCCCTGCTTGCAGCTGCGCCCTATCGACCAGATAGTCTATCTGGGCCCTTACCGGAAAGGGAGCTCATCTCGGAGGCGGCTTCCCACTTAGATGCCTTCAGCGGTTATCCGTGCCGGACGTAGCTAGGCGGCGGTGCCGTTGGTCGACAACCGCGTCACCAGAGGTCCGTCCACCCCGGTCCTCTCGTACTAGGGGCAGATCTCCTCAACTCCCTTGCGCCCGCGGAGGATAGGGACCGAACTGTCTCACGACGTTCTGAACCCAGCTCGCGTACCGCTTTAAATGGCGAACAGCCATACCCTTGGGACCGACTTCAGCCCCAGGATGCGATGAGCCGACATCGAGGTGCCAAACCTTGCCGTCGATGTGGACTCTTGGGCAAGATCAGCCTGTTATCCCCGGAGTACCTTTTATCCGTTGAGCGACGGCCATTCCACTCTGTGCCGCCGGATCACTAGAACCGACTTTCGTCCCTGCTCGAGGTGTCTCTCTCGCAGTCAAGCCCGCTTGCACTCTTGCGCTCTCGGGACGGTTGCCGACCGTCCTGAGCGGACCTTTCGCGCGCCTCCGTTACGTTTTGGGAGGCGACCGCCCCAGTCAAACTACCCGCCTGGCACGGTCCGCGCGCCGGATCACGGCCGCGCGTTAGGCAGCCGGCACGACGAGGGCGGTATTCCAAGGTCGCCTCCACGGGGGCTTGCGCCCCCGCTTCAAAGGCTCCCGCCTATCCTCTACGCGCCGTACCAGATGCCAATGCCAAGCTGCAGTAAAGGTTCACGGGGTCTTTCCGTCCTTCCGCGGGTAGTTCGCATCTTCACGAACAGTACAATTTCACCGGGTCCACGGTTGAGACAGCGCCCAAATCGTTACGCCATTCGTGCAGGTCGGAACTTACCCGACAAGGAATTTCGCTACCTTAGGACCGTTATAGTTACGGCCGCCGTTTACCGGGGCTTGGCTTCAGCGCTTCGCCTTTCGGCTGACGCATCCGCGTAACCTTCCGGCACCGGGCAGGCGTCAGACCCTATACGTCGCGTTACCGCTTTGCAGAGTCCTGTGTTTTTGATAAACAGTCGCTTGGGCCGTTTCGCTGCGGCCGCCAGCCGCTCCCGCCGCGAGGGCGTTCACAGCCGGCGGCGCCCCTTCTCCCGAAGTTACGGGGCCAGTATGCCGAGTTCCTTAACCGTGGTTCTCCCGATCGCCTCGGTATGTTCTACCCGCCCACCTGTGTCGGTTTTGGTACGGGCGCCGACGGCACTCCCTAGAGGTTTTTCTCGGAAGCATGGGCTCACCGGCTTCGCTCGGTCGCTTCGTCTCGCGTCTCAGGCCTCTCGCGCAGCTGATTTCCACGCTGCGCGCCCTACGCGCTTTCACGGGGACGTCCAGAACCCCGCCCGGCTACCCTTCTCCGTCGCCCCATCGGTAATGCCGCGCCGTCGGCGGTGCGGGAATGTCTGCCCGCTGCGCATCGGCTACGCCTCGCGGCCTCGCCTTAGCTCCCGACTGACCCTGGGGGGATTAGCCTCGCCCAGGAACCCTTAGGCTCACGGCGCCAGGGTTTCTCGCCCTGGTCTCGTTACTCATGCCAGCATTCTCACCTCCGCGCGGTCCACAGCAGGTCGCCCTGCTGCTTCGCCCCCCGCGGAGAGCTCCCCTACCACTGAATTCTCAGTCCGCCGCTTCGGTGCATCGCTTAGCCCCGTGAATTGTCGGCGCATGTCCACTCGACCAGTGAGCTGTTACGCACTCTTTAAATGAATGGCTGCTTCTAAGCCAACATCC
>CALDEU010000009.1:0-1354 GCA_937942395.1 uncultured Collinsella sp. | reverse complement strand
GGCTTATAGGACAAAATGTGTGTCCCGATAGAACACCCGTTTCCATCCATTAATCCAGCCAGAACGGGTACGGGTCCCTGTGGTGGAGGTCCTCCCACACTGCCCTGTCGCCCCACTCCGGCCCTCCGTCGTCACGCGACGGCGAGGCGGAGTAGACGCTGAACAGGAAGTCGATGTCCGCGTCGGTCGGCATCGTGGCGAGCTTCTCGCGCGCCGTCCTCGCGTCCCCCGAGTGCGCGTGGCACCACCAGAATACCGCCTTCACGCGCTTGACCGACGTCAGCCCCCGGTGGTTGCGCAGGACGGCCCTCAGCTGCGAGTTCACCCCTCCCTCGATCATGTTGTTGGTCGACGGCAGCGGGCCGGCCTTGGCCAGGGCGGGGTCGAGGTAGGTGAACAGCGTCCCCGCCGACACCAGCGACGACAGCGACGAGCGCGCCCGCCTCAGCCTCTCGTGGGTGTAGACCCTCCTGCCGTCCACCACGGTCCTGTCCTCCAGGAAGTCGGCCCAGAACCCGCACCAGTCGAGGTAGCGCTCGACCCAGAGCTCGGCCTGGTGCAGCGTCTCGATGCCCATGAGGTCGCGCGCGATGAGGTAGAGCTCGCGCCCCGCCTGGAGCTTCGGCCGCGTCGTCGTGTAGCGCTTGACCTGCGAGAAGGCGTGGAAGGTGCACCTCTGGACCCTGGTGCGCGGCCAGGTCTCGCGTACGGCCTTGGCGAACCCGCTCCCGCCGTCGGTGACGACCACCTCGGGCGCCGGGATCGGCGACATGAGGGCCGACCACGCCCTCGAGTTCTCCGACCTCGCCATGTACCAGGAGACCACCCTCTCGCCGCTGCAGCATATGAGCACGACGAGGTCGCGCGCGACCCAGATCCCGTCGACGTGGAGCACGCGGTGCAGCTCGCCGTCGGGGACGGGCATGGGCCAGACCTCCCAGAACTCGGCCGTCCTGCGCCTGAAGGACCGTCCGCCGCCCGGCATCGCCGCCTGGGAGTCCTTGGAGAGGAGCCACCCGAGGAACTCGTCCAGCCTCGTCGCCGTGTCGTCGTACCTCACCGTCGTCGACGCGCCGCAGGCCGTGCACCTCCACCGCTGGGACCCCGACGAGGTCCTGCCGTTGCGCTTGGTCCGACCGCCGCAGTAGGGGCAATAAACGGCCTTCATGGGCACCTCTTCCGAAAGGGTATTTAACGGTTCCGGAAAAGGTTATCTACCTGCGGGAACGATAGGCAACCGGACACACATTCTGTCCGAGCGGTTAAAAGCGGGCACGGAATTTAAACGGCTGAAAAAGGGGCATCGACCTGCGCCGATGCCCCCAACGTGGACACACATTTTGTCCTATAAGCC
>CALDEU010000008.1:0-89112 GCA_937942395.1 uncultured Collinsella sp. | reverse complement strand
GTGGAGGCGGCCTAGGATATCAACTGATTCCGGATATCGGACACAGGGGCCGCAAGGGCCCTTACACCAACTTTCTCGACACTACCAAAGCCGAGCCACCAAATTTGCATCAGCCCCCAGAACATGTTTGAGAACTGTGCACGGAGTACATACCCCTAGGGCCGGAATGAGGTTGCTTTCCAACGCATTCCGCAGGGGGGCGGCATTATTTTGTAGCGCGAAGCGCGGAGCAAAATAATGCCGCATGCCCGAGGACGCGTTGGAAAGCAACCTCATTCCGCCCCGAACAGGTCCGTCTACCTGCACATCTACAAATTCGTAAACTTTTTTGAAAAAAGTGCTTGCACAGTTCTCGAATCATAGGTTATTATCTTCTTCGTTGAACGCGCGGGTCCAACAAAATGAACCGCGAATCAACAACATAGCATGTCGGAGTGGCGGAATTGGCAGACGCGCTAGCTTGAGGTGCTAGTGACCGCTTTTTGGTCATGCGGGTTCAAGTCCCGCCTCCGACACCATCGCATTTGAGAAGCCTCTTCGGAGGCTTTTTTGTTACCGATAGACGGTGGGGTCCACGATGGAAACGCTTGAACGCAACGAGTGGGCAGACGTTGCCCAACTAGTCGAGATCACGAGCGATGCTGTCATCATCTGCGAGCTCGACGGAACCATTCTGCATGTGAATAATCGCTTACTTGGGTTGATGTGCGAGGAACGCGCCGATGTCATCGGTGGAGATGTTAAAGACGTCCTGTACTCGTCCGCTTTTGAACGTGCGACGGAACATCGTCTGCCATTTGAAACTGATGGCTCCGAGAACGAACTGATGCTCAAGCTGAGTGACGGCTCTTTTATCCCCGTCTTGGTTCGCGCGGGCTCCGTAACGCCTCCACGCATCTTTGGGCGCCGCGCACCAAGTGTCCTAGTGGCGCTTCACAGTATCGAGGAACAGTATTCTCACGACCGTCAACTTAAGCGTGCGTTATCGGAGCTTAGAGTTGCGAACAAGCGTCTCTCTGGCACTCTCTCGGTCATTATGAGCACTGTGGGCTCCGATGAGCTGCCCAGCCTACTTGATACCGTTTTGAACCAGCTTGTAGGAACGCTCGATGCTTCGGGTGCCGCTATCTATTTTTCTGAGAGCGGCGGTTTTAAACTTCGCGGTGTTTCCAAGGAGCTGTACGACAGCTACCTGCCTGAGTTTTTGCCGTATGGCGCTGGCATTCCGACGTATGTTCTTCGTGAGTCGCGTGCCTGTCGCTTGTCGATTCAACAGGACCTTGAGGGTGATAAGGCCGCCTCCGGTATGTTCATGGACCTGGACAATCGTTCTAAGCACCTGTTGCGCATGCAGGATATGCCTCCGTACCGCAGCGAGATCTGTCTTCCCGTTTTTTACGGTACGCAGATTCTTGGCGTGCTGGAAGTTGGTTGGAAACGCCCTCAGGCACCGCTCGCCTATGACGTTAATGTGCTCGAGGTCATTTGCGATTACCTGTCTATCCAGCTTGTCGGCATGGCATCGAGCCTTCGCTCCCGTCGCACGGCCGAGCTTGGCCGCTCGCTCAATGTCTTGCGTGATGAGTTGTTTACCTTTCTAGACGATTCCGCCGCGGCTACCCAGGCGGTATCGTCCGAGATCTGCAATATGCTCAACTGCCATTTTTGCCCTGTTGAGTATGACGCCAGTCTGGACTCCTACGTCATAGATTTTGAAGGCGGCAGTCGCGTTGCTTTGCCGGACGATCCCGAGAAGCTATTCTTTTCCACGACGGCTCCGGCGGCACGTCTGGGGGCTGGCCCTGATGGCTTTGAGACATCTGTTTTGGGCGGCACGAGTGCCGAGGACCTTAAACACGTCCGTATAACTCGCGTTGATGAATCGATGCCTATGGGAGGCTGGCTTAGGGCGCATGGCCTGCCTTGTCAAGGTCTCTACGTCGACTCCGGCATCGAGGCGGGGCGCCCGCGCTCTGAGGGTGATGGCAAGCACAGTAACGACGCGATTGTTCCTGCTTCTGTTGCGAAGAGCCCGACGACGCGCGCGCTGCTGCTTCGTGATGGTAGCCAAGAGCCGATTGATGATCTTGAATATGACTACTTGGTGCACTTGGCGCATGACTTTGAACTGATCTACGAAGGCGAATCTCAAAAGCGCGAGGAGCGCCATATCGCTCAGACCCTTCAGATCGGCATGAGAAATTCCCTGGGGGATGTTCCGGGTATCGCAACCGATTCGGTGTACCTGTCAGCCACGAACTCGGCGTTGGTCGGCGGCGATTTCTATACGCTCATCCGTCTTCCCGACGACTGCGCCGTCATGATTCTGGGTGATGTGTCTGGCAAAGGCATTGAGGCCGCATCGATGTCCGCGCTCGTCAAGACGGCCCTGACGGCATATGCGTGGGAGGGCGCTGGACCGGCCCGCATGGCACGCTCTCTTAACAGTATGCTCATGGGCTTTTCGAGGGTCGAGACGTTCGTGACGGCCTTTATCGCCAAGATTGACCTTAAAGCCGGACGCGCAACGTATTGTTCGGCGGGCCATCCTCCGACCATGGTCATTAGGCCAGAGTCGATGCCGCTGGGTGGCGGCGAGGCACGTGGGGGAGAGGTCGAGCTACTTGGATGTCAATCGGGTGTAATCGGTGCCTTTGAGAGCATGGTGTACGAGACAGGCGTGTTTACGTTCGCTCCTGGCGACATGCTCTTCATGTATACGGATGGAACGATTGAGGCCCGCGACCGCACCGGAGCGTTCTTTGGCGAGCAGCGCCTTCGTGACCTTCTGCTCTCTGTCTCGGGTGAGGGCGTATCGGGAATCTGCGGCAAGGTCTTGGGCGAGCTCGACCGATTTACCGAATCGGCGTTGGACGATGACATTGCATTGGTGTCCCTTGAGTTTTTACGGGGTCGTTCATAGACGACGCTGAGCGGGCTGAATCCGCACGGTTGGGGAAACGAATGCATCGAGTGGGCTTTTTTGGGGAACCATGGTCGTATGAATGAGTGGAATGACATAGCGGTTTTGACGCCACCAGGCGATATCGACATCGCCACGGTGCCTGCGCTGCGTCGGCGGTTGGATGCCTTGATTGGCCGCGGCGTGCGTCGTGTCGTCATCAACTGTCAGGCTGTTAGCTTTATCGATTCGACGGGCTTGGCATTCCTGCTTACGCGCGCTCGTGAGCTCATGAGGCGAGAAGGCCTGCTTTCGCTCGTCAATGCATCAGGTGAAGTTGTTCGCTTTTTGGAGATTGCTCGTCTTGTCGATATCCTTCATGTCGCGGGGCCGGCACGGGAGTCTATTCCCGCTATTCCGGTGGGGGAGCTGCCTCGCTGGAGTAAGAGTGTCGAGGTCCGTCAGGGTATCGAGAATCTTCCATACTACCGACATCGCATCGCCGAACTCCTTGAATCGCTTCCGTTGCGCCGTGACGAGCGCTACGATGTCGCATTGGCATCGGGGGAGGCGCTGGGTAATGCCTATGACCATGCGGGCGGTATCGGGTGCGTCCTGACGGTTCAGGCCTATGGCGATCGCGTTGTGGTTGAGGTGCTTGATCGAGGTGCCGGCTATTCTGTCGATGAAACGAGCGAGCCGGTCGCATCTGAGGAACGCGGCCGTGGTATCAAGCTTATGCGTATGCTCGTCGATAACGTGGAGGTTGCTCGTCGTACGGACGGCGCCGGCACGCGCGTGCAGATGGTGAAGCTGTTTAGCGGAGCGCTGGAATCGTGCGCCTAGCCAATCGCTTTAGCGCGTTTGGCTATTAAGAACATGCGGCAGACAAGTTTTTTGAAAAAAGTACTTGCGTCTTTTGGACAACTCGCGTAAATTAATAACCCGCAAGCGGACATGGCTCAGTTGGTAGAGCACAACCTTGCCAAGGTTGGGGTCGCGGGTTCGAGCCCCGTTGTCCGCTCCAAACGCAGCAGCCCGACTACCACGGTAGCCGGGCTTTTTTGTACCCATCGCCTGGGCTCGAACCCGAGAGGGAGCGAGCGTTTTGGGGCGTGGCTGTGGCGTTGTTTGCTGCGAATGTGCGCTTTGGGCGTATCATCGTGGGCATCTCGCATAACCTCGTTGCAAGGGAGATACGCCCCGTGGCTACAGAAAAGTCTTCTTCGCGCTCATGGATGTCCGATGCCGCGATCTATCAGATCTACCCGCGCTCGTTTAAGGATTCGACTGGTTCGGGTCTGGGCGATATCGCGGGCATTACCCAGCAGATGGACTATCTTGAGCGGCTGGGTATCGAGGCCATCTGGCTGAGCCCGTTTTACCCATCGCCTCTTGTCGATGGTGGCTATGATGTGGCGGACTACTGCGATGTCGATCCACGTCTCGGCTCGCTTGACGACTTCGATGATATGATCGCTGCGGCTCACGCGCGCGGCATCAAGGTCATCGTCGACATCGTGCCCAACCATTCATCCAGCCAGCACCCCTGGTTCAAAGCCGCTCTTGCCGCCGGCCCCGGATCGCCCGAGCGCGCCCGTTATATCTTCCGCGATGGTCGCGGCGAGCATGGCGAGCTGCCTCCCACCAATTGGAATGCCAACTTTGGCGGCCCCGCATGGACGCGTGTTGCGGACGGTCAGTGGTATCTGCACATGTTTACGCCCGAGCAGCCGGACTTTGACTGGTCATGCCCTGAGGTTCACGCGCTCTTTTGCGACGTCCTGGCGTTTTGGAGCGATCGAGGCGTCGACGGCTTTCGCATTGATGTGGCGCAGGGTCTCGCCAAGGATCTCGACCGCGATGACCTCGACCGGTGGCATCTCGCCGAGGGCGATGACATGGTTGACGACGGCACCCATCCGCTGTGGGACCGCAACGAGGTCCACGAGATCTATCGAGAGTGGCGCCGCGTGTTCGACCGCTATAATCCGCCACGCAGCGCCGTTGCCGAGGCGTGGGTGCTGCCCGAGCGCCAGTATCTCTACGCGCGTCCCAGCGAGCTTGGCCAGACATTCAACTTTGAGTTTGCCAAGGCCACTTGGACCTATGATGACATGCACACTGCAATCGAGAAGGGCTTGAAGGCAGCCGTCGAATCCGATTCCGCCTCGACCTGGGTACTCTCCAACCACGACGTGCCGCGCGTGGCGACACGCTATGCCCTGCCGCAAATCAAGGCGACGCGCTACCACCAGATTGCGCTCGACTGGCTCTTGCGCGACGGGTCGTCTTATGATGAGGACCGTGAACTCGGCGAGCGCCGCGCGCGGGCGGCCCTTTTGCTTGAGCTGGCGCTTCCGGGCTCGGCATACGTGTATCAGGGTGAGGAGCTCGGCCTTTTTGAGGTGGCTGATATTCCGTGGGATGCACTCGAAGATCCCACTGCGACCAATACGCACGGACCGAAGCGTGAGAAGGGGCGCGACGGCTGTCGTGTGCCCCTGCCGTGGGTGGCGGCGGACGATCCCGCGCAGGGCGGATCGTTTGGGTTTTCGCCGGCGGACGCCGATGCGGCGCCCCATCTGCCGCAACCTGCATGGTTTTCCGATTACGCTGTCGATAGGGAAGAAGCGGACCCGACATCGATGCTTGCGCTCTATCGTGACGCCCTCTGGCTGCGGCGCAAGCTGCGCGGGTGCGCCAACGATCTTGCGTGGCTCGATCTTGACGGGCGCACCGGTCTTGCGGATGGCGCCGAGGGCGCCGAGGGCGGCGTCATCGCCTATCGCCGCGACAACGGCTGGGCGTGTGTGACGAACTTCGGTGCAGCACCCGTGGAGTTGCCGGCGGGCAGGGTCCTGCTCACCTCATCACCGCTTGCAGACGGCAGGCTCGCGCAGGACAGCTCTGCCTGGATCATGCTCGGTGAGATGTAAGGGCCTCTTGCGGCGAGTTTGCGTTTGCCTACACCTTCCGTGGCGGCTGATGTCTTCGCGAGGTTCGCGAGGGCGTTGCAAAACTTTTCAAAAAAAGTTCTTGCACAGGATGCGGGCATCACGTAAGATTAATCCCCGTAAGCGGACATGGCTCAGTTGGTAGAGCACAACCTTGCCAAGGTTGGGGTCGCGGGTTCGAGCCCCGTTGTCCGCTCCATTTGGGCGTTTAGCTCAGGGGGAGAGCGCTTCCCTGACACGGAAGAGGTCAGAAGTTCAAATCTTCTAACGCCCACCAAATGTTCGCAGCTCAGAGGCTATGTCCTCTGGGCTGTTTTGTTTTGCCACCAAGCACGCCGCCAAATAAGCCACCAAATATTGATCCAAGGTCTGTACGCGATGGTCTTCGCATCCCGTAGAGGTGCCGGCAGATTGCATACGTCCTGGCCGATCGTGACCGCAACATGTTGGTCAAGCATAATCTTTTGGATTCTTTTGGCGTGAGCGGCTTGGTTTTGGTAGGATTTGTCAGCGGCTTGACTAAGGGGGTTTTATAACTGCCATGCAGGTAGCCGTGTTGGTAACGTTTTACCGACTTGCCAAGAACCCCTCATAATTAATGCGTCTGGAAAATGACCAATTGCTTTGACCTGCTGAAACACTATATGTTGTGTTTGAACTAAAAAAAGAATACAGGATATAGATGTGTCTTTGTCGTATGATAGATGGCGGACAGAGAACGAAGACCTTAACTGCCTCTTTCGAACGTGTCCTTGAGCCGCTTGATTGGCTCTAGGGAATGTCCGCATGGAGGCTTATGGTTTATCGAGAACACAGATTGCGCGACGGCGCCGCAAGACAGGGGCAAGCCCTGCCGGGCATCGTTTGGCTCTGAAGCGCAATGAGGCTACGACGCGAAAGAGGCAAGAGGATGAAGATCATCAAGCGCAGCGGCACCGAGGTTGTCTTTGACATCGATAAGATCGTCAATGCCATCCGCGCCGCCAACTTGGAGGTCGAGGAGAGCTCTCGTCTAACCGACCGCCAGGTGGTTTATGCGGCGCAAAACGTCGCCGAGGCATGCGAGAACGCGGGCCACACCGTTTCGGTCGAGGAGATCCAGGATTTGGTCGAGGACGAGATCATGCGTCTCGACTGCTACGAGGTTGCCCGCCACTACATCATCTATCGCTATGTTCAGAGCCTGAAGCGCCAGAAGAACACGACCGATGACAAGATCCTGTCGTTGATTGAGTGCAATAACGAAGAGGTCAAGCAGGAGAACTCCAACAAGAACCCGACCGTCAACTCCGTTCAGCGCGACTATATGGCCGGCGAGATTTCCAAGGACCTGACCCAGCGCGTGCTGCTGCCCCAGGAGATCGTGGACGCCCATAATGAGGGCCTGATCCACTTCCATGATTCGGATTACTTTGCTCAGCACATGCACAACTGCGACCTGGTGAACCTGGAGGACATGCTCCAGAACGGCACCGTTATCTCGGGCACGCTGATCGAGAAGCCGCACAGCTTCTCGACCGCCTGCAACATCGCGACGCAGATTATCGCTCAGGTTGCTTCCTCCCAGTACGGCGGCCAGTCGATTTCGCTGACCCATCTTGCTCCGTTTGTTGAGGTGAGCCGTCAGAAGATTCGCGGCGAGGTCGCCCGCGAGCTCGAGGAGCTCGGCGTTTCCGCATCTCCCGAAAAGGTCCGCGAGGTTGTTGAGGACCGCCTGCGTGACGAGATCCGTCGCGGCGTTCAGACGATTCAGTATCAGGTCGTAACTCTTATGACCACCAACGGCCAGGCGCCGTTCGTGACGGTCTTTATGTATCTTAACGAGGCCCGTACGCCTCAGGAGAAGCACGACCTTGCCATGATCGTGGAGGAGACGCTTCGCCAGCGCTACGAGGGCGTTAAGAACGAGGCCGGCGTATGGATTACCCCGGCATTCCCCAAGCTCATCTATGTGCTCGAGGACGATAACGTTCACGAGAATTCCCCGTACTTCTACCTGACCCAGCTGGCCGCTAAGTGCACCGCCAAGCGCATGGTGCCCGACTACATCTCCGAGAAGAAGATGCGCGAGCTCAAGCTGTCGAAGGGCGAGACCGCGGGCAACGGCGACTGCTATACCTGCATGGGCTGCCGCAGCTTCCTGACGCCCGACCGTTCGGGCAACGGCTTTAACAATGTCGCCAACGCGCTGAACTATGACCCGACCAAGCCTAAGTACTATGGCCGCTTTAACCAGGGCGTTGTGACCATTAACCTGCCTGATGTCGCGCTGAGCTCGCATCAGGACATGGACAAGTTCTGGAAGATCTTCGACGAGCGCCTTGAGCTATGCCACCGCGCCCTGCTGTGCCGTCATGAGCGTCTGATGGGTACGCTTTCGGATGCCGCGCCGATTCTTTGGCAGTACGGTGCCCTCGCCCGCCTGAAGAAGGGCGAGACGATCGACAAGCTGCTCGTGGGCGGTTACTCCACCATTAGTCTGGGTTATGCCGGCCTGTATGAGTGCGTCAAGTACATGACGGGCCACAGCCACACCGAGAAGGAGGGCACGCCCTTTGCCATGGCCGTCATGCAGCGCATGAACGACAAGTGCGCGGAGTGGAAGGCCGAAAGCGATATTGACTTCTCGCTGTACGGTACCCCGCTTGAGTCGACGACCTACAAGTTCGCCAAGTGCCTGCAGCGTCGTTTTGGCATCATCCCGGGCGTGACGGACAAGGGCTACATCACCAACAGCTACCACGTCCACGTGTCCGAGGAGATCGACGCATTCGACAAGCTCAAATTCGAGGGTATGTTCCAGCAGCTTTCGCCGGGCGGTGCCATCTCCTACGTCGAGGTTCCCAACATGCAGGACAACCTCAAGGCTGTCATCCGCGTGATGCAGTACATCTACGACAACATCATGTACGCCGAGCTCAACACCAAGAGCGATTACTGCCAGGTGTGCGGCTACGACGGTGAGATCAAGATTGTCGAGGATGACGGCAAGCTGGTGTGGGAGTGCCCCAACTGTGGCAATCGTGACCAGGAGAAGATGAACGTCGCCCGTCGTACGTGCGGCTACATCGGTACCCAGTTCTGGAACCAGGGTCGAACCGAGGAGATCCGCGACCGCGTGCTGCATCTCTAATAACCATCCCAGGCCGCCCCGTAGCGAGGCCCCGGACCTTTACTCGCTATTTCGGACAGTCCTGGCTCACGACGGAGGCGCCACTGGCGCCTCCTGTTCGTGCGGAACTCATATCGAGCAAAGGTCCGGGGCCTCGCTACGGGGCGGCCAAGTTGACGTAGCTGAGATGCAGCTCGCGGTCTGCTCACTCCTCGAAGTTTTTAGCGGAAATAATTCGAGCTGCAGCAGCGATTGATTTGCAATGGCGGTTGAGCTGCAACAAAGTTTTTATTGGACCTCGAACCCTATACTCGATGTTCGCTTCGTTCATTGAGTTACCCTTTGCATGAGGCCGGGACATATCGTCCCGCCCGCAGTTTCGCAGGCCGAAGGCCGAGAATGTTTGAGGACGGGATGATATGTCCCGACCTCCCGGGAGAGTTACCTATGAACTACGCGAACATTAAGTATTTCGACATTGCTGATGGGGAAGGCGTTCGTACTTCTCTGTTTGTGAGCGGGTGCCGTCGTGGGTGCAAGAATTGCTTTAACTCTGTCGCGTGGGACTTTGCTGCGGGTGAGCCGTTCGATCGTGCCGTCGAGGACAAGATTATCGAGAGCCTCGACCACCCCTTTATCGATGGTCTGACGATTCTGGGCGGCGAGCCTATGGAGCCCGAGAATCAGGTGGGGCTTGTTGACTTTATCGAACGCGTGCGTGCGGCCTATCCCGCGGGGTCGGGCAAGACCATTTGGTGCTTTACCGGCGACGTGCTCGAGGAGCTTATGCCGGGTGGCCGTCATCATACCGAGGTGACGAACCGTATCCTGGCCCGCCTCGACATGTTGGTGGACGGCCCGTTTGTTCAGGATCTGTACGATATCTCATTGCGTTTTAGAGGCTCGAGTAACCAGCGTGTGATCGATATGAACGCTACGCGCGACCGTGCTGAGCGCGAGGGTGTTGCGCTTTGTGATGCGGTTGAACTTTGGCGGGACGATCCAGTCTATTCGACCCATACTATGTAGCTTGTGGCCGATGCCAAAGGGCGTGGTACCATAGCGCGAACGCAAAATCGGAAAAGTGAGGCCCAGATGATCGATCAGGAAAAAGTCGAGGCCGCCATTAAGCTGTTGCTTGAGGGCATAGGCGAGGACCCAACTCGTGAGGGCCTGCTGGAGACCCCGGCGCGCGTTGCCCGTATGTATGGTGAGATCGCCGGCGGTATGGACCAGAGTGCCGAGGAGCACCTGTCCAAAACCTTTGCCGTCGCTTCGAACGATTTGGTTATCGAGCGCGACATCACGTTCTACTCGCTGTGCGAACATCATCTGCTGCCGTTTTATGGCAAGGCCGCCATTGGTTATATCCCCAACGGCCGTGTCGCAGGGCTCTCTAAGCTTGCCCGCACGGTTGAGGTCTACGCCCGTCGTCTGCAGCTGCAGGAGCAGCTGTGCGCACAGGTTGCCGATGCCCTCATGGAGTATCTCGCTCCCCAGGGAGCGATTGTGCTCATGGAGGCTGAGCATATGTGCATGACCATGCGCGGCGTGCAAAAGCCTGGCACCAAGACCGTGACGCTCGCTCGCCGCGGCGTCTTTGAGACCGATCCGTCGCTCGAGGAGCGGTTCTTTAGGATGCTGGGCCGTTAGCATGAGGGTCGTCAATGACTTTACATCGAAGACCGATGGGGGGACGCCGCGTCGCGGCTTCATGGCTTCGGGCCTGGCCCCTTTTGATGCCATGCCTCGCATTGATTACATCTGTGCCAACGGTCTGTTCCGGCGGCACCTGGGCAACATTGCACAGTTGGAATCGGGGCGCATCTTCTGCCGCCACGGTATTGACCACCTGCTGGATGTCGCTCGCATTATGTGGATCAAGAATCTCGAGGAACAGCTCGAATTTGACCGCGAGGTCATCTACGCCACGGCACTTCTTCACGATATCGGCAAAGATGAACAGTATGAATCGGGTATATCCCATGATGTTGCAAGCGAACGCGTCGCTGATGCGATTCTCGGCGGTATGCCCGATGACGTAGCGTTTGAGCCGGCCGATGCCGCAGCCATTAAGACGGCCATTCTGGGCCATCGAAAGCTGCGCGTGAACAGCCAACCGCTCGAGCGCCTGCTCTATGCAGCCGACAAAGCGTCGCGCGCCTGCTTTGCATGCCCCGCGCGCAATGCTTGCAACTGGAGCGATGATAAAAAGAACCTGTCGATTCGCGTGTAGTTAGTTGCGCGGTCGGGGTTCTAAACGAAGGAGACGATCGCGATGAGTAACAAGAAACTGCCCGAGAATGCAACCAAGACTGAAGGCGCCGAGCTCGCCCGCCGTGGAAGGGGCGAAATATCCACTGCAACGGCGGTGCCCCACGTGAGCTATGATGATCTTCGCCATGCCGATCGCATTACTATCGACGGTCTCGAGGTCTTTGCCAACCACGGCGTGTATCCCGAAGAGAACGCGCTGGGCCAGAAATTCATCGTGTCCTTGGTGCTCTATGCCGACTTGCGTGCAGCGGGAGAGCACGATGACTTGGACGCCTCGATTGACTATGGCTCGGTGTGCCACGATGTCGATGGCTATCTGCGCGAGCATACGTTTAAGCTCATCGAGGCTGCAGCCGAGGGTGTGGCCTCGATGCTGCTACGTCGTTACCCCCTGCTGCTTGGTGTGCGCATCAAGCTCGATAAGCCTTGGGCGCCCGTCGGTCTTCCCCTGGCAAGCTGCGGTGTCGAGATCGAGCGCGTGCGCTAACCGGTTCTAATACATCTCTATGGGCGGCTGCTTGAGCTGCTGTGACAGCGCTCTATTGTTGGGGCAGTACGTGTCGAGCAGGGCGTGAAATCGCTGATTGTGGCTTGGCTCGAGCAAGTGGACGAGCTCGTGGGCGACAACCATGTCGAGGCATTCGACGGGATAGGCGGCAAGTTCTCGTGCGATGCGAACGGCGCCGGATTTTGGCGTGCATGAGCCCCAACGCGTTTTCATGCTGCGTACGGAAACGCGGGAAACGGCGACACCCATTGCGATTTCGTATGCGTGCACCATATCGCGTAGCGCCGATGTGACTTCGGACGTATAGAGCTGGTCGATGTGGGCTTGGAGCTCATCGGACGTTAGGCCGTCGAGGATTGCGTGCCGCTTTGCCTGTGGGCTTTCGTCCGATTCATCGGTACCCATAAAACTTGCGAAGGTGGCCTGTTTGGGTCGCGGTGCGGGTGATGCAAAGTTGTGATCGAGCGCATCCTGTACCGTGATGGGCTTGCCCCAAAGTGCAATGATGGACGAGGGACTGAGCGGCTCTCGCGCCGTCGCCTGACGTCGCTCACGCTGGGCAAGTCGGTTGACAATCCAGGCACTGTTGCGCTTTACAAACGCTTCGATGCGCTCGCGGCTGGCGCCGAGCGGTGCACTGGCGTGGACCTCACCACTCGATGTGACGCGTAGGTTGAAGTTCTTGACGCGCTTTTTGGTAACTACGACGGGGATGGGCGTCCCATCCGGTCGGGATACGGAAATCGTAAACTGCTGCGTCAAAAGCGGTCCTTCAGATTGGGGACGGGCCGGCATGTCGACCGTTCGGCATGCCGGCCCGCTCAAGGGATGTGAAATTAATAACGCTCGAAGAAGGCAAGCGCGTTGTCGCTGCAGAGCTTTTGCATCACGGTCTTGCCAAAATGTTTGGAAAGCATGTTCTGGAACTCGGGCATCTTGCTGGCATCGGAGAGGAAAGCGGGCACAGTGGCGCCGTCCCAGTCGCCGCCGAGCGCGATGACGTCCTCGCCGCCCAGGTCGAGCCAGTGCTCGATATGTGCCGCCAGCTGGTCGAAGGTGACGTCTGCGGCGGTCTTGTCGGTTGCGTCGTTGGAAAGGAACTCGCTGCAGTAGTTGAGGCCGACGATGCCACCCATGTCGCGAATGGTACGGAACTGGTCGTCGGTAAGGTTGCGTTTGGCGCCGCAAACCGCACGGGAGTTGGAGTGGCTGGCGACGAAGGGACGCGTGGCGCGGGCGGCGACCTCGTCAAAGCACTCATCGTTGAGGTGGGAGACGTCGAGTACCATGCCGGCGTGCTCCATCTGCGTAAGTGCCTCGATGCCGGCGGCGGTGAGGCCGGCGTGGGTGTCGTGGCCGCTCGCGAGCGGTCCCTGCGCGTTCCAGCTGAGTGACGACATAAGCACGCCCAGGCTCTTAAGCACCTCGATCAGCGCGGGGTCCTCGGCAAAGAACGTGGCGTTTTCGATGGTGTGGATGCAGGCGACCTTGCCGTCTTTGAGCGCGGGGCGAATGTCTGCCGCGCTGCGTACGTTGACCATGCGGTCGTGGTTGAGCATTGCCTGGCCGCTCATGTGCGCCATGATCTGCGCCTGGAAGCGCGCGGCGTGGGCGGTGGGAATCTCGTCGGGGACAAACGTGGCGAAGCACTGTGCCCACGGCGTGTTGCCGATCTTTGCGAGCGAGATGGCGCAGGCGTTGCCCTCGATGAGGTCGAAATCTTGCGGATGCGTTTCGTCGCCGGGGAAATAACCGTCGGTGCCGGCGGTAAAGCGCAGGTCGAGATCGAGCGTGGCCCAGCCGATGCGGTCGGCGGTGTCGCAGTGCAGGTCAAATACGGGATATGCCATGGTTCCTCCGGTTGCAGCGTTTCTTTGCAAACTGTCTTTGAATTGTATGACTAGGGTATAGTTAGCGCCATATGTTCACGGCGGCCCGCGTTGTGCGCCGCCCTTATCACGGAGGTTACCATGTCCAACCAGGGCAAGAAGGTCAAGACTCATTATCGCGGCACGCTCGACGACGGCACGCAGTTCGATAGCTCCTACGATCGCGGCGAGCCGCTGGAGTTCACCTGCGGCGCCGGTCAGATGATCAAGGGCTTCGACGCCGCTGTTGTCGACATGCAGGTGGGCGAGAAGAAGACCGTGCACATTCCTGCTGCCGATGCCTACGGCGAGCGCAATCCCGAGATGGTTATTACCTTCCCGGCCGAACAGGTTCCCAACATCGAGCAGATCGAGAAGGGCATGAAGCTTTTCCTGTCCACGCCGAGCGGTATGCCCGTCCCCGCCGTGGTCATTGACGTAACGCCCGAGGCCGTGACGCTCGACGCCAACCACGAGTTGGCCGGCAAGGACCTCAACTTTGATATCGAGCTCGTCGAGGTCGAGGGTTAGAGTATGCCTGAACGCTTGGTTTCGACGACATGCTTGGGAAATCTCAACGATCCGTCCTATGAACTCCTGCTTCGCCGGAAGTTGGGCGGCGTCTTTGAAGTTGACGAGCTGCTGCTCGATTGGGACCAGGCTGATGTATGCGCGCTTGTGGGCGTGACGGAGCTGGGGCGCACGGTCGATGTTCGGCTGGATGCTGCCGACGGCGGTCGTTTTACCGACGGCGACGTGCTCGCCATCGACCGTTCGGGCATGGTGCCCGTGGCGGTTGTCGTGCGCCTGCGCAGTGCCGAGGTTTATTTGGTCGAAGTTGACCGCATGGACCCGATTGCGCTCGCGCATGCGTGCTGGGAGATCGGCAATATGCACGCGCCGCTTTTCCGAGGCGATTCGGACGAGTATACCGTGCGCATGTATACGCCGGTGCAGCCTGTTTTGGGCCGCATGCTCCGGGGCGTCGAGGGCGTTCGGCTCTCGGTGGTTACCCGTGAACTCGATGCGGACCGGCGCTTTGCGTCGAGTGCGGCGGATGCCGTCGTGAGCATGGCTCCAGACTTTGCGATCGTAAAAAAGGCGCGCGGTTAACGTGCGTATGAGTAAGACGGACTTTGAGAGGCAGCTATTCAAAGTCCGTCTTACTGTTGATGAGGTGCTTTGGGGGAAAGCATATGGGTCTTGAGGGAATCAAGCTGATTGCATGCGATTTGGACGGCACGTTGCTGCATCCGGGGGAGCACGAGCCGCGTTCCGAGGCCTTTGAGCTCATCGATGAACTGCATCGTCGCGGCATCGTGTTTATGCCGGCGAGCGGTCGTCAATATGCGAGCTTGCGCTACCTGTTTGCCCCGGTGGCCGATGAGCTCGCCTATGTATGCGAAAACGGAGCCCTAGTGATGAACGAGGGGCGTGCCGTTGTCAAGCGTTCCATGGAGCGTAGCCTTGCTATGGATATCGCGAATGTCGTGGTTGCGTATCCCCATGCCGACGTGACCCTTTCGTGTGAGGGACACCTCTACACCATGAGCGGCAACGATGCGTTCGTCGACCATTTGCGCTATGAGGTCCACTGCGATGTGGCGGTGGTCGACCGTCCTGAGGACATCGACGAGGACGTCATTAAGATTGCCTTCCAGACGCCCGAGGTGGATCAGCCGGCGGCCCTGGAGTATTTTGAGCGCCTCTTTAGCGACCGTGTCGACGTGATGACGTCGGGAACCGAGTGGACGGACTTTATCGGCTTTGGTTCGGGCAAGGGTTCCGCGCTTGCCGATTACGGTCGTGCCTTGGGTATTTCGCCCTATGAGATGATGGCGTTTGGCGATAACGAAAACGATCGCGACATGCTCAACGTCGTGGGCCATCCCTATCTGATGGAGAACTGCAACCCCACCATGCGTGGCATCAACGACCGCGTCCGCTACGTGCGCACGGTCGAAGAAGAACTGCGCCGCCTGCTCGCCGAGTAGATATATGTGGCATGCCTAGGAATCTCTTTTTGCTGCAGAGTGCAGAAAGGTGGATTTTAAGGCATGTCCCGAACATCTACCGGCAGTCGGGGCAGAGACCCTCGAAGATGGTGTAGTGCGACGTGACGTGCCAGCCGATTTGCTCGGATGCCTTGGCGTCGAGTTGGGCATCGAAGGGGAGCGGTACGTCGATGACGCGGCTGCACGAGGTGCAGATGATATGCGCATGCGGCTCGATCGTGCGATCGAAGCGGCTGCCGCCCGGCGTCTTGATGGAGAGAATCTCGCCGGCGTCGGCCAAGAGATTGAGGTTGCGGTAGACCGTGCCGCGGCTGATTTTGTCATCCTGCGCGCGCACGACGTTGTAGATTTCGTCGGCGGTGGGATGGTTATAGCTTTGGCGCACGGCGTCAAGAACCAGCTTTCGCTGCCTGGTATTCCTTCTTTGCACCGCCATGCGCCTCGCCTCTTTTCTATCAACGGTCGTAGGTAAATGATACCGTATTTAGCACACAATACTAATAACGAGGCGTGAAACCGTCTTCATTGGCAAGTGGGGCTCGGGCCTGGGCGTCTACGAGGCGAAAACGCGTCCCCATACGCTCGTAGGAGGCATGAAGCGCCTCGAGATGAGATAGGATATTTGCCGGAGCCCCCTGTATCTCCATCTCGACTGAGCCGTCTTCCATGTTACGCACCCAGCCGGTGAGCGCGCGTGCCTGCGCGAGGTTGGTGTTGGTAAAGCGAAAGCCAACGCCCTGGACTTGCCCCGCCCAGCGCAGGAAATAGCGCAGGGGAGTGTCTTGAGTGGCCTCGTCGCTTGCGAGCACAGTAAGCCTGCGGCGCAGCTCGAGCTCGACGTTTGATGGTTTTTGAGGCTCTCGACTGCCGCCGGTGAAGCTGGAGAAGAACGTATCGAAGAGACCCATAGCTATGCCTGCTTGCCTGCGTCGGCTGGGAAGGTTATGCCGGCCTGCTGGCGCACGGCATCCATGATGCGCAGTGAGACGAGTGTGACATCGCGGTAGTGGCCAAGCTCGTGGCGTCCCGCCGGGGTCTCCCAAATCTCTTCCTTAACGTTATCGATGCCGCCGATGGCGGTGATAAAGTCTGTGAGTTCGTATTCCATAGTGTTGCTCGATTTGGGCAGGTCGAGCACGCGGCCGTTGTCGCCCTGTTCGCGCGGTGCCTCGGTCGCTGAGCCGCGTACGACATCGCCGCGATAGTCGATGCGGACGTTGCGGGGCGTGGACAGATGGTCGATCTGGATAGTGCCACGCTCGCCTTCGATCTGCGAGGGCAGCAGGTCATTCGTAATTTTGGAGTGCGCGAGCTCGACGGAGATGCGGCCTCCGCCATAGCTGGCGAGGATGGAACCGCAGCCGTCGATGGGGCCGTGCGTGAGCTGTCGCGTGGTGGGGTCGAGCAGAGTAGTCATGCTCGTAAGGCCGGAGGGCATGCCGAAAATCTCGACCATGGGCTCGACGGCGTAGACGCCAATGTCCATGAGGGAACCCGATGCCATATTGCAGTCGAAGATATTGGTGGCGCGTCCCGCGAGAATCTCGTTGTAGCGCGAGGAATATTTGCCAAAGCGCAATGAGGCGCGGCGGATGGGGGCGATCTCGCCCAGGGCATCCTCGATGGCGTGGAAGGCAGGATCGTGGAGGGGACGCATGGCCTCGAGGGCCACGACACCTGCTGCCTCGGCAGCGCGGAAGACTTCCAGCGCCTGTGCTTCGGTGGCGCAGAAGGGCTTCTCGACGATGACATGCTTGCCACCGGCGATGCAGGCAAGGGCCTGCTCGTGGTGAAGTGCGTTAGGGCTGCCAACATAGACGGCGTCGACGTCGGCGGCGGACGCGAGCTCATCAAGTGCGGTGAAGTTGCGTTCGCCGCCGTGTTCGGCGGTAAAGGCTGCACCGCGCTCGGCATTGCGCGAGAGCGTGCCTACGAATGCAGCCTGGTCGTTGGCACCGACGACTTGGATAAAGTCGTCGGTGATCATGGATGTGCCGATAGTCGCGATGCGCAGCATACGTCCCCCTTGCGTTGTTTGGTCTACAGGATGAGTGTAGCGCGTGGGGATATAAAGCTGCGCGAAAACGCTATTACAGGTCGCTCTCGTTAAAGCCGGTGTCGATATCGAGGTTGCTGCCGTCGGCCGCCGTGGTGGCGAGCTCATCGCAGCGCTCGTTGAGCTCGTGTCCGGCGTGACCCTTAACCCAGATGAACTCCACCTTATGCTTGCTTTTGGCGGCAAGCAGGCGCTCCCACAGGTCGCGGTTCTTAACGGGCTGCTTGTTGGCAGTTTTCCACCCGCGCTTTTTCCAGCCGTCGATCCAGTGTTTATTGAAAGCGTTGACGACGTACTGTGAATCGGAATGGACCTCGACCTCGCAGGGGCGGTTGAGCGCCTCGAGCGCCACGATGACCGCCATGAGTTCCATGCGGTTGTTGGTAGTCTTGGCGTAGCCGCGTGAAAGCTCGGAGGTGAAGGTCTTGCCGGCGGGGTTGGTGAATTTAAGTACGGCGCCGTAGCCGCCGCGTCCCGGATTTGATCGGGCCGAGCCGTCGGTGTAGATGATGACCTTCACATGGTTCCTTTCGTTGGGTACGTTTCGTGTGAGTGACCATTGTAGCGCCATGCCCGCCGGGGGCTAGCAATCTACGATTTCTACCCCGTCTTCCGACAGTTAGTTGGCATGGATGATGCGGTTGAGCTCGTCGAGGTATTGCTGCAAGAGGGGAGAGGGCTTGCGCTCGTCGTGCATGATATAGCCTACGTGCATCGTTGAGGCGTCTGCTAACGGGATCGATGCCATACCCCATTGCATTTCATTGGAGAGGACACCGGTCGACAGGGTGTAGCCGTTCGACGTGATAAGTAAGTTAGTAAGTGTTCCGCGGTCCGAGATTCGTATGTTGCGGTCGCAAGGGATATAGCTAAAAGGTTCCTCGGCGTAATAGAAGGAGTTTGAGGTTCCCTGCTCAAAGCTGTAGCGCGTATATGGTGTGAGGTCGGCAAGGGACAGCTGCGGGCGGCGGGCAAGCGGGTGGCGCTCGCTAACGAAGACGTGGACCGTCGCGTCGAATAGGGGATGGAAGCTCGCGCGCGCATCGGCAAAAGCCTTCTGCAGAACGCGGGCGTTAAAGTCGTCCAGATAGAGGATGCCGATGTCGCTGCGAAATGCGCGGACGTCATCGATGATCTGCGATGTGGTGGTCTCGCGCATGATGAACTCGAACTTGCTGTCGCGGCAGCGCTCGACTACGTTGACAAAGGCCTCGACCGAAAAGGCGTAGTGCTGGGCGGAAATGGCGAGGCGGGCTTGCGGGGTACCGCCGTCCTCGTAGCGGGCCTCGAGCATGTCGGCCTGCTCTACGACCTGGCGTGCATAACCCAAAAGCTCGGTGCCGTCGTTGGTGAGCGTGACGCCGCGGCTGGAGCGCGTAAAGATCTCCAGATTGAGTTCCTGTTCCAGGCTTTTGACGGCGTTTGAGATGTTGGACTGAGCGGTATAGAGGCGCTGAGCTGCGGCGTTAATTGAGCCGGATTCTGCCACGGCGATAAGAAAGCGAAGCTGCTGGAGGGTCATCGGCGCCCGTCCTTTCGATAGCTATCTAAAAAACCGATAACAGGTTAGCGTTTTTAAGTGATTGACCGAGGGAAACAATGCTCGTACTATTCAAAACACACAAAGGCGGTAGGTAATTAAGCCAACCACGGAACCGGGATGCGAAAGGAGGCCCGCATATGAATTGCTTACCAAGACGAATGCCGGGCTCCTGTTTGCGCCCGTCGGCGTGATCAGGAGACAGCGACTTACTTCTCTTTTTTTATTTACTTTTGTTCGATCAAGGAGATCATCATGAGCCAGTTCATCAACAACCCCGAGCACACCTTTGGTTTCGATACCCTGCAGCTTCACGTTGGCCAGGAGAGCGCCGATCCCGCATCCGACTCCCGCGCCGTGCCTATCTACCAGACCACGAGCTATGTGTTCCGCAATTCCCAGCACGCCGCCGACCGCTTTGGTCTTGCCGACGCCGGCAACATCTACGGCCGTCTGACCAACTCCACCCAGGGCGTCTTCGAGGACCGTATCGCCGCACTCGAGGGTGGCGTGGCAGGTCTTGCCGTCGCCTCCGGTGCCGCTGCCATCACCTATACCCTGCAGGCTCTCGCCCAGGCCGGTGACCACGTGGTCGCCCAGAAGACCATCTACGGCGGTTCCTACAACCTGCTGGAGCATACGCTCTCCCAGTTTGGCGTCGAGACCACGTTTGTCGATGCCCATAACCTGGAAGAGGTTGAGGGTGCCATCAGGGACAACACCACGGTCATCTATCTCGAGACGCTCGGCAACCCCAACTCCGACATCCCCAACATCGACGCCATCTCCGAGATCGCCAAGAAGCACGGTCTGCCGGTTGTCGTCGACAACACCTTCGGCACCCCGTATCTGTTCCGTCCGCTGGAGCATGGTGCCAACATCGTCGTTCACTCCGCAACCAAGTTCATCGGCGGCCACGGCACCTCGCTGGGCGGTGTGATCGTCGACGGCGGTAACTTCGATTGGAAGGCGAGCGGCAAGTATGCGCAGATCGCCGAGCCCAACCCCTCCTACCATGGCGTCTCGTTTGCCGAGGCTGCCGGTCCCGCCGCCTTCGCAACCTATGTCCGCGCTATCTTGCTGCGTGACGAGGGCGCCTGCATCAGCCCGTTCAACGCCTGGATCCTGCTCCAGGGCACCGAGACTCTGTCGCTGCGCGTTGACCGTCATGTCGAGAACACCAAGAAGGTCGTTGAGTTCCTGGCTGGTGACAGCCATGTCGCCAAGGTGAACCACCCGAGCCTGTCTGAGCACCCCGATCACGAGCTCTATCAGAAGTACTTCCCCAACGGCGGTGCCTCGATCTTTACCTTTGAGATTAAGGGTGGCCAGGAGGCCGCCTGGAAGTTCATCGATCATCTGCAGGTGTTCTCGCTGCTCGCCAACGTGGCCGACGTCAAGTCGCTCGTCGTGCACCCGGCTACCACCACGCACTCCCAGCTCTCTGCCGAGGAGCTCGCCGAGCAGAACATCACGCCCTCCACGATCCGTCTTTCCATCGGTACCGAGAACGCCGAGGATATCATTTGGGATCTGAAGCAGGCCTTCGCCGCGCTGGACGAGTAAGGCGACTTGTGCAAGGACCCCTTGCGACTCGATAGGTATAACTGCATAAAATGCCTGCTCAAGGCGCCTGTGCGAACAATGGTTGCACAGGCGCCTTTTTTGCATAGAGCGGGTGCAAAAACAGGGTTTTTGACACGCTTTATGCATTTGAGTTGTGGAAAACTCCTGTTGAGAGGATGTGAGTTTTACGCAATTGACGTGCGCCTTTTGAGTAAAACCGCAGGTCGCGATTTGCTCGGGGTACTATGCAGCGCGATCGAATCACACGCAGCTCAAACGCAGCAAAAACGCACTACGGAGGTTTCCAGCTACATGAGGATCGATTCACGAAAACCGAAAGCCGCCGCCCTTTCCGCCGCTCTGACCGTGGCACTTTTGGCGGGCGCCGGTGCAACTGATGCCCACGCCGCAACACTGTCCGATACGGTTGGATCTACGCCGTCCGAGACGACGCTGGTACAGCCCGTTGACTATCGCGGCGATGGTTATGGTTCCATGCAGGAGTGGAACGCCTCGATGGAGGCCAAGCGCGATTCCCTGGAGATGCGCGCTCAGATCATCATGAACATGTACGGTGACTATGCCACCGATGACGAGCGCGCTGTGCTGCAGGGTTGCATCGACGGCGCGGGTAGCCTGTTGACGATGGGGGAGGTCGACGCCAAGTCGACCGAGCTCGATGAGCTGCGCACTGCGCTTGAGGATGCCAAGCGCGAAGCGCTCGAGGCTGCCGCCGAGGCGGAGGCTGCCGAGGCCGCCCAGGCTTCGTGCTACAACGCCGGTTACACTCCGTCCTATGCGTCTGCCGCGTCCTACGCGAACGGATCGGGCCTGACGCGCTCTGCGGGTGTCAATAACTACAACGGACGCCGCGAGACCTATTACAGCAGCAATGTGCTTTATCACTATCGCACGGGCGAATGGACTCAGGATTCTGAGGGCTTCTGGCGCGATTCCGACGGCTATTACGTTGTTGCCGCGGGCGATATGGCCCAGGGCTCGACCTTTACGGGCTCCAAGGGTGATTGCAAGGTCTATGACTCCGGCTGCGCTGCCGGAACCACCGATTACTACACCGGTTGGTAATTTTTCTGCATCACGGATATTTGGCGGACGGGCGTCTTTACCGAGCTTTACGGCAACGTAAGGACGTCCGTTCTATGTATGCGTTTGAGTTAACAGAGCCCTTACCGTGGCGGTACGCTGGGCGTATGGATGCGGGGCACACTGGTTCTTGAGAAATAAGGTCTTTCTCTTGGAGGAAGTGGTCTTGTGAATGCTCGAGATATTGCCGTTGCCGCCGTCGCGTTGATGCTTGGCTGCCTTGGTCCCACGGCCGCGCTCGTCGCGGGCATGCAGGGGTCTTGTGGGGCTGCCTCTATCGTGGTTGGCGTGTTGATCGCGGCCGCGCTGCTGGGAAGCGCCGGTGTTGTCCTTTGTCGCGACGATGAGGACGAGGTGCCGGGGTCGCAGCTCTAACCGTTGTGAAGCTGATTTTTGGCCAAAGATGAAGAAGGAAGCCGCCGCGAGGGGAGTGCCCCTTGCGGCGGCTTTGCCATTGGATCTGTTGGCTGCAGTATGCCGAGCACTACCAGCTGCTTTCTATTTCGCGAATCCTCTGGTAGAGCCAATCGTTTTGCGGCACTTGGATATCGTGTTTGGCGGCCAGGCGGCGGACGGTGCCCGCGAACTCCTCGACCTCTGTTTTGCGCTGCGTGATGCGGTCCTGAGCCATCGAGGGCATACCGGCGGGGTCGATTCCCTCGATGAGGCGCACCATCTGAGTTAGGTCTGCCTCGGTGAGCTCGATGCCCTCGGCGTTGGCGACCGCAAGCGTCTCGCGCATGGCGGAGACAAAGCAGCGACGTTGCTCGGAGCCCGGCTCCGTGGCGCTTCCGTAGGTCCCGCCGTAGGCCATGCAGGTCTGGTTGATGCCGTCGTTGAGCATGAGTTTGGCCCACATGCGGTGCGCAATGTCGCTCTCGACGGCATGGGCGATGCCGCAGCGTGTGTAGAGCTCGTCGATGGCGGTGACGGTTGCGGACTCGGTGTCTGCTGCCGCGCCAAAGCGAATCTCGCCCGCATTGGTAAAGGTGAGCGCGCCGTCGAGGAATACGGCGTCCATGCCCTGGCAGATACCCAGGACGGTGTGCTTCCAGCCAAAGCGCTCGGCAATCTTTTGCTCGCTCGTAATGCCGTTGCACAGCGAGGCGATGAGCGTGTTGGGTCCCACGATGCGCTCCATAGTCTTGAGTGCTTGGTCGAGACCGGTGGTCTTGACCGTCAGGATGACCAGATCGGCGGGCGTCGCCTCGCTGGCGCGGACGGACGTGAGATCGCAGGGCTTGCCGTTGACGGTGAGCGCGTCGTTCGCATGACGCTCAAAGCGAGCGTCGTCCATGATGTATTCGACGGCGTCGTTGCCGAGGGCCTTGGCAATCATGCTGCCGTAGAGCAGGCCGACGCCGCCCTTGCCGATAAAGGCGACCTTGTTGATCTGCATATGAATCATCTCCCCATATAATAGGCGCCCGCATATGGGGCGCCTGATGGATTG
Source organism: uncultured Collinsella sp. (assembly GCA_937942395.1). Classification (GTDB taxonomy): domain Bacteria; phylum Actinomycetota; class Coriobacteriia; order Coriobacteriales; family Coriobacteriaceae; genus Collinsella. Next base: position 65,754 of record CALDEU010000008.1, on the reverse strand, counting down.
TATGTCGTCGGGGCGTTTGGTGGGCGCGCGGGGCTGCTGTTGTGAAAAAGAAACTATTGCGCTGTGCGCTTATGCCGCGGGGCAGACCACAAAGACATGCGCGTGGTCACGCCCGGTTCCTTTCATCGGGCTTTTTGCTGATGTTAAAGCGGTGCCGTGACGGCTCGATTTCTGCTGCGTTACGATACGTTCTCAATTGCGATTCCGATGTGTTTCGATGACGTGACGGGTTTGTTTCGCCTTGTCAGGGCTTCGATGGGAGGGGAGGGGCCGTGCAATATCGCGTTGACCCCAAAAGCGGCAACCGTATCTCGGCGTTGGGGCTGGGCTGCATGAGGTTTCCCGGTGCGCCGGGACGCCCGGATGCGAAGACAGCCGACGCCATCATCTCCCGTGCGGTGGAGCAGGGGATTAACTACCTGGACACGGCCTATCTCTATCCCGGCAACGAGGCTTGTGTGGGCGCTTCGCTTGAGCGCCTAGGCCTACGCGACCAGGTTTTGCTCGCGACCAAGCTGCCACATGCTTCGTGCAAATGCGCGGAGGATTTCGACCGGTTCTTCGACGAGCAATTGCGCCGCCTGCGGACCGACCATATCGACTATTACCTCATGCACAACATTACCTCGCCCGCCCAGTGGGAACGTGTGGTGGCGTTGGGCATCGAGGACTGGATCGCGCGCCAAAAGGCGGCGGGGCGCATTCGCCAGATTGGTTTTTCGTACCACGGCAGCGCGGTGGATTTCCTGACGATGCTTGACGCATATGACTGGGATTTTTGCCAGATACAGTACAACTATGCCGGCGAGCGTTACCAAGCGGGAACGGCAGGACTCATGGCGGCTGCGGAGCGCGGGCTCGCGGTGTTTGTGATGGAGCCGCTGCTGGGTGGGCGTTTAGCGGGCAAGCTGCCGCCACGGGCCCGCGCTGTGCTCGATAGTGCCCGTGACCCGCATTTGTGCACTCCTGCCGCTTGGGGTCTTTCGTGGGTGTGGAATCATCCTCAGGTGACGATGCTGCTTTCGGGTATGACCGATATCGCGCAGGTGGATGAGAACGCGGTGTTGGCCGATCGGGCCCTGCCGGATTCGATGACTGCCAACCAGCTCGACACGATCGCGCACGTGCTGGATGAGTTTGAAAAATCGAATCGCGTGCCCTGCACGGGATGCGGCTATTGCATGCCGTGCCCTAAAGGCATCAATATCCCTGGATGTTTTGCCGCCTACAACGCAAGCTATGCGCACAGCTGGTTTACGGGTCTATCGCAGTACTTTACGGCGAGCGCGGTGCGCACAAGCGAGGCCAAGCTGGTGAGCAATTGCGTCAAGTGCGGCAAATGCGCGCGCCACTGCCCACAGCATATCGATATCCCCGAGCGTCTCGATGACGTGCGCCGACGTTTCCAGCCTGGCCCCGTGACGGCAGTGCTTAAGGCCTTCGGCAAAACGCGCTCCTCGTGACCCTTTTATAACTTGCGCTGGAATAGTTCCTGTTTGCGGCAGAATAGGGGCCAAACAGGAACTATTCCACCGCAACTGAAGGGGGCTGTCGTGGGCCATCGGGATTCATGTGTTGATTTGCGTGAGGTTCGTTGGGGCGTTTTGGGCGCTGGGCACATTTCGTATCGATTTGCATCGTCGCTCAAGGAAGTGGACGGGGTGCGGCTTGTGGCTGCCGCCGGTCGCACTCCTTCGCATGTTGAAGAGTTTTGCGGGGCGTTTTCGATTGATGCCGCGCACAGTTATTCCACGGCTGACGATAGCGGCGATGCGGCTTATGACGCGTTGATTGCCGACCCCGATGTCGACGCAATCTACTTGGCTCTTCCGCATGGCATGCATACGCGTTGGGCCTGTCGCGCGCTGCGCGCCGGAAAGGCCGTGCTGTGCGAAAAGCCAGCCGTTTTGAGTGAGGAAGAGGCTCTCTTGATTGCCTCCACCTCTCGCGAGCACGGCGTGCTGTTTATGGAGGCGATGAAGAATCGGTTATGCCCGATGCGCACTCGCGTGAAGGACTTGCTTGCGTCGGGTGAGCTTGGCCGTATTGTCTCGATTGAAAGCGTGCAAAAGCTCGATTACGGCGAGTCTCCTTCGGGCTATCTGCTCGATCCGTTGCAGGGCGGCTGTCTATATGACATGGGCTGCTATGCAGTCGGTTGGTTTGAGGATTTGCTCGCGGGCGCTTGCGAGGTTTCGTCCCGTGAAGTTCGCTGGCGTGACGTATCGGGCGGTCGCGTCGATTGGGCCGACGAGATCCATATGAGCGTCGGCGGTATGCCCATTCATATGGTGTGCGACGGCGAAGCAACATATGAAAGCCGCTTAACGATTGCCTGTGAGCGGGGCTCGTTGGAAATCGAGCGGCTCCATCGCCCCGAGCTCGCTCATGTGAAGTATTCCGACGGTCGAGTACTCGAAATCGATGCACCATTTGAAGTCGATGATTTTTACGGTGAGGCGTCGCATGCGACGCAGCTCATTCGGGCGGGGAAACTCGAAAGCCCCATCATGTCCCTAGCCGCCACACAGCGCTGTGCGCACATCATCGATGCGATTCGCTTGAAACTTTAGGGCGTGGGGGCATGGCGCCAGCGCTTGGAATGCCTGGAGGCCTTTGCTCCTGATGCCCCTTTTATAACTTGCGGTGGAATACGGTCTGCTTGCGCCAAAATAGGGCACCAATAGACCGTATTTCACCGCAACTGATGAAGAGGGAGTTGGAGATGCTGACGATCGGGTGTCATCTTTCGACGACGAAGGGCTATCGGGCAATGGGGGAGACGGCGCTGTCCATTGGCGCCAATACCTTTGCGTTCTTTACGCGCAACCCGCGCGGCGGCAAGGCAAAAGAACTTGACATGGATGACGTGGCGGCTCTGCGCGAGCTTATGGCGCAAAACGACTTTGGACCGCTGGTGGCGCATGCCCCGTATACCTACAACCCCTGTTCTGCCAAAGAGCGGGCACGCGAGTTTGCCTTGGAGGCAATGGCCGAGGACTTGCAGCGTCTGGAAGCACTGCCCGGCAACTACTACAACTTCCATCCCGGTGCGCATGTGGGACAGGGGGCAGACGCCGGCATTCAGATGATTGTCGACACGCTGTGCCAGGTGATGTTTGAGGGACAGCAGACGACGGTATTGCTCGAGACCATGGCGGGTAAGGGCACCGAGGTGGGCCGTAGCTTTGAAGAACTGGCGTGCATTATCGAGGGCGTTGCCGCCAAGCGCCCAGAGCTGTCCGATAAGCTGGGCGTTTGTTTGGACACCTGCCATGTGAGCGATGCCGGCTACGACATCATCCATGATCTGGACGGCGTACTCGACGAGTTCGACCGCGTGGTGGGTATCGATCGCTTGCATGCCGTACACATCAACGATTCGAAGAACCCTTGTGGCGCCCATAAAGATCGCCACGAGTGCATCGGCAAGGGATACCTTGGCAGCGAGGAATTTGGTGGCGGTATGCAGGTTATGCAGAATATTGTATCGAATGGCCGCTTGCGTTCGCTGCCGTTTATTTTGGAGACTCCGAACGAACTTGCAGGTTATGCAGCTGAAATTAGGCTATTAAGGTCATTGCAGCAGTAATAACTGTCACAAAGTAGAGTATTCCATTCACGTTATGGGTTTGTTTCAATCAGTTTTCTCATTGCAGATTCGTAATTCCGGGTGCATAATAGCCAACAGTTTTTGCAGACCTCTGAATCAAACGAGGTCACCGGAAGGAGACTGATTATGAAGCTGAAGAAGCTTGGCGCATTTGCCGCCACGGGTGCTATGGCGCTCGCCCTCGCTCTGACGGGCTGCGGCTCGTCCAACGCCACCTCTGGTTCTGATGCCGGTTCCAGCAGCTCTGACGACGCTAAGGTCGAGAAGGTCGACGGCTCCAAGGAGTACGCGCTCGTCAAGGACGGCACGCTGACCGTCGGCACCTCTGCCGAGTACGCGCCGTTTGAGTACAAGGATGACAACGGCGACTACCAGGGCTTTGACCTTGAGCTCATCAAGGCTATCGGTGACAAGCTGGGTCTGGATGTCGAGTATGTCAACAATGACTTTGACACGCTGGTTCCGGGCGTCGCTTCGGGCGCCAAGTATGACGTTTCCATCGCGGCTATCACCGACACGCCCGAGCGTGAGAAGGAAGTCACTTTCTCTGATTCCTACTACATGGACGATCAGGCTATCGTGACCAAGGTCGATAACACCGACATCACGGCCGATAACTTCAGCGAGAAGCTCAACAACGCCGACGCTACCATCATCGTCCAGTCTGGCTCGACCGCCGAGGCCTTTGCCCAGGAGAACTTCCCCAAGGCCAAGATCGTCCCCTACAAGGACGCCACCGAGTGCTTCAGCGCTCTGCAGTCCGATAAGGGCGACGCCGTAGTCACCAACCGCTCCGTTGCCAGCCAGCTGACCGCCGAGCAGTTCAACACCTGCCAGACCATCAAGCAGATCAGCACCGGCGAGGAGTACGCCATCGCCATCAACCAGGGCAACACCAAGCTCAAGGACGACATCAACCAGGCCATCAAGGACCTGACCGACGACGGTACCGTCGACGCCCTCATGGCTAAGTACAATATCAAGTAAAATAACTACTTGATTGCGCGCGGGCCCTTTCCGTTTTGCGGAGAGGGCCTTTGCGCTTCTCTTGACGGAGAGCGTTTCCGTCTCGTTTTGCCGGCAACTTCTACGATAGGAGCCACCTTGTCTCGACTGAACAAAGGGGCCGCGGAGCAGCGTTTTCCACTGTCCGCCTTGCTCCAAAAGCTAGCCTGCGTCATGGCCGTGGCGCTCGCGCTGGTGTGCGCGGGGGCATATGCGCCCACGACCGCTCAGGCGCTTGAGACCGCAAAGATTACCGCCCGACCCAACACCGGTTCGGGCAGCGATGTGGTCGGCGGCACCGAGACGCGCATTACCTGGGAAGTTCAGGCCGATGCCGACGAGGAGCTGTGCGGTCTTTCTTTGACGTTTGTCGACGGCACGACGTTTGGTACCGATGACACGCGATTGACGATGCTCTCGGGCGAGGACCTCATGGATCGTACGCCCATGAAGCCCACGTGCAAGGCTGACGGCCAGACGCTCAAGATTGACTTTGGCGAGACGGCGCCTGCCGGCGGCTATTTCCGCGTCGAGGTTTACGGTGTGACGTTTCCCGTCGAGGGCGGCGATGAGGCCTTTAGCGGCACCTATACGCTCGCCGACGGTTCGACCAAGAAGATCTCCAAGATTCCGTCGGTGGAGATCAAGGGCGTGACGGCCTTCGATAACTTCCTGGCCGACCTTAAGGAGCAGCCGTGGGTCGAGGCGTGGAACTCCAATATGTTCCTGCGCCTGTTCCTGAACCCGGTCATTTTGGTCCAGAGCCTGCCGATCGTCTTCAAGGGCTTCCTTATGTCGCTTTCGATCGTGCTCGTGGCGTTTCCGCTGGCAATTCCCTTTGGCTTTGCCCTGTCGCTTATGCGCATCTCCAAGTCGCGCATCCTGCGCTGCCTCGCCGGCATCTACGTGAATATCATTCGCGGTACGCCGGCGTTCCTGCAGATCTATATCGCGTTCTTCGGTCTGCCGTTGGCCGGCGTCAAGGTGGACGACTATGTTTTGGGTGTTATCGTCATGGCCATGAACTCGTCTGCGTACCTGTGCGAGATCTTCCGTGCCGGTATTCAATCGATCCCCAAGGGCCAAAACGAGGCTGCTCGCTCTCTGGGCATGAATGCCTTCCAGACGCTGCTCTACGTTATGATTCCGCAGACGTTCCGCAATGTTTTGCCTACGCTGACCAGCGAGTTTATCTTGCTTTACAAGGATACGTCGCTGCTTGCCGCCGTGGGTGTGGTCGAAATCGTCATGAACGCCCGTACCATCGTGGCCACGACGGGCTCCATTACACCGTACGTGGTTGCCGCCCTGTTCTATCTGGTCATCACCCTGCCGCTCGCTCGCTTGGTGAGCGGTCTTGAGGCGAGGCTTTTGGGTACGACCGAGACCAAGAAGAAGCGTCCCGCCAAGAGCGCCGGACAGGTTGTCGCGACGCCTGCCGATCACATCGCCGGTCTGTAAGGAGGTCCTATCATGAGCGAAACCAATAACTCGAACGAGGTCGTCGTCAGCATTAAGAACCTCCAGAAGGCCTTTGGCGATAACGTGGTCCTGCGCGATATCGATCTGGATGTGCATAAGGGCGAGGTCGTCGTAGTTCTGGGTCCTTCGGGCTCGGGCAAGTCGACGATGCTTCGCTGCATCAATCGTCTGGAGCATCCTACGAGTGGTTCGATTGTCGTCGAGGGCGTGGATGTGTGCGCCAAGGGCGTTGACCTCAATAAGGTGCGTACGCACTTGGGCATGGTGTTTCAGCAGTTCAACCTGTTCCCGCACCTGTCGGTCAAAAAGAACGTCATGCTTGCGCAGCAAAAGGTGCTCAAGCGCAGCAAGGAAGAGGCCGAGAAGATCGCCGTCGAGGAGCTGACCAAGGTCGGTCTTGCCGAGCGTATCGACTTTATGCCGAGCCAGCTCTCGGGCGGCCAGCAGCAGCGCGTTGCCATCGCCCGCGCCCTGTCGATGAACCCTCACGTTATGCTCTTTGACGAGGCCACGTCGGCGCTCGATCCCGAGCTGGTTCGCGACGTTCTGGGTGTCATGCGCGACCTGGCACGCGATGGCATGACCATGATCGTCGTGACGCACGAGATGGGCTTTGCCCGCGACGTCGCCGACCGCGTCGTCTTTATGGACGGCGGCGTCATTGTGGAAGAGGGTACGCCGAGCGAGGTCTTCGACCACCCCAAGAGCGAGCGCACCAAGGCGTTCTTGGGCAATATCTCGTAGCCGGTTGATGTAACTGCCGTTATAAAAGAGCGGGGGCTGGACTTGAATCCAGCCCCCGCTCTTTTGTAGGGATAAGGATGCGCTTTGATGCAGACTCTTTTGGAGGTCCTGGGTTCGTTACGCGAGCTCGGCTCCGAGGGCCTTGCAAGCGGTCTCGCCCTCATCGTCGGGCGCATCGTAGCAAATGACGGAATCGACGACATTGACGCCCGCCTCGTCGGCATCGGCCTTCCAGTTGTCCATCCACTCGCCCTCGGCCCACGAATAAGAGCCAAAGAGGACGACCTTCTTATCGCCGAGGGTCTCCTTGACCTCGTCCCACATAGGCTGGAACTCGTCATACTCAAGCTCCTCGGAACCCATGGCGGGGCAGCCGAAGGCAATGGCGTCATAGCTGGCGGCCTTGTCTGCGGAGAAGTCGGCGCAGGAGATGACCTCTGCCTCGGCGCCGGCACCGGTTGCGCCCTCGGCAACGAAGTTTGCCATGGCCTCGGTGTTGCCTGTACCGCTCCAGTAGACTACTGCGATCTTGCTCATATGTTTTCCTTTCGGTTGCGCGGCGTGCGGCCGCGTTTTGTATGCTCTATCGGGTTGCCTGGACAAGTTGTTCCAGGGTGCAGCCCTGTTGATAGATGTAGGTAAGGTATTGCGTGCATGCACGATAGGAATCGAAGGTCGTGAGCGCCTGCTCAACGTTTGTGTATACCTTCCATGCGCCAAAGACCTTATAGTTTTCACCGTGCTGGACGATAAACTGATGGACATCTTCGTAGGGATAGCCCAAAAAATAGCCAATTTCGTGGGGGAACTCGCACATGCACCCCGTATCGCAGTGCCTATTTCGCGCTAGCGCGCAGACGCTGCCGTCATAGGCGCTCTCTGCGGCATTGCTGCTTGCCAGCGTGATGCGCGCGGCGAGATGCACCAGGGATGCGGGCAGGTTGTGGACATCGTAACCTTCGGCGGCTAGCGCCGTCGTGGCACGGGGGTCGGAGAGGTATCGCATGAGGTCCGCAGGGCGATACACATAGATGAGCGCTCCGCAGGGGCGCCAGACCAAAACGCTCATATGGATTCCGAGTGGCTGGAGCTCGCGGTTGCATTGGGCTATGACGGCGAGCAGGCGAGAGCGTCGCTCTTCGATATGGGCGGCGCCGGGTTTTCCGTTTTGGTTGGCGTAAACGCCGGGATAGGTAAAGAGCGAAGCCGGCTTGATACCTGCGAGCGTAGGGGAGCAGTTGCGCACGACAGCCGTTTGGTATGTTGGGATGTCAATGGTTCGAGTCACGATGCTCCTTTCGGGTCCTCAGTTGTTAGCCTAGGAAAACTTATACACGAAAGTAAGCCATGGTCAACAAAAAAGTTTGAAGAGGGAAACTAATTGACCGAACGGACACGATTTTGGGTTAAGATGAGGACACCCCATGGGGGTATCTAGATAGTGCTACTTGAAAGGGGAACGCATGAGCGACTTGCTCAACCCTGCGAATCTCATCGTGTTGGCCGTCATTGCCGTCGGCATGTTTTTTGGACTGCGTCGCATTGTCGCTTCGACACACGGAAAGAGCTGCTGCAGCGATGGCGCGAGCGGTAAGAAGGCCAAAAAGGTTGTTGTGGTGGATACCGATGCATCGCACTATCCCTATAGCGATGAGCTGCTCATCGGCGGCATGAGCTGTGACGGCTGCGCTCAGAACGTAGCCAATGCCCTCAATGCGCTGGATGGCGTGTGGGCAACGGTGACGTATGCGGACCACACAGCGCGCGTGCGCTCCAAGCGGCCGATCGATCGCGGTGTCCTTGAGGCTGCCGTGAGAGATGCGGGTTACTACGTCATGACGCTGTAGGCCTTGCCTTGGATGCGCGTCCTTGTCTAGGCTCGTCCGCGTAGCTCGATGTCCTGGATGTCGTCGAAGTCGATGGCGATATCTTTGAGCTTGAGGAGTTTGAAAGCAGGGAGCGCCTCGTCGAGGATGCCGGTGCGGCTGCGATAGCCGTATGTATCGTAATAGGTGACACGAACCAAGTCGCCGCGCTTGAGGCCCTCGAGCTTTTTCGAAAGTTCGAGGGCTTTTTCTTCTGTGAGTTCGCATTTTGGCTCGGCGGTGATCTCTTGTTTACGCACGAGCTCGTAGTATCCCGTGAGGGCGGCAAAGGGCATAAACTGCGCGGCACGGCCGGCACGGACGGTGCCGTTGGCGGTGAGCCTGGGGTCGGCGGAGCGACGTCTTCCCTCGGGGTCCGCTAGGCGTTCAAAAGGTGTCGGTGGCCGCATCGGCTGTTGTTGGGACTTAGGCACGATGTCCTCCTACCTGATCGTTGCGTTCGCGCGCGGTGGCGCCGGCGGTAAAGCTCAGCCCCTTAACCAGCGCGTTCTTGCCGTATTTGCCTTTCACGGCCAGCACGGCGCGTGCCAGGTCGCGCTCGCGCTCATCGGCCTCGATATCGCTGAACAGATCGATGGTGGCAAATTCCTCGGGCATGAGGTTGCCAAATCCCAGATTGATGCGCTTGACCGGTCGTTTGGGATCGACAGTCTGCGCCCAGAGCTCATCGAAATATCCCATGATTTTCTTAAACGAATTGGTGCGCTCGGGCAGCTTGCGCGAGGCGTTGGAGTGCGCAAAGAGTGCGGCATAGCCACCGCGCGGTTTGCCGCCATGCTCTCCCACAAAGATGCCATCGATTGCCTGCGCCTCACGTACCAGACGACGCCGTTCGTCATCGCGCTGGACGGGCTTGGGCGCACGGGGTGCGAGCTCGGGGCCGGCGGTTGCGGTGGGTTCGATGCTCGACGTACTCGAGCGCAGGTGTCCGCATCCGTCCACATATTGTGCAGTGCCGCTGGCATCAAGCCTGCGGATGTCGGCGCGCTCGCTTGCATAGCCCACAAAGAGCGAGATGCTGTCGCACACCACGTGCTTGTCGATCAAATCCAGCACGGCGGCATCGACCATCTCGCGCAAGACGGTATAGGCCTGTTCGTAGGCATAACCCTTCGAGAGCACCTGTCCTGTGGTGGTCGAAGTTGCTTGCGGGCGATAGGCTTGGATATCGGCGATGGTTGTCGGCTCGCGCCCGAAGGCATGGTCGATGAGATATTCGGCATTGACGCCGAGCTCGTCGTAAAGCAGGTTTTCGTCGAGCGCCGCGACGCCCATCAGATCGTAGACGCCGTATTTCTCGAGGCGGGCTGCCACGCCGGGACCGATGCCCCAGATATCGGTGATGGGACGATGGGGCCAGATCTCCTTGCGAAAGGTCTCGTCGTCGAGTATGCCGATGCGGCTGGGTACGTGCTTGGCGGTAATGTCGAGCGCTACCTTGGCCTGGAATAGGTTGGGGCCGATGCCGACCGTCGCCGTGATGCCGGTGCGCGCGAGGACCTCGTCGCGCAGCGTGCAGGCGAACCCTTCCGCATCTGTGTGATAGAGGTCCAGATAGGGCGTCACGTCGATAAAGCACTCATCGATGGAGTAGACGTGCACGTCCTGGGGGCTGACGTATTCCAGATAGATACCGTAGATTTTCGCCGACACCTCCATGTAATGCTGCATGCGCGGTACGGCCGTGATGTAGTCGATGCCATCGGGAATTTCGAACAGACGGCAGCGGTTGTGAATCCCTAAGTCCTTCATGGCCTGTGTGATGGCGAGGCAGATGGTCGTGCGTCCGCGTGATTCGTCGGCAACGACCAGGTTGGTGGTGAGTGGATCGAGCCCGCGGTCCACGCACTCGACGCTGGCATAAAACGTCTTGAGGTCGATGCAGATGTAGGTGTGCTGCTCGTGCGCCACGCGTCCTCCCATCAAACACATGTTCTTATCGAATACATGTTCGATAATACCCGCTCGACCGGACACCGTCAAAACCTGTCCCTTTTTGGCAGGTATGGTCGTGCGGCTGCATCGGGTTTTTAACGCAGCCCTAAAGAGCGCGAAACAGCTCGGAAAAGCTCGCTTCGTAGCATGAGCCTAACGATTGATACCGCCTATACGCACGGAAGGGTTGTGGAAAAGATGGTCAATTATGGGTTTGGTATGCCGACGCGCCTTGTTGCGGATGGAGACGTGGCTCGCTGGTGCGGACGATTGGTCGCTCACTACGGAGGCACCAAGGCGCTGGTGGTGCTGGGCGGTGACAAACATACGCGTGATGAACTTGTCACGGCGGCGCTCGGCTCGCTTGATCGAGCCCTGCTCGAGCGCGTGCTTTTTCGCTGTGGCTCGGTTGAGGGTGACGGGGGAGACGAGCTGATCGACGAAGCCGTGGCCCTGGCGACCGACGAAGGCGTGGACTTTGTCCTGGCGATTGGCGATGCCGATACTGCCGGCTTTGCGCGCGAGCTCGCGCGTCGCATGGCGGCGCTCGATGCCGGCGAAGACGGCTTTGTGCCTTATGGATGCATTGTCTCGGAGGGCAAGGTGCCTGCTGTCGTGGGCACCGGCGAGGTTCCCGTTTTTGCCATTATCGCGCCCGAACTGCTGGAGGGCATCGGGTCTCCTCTGCGTGAGTTACTCGGTAGCGTCTGCGCCGCGGCCTAATATTTGCCATAAAAAGACGGGTTATTTTTGGTTGGTAAAGCGTTTGACCTGCCAAAATAAGCCTGTCCCTTTTTGATCGGTTGCCGTTTGGGGGCCGATTGGCAACGCTCGCTGATTGTAGTCTTGACCTGCGCTAGAATAGTGGCATCTGAATGTCCGGGCGCATGGAGGCGTGCGCCCGTATGCTGAGGAGGACTCTATGGCAACTGTTGCCGCACCTATCGATGCTACGTCGACTGCCGCTTGGAAGGCACTCGAGGCTCATCAGGAGAAGCTCGAGGCCGATGGTATCGACCTCAAGGCCTGGTTCGCTGCCGATGCCGAGCGCGTGAACAAGCTGAGCTTTGACGCCGGTGACCTGCACTTCGACCTGTCGAAGAACCTGGTGACCGATGAGACCGTCAAGCTGCTGTGCGATCTTGCCCGCGAGGTGAAGCTCGAGGAGCGCCGCGACGCCATGTTCTCCGGCGAGCACATTAACACCACCGAGGACCGCGCCGTCCTGCACACCGCGCTTCGCCGCCCCGCAACCGAGAGGGGCCAGCTCATCGTCGACGGCCAGGATGTCGTCGCCGACGTGCACGAGGTCCTCGATCGCATGTATGCCTTCGCCGAGCGCGTGCGCTCCGGTGAGTGGAAGGGCGTTACCGGCAAGAAGATCGAGCACCTGGTGTCTATTGGCATCGGCGGCTCCGATCTGGGCCCGGTCATGGCCTACGAGGCTCTGCGTCCCTATGCCGACGCCGGTATCGACTGCCGCTACATCTCCAACATCGACCCCAACGACCAGGCCGAGAAGCTTAAGGGCCTGGATCCCGAGACCACGCTCGTGATCATCGTCTCCAAGACCTTCACCACGCTCGAGACCCTCACCAACGCCCGCGAGGTCAAGACCTGGATGCTCGAGCAGCTCAAGGCCCAGGGCGCCATCGACGGCTCCGATGAGCAGAACGCCGAGGCCGTGGCAAAGCACTTCGTCGCCGTCTCCACCGCACTCGAGAAGGTCGAGGCCTTCGGTATCGACCCCGCCAACGCCTTCGGTTTCTGGAACTGGGTCGGCGGCCGCTATTCCGTCGACTCCGCCGTGGGCCTGTCGCTGATCGTCGTGCTCGGCCCCGAGCGCTTCCAGCAGTTCCTCGAGGGCTTCCACGCCATCGACGAGTACTTCTGCAATACCCCGCTCGAGAACAACGCCGTCGCGCTGATGGGCCTGCTCAACGTCTGGTACGTCAACTTCTTCGGTTCCAAGAGCCACGCCGTGCTGCCGTACTGCCAGTACCTGCACCGTTTCCCGGCCTACCTGCAGCAGCTCACCATGGAGTCCAACGGCAAGCGCGTCCGCTGGGACGGCAGCGCCGTGACCTCCGACACCGGTGAGATCTTCTGGGGCGAGCCCGGCACCAACGGCCAGCATGCCTTCTACCAGTTGCTGCACCAGGGCACCGTGGTGGTCCCGGCCGACTTTATCGCTTTCGCCAACACTGCCAATCCCGCAACCGACAGCGGCCAGGATGTCCACGAGCTGTTCCTGGGCAACTTCCTGGCCCAGACCAAGGCGCTCGCCTTTGGTAAGACGGCCGATGAGGTGCGCGCCGAGGGCACGCCCGAGCAGATCGTCCCGGCCCGCTGCTTTGAGGGCAACCGTCCGACGACCTCGATCTTCGGCGACACGTTGACCCCGTTCGCGCTCGGCGAGCTCATCGCCCTGTACGAGCACATCACGTTTGTCGAGGGCACGGTCTGGGGCATCGACTCCTACGACCAGTGGGGCGTCGAGCTGGGCAAGCAGCTTGCCAAGCAGATCACCCCGGCCTTCCACGACGATGCCGCCAAGGCCGAGCAGGACGCTTCGACTCAGGCGCTTATCGAGTTCTATCGCGCGCATCGCAAGTAGTCGCTGCTGTTAACGCATCGCGTCTTATAGTCAGGGGCCCGTATCCTATCGGATGCGGGCCCCTTTGCTTTGCCGTGGTCCCGGGGCGCACGGCCTTTGTGGAACATCGCCGGGGCGCCGCGCGCTGCGAGAACCCTGCGCCTAGATCTCGGCCTCCGCATGGCCTCGCTGCGCCTCGGGCAGCTCCCCGTAGAGCGGATGGTCTTCGAGCCTAAAGCGCTCGACCTGTTCGGGAGTGCGACCGCGTACAAAGAGCCACGAGCGATCAATCGGCGTCGCCATGAGCGTGCTGGGCAGCGCGTCGGCGCGGTCGGAAAACACCCGGGCACTCTCGGGATCCTGGAACGCCAGCACCAGATGCGTGTCGCAGTTGCCCATGATGGAGCGTGCGCGTGCCTCGCCATAGAGCGCATCGAGCTGGTTGGTCGACTGCAGCAGCAGCGTTGCCCAGATGTTGCGGCTTCGGATAATCGAGAGCACGTTGTCGATCTGGGGGATCTGCAGATTTGCGAAGTCATCGAGCATAAAGCGCACGGGCACGGGCAGGCTGCCGTCGGGCTGCCTATCGGCCTCACGAACGAGGCCCATAAACGCCTGCGAAATAAAGAGGCCGGTCAGCGGATCGAGATTGCGGTCAATATCGCTCACGGTTACAAACAGGGCGCAGGGGGTGTGTCCCATGGAAGCGAAGTCCACCTGATGGCACTCACGATAGAGCTGTGCCGCACCGTCAAATCCCAGACACATGACCTTTTCGGCAAGGATGCCGACGATGCTCGCGTGCATGCGCTCGGCATTTTGCGTAATGGCGTAGCGCCGCCATAACGAGAGGGCGTAGCTTTGGGGGTCGGTCGTGATCAGGTCGTCAAACAATCGACCCGTGGCACCGTCCTGCAGGTGCTCGATCAGCTTGATGACCGAGCTGATCGTCTGCTCGTCGGCGGGTAGCTGTTCGGTGACGTAGGCGATAAGACACGACAGCAGGTTTGCCGCCGCATGATCCCAAAAAGGCTGGTTGTTGTCCTCGATGGGGCAGATGGCCTTTGCCACCGAGAGGATGTCCTGCTGGTTGGGCCTGCCGTCCGCCTTGCGGCGAATGTGCCTCAGGGGGTTGTAGCCGCAGCGCTCGATGCCGGGCGCAAGGGCCGGGACGGTGTTGAGGTCGGCGAAGTTGAGACATTGCACGCGGTAACCGTGGGCTGCCAGCACGGGTCCCACTTCGCGACAGAGCGTGCCTTTGGTGTCGAGCACGATGTAGCTTGCGTTCATTTGCAGCAGGTTGGGCTTGAGGACGTTTCGGGTCTTGCCGGCTCCCGAGGGGCCGATCACAAGTGCGTTGTTGTTGAGTCCCGTTTGGCGGGTGTCGCAGGAAAGCGTTCGATCCTTGGCGAGGATGGTGGACGATGCGGACTTAGATGCGGCGAGGCGGCTGGCGAGGTTAGACATGGGCGACCTCCTTGGTGGTCGAGAGGATTTCGTGGGCAAAGCCGAGCTCGACGGCGCGCTCGGCCGAAAGGTAGGTGTCTTTTGCAGTGAGGGACTGGATGCGCTTGGGCGTGAGGCCGCTGCGGTCCGAGAGGATTTGCGTGAGGGTCTTGCGGGTCTGCATGAGACGCCGGCTGGTTTCCTGCAGCGCAAGTGCCGAGCCGCCTGCCCCCTGGGGGATCAGCGGGTCGTGAATCATGAGCTCTGCATGGGGCGCCATACGGCGATCGTCGCCGCCCATAAAGATCACGGCGCCCATGGACGCGGCGAATTCCAGACAGACGGTGCGGATGGGGCACGATGCGAGGCGCATGGCGTCATAGATCGCAAGGCCCGATCGCACGCTTCCGCCGGCGCTGGCGACAAATATGGTGATGGGGCGGCTGGGGTCGGTGGCATCGAGCAGGCGGATCTGCTGGCATAGGTCGTGGGCCATCGGGGTTTCGATGTTTCCCATGACGGAGAGCTCGCGACGGGCGAGCATCTCATCGTAAATGCTGGTGAGCGTGATGCCTCGGGCGGATTCACGCATGGTGAGGGGGCTGATGATGGGGGAATGATTGGTGTCCATGAGGACTCCTTTCTGTTGGTTGTGTTGTGGAATAGGATTGTTGCCCGCGGAGGGGCTGGCGGGCTACAGGGTTCGTCCGAGCCTGAGATCGAGCTCGGTTGTGGGGCAGGCTGCCTGTTCGTGCGGCTCGCAAGCGCCAAGGGCTCCAAAGCGATAGAGCGTTGCGGCGGGCGTGGTGTAGGCGAGCCGCAGCTGATGCTCGACAGGGGCACATCCGTCATTTTTGTAATGAGCCGCGTAGTACTGCGCGATGCTGGCGTTCATCTCGCTGCCATTGCGATGGCGCTCAAACTGGCGTCTGCAGGTCTCGATGATCTTTGCTACTGACTTGGGTGCCGTCGCGGGAACAAGGGCGAGATAGCCCTCAAATAGCTCGTTGATGCTCAGGAGGCACAGCAGGTCGATCAGCGTCCTTATGGCTGCTCCCCCGGCAGAAAAGTGCGCGGTCATGCGGTTATATCGGTTGCGGTCGACGATGGCCGCATGGGGTCTTGGAGTTTTCTGCCCCGTGGTCCCGGGCTTTTGCCGCGCCTGTGTATTGAGCTCGACGTTGCAGCGCTTGAGGCCGTCCAACGGAAGGAACAGTGCGGTGCGCAGGGTGTTCCGCTTGCTTTCGAGTTCATGACGCTCGTCGGGTTCCCATTCGAGCTTGAGTTTCGTGTCGAGTGCCGTAAGCATATGGGCTAGGCAGCCTACGGTAAGAACGTACGAATCGTTGTCGCGTTTTGGGGCATAGGGGTCTGTCAGCTTGCGAATGTCGGGGTCGCCCATGATCTTTGTGCAGCGCTTCAGCAGTTGAGGGTGGTCGGCCAAGATCGTCGCGAGCGGTAGCGACGCGTAGTTCTTGACGGTCGCGGCGGCAAAGGCGGCGTCATATTCGTTTGCATATGCTCGCTCAATGCGGGCATCCAGAATGCTTTTCTTATCGCCGTCTTGAGCGTGGTTGTTTTTCATAGCTTCTCCAATCGGTTGATGTTCGTGCTGTTTGTTGATGTGTTGGTTGTCGTGAGTGATGTGCTTGCCGTGGGTGATGTGCTGACGTTGGGGTGCTATGCGGTTTTCAATGAGCCCGTGAGGCAGTTGCTGCAGGGGCGGGATGGAACGGCCCATGCAAGGCGGAAGGCATCGTGCTCAAAATCGAGACAGCAATGCCCTGGGCGCCTCACATGTGGCAGTTACCTCATTAAGTTGTCATTGCGTTTGGGGTTGTACTTTGCCGATCTTCCTTCTCTTACACGCTGAAAACTGAAACTGAATATGCTCGATCAAACGATGACCACCAGAGCGGTCATTTTTAAAGTACGTTCGTTTTGCTGATTTGACAAGACTAATTTTGAAATTTCTTTTCTACGGGATGAAACGAGGTTCGTGGAACGGTCGTGCTTGGCGTCGCCAGCTTTGCATGTGGTGGCTCAGCGTTTGACTGGAACGGTTGAGCCCCGAGATGGCGTCCCGTTCATGTTCGGGACAATATGACTTTTTACCTGTTGCAGACAGAGCCGCCGTGGGTGTTCTGTATGATGGCTCAGACAAGGTTGTTCAATGACAGGGAGGCACATATGGCAATCAAAGCCATCGCAATGGATATCGACGGTACGCTCACCAACGATCAAAAGGTCATCAGCCCGCGTACGCGCGAGAAGCTGCTCGCGGCGCAGGAGTCGGGCATTAAGCTCATTTTGGCTTCGGGCCGTCCCGCATGGGGGCTGCACGCCTTGGCGCAGGAGCTCGACCTCCAAAACCATGACGGTCTGCTAGTTGCCTTTAACGGCGCGCATGTGGTCGACGCTCAGACCGATGAGATCCTTTTTGACCAGGCCATGCCGGCTGACGAGCTGCATCGCCTGATTGATCACCTGCGTAATTTCGACGTGATCCCCATGATTTCGCTTGGTCGCGATCTGCACGTCGAGGACTCGTACCATTGCATGATCACGCTGCCTGACGGCTCGCAGAAGAATATCGTCAAGTATGAGCGCGACGCGTGCGATCTTAAGATTCGCGAGGTGGAGAGCCTGCATGAGGTCGCTGATGCTTATCCCGTGGACAAGCTACTCACCGCGGGCGACCCTGCCTATCTGCAGGCGCATTATGAGGAGATGTACGCGCCCTTTAAGCAGACGCTTTCGGGCATGTTTACGGCCGACTGGTACTTTGAGTACACGGCGCCCGGTATCGACAAAGCCCGTGCGCTCGAGGGCGCCCTGCCCAAGCTCGGCATTGATGCCAGCGAGGTCGTATCGTTTGGCGACGGCCAGAACGACAAGTCTATGATTGAGTGGGCCGGCACCGGTGTTGCCATGGGCAACGCCGTCGATGAGGTTAAGGCTGTGGCCCAGATGGTGACCGCCAATAACAACGAAGATGGTATTGCGGTGGCGCTGGATAAGCTGCTGGGTTAGAATCGCCGATAGTGCATGGCTCGGGCGTCCGCTTGCGGGCGCCCTTTTGTTAGGGAGGGTGCCGTGTCCGCATTTCCGTTCGACGCCGTTATCTTTGACATGGACGGCGTCATTGTCGATACCGAGTATTACTACCTGGGTGAGACTGCCGCGTTTGCCAAGGAGCTTGGGCTTAATCTGACTCAAGAGGAGTTGAATGGGCAGGTCGGTACCTCGCATCAGTTCTTCCTGCATATGCTGGTCGATTGGTTTGAGCGCGCCGGTAAGGGGCATTTCACTGGCGAGGAAGCGTTGGCCCGTTGGGACGAATGGGCTCATAAGCGTCCGCGCGACTATCAGGCTTTGATTAACCCAGGCGCTGTGGATACGATTCGAGAGCTGCCGCGCCGCGGCGTTCGCGTGGCGCTTGCCAGCTCGTCTCCCATGGATAGCATCGAGGAAGTGCTCAACGCATGCGGGCTGTCGGATGCCTTTGAGTATGTGGTGAGCGGCGAGCAGTTTAAGGAGAGCAAGCCCGAGCCCGACATTTACTTGCATGCGCTGGATCTGCTGGGGCTGCCCGCGAATCGCTGCTGCTGCGTTGAGGATTCGGTGCCTGGCATCACCGCCGGCAAGCGAGCTGGCCTGACAGTCATTGCCAAGCGCGAGGAGCGCTTTGGCTTTAGCCAGGATGCCGCAGACAAGATTATCGACCAGCTGCCGGAGCTGCTGGAGCTTGCGTAGGAGCGCGTTAGTTGCGCGTTTTTCGGGTCAGATGAGTAAATTCCCGACATTTTGGTGCGGCAGCAAGCATACTTTATGCTAATGCGGGCTCAAGGGCTTGTTGAATGCCCCTGAGCCCGCCTTAGACTTAATTGTGCTTGGAGAGGGTATATGCCACCGACTGAAGGACTAACTGACGGTAAAGCAGCGATACCGCTGTACCAACAGGTTATCGATATCATTAAAAACGAAATCAGCTCCGGTGCCTACAAGGCGGGCGCGCGGATACCCAACGAATTCGAATTGGCTGAGAACTATAAAGTTGGCCGCGTTACCGTGCGACGCGCTATTGAGGAGCTCGTCCAGCAGGGCTATCTAACGAAGCGGCAGGGGAAAGGCACGTTCGTCAATGCCCCTAAGCTTAAGCGCAAGATTCGCCAGAAGGATGACGTCCAGAGTTTTTCGGACGCATGCCGCGTTAACGGAATGGAGGCGGGGGCGCGCGTCATTTCGAGAAAGATACTGCCGGCGGATTCCACCGAAGCACAGTTCTTTGGTGTTCCCGTTGGAACTGATTTGATTTGCGTTGAGCGTGTGCGTACTGCCGATGGGGTCCCCGTCATGCTCGAGAACAACATATACGTATACGAGGACAACGCCTATCTATCAACGGCACCTCTATCTAACCAATCCATTTTTGAGTTCGTGCGCAACCGGACGGGCCGTACGCCCGCGTTTACCGACCCGTGCACGCTCGAGATCGCGTGTGCGTCGCCCGAGGTCGCTCGGCTGTTGGCGGTTCCCGTTGGCGAACCCCTGTTTTACATGGATGCCTTCTTTTTCGATGAGCAGCGGCGGCCGTTTATCATCGGTCGTCAGCGGATCGTTGGATCTCGTTACATTTTTGACATCTAGGACATTGCGAATGGAAGCGCCCGGTGGATCATCTCACCGGGCGTTTCCATACCGTTCACGGCGCGAACGCAACCGTTCAGCCGCGTCGCGGCAATCAGTTTGAAATTATCTTGATGAGGGGAAAAGCTGCTGGTAATCTATGGAACGTCATAGAACGTTTTCCTTGCGCAAACGTTGAAGCGAGATGCGATGCAGTCTCGAGTTCTTTGGAGGTATCTATGTCAGATACGAAGGCGAAGAAGACAAACAGACGTTTTAAGTTCAAATTACCGCATGTCTATACGATCATGTTCTTGCTGATCGTTGTCTTTGCGGTTCTGACTTGGATCGTTCCCTCTGGTCAGTACCAGCGCAAGACGATTTCGACAGCGGCGGGCGAGCGTGAAGTCGCCGTTGCTGGTACCTATGAACAGGTCGATAAGAATTACACCGATTCCGAGACCGGCGAGACCATCAATCTGGGCCAGGATATCTTTGCGGTCCTGCAAGCGCCCACTAAGGGCATCCAGGAGGCTGCTGACGTCGTTGCGTTCGTCTTATTGATTGGCGGATCGTTCGCAGTCATCACCAAGACCAACGCTTTGAATGCCGGCATGAGCCGTGTGATTAAAAAGCTCAAGAACAAGGACATCCTCATCATTCCCATCACGATGACGTTGCTGTCCATTTGCGGCACTACGTTTGGTATGTCTGAGGAAGCCCTGCCGTTCTATGCCATCTTCATTCCCATCATGATGGGTATCGGTTATGACTCGATGACGGCATTCATCATCTGCTTCCTTGGTCCTAACCTGGGATATTGTGCTTCGACCATCGACCCGTTCAATGTTTTGATCGCCCAAGGCATTATCGGCATCGAGGGCAATCCTCAGCTGTGGCTGCGCGCCATCTCTTGGGTCATCTTTACCGCCGTTGGCATCGCATGGGCCATGCGCTATGCCATGCGCGTCAAGAAAAACCCCGAGTCGTCCATTACGTACGAGGACGACAAGCTCAAGCGTGTTGAGTTTTCCGTGACCGATGCCTCCATCGAGGAAGAGTTCACTACCCGTCAGAAGCTCGTGCTTATCGATTTTGCCTGCGGTATGGGCATTATCGTCTGGGGTCTTGTTACCCAGGGCTGGTACATGAATGAGATTTCCGCCGTGTTCCTTGGTATGGGCTTGCTTGCCGGTATCCTGGGCGGCCTTGACCAGCAGACGATCGCCGAGGAGTTCGTTAAAGGCATTGCCGACTTTGCGTACGCCGCCATCGTCATCGGCATCGCTCGCGGTATTCTGGTCATTGCAGAGGGTGGCATGATCATCGACACCATCCTCCAGGCGCTCGCTACTGCACTCGCCGGTGCGCCCGCCGCCGTCTACACCACGTTTATGTATATCGTCCTTGGCCTGCTCTCTTTGCTGGTTCCCTCGAGCTCTGGACTTGCGGCGCTCACCATGCCCGTCATGGGTCCGCTGACCGAGCTTATGGGCCTCAATCCCGAAGCCGCTGTTACCGCGCTCCAGTTTGCTAATCAGACCATCAACACCATCAGTCCCGTGGCGGGCATGACGGTCGCCGGCCTTGCCGTGGCTAAGATTTCGTTTGGCCAATGGTGGAAGACCATTTGGAAGTTCTTCATCTTCATGGTCGTCTTTGGCCTGATCGTAACGGCAATCTCTGGCATGCTTCCGGTGTAGGTGGTTGTGATGTCTGATTGTTTGACGGTCCTGACGTCTAAGAGCGTCTTTACCGGTACGGGGGACCTGCCGTTTGAAGGTTTCGTAGCGGTCCGTGGCAATCGAATTGAGGCGGTTGGCACCAAGTGCGAGGTAGCTTCGTATTTGACCCAGGCGGACGAGGTAGTTGACCTGGGCGACCGCACCGTCATGCCCGGCCTGATCGATGTGCATACCTTCTATACGGGCTGGGCACTGCGGACGTTGGGGTCTGATCTGTCCGGCGTCGCTGATGCCAAAGAGGCCGTGTCGCTCTTGCGTGCATGGAAAGATGGTCATCCGGATTGCGCGGCGGCTTTTGGCCACAACCTGCCCGAAACGTTGGCATCGGATGCCGAGAACGCAAATACGGCAGCTGTGTTTGACGAGTTTTTTGGTGATATCCCTGTCGTCTGCTTTACACCGGGCGCGGAGACCTGCGTTCTCAATGCTGCCGCCAGTGCGCGATACGGTTTTACACCGCAGGCGTGCTATGCCGAGAAGATCTGGCGCATGATGAGCGATTTCCTCGCGTTGCCCGAGGTGCGCGCGGGGTATTCGGACTACATGAGCATGCTTAACGAGCGCGGCGTTACCGCCATCAAGGAGATGGCGTTTGATGACTACTACGGCTTTGCCGACGAAATGGCTCGCCGTGAGGAATCTGGCGAGCTGACGGTTCGCGTCTCTATGATGTCGCAGCCGGTGGGCGCCGGTGCAAATCTGGCATATGCTCGCGAGGCACGAGAGCGCTTCCGGGGACCGTTCGTTCGTTTTTCTGGCTTCAACCGTATGACCGATCGCGGCGTATGGGCGGGGCTTGCCGAGATGATTGACCCCTATGAGGATACGGCCGATGCGGGCGCTGCCGGCAAGACGGTCGTCGAGGAGCCAGAGTGGGATCTGATTGAAAGCGAGCTGCGTGCAATTGATGCTGACGGCTTCCGATATTCCTTGCATTGCCAGGGCGATGGCGCCGTTCGTCGCACCGTGGCGCTCTATGCCTCGCTGCCTCGAGACGAGCATGGACGGATGCTTCGCCGCCATGCGATTACCGATCTCGAGAACTCTGACCCGACCGATCTTGTCGAGTTTGGCAAGTTAGGTGGAATTTGCGAGGTCTATCCGCAGATTCTGACGCTGGACCGGCGCGAGGATTGCCTGTCGATGATGCGTCGACAAATTGGCGAGACGCGACTTTTGCACAGCTGGAATCGCCGCGGCATGGAAGATTCCGGATGCACAGTGTGCTGTGGAACGGATTTGCCGCTGTTGATTCCGAGCCTGGGCGAGTCAATCTTCAGCGCGTGCGGCGGATTCTTCGCCGACGGACTGCCCGTGAATGAGGCCAACGTGCTGACGCTTGTCGAGCTTTTGCGCGCTTGGACTGCCGGGGGCGCGTACGATCTGATGCGCGAAGACGAGCTGGGTACGCTCGAGGCCGGCAAGCTTGCCGATATCTGCGTGCTCGATCGGGATGTGTTCGACCTCGATTATCGCGACGCACGCGATCTTGCGGTTGATATGACGATGTCGGACGGACAAATCGTGTTCGATCGAAATAAGGAGGCATAAGATGTCTGAATCCAAACCGACGCTGCGCCGCGAGCAGATTGCGGGCATGAATATCCACTACATCATGTGGTCGCTCGATTACTTCCTTGATGTGCAGCAGCGTTTGGGCTTTGAGTCCATTGAGCTGTGGTGTGCAGAGCCGCATGTGACGCTCGACCATACGGGCTACTTTGAGGCTGAGGTCCTGGCGAAAAAGGCTGCAGACCGTGGGCTTAGGTATCGTACTCTGTGCCCCGAGAATGTTGTCTATCCTTGGCAGTACTGCGCACGCAAGCCGCTGCATGAACAGCGCAGCCTGGCGTACTTTAAACACGGCATTGAGCTTGCCGAGGTACTTGGGTGCGACCGTATGTCCATCAACTCGGGCTGGGGCGACTGGGACGAGGACCGCGAGGAAGCCTGGAAGCGCAGCCGCGAGCACTTGTCCATTCTGGCGGAGTATGCCGGCGAGCACGGTCTGGTGCTTACGATGGAAAGCCTGCGTCCCGAGGAGAGCAACCTTGTGACGACGGTTTCCGATGCGAAACGCATGATTGACGAGGTCGCGAGCCCGTACTTACAGCCCATGGTTGATACAACCGCGATGGGCGTTGCAGGCGAGACGCTCGAGGACTGGTTTGCCGCCTTTGGTGATGGGGCAATTCACGAGATGCACTTTATCGACGGTGACCCGTATGGCCATCTGGTGTGGGGCGATGGCAAGCACGATATGGACGCCTTCGTTGCCACACTCAACGCCCATGGTTTCGACGGCATGCTGGGCCAGGAAATTACGGACGGTCGTTACTACGATGACCCGGCGGCGGCTGATGCCAAGAACATGGCCGCATTCGAGAAATATCTGATTGACTAAAACAACTATCGGCCACGCAACCAACGTCATTGATTGCGGCCCAAACAAGAAAGGAACTGGATATGAACGCACACGATCTGATCAAAGAGGCAATTGCCGAGAAGGGCAAGTTCGACAGCGTCTACTGGATTGCTTGCGGTGGCTCCATGATCGATTTGATCCCGGCTCATGAGCTTCTGCAGCGCGAGGCAACCACCTTCACTTCGTATATCTATACGGCTCGCGAGTTCGATATCATGCGTCCGCGTCGTCTGGGCGAGAAGTCCCTGGTCATTGCCTGCAGCCACAGCGGCAACACCCCCGAGGTCGTCGAGGGCTGCGAGATTGCCCTTGCCGCCGGCGCTACGGTGATCGCCCAGACCGACAACGCTGGATCCAAGATCGACTCCGGCAAGTGGACCACGTGGGTCTACCCGTGGGGCGAGGGTGTGCCGCAGGCCGAGGTCCCCGCTGGCATTTCGCTGTCGCTTTCGGCCGAGCTGCTCGATCAGCAGGAGGGCTACGCCGATCTTGCCGATATGTATGCCGGTATCGCCGAGATGGATAAGATTCTTCCCCCGGCACGTGAGAAGGTAAATGCCGAGCTGGGCGATCGCTTTGCCAAGCTTTGCCAGGAGCACGAGTTCTTCTATATTCTGGGCAGCGGTCCCAACTTTAGCCAGACCTACGGTTTCGCTATCTGCTCTCTTATGGAGATGCAGTGGCAGCACTGCAGCTACATCCACTCTGCCGAGTACTTCCATGGCCCCTTCGAGGCTACTCAGGATGGCGTTTTTTACTTCCTGCAGATGGGCTCCAGCGAGTGCCGTGCTATGGACGAGCGCGCCCTGGCGTTCCTTAAGACGCATACCGATACGCTGATGGTGCTCGATGCCAAGGAGTACGGTATGGAAGCCGTGCCGGCGAGCGTCCGTGCCTATCTGGACCCGGTGCTGTTCTACGCCATGAACTGCGAGCTGCGTGCCGCACGCGGCAAGGTGTTTGACCATGATCCCGATTTCCGTCGCTACATGGGCGTCGTCGAGTACTAGAAGGGACAAAGGCCATGGCATTTAACGTTAACGCGCTCGGATTTGGCGACAACGTCGTCGATCGCTACGAGCATATCCACACCATGTATCCCGGCGGCAATGCGGTGAACTTCGCCGTTTATGCCAAGAAATGCGGTGCCGCACGCTCTGCATACATGGGCATTTTTGGCAATGACGCCGCTGCCGAGCATGTCATTGCAAGCCTCGAGGATGAGGGTATCGAGCTTGACAAGTGCGAGCAGATGATTGGCGAGAACGGAGCGGCTCGCGTGACCGTTGTTGACGGTGACCGTGTCTTCCTCGGCTCCAACGAGGGCGGTATCCGTGGCGATGCGCGCTATGTCCTCGATCGCTTTGACCTTTCGTACATGAAGCAGTTCGATGTGGTTCATTCGGGCAACTATTGCTTTACCGAGCGCGAGCTGCCCAAGTTGAAGGCTGCGGGCGTCACGGTCTCTTTTGACTTTTCGGACGACTCTACCGACGAGTACTACGAGCAGATTGCGCCCTACGTCGATTTCGCCTTCTTTAGTGCGGCGGATGCCGCGAGTGAGGACGAGATCCGCGAGCGTCTGGCATGGGTGAAGGGCTTGGGTCCGCGTTTTGTGTCGGCTACGGCGGGCGCCGAGGGCTGCATTGCTTACGACGGCGATCGTTATTACCGCCAGCTGGCTAAACCGGTAACGGACATGAAGGACACCATGGGGGCGGGCGACTCGTTCCTCACCTCGTTTTTGATGTGCTATCTCGATTCCGCCAAGCGTGGTGAAGATGGCGCCGAGGCCATCGAGCGCGCGCTCGACTTTGCTGCCGGGTTTGCCTCGACCGTGTGCGGCATGGAAGGTTCTTGGGGCCACGGAGCACCAATCGTCGAATAGCCGAGCGGTCCCGGGGAGGTGCAGGCGCCTTCTCGGGACCCGGTGTGCAAAAAATGCCAAATATGAGTACTGTGACTAATTTAGTCGCAGCAAAATCAACCCCTTCAGACGTGATTTGAGCGTCTGGAGGGGTTTAAGATTTGCGAAAACGCAGGATGAATGACTGTAAAAGCTTTAATTAGCGGACAATCGAGGATTATTCTGGCGGTTGGAAAGTTAAAAGAAATGTATCCATTCCGGTAGCAGTACTCATATTTGGCATTTTTTGCACACCAGGGGTTAGCGAAGGTCAAAAACAGAGCGCGCATTTGTTAAAACTATCGACTCGATGCGCTTTGCGTCGCAGTTTTTGAGCGAGGTGATGCGTTCTGAGGTCCTTGTGAGCGACCTGATGAGCGACTGCGCGCTTGTTTCTGTGTTTGGCTCGGCCGGCGCATCGGTCTCGAGCAGTAGGCGGTCGAGTGGAATCTGTCGTGCGTATTCGCGACCGCGCTTGGTCGCGAGCATGCGTTCGTTGACGGAAAAATAGCAGCCCGCATTACGCTCGCGGGTGAGTTCGTCCGAAGTGCCGCTAAACCAGTGGAAGATGATAGCGGGGGAGTCGGGGTTTGGGATGAGTAGTCCATGCGATTCGAGGACGTCCAGTACGGCTCCTGCCGAACGAACGGCGTGAATTGATATCACGCGCCCGGTAAGAGGATGCTGCACGAGCGCATCGCAGAGCCGGTTAAGTGCCTGTATTTGTAGCGGCTCACTTCCAGCAAAGCGCGCGGAAAAGTCGAGTCCGACTTCGCCGATGTAGCGTTCTTGCGCAGCAACTTCGCAAAGCAGATTGACTTCGGCAAAACCGCAGTGGCCATCGGCGAGCCACCAGGGGTGAAGCCCAACGCCGGCGATGATGCCCGGGTGGCGACGAGCGCGCTCGTTTGCGGCCGAAAAGTCGCGTGGATCGACGCCGCAATCAAATAGACCCAAGCCCAGCGCCGTTGCCTCATCGGCAACGGCGTCCGGGTGAGCCATTAAATCAAGATGGCAGTGTGCATCAAATAACCGGGGCTCCATCTCGGCGCGCTCCGCTAGTCCAAGCGCTGGCCATCGGCGCGCACGCGCTCGGTGCCGCGGCCACTGATCTGGCGGATAACCTCGCCGGCAATCATCTGGCCCATGATGGGCGGCATAAAGCTGGCGGTTCCGAGCTCGGTGCGCTCGTGGATATTGTAAGGGTCGCGGGGCTGTGTCTTAACCGATTCCTCGCAGCTAAACAGTACATGCAGACTCTTGATTCCGCGCTTCTTGCATTCTTTGCGCATGATGCGGCTCATGGGGTCACGTACCGTATCGAAAATGTCGGCAAAGCGGAGGCACTCGGGATGGAGCTTGTTGGCCCCGCCCATGGAGCTAACCAAACGAATGTCGTGGTCCTGAGCATATTTGGCAATGGTGAGCTTGGCCGAGATGGTGTCGATGGCGTCGACGACGTAGTCGAGCTTGCCGTCCGTCTGCTCCAAAACGCGCGCGAAAAATTCGTCGATATTGTCGCTCAACAGGTATTCGGTGCGCTTGATGACGGTAGCGGCTGGATTGATGTCGTGGATCATGGCTTCCATAACATCGACCTTGCGCTTGCCGATGGTGCTTTGAAAGGCGATGGCCTGGCGATTGATATTGCTGGGCGCGATGATGTCCTTATCCAGAATGACGAAATGACCAATGCCGCCGCGGGCAAGTGCCTCGCAGCAATTGGAGCCCACACCTCCGCAGCCGAGCACCAGCACCGTGGCGGCGGCGAGTTTGTCGAGTGCCTCGCGGCCCATGATGATCTCGAGCTTGGTGTCGCGTGTCTCGTTGGGGGTTGCGGCTGTGGTTTCGGTCATAGACATCCTCCGATGGGGAAGCGAATCGTGTTTTAGCTATCGTCATTATAGGTATTATCGCGATTCCATTTGAGCCCTAGGGGCTTGTTGAAATGAGGCAGTGATTCGCATAAGATGAAGCAGATGGCACCCGTTGCCGCGGGTTGGCCAACTCCCAAACACGTTTGTAGCGTGAGAAGTGGCCGTCTTCGCATTACGCGGGGGCGGCTATTTCATTCGACCTCCAATGTGGATGCCGAGCTCCACAGCCGCGATTACAAGCAATAACAACGTCAGGACATCGTCAATACTCATAGTCCATCTCCTTCTCGGGTAGAGGGAGCTGGCCCATCTGCTTCAACTTCCATTGTAGTTAAATACGAACGAATGTTCTATAGATGTTCCTGTATTAGATAGTTAGACAAACATCTAAATATCGAGTATAGTGTGCGCGTCATGAGAGATGATGAAAGGGGGTCTTATGCCGGGAGAGGGTTTTAAGGCGCTTGCCGATCCAACGCGACGGCGCATTTTGGAGTTGCTGCGCGAGGGCAATTGCACGGCGGGGGAGCTTGCCGAGCATTTCGATATCAGTAAGCCGTCGCTGAGCCATCACTTGGCGACGCTCAAAAACGCCGGGTTGGTAACCGACGAACGTCATGGTCAAAACATCGTATACAGCTTAAACACTACCGTCATGCAGGACTTGATCGGTTGGTTTATGGGCTTTACAAACACGGAAGGTGATAAGGATGAATAACGAAAACAAGGGCATTCACCCCACGGGGGTATCGTCGCGCGTGTGGATTGCGCTGGTCGCTCTGTGCGTCGCCAATGTCGTAGCGCATCTCATGGTGATGCCGAGCTTGCCTGCGCAGATTCCCACGCACTGGGGCGCGAACGGCGCCGTCGACGGTTGGGGTCCCAGCTGGATGGCCTCCGCGCTCGGCGCGTTGCCCCTGGTGTGTCTCGCAATGTTCTGCGTGGTGCCGCGCATCGACCCCAAAGGTGAGGCATATCGAACCTCGGGCAAGTTCTACCAGGGCTTCGTAATCGCCTTCACCTTGTTCATGTGTGCCGTAAGCTGGCTGGGAGAGCTTACGGTCTGGGGCGTGGTGCCGGCGGTCGGTTCGGTCAACGTGCTGATTTCCGGTGCTATCGGTTTGCTGTTCATCGGCGTAGGCAACTACTTGCCGCGTGTGAAGCAGAACTATACGCTCGGTATCAAGACGCCTTGGGCGCTTGCCAATCCCGAGAACTGGCGCCGTACGCAGCGCTTTGGCGGTGCCTGCTTTATGGTGCTGGGCTTTGGCCTGATTGTGATGGGCGTGGCAGGCAGCGTGCTTTCGAGTGAAGTCGTCGCCGCGGTGATTGCGGTTCTGGCGTTTGGTTCGGTTGGAGCCGTCTACGTCTACTCGTATCTGCTGTGGCGCAAATCGCAGCGAGCCGCTCGCTAAGGTTGCGGAAAACTAGCGTACGCAGTTCATAGTATGTTCCGGGGGAACTTTTCCCAGGTAGTATTAGGGGGTATGGGCAACCATGCCCCTTTTTCGTTACGTTTCAGAGCTGGTTTTTCCATTTCGTTTCCACTTAGGCGAAACAAGAATAGGGAAACAGCAGGTAGAAAGGATAAAACAGGCAAATGGCGGAGTTTATCTACCAGATGTATCAGGCTCGTAAGGCCCATGGCGACAAGGTAATCCTTGACGACGTGACCCTGAGCTTCTACCCCGGTGCCAAGATCGGCGTCGTGGGCCCCAATGGTATGGGCAAGTCGACCTTGCTCAAGATCATGGCCGGCATCGAGGAGGTCTCCAACGGCGATGCCAGGCTCACCCCCGGCTACACCGTGGGCATCCTGCAGCAGGAGCCGCCGCTCGACGATGACAAGACCGTCATCGAGAACGTGCGCATGGCATTTGGCGACATGATCGCCAAGGTCGATCGCTTCAACAAGATCGGCGAGGAGATGTGCGACCCGGATTGCGACATGGACGCCCTCATGGCCGAGATGGGAAAGCTCCAGGACGAGATTGATGCCGCCGACGGCTGGGATATCGATTCCAAGCTCGGCCAGGCCATGGACGCCCTGCAGCTGCCCGATTCCGACATGCCGGTCAACGTACTTTCCGGCGGCGAGCGCCGCCGCGTGGCCCTGTGCAAGCTACTGCTCGAGGCTCCCGACCTGCTGCTGCTCGACGAGCCCACGAACCACCTGGACGCCGAGTCGATCCTGTGGCTCGAGCACTTCCTGCACAACTACCAGGGCGCGGTGCTTGCCGTTACGCACGACCGCTACTTCTTGGATAACGTTGCCGAGTGGATCTGCGAGGTCGACCGTGGCCACCTTTATCCCTACAAGGGCAACTACTCAACGTATCTGGAGACCAAGGCCGCGCGTATCGAGGCTCAGGGCAACCGTGACGCCAAGCTCGCCAAGCGCATGGAGGCCGAGCTCGAGTGGGTACGCAGCTCGCCCAAGGCTCGCCAGGCCAAGAACAAGGCTCGTCTGGCTCGCTACGAGGAGATGGAGGCCGAGGCCCGCGCAAGCCAGAAGCTCGACTGGACCGACATCCGCATCCCTGTGGGCCCGCGTCTGGGCAACAAGGTACTCGAGGCCCATCACCTGCACAAGGAGTTCGATGGCCGCGTGCTCATCGATGACCTTTCGTTCACCCTGCCGCGCAACGGCATCGTGGGCGTGATCGGTCCCAACGGCGTGGGCAAGACCACACTGTTCAAGACGATTGTGGGTCTGGAGCCGCTGACTTCGGGCGAGCTCGAGGTGGGCGAGACCGTCAAGATCTCTTACGTCGACCAGAACCGTTCCGGCATCGACCCCGACAAGAACCTATGGGAGGTCGTCTCGGACGGCCTGGACCACATGATGGTCGGCGAGACCGAGGTTCCGAGCCGCGCTTATGTGGCGAGCTTTGGCTTTAAGGGCCAGGACCAGCAGAAGCGCGCTGGCGTGCTCTCCGGCGGCGAGCGCAACCGTCTGAACCTGGCGCTCACGCTCAAGCAGGGCGGCAACCTGTTGCTCCTCGACGAGCCCACGAACGACCTCGACGTCGAGACGCTGTCCTCGCTCGAGGCGGCGCTGCTCGAGTTCCCGGGCTGCTCTGTGGTCATTAGCCACGACCGTATGTTCCTGGACCGCGTCGCCACGCACATTCTGGCGTGGGAGGGCACCGACGAAAATCCGGGCAACTGGTATTGGTTCGAGGGCAACTTCGAGGCCTATCAGGCCAACCGCATCGAGCGCCTGGGCGAGGACGCAGCCCAGCCGCATCGTATTCACCGCAAGCTCACGCGCGACTAATCGAGCTCAGGTGGCCTAACAAAAAGGGACGATAACCTTGAGGGTTATCGTCCCTTTTTGTTACTTGGTAGAAGGCTCGACTTTATCGATGGTCCAGGCGGCTCCGAGACCGCCGGTGGTGTTGCGGCGGATGCGCACGGTGACTTCGTGGCGCTCGCCGGCCTGCGTGTAGCGCAGAGGGAAGCTTGCGCGGTTTCGCGCGGCCTCGATGGTACCGCGCTCGCGGGCGATCCAGTAGTACTCGCCGACGATGCCGAGCGTGTCGGCGCCGTAGGGGAGATAGGTCGACAGCTGGTGCAGAAGCGGGCCGGGGCAGAAGACCTCGGTTGCGAAATCGACGGGGAAGTCCTCGGGGATGGTCGGTGCTGCGGGTGCGAGGGTTGGGACCGCTGCGGGTACCGAAGCCGGTGTCGGTGCGGGAATTTGGTCGCAAGCAGAGGCGGGCACGGATTCGATGACGGGTGCGGGCTTCAGCGTCGTCTTCGGCTTGATCGTGGAATCTGCGGGCTTCACGGTGACGGGCGCGTCTGCAGCTGTAGTTTCAACCTCAACCTGCGTCGCGTTCTCGTTCTCGACGCTCGGCTTTGCCTCGATGGGCGTGGATGCCATGGTGGTGATGCCGGCGTTGGCGTTCTCGGGATCATAGACGACCGTGAGTGAGATGGCAGGCTGCGGTACCTCGGGCTCCGATGCCGCCTCGGCAGCGTCCTGTTCTGTGGGCTCTTCGGGCTGATCGTCCTCAGCCTCGTCGCCAAAGACATCGCTGTTTTGGAACGCAGGCGTCTCAGGCTGGTCAGCGGCTTCTTCGGTTGTCGACTTGGGAGCCTCGTTGAGCTCCGCAGTGGCTTCCTGCTCTGGCATGACTTCGGGATCGGTCGTGGCGGCGATTTCGGTTTCGGCTTCTGCCGTTACCTCAATAGCGGCTTCGATCCCTGTCTCGGGCTCGGGCTCCGGAGCGACTTCGGCCACGGGCTCGGGCTCGGCGCGCTTAACGTGCTTGGGGCGCACGGCCTTGAGGTCCTTCTCACCGCGCTTTTTCTTTTTGTAGGACTGCTTGGCTCCCTTGGCTGCCTTGGGCTTGTCCTCGCCCTTGGCAAGGGCGGCATCCCAGGTATCGTTGGCGATGACGGTGGCATACAGGCGACCGCCCTTAAAGACGGTCAGTCTAATGCAGTCGTCGAGCTCCTCGAGCAGCTCGCGCGTGGACTCGAAGCCCAGGTCATAAGCGGTCATGTCGCCGTCGGCGAGCGCCTCCTCGACCTGCGTCATAAACGTTTGCTTGCCGCACCCAATCGCGTCGCGCAGCAGACGATACAGATAGATGTGGTTGCCCAGCGATAGCGTGGGCGTAACTATTGTCTTGCTCATGGCAAATCTCCTCTTTACACACCAAAGCATCTTACCATCGCACGGGCCTTGCCATCTCGTCGCCCAAGGTAAACGGGCGCGACCGTTGCCGGTTCGCGCCCGTTATGCAGGTCGGTTATCTATGGGAGACAAACGTGCTTAGTTGCCCGATGCCGTGTCTTGGCTCGAGCTGTCTGATGCCGTGCCGGAAGCGGTTCCGCTCGAGCTGTTGGTGTTGCTATTGTCGGTAGATCCCGTGCCCGATGCATTTCCGCTCGTCTGGTCGCCTGTGCTCGGTTGAGAGCCGTCAGTCGTTTGGCTTGAGTCGGTCGTGCTGGATTGCGTGCCGCCGCTGTTCGCAGAGGAATCAGCGCTCTGCGACTGATCGGGGGTGTTCGAGGACGAGTCGGTGGATGCGGAGGCGCCCTGCGAGTCGTCCTGCTGGCTTTGCGATTGACCGGTGTTATCCGCGTCGTGCTCGGTCGTGCGCGACGAAAGGATTGGCTCGGGACGCTCGCCCAGACCCTCACCGGCGGTGGTGATAAGGATGGCACCGGTGCAGGCGATGACCGCGACGATGGCGATGGCGATCGAGAAGATGATGACCTTCTTTTGCGTCTGGCTGCGCTCTGCCGCCGCCTTGGCGCGCAGGCTGTTGGGAGCGACGCGTGCCGTGGTCGCGCGCCCCGCAATCTGGCGCATCTCTTGCGTAGTCGCGGCGCCGCCCAGGTGCTCCTCGGCATTAAATTCAACGGGCTCATAGGCGCCGGCGGGGTAGTCGACGTCGGCGTGCGTACCTTTGAGGGCTTTGGCGCTGGCAGAGATAAAGTGGCGGTAGACCTGCGAGGACACAACGGTGATGACCGAGCTCACGGCGGCGCCGATCACCGATCCGGCGATACCGATTTTGGAAGCAAGCGCGACGCTCGTGGCGGCGGCTGCAGCGCCGGCGATGATTTGGGGAATGGAAATGTCGTCGAACAGGCCCTTTTTGGGCGCGATGGCCATGGTCTGTCCGATGGAATGGTTTTCGTGAACGCCGTTGTTGAGCGCGGCCGGTGTCATGACGCGTGTGCGCGGCGCGTCGGTGTACTTGGTTGTCATGCGGGACCCTCCCGGTGTAAATCTGCTTCGTTTCATGTAGCCATCAGGGTACCCACCAGATGTGAATCGTACGTGACATTTAACAGATACCATCAACTCATCAATAGCTCACCAAGTTGGTGGGATGCGGTTGCACCCGGCGGTTGAACTACAATAGGGCTTGCTAATTGTTGTGAATGGCGTCTACGCACGGGAGCATTCTTATGAATCTTCACCTTTCTCAGTCTGATGGCTTTTTGCGTGTGGCGGCGGCGTCGCCGCAGATTCGCGTGGCCGATGTCGAAGGCAATGCCGGGGTTGCGCTGGCGGCTGTTCGCGAGGCTACCGAGCGCGGCGTTCGCGCGCTGGTGCTGCCCGAGCTCAACTTGTGCGGCTATACCGCGGCCGACCTGTTCCATAACCGCACGCTGCTGCATGCCTGTGAGGCCGCTCTGGTACATATCCTCGACGAGACTCGTGAGCTGCCGATTGTCTTTACCATCGGTCTTCCCGTTGCAGTTGCCGAGAATATCTACAACTGCGCCGCCGTGTGCTGCGCGGGCGAGCTTTTGGGTCTTACGGCCAAGAAGTATCTGCCCAACTATGGAGAGTTCTACGAGCGCCGCTGGTTTGCTCCGGCGCCCACAGATCCCGTGTGGGTCGAGTTTGCCGGTCAGGGTCCGGTTCCGCTGGGTTCGGGACTTGTCTACCGCTGCTGTGATGAGGGCGCCGAGGACCTGGTGCTGGGCGTTGAGGTCTGTGAGGACCTGTGGGTGCCGGCGCCGCCTTCGACCGAGATGGCGCTTGCCGGTGCGACGGTGATTCTCAACCCGTCGGCCTCGGATGAGATTATCGGTAAGGCAGACTATCGCCGCAGTCTCATCTCCAATCAGAGTGCGCGCCTGTACTGCGCCTATGCCTATGCGGATGCGAGCGAGGGCGAGTCCACGACCGATATGGTCTTTGCAGGCGAGAACCTTATCTACGAAAACGGCTCCAAGCTCGCCGCCACCAAACTGCTTACCTGCGATATGGCCGTCGCCGATGTCGATCTTGACCGTCTGGTTGCCGAGCGCCGTCGCTCGACGACGTGGACGCGCGCGGACGATGCGCCGGAGGCCACGACCGTTGAATTTTCGTTTGAGGGCGTGCTGGCAGACGAACCTGTCCTGCGCGATGCCTGCGATATCGACCGCGTTTTCCCTCGCGCGCCTTTTGTGCCGGCCGACCATGGTGATCTGGCCGAGCGCTGCGAGACCATCCTCGACCTGCAGACCGCCGGCCTCAAGACCCGCCTTGCCCATACGGGCACCAAGGCGGCTGTCATCGGTCTTTCGGGTGGCTTGGACTCCACGCTGGCACTGCTTGTGACCGTGCGTGCCTTCGATGCGCTGGGGCTGCCGCGCACGGGTATCACGGCGGTCTCCATGCCAGGTTTTGGCACGACGCATCGCACCAAGTCGAATGCCGAGTCGCTCGCTCGCGACCTGGGCGTGAGCTTCCGCGAGGTTTCGATCCACGCGGCTGTGGAGCAGCACTTCAAGGATATTGAGCACGATCCGGCCGTGCAGGACGTGACCTACGAGAACAGCCAGGCCCGCGAGCGTACACAGATTCTGATGGATCTGGCCAACCAGGCTGGCGGTTTTGTCATCGGCACGGGCGACCTGTCGGAGCTGGCGCTCGGTTGGGCTACCTATAACGGCGACCACATGAGCATGTACGCCGTCAACGCGAGCGTGCCCAAGACGCTCGTGCGTCACTTGGTGCGCTATGCCGCCGATGTCTTTGGCGGGCGCATTGCCGAGGTCTTACTCGATATCCTCGATACGCCGGTGTCCCCCGAGCTTCTGCCGCCCACGGGCGACGGCGAGATTGCACAGAAGACTGAGGATTTGGTGGGTCCGTACGAGCTGCACGACTACTTCCTCTACTACCTGCTGCGTTTTGGCTTTGAGCCCGGCAAGATCTACCGCATGGCGCTCAAGAGCTTCGAGGGCGTCTACGACGCCAAGACCGTCCACACGTGGTTGCGTACGTTCTACCGTCGCTTCTTTGCTCAGCAGTTTAAGCGCAGCTGCCTGCCCGATGGTCCCAAGGTGGGCTCGGTGACGCTCAGCCCGCGCGGCGATTGGCGTATGCCGAGTGACGCCAGCTCGCGTCTGTGGCTTGCGCAGATCGACGCGCTCAATGCAATTGACTAAGGTTGGCTAAATTGAACCAATACGGGGGTTGCAAGCGTTACACTTTTGCAATCTGATGGCCCGTATCGCGCGGCGCTCTTGTCGGAGCGCCGCGTTTTTTATATCGAAAGGTGGCACCATGCAGGCATCGCAGCGTCTCGACCGCTTTGGCGCGGAGGTCTTCGCCTCGCTCAACAACAAACTTCTCGCGCTGAAGGCTCAGGGTAAGACCATTTACAACATGAGCGTGGGCACGCCCGACTTTAAGCCGTACGACCACGTGGTCGAGGCGCTCACACAAGCCGCCCAAGATCCCGAGATGTGGAAGTATGCCCTGCGCGACCTGCCCGAACTCAAGCAGGCCGTGTGCGATTACTATGAGCGTCGCTTTGGCGTTTCGGGCATTACGCCGTCTATGGTGCAGTCGTGCAACGGCACTCAGGAGGGCGTGGGTCATTTGGGCCTGGCCCTGCTCGATCCGGGTGACACCATTCTGGTTCCCGATCCGTGCTACCCGGTCTTTGAGGCGGGTGCGAAGATCGCCGATGCCAAGCTCGAGTACTATCCGTTGGTTGCCGAGCACAATTACCTGCCCTATGTGGCGGGCATCGATCCCGAAGTGGCCGACCGCGCCAAGTATATGATCGTGTCGCTGCCCGCCAACCCGGTGGGCTCGGTGGGCACGCCCGAGATCTACGAGGAGATCATCGCTTTTGCCCGCGAGCACGACCTGCTCATCGTCCATGACAACGCGTACTCCGACATCGTGTTCGACGGCGAGCCGGGCGGCAGCTTCTTGCAGTATCCCGGTGCGCTCGAGGTGGGCGTTGAGTTCTTCTCGCTCTCCAAGTCGTTTAACGTCACCGGTGCTCGCATCGGCTTTTTGGTCGGCCGCGAGGACGTGGTCTCTGCCTTTGCCAAGCTACGCGGCCAGATCGACTTCGGTATGTTCTTCCCGATCCAGAAGGCTGCTATCGCTTGCCTGAACGGTCCGCGTGATGAGGTCGAGGCGCAGCGTCTGAAGTACCAGGAGCGCCGCGATGCCCTGTGCGACGGTCTTGAGGGCCTGGGCTGGGAGCGTCCCAACGCGCATGGCTCTATGTTTGTGTGGGCCAAGCTTCCCGGTGGTCGCACCGATTCCATGGCGTTTTGCGAGGAGCTCATGGAGAAGGCCGGTGTTGTGGTGACGCCGGGCGCGAGCTTTGGTCCTTCGGGCGAGGGGCACGTGCGCATGGCGCTGGTCCTGCCGCCCGATCAGATCGCTTTGGCTGTCGAGGCCATTCGCGAGGCGGGTCTGTATTAGAAGGCTATTCCGACTCGTCAATAGCTCGAAACCGATTTCGTGCAATTATTTTACGAATCCTGCAAATAATTTCGGTAAACGGTCGATATTTGGCTGCGAATAGGAGCATAATCAAAGTCCCGATTGGATGTATTGGGATTACGGCAAGCCGCTCGGGTCGTTCCCGGGCGGCTTGTTTGTGGAGAGAGATGGGAGTTTCTAATGGTTAACGAGAAGAAGGTCGCTATTGTCGGCTGCGGTTTCGTCGGTTCG
This sequence comes from uncultured Collinsella sp., assembly GCA_937942395.1. GTDB lineage: Bacteria > Actinomycetota > Coriobacteriia > Coriobacteriales > Coriobacteriaceae > Collinsella. The sequence goes on along the minus strand of CALDEU010000008.1, from coordinate 29,017 downwards.
TCTTCGGCGTTCGCGTTGATGCAGAGCGGTCTGTTCTCCGAGATGGTCCTTATCGACGTGGACAAGAACCGCGCCGAGGGTGAGGCTCTGGATATCGCGCACGGCATGACGTTTGCCGAGCCGATGAAAATCTACGCCGGCGACTATTCCGATGTAGCCGACGCCGCCATGATCGTCGTCACCGCTGGCGCTGCCCAGAAGCCCGGTGAGACCCGCCTGGACCTGGTCAACAAGAACGTCAGCATCTTTAAGTCCATTATTCCCGAGATTAAGAAGTCTGGCTTCGACGGCATTCTGCTAATTGTCTCCAACCCGGTCGACGTTCTGACCTACGCCGCCATCAAGATGTCCGGTCTGCCCGAGGGCCATGTCATCGGCTCCGGCACCGTGCTCGACACCGGCCGTCTGCAGCAGATGCTCGGCGCTCACGTCGAGGTTGACCCGCGCGATGTCCAGGCCTACGTCATGGGCGAGCACGGTGACTCCGAGTTCGTCGCTTGGTCCAGCGCTCAGGTTGCCGGCGTGCCGCTGAACACCTTCTGTGAGCTTCACGGCCACCTGGAGCATGAGGCTGCCGAGAAGCGCATCGCCGAGGACGTCAAGAACTCCGCCTACACCATCATCGAGAAGAAGCACGCCACCTACTACGGTGTCGCTATGGCCGTCAAGCGCATCTGCACTGCCGTCATGCGCGATGAGCAGACCGTTCTGCCTGTCTCCTCGCTCATGGTGGGCGAGTACGGCCTGTCCGATCTGGCCATCTCCATGCCGACGGTCGTTGGCCGCGACGGCGTCGTTTGCCGCGTTCCCGTGCCGCTGAACGATGACGAGCAGCATGAGCTCACCGTCTCTGCAAAGGCCCTCAAGGACATCATCGACAGCGTCGACTTCTCCTGCTAAATCAAGCTCGCTAGAGCGAAAAGCTACAATGAAGGCGCCCGGATTCATGTGACCCGGGCGCCTTTTTGGTGCAAAGTAACCTGACCCCAATGCACCATCCCTATACACCATGGTTGATGGGAGGGCCATGTCGGATTCGCCTAATTTTTTGACCTATGCCCAGACGGCGTTTGATCCGTTTGAGGAGCGGCCGTTCTGCGCGGTGGATAGCCTGGTCTTTGCGTGGTTGTCCTATTTGCGTTTGCCGGGTGATATGGCAGAGCTGACGAACTGGCAGGGCCTAGACGTACGCGAGCTGCTGCGTGCCGAGTGCTACCGGGACATGATTGACGATTTGTGGAATCCAGAGGGGAGCCGCGCCTTGTTGGAGGCCGTGGCAGCAAGCCCTCGCTACCGTGGCGTGCACGTTTGCGGCTATCGTGCCGTGAGCGATGTGGTGACGACAGAGCAGTTTGCAGCTATGGCGTTCCGGTTTCCGGCGGGGTTTAGTTATCTTTCCTTCCGGGGGACCGACAGCACGATCGTGGGCTGGAAAGAGGACTTTAACATGGCGTTCCGGTGTCCTGTGCCGGCCCAGGAATCCGCGGCGCGTTATGTGGACGAGGCGGCGGATGCGATTGACGGGCCGCTTTTGTGCGGAGGTCATTCCAAGGGTGGAAACCTTGCGGTGTACGGTGCGGCGATGTGCTCCGATGTCGCCCGTGAGCGAATCGAGCGGGCGTATTCCCATGATGGTCCGGGCTTCGTCGAGGAGTTTCTGAACGGCGACGCCTTTGCCGATCTTTCCGGTCGAATCGACAAGACGCTACCTCGGTCGTCGATCTTTGGCATGATGTTCGAGACACAGGAGGACTATGCCATCGTCGAGAGCACCGAGTTCAGCCTGCTGCAGCACAATCCCTTTAGCTGGGTGGTTGATGGTCGCGACTTCGTGTACTGCGAGCGCCTATCCGCCGGTGCTCGATACGTTGATGGTTCCATTCGCGAGATGCTGCTTGCGGTGTCGCCTAGCGAGCGCGAGCGTTTTGTGGATGCGTTGTTCTCCGTGTTTGAGGCTACGGGTGCTGAGCGGTTTGCGGATATCGCTGGGAATCTGCGCGAGAGCCTGCCCGTGATGCTCCAGGCTGCGCAAGGCTTTGACAAGGATACGCGACGTTTTGTCTCACAGACCATCGTGGCAATCCTTAAATGCGCACTGCTGCCCAAACGACCCCAGATCGACGTGCCCGCTGCCGGCAAGAGTTTGGCAGAACAGCTCGAGGCTTGGCAGTCCGAGCTCTTGCGCTAGCCATTGGTGCAAAGCAACCTGTCCCCGATGCACCAATCTTCGATGCACCCGGGGCGGGCTTGACCGCTATACTGGTTCGTGCCGAAATCGATCTAGAACGGAATGCCGTATATGAAAATCAATCACGCGATTCTGCATATCCTGGACTTTGACTCTGCCGTTAACGTTATGAGCCAGCGCGAGTTGGATATCGAAAGCCGTATCGTGCGCAACTTCGTGACCACGCATCTGCGCCGCGCACGCACCTCGGCCGACAATAAGCGTGCCACGTTTGCGGAGAACTCTGCGTTTGGCGGCGAGCTCAAGGGCTATTTCTTTGGCGAGCGCGAGTTCGTGGACCTGTCGCAGCAGATTGCGGAGTTTATCTCCTCCGAGCTCACCAAAGCCGAGAAAGCCGAGTCCACCGACGTGCTCGTGGCCGATTTTGACGACGATGAGGATGCCCGCTGGTTTGCCGTGATGCTGCTGGGCTCCAAGCAGGCTTTTATGCACGAAGTGGGCCGCGAGGAGGGGGAGGTGCGCAATGACATCGCGCGCCACTACGCTATTCTGCCAAACCCCTCGCAAAAGGTGCCAAGCTATGCCATCGTGCGCGCGAGCACCATGGAGATCGGCTACGTGGACAAGAAACGCAAGATTGCCGGCGAGGACCGTATGCTTATCCCCGATGGCCTGCTGCAGTGCGACACGGGCGTGTCGGGCAAGGAGGTCATCGACACCGTGACGCGTGTGGTCGAGGAAGTCGCCGAGGAGCACGGTGCCAACACGGCCGTGGCACTCGCCAAGGTTAAGGCTGCCGTTGCCGAGAAGGTTGAGGATGACGAGGAGCTGCCGCCTTGGGATATCGTCGATGAGGTCTTTGAGGACGAACCGGTCATCAAGGAAAGCGTGCGCGCGGCACTGACCGAGGAGAAGGTTCCCGAGCGCGTTCCCGTGGAGCGCAAGCAGGTCGAGCGCGCTGCCGTGCGCAATCACAAGATCCGTACCGACACGGGTATCGAAATCAGCTTCCCGGCCGAGATGGGTTCGAATTCCGAGTACATCGAGTTCGTCAACGAGCCCAACGGCCTCATCTCCATCGAGCTCAAGAATATCGGCAGCATCGAGAATCGATAAGTTGCGTTACAGGTCGAGCATACGTCAGCGAAAACGACCCAGAGCGAGCAAGGTGACGTGAAAGAGGAGGACATTGACCTTTTGGTCATGCCCGACGATTGAACGTCAGATTGCCGCTCTGGGGCGTTTGCAGCGTCGAGTAGTTACGGCGTTTGGTAAAACGCCGTAACTATTAAAGTTGACGTAAGCCCTCTTCGAGACCGGTCTTGCTGTCGGTCTTCTCGTCGCGCATCTTGATGACGCGGGCGGGGACACCGGCCACGACGGCGCCGGCGGGGACGTCCTCGACGCACACGGCGCCGGCGGCGACAACAGCGCCCTTGCCCACGCGCACGCCTTCCAGGACCACGGCGTTGGCGCCGATCATGGCATCGTCCTCGATGATGACAGGCGTGGCGCTCGCGGGCTCCACGACGCCCGCCAACACGGTGCCGGCGCCGATGTGGCAGTTCTTGCCCACGGTGGCGCGGCCGCCCAGCACGGCGCCCATGTCGATCATGGAGCCTTCGCCAATGACGGAGCCGATGTTGATGATGGCGCCCATCATGATGACGGCATGGTCGCCAATTTCGACACGGTCGCGGATGATCGCGCCCGGCTCGATGCGGGCGTTGATACCCTTGAGGTCGAGCATGGGCACGGCGGAGTTGCGGCAGTCATTCTCGACGTCGTAGTAGTCGATGGAGTCGGCGTTGGCGTCGAGGAGTGCCTTGAGCTCATCCCAGTCACCAAAGACGGTCTTGCCACGACGACCGCCGTAGACGTGCGCATTGCCCCACTGGATCTTCATGCCCGGCTTTTCGCGCACGTACAGTTTGACGGGCGTTTTCTTGGGCGCGGTTGCGATGTAGTTGATAATCTCCTGTGCATCCATCTCGGCTGCATTACTCATTTGCTGTCTCTCCTTTGAGTGGATCCGGTTGATACCTGGTTAGGCAAACATGACCTGGTCGAACGTATAGAAGCCGGGTTCGCGGGTGACGAGCTTCTGCGTGGCTGCCAAGGCGCCGTTGACAAAGATCTGACGGCTCGTGGCGCGGTGGGTGAGCTTGACCTCCTCGTCCTGGCCAAAGAAACTCACCTCGTGCACGCCGGCGACGGTGCCGCCACGCAGCGAGTGCATACCGATCTCCTTGGGGTCACGCGCGCCGCACATGCCCTCGCGGCCATAGACGGGGTGGTAGCCTGCCTCGGGTTCAGCTTCGACGACGGCGTCGAGCAACAACTTGGCAGTGCCGCTGGGGGCGTCGACCTTTTGATTATGGTGCGTCTCGACGATTTCGCAGTCAAAGCCGGGCAGCTCGCGCGTGGCCTGGGCAACTAGATGGCGCAGGGCGGCGATACCGATAGAGTAGTTGCCCGAGTGCATAACACGGGCGTTCTGACCCAGCTCGCGCAGGCGATCCATCTGCTCGGGCGTATAGCCCGTGGTGCCGGAAACGAGTGCGGCACCCGTGCGCTCGACATAGGCGACAACGGCATCGAAGGTCACGACGTTCGAGAAGTCGATGATTACATCGGCGGCCGGTGCGCTCTCGAGCTCGGACAAGTCGAAGCCGATCTGGGCGACGATGTCAAAAACGGGCTCTCCAGCGGCGTTGACAATGCCCTCGGCGGTAGTGCGGATGAGCGAGCCCATGCGGCCCGTTCCCATAATGACGGTCTTAATCAAGCAGACCAGCTCCTTTCAGAGCATCGGTAAGTGCGGAGCGCGTGTCGTCTGCCATGGGGCACAGCGGCATGCGGTAGTTTGCCTCGATCATACCCATCTGGGCGAGTGCTTCCTTGACGGGAATGGGGTTGACCTCGCTAAAGAGGGCATTGATGAGCGGCTGGCCGGCAATCTGGATATCGCGGGCGCGCTCCACGTCGCCGTCCAGATAGGCGCGGCACATGTCGTGCACGAGCTGCGGCTGAACGTCGGCCCACACGCTGATGGTGCCCGAAGCGCCCAGGCTCATGAGCGGCACGGTGAGCGCATCCTCGCCCGAGTACATGCGGAAGTCGTCGGACAGCAGGTGGGCAATCTTGGCCGCGTAGGCGACGTTGCCCGAGGCTTCCTTAATACCCATGATGTTGGGATGTGCGGCCAGGCGCTCTACGTTGCGCTCGCTGATGCCGCAGCCGCAGCGGCCGGGGATGTTGTAGAGGATGCAAGGGATGTCCACGGCATCGGCGACGGTCTTAAAGTGCTGGTAGATGCCCTTTTCATTTGACTTGTTGTAGTAGGGGGTAATGAGCAGCAGGCCGTCGGCTCCCAAGCCCTGGTAGGTGAGCGACTTGGTGAGCATGGTCTGCGTGGAGTTGGAGCCCGAGCCGGCGATGACGGGGACGCGTCCTGCAACATGCTTGACCACGGCGGCGACGACGGAGTTGTCCTCGTCATCGGTCATCGTGGCGCTCTCGCCGGTGGTGCCCAGGGTGAGGATGGCGTCGGTGCCGTTTTGCAGATGGAAATCGATAAGGCGCTCGAGCGCGTCAAAGTCGACGCTGCCGTCCTTTTTAAACGGCGTGACGAGGGCGACGATTGAGCCCTCGAGGTCGCGGATATCCATGTTCTTCTCCTTCGCTTCCGCGATCTGGATGCGCTTATTCCATTGGGCGGCGACGGCCAAGCGCTCGTCTTGGGCGCGACGGCGGGCACTTTCGGCGCGCGACTTGGCCAGCAGCTCTCGGCCGCTCGGCAGCACGTCGAGCGTGGCAAAGTAATCGCCCGGGCGCTCGGCACGGCGGATGAGGTCGGCTGAGCCATCGGGGCGCAGCAGGACCTCGGCGGAGCGCAGGCGTCCGTTGTAGTTGTAGCCCATGGAGTAGCCATGCGCACCGGTATCGTGGATCACAAGCAGGTCGCCCATGTCGACATGCGGTAACTCGCGATCGATGGCGAACTTGTCGTTGTTCTCGCATAGGTTGCCCGTGATGTCGTAGGTGTCCGTAACGGGTACTGCGGTCTTGTCGGCGCCACCCGGCTGGCCCATTACCGTAATGTGGTGGTAGGCGCCATACATGGCAGGGCGGATCAGATCGACGGCGCTTGCATCGACACCGATATAGTCCTTGTAGATCTGCTTCTCGTGGATGGCCTTGGTGACCAGGCAGCCGTAGGGGCCCATCATAAAGCGGCCCATTTCGGTGCAGATGGCCACATCGCCCATACCGGCGGGAACCAGGATCTCGTCGTAGGCCGCGTGCACCCCCTCGCCGATGGCATGAATGTCGTTGGCCTGCTGCTCGGGTAGATAGGGGATGCCGATGCCGCCGGACAGATTGATGAAGGCAACATGTGCGCCGGTCTCGCGCTCCAGGCGCACGGCAAGCTCAAAGAGGATGCGCGCGAGCTTGGGGTAGTAGTCGTTGGTGACGGTGTTGCTGGCAAGGAATGCGTGGATGCCAAAGTCCTCGGCGCCCTTGGCTTTGAGCATGCGGAAGGCCTCGAAGAGTTGCTCGGTGGTCATGCCGTATTTGGAGTCGCCGGGGTTATCCATGATGCCGTTGGAGAGCTGGAACAGGCCACCCGGATTAAAGCGGCAGCTGACCGTCTTGGGGATGGGCCCCGCAACGCGTTCAAAGAACTCAATGTGGCTGATGTCGTCAAAGTTGACGATGGCACCCAGCTTGTCGGCGAGTTCAAAGTCCGCCGCCGGCGTGTCGTTGGACGAGAACATAATGTCGTGTCCCGTGATGCCCAGCGAACGGGCAATCATGAGCTCGGTATAGCTCGAGCAATCGCAGCCGCAGCCGTATTCGTTGAGAATGGAGATGAGCGCCGGGTTGGGATTGGCCTTGACGGCAAAGTATTCCTTAAAGCCCGGGTTCCATGCGAAGGCGTCGCGCACCTCTTGCATGTTGCGGCGGATGCCCGTCTCGTCATATAGATGAAACGGCGTGGGGAACTGCTCGACGATATGCTCGAGCGTCTCCTTGTCCACAAACGGCTGCTTGGCCGCATATGCCTCGTTGGGGGTCAATGCCATGTCCCGTAAACCTCGCTATCCAGACGGCGCCATCTGCGCATCGAATCCGCATAGCGTGGACCCAATGTCCGGATAGCGCTCCCGCATTGCTGCAGACAGTCCTGTGGGTGTTTCCCGCAGGCCCACCAGGTTGTTCGTGCCCGAAAAGCCCAGTTCGGCGGGTTTCGCCTCCCCACGGGGTCAAAGCCTGCCGGCTCGCCCGCGGTTCTTCGTGCCCGCGCCTCTATCAAGTGGTAACGACCCTACCACGTTGCACTTTAGCAAACAAGAGTATTCGTATATAACGTTTAAAAAATGCAGCAATATGCTGGAAACATGTGTGCCACAATCCTGTATCACAATAAGTTGCAACAGATATGCCTCACGAAGGGATCCTCTATGACCGAGCTCCAAGAACTCCGTCGCTATCGCCGCGACCTGCATCGCATTCCGGAGCTCGATTTCGATCTTCCGCAAACCATCGCTTATGTCGAGGGCGTGTTGGCACCACTCACCTGCGAGGTGACCCATCCGTGCCCCAGCTGCGTCTGCGCTTTCTTCGACTCTGGCGTTGGTGCCGTGCATGCCACGGCGATTCGCGCCGACATGGACGCCCTGCCCATCGCGGAGGCGACGGGTGCGGCCTTTGCCTCGACGCATCCCGGAAAGATGCACGCCTGCGGACACGATGGACACATGGCCATGGCACTTGCGGCGGCTACCTTTGTCGATCGCACGATTCGTGAGCAGCCGGGTGCCATCAAGCGCAACGTGCTCTTTGTGTTCCAGCCTGCCGAGGAGACGACCGGTGGTGCCAAGACGGTATGCGAGAGCGGTGTGTTTGAGCGCTGCGGGGTCGACCGCATCTTTGGCTTTCACGTGTGGCCCGATCTGCCTGCGAACACGTTGGCGAGCTGCTCCGGTCCATTGCTGGCGCGCTCGAGTGAGACGCACGTGCACATTCACGGGACAAGCATCCATATCGCCAAGACCTACGGCGTTCCCGTAAACGAATCGCACGATGCTGCGCTGGCGGCTGCCAAGTTCTTGGTTGCCGAGCGTGAATTGATGGACGAGTTGGGCGCCGATGAACCCTGCATTGGTAAGTTCGGCCTGCTGCAGGCCGGGACCGTCTGCAACGCGGTGGCGGGGGAGGCCCGTGTTGCCGGCAGCCTGCGTGTGTTTACGGACGACATGTTCGACCGTGCGCGCGAGGGCGTGCACCGTGTACTCGACGAGGCGTGCGCTGCAACGGGCTGCACGTACGATCTCGATTTTGCCGAGGGCTATCCGCCGGTCGACAACGACCCCGAGTTGTTTGCCAATGTCGCGCCTGCCTTGCCCGAGCTGCAGCTCGTGGATGAGCCTTTGCTGATTGCCGAGGACTTCGCTTTCTATCAGCGCCATCTGCCGGGTGTGTTCTTCTTGCTGGGCACGGGCGTTCCTGTCAGTCAGGATAATCCGAGCGACGCCGAGGGCTGCCCCGCCTATGCCACGAGTGCCCTGCATACTGATACTATGCTCTTTGACGAGGAAGTCCTGCTCAAAGGCCTCGATGTCTACAAACGATTACTTTTGCTTGGTTAATTGACGTGGACGTTTGTTCTCGAAAGTACGAACAAATGTACGCTATAATAGGGATGTAACTCTATAGAAACGTTTGACGTTATTAACGTAAGGCGATACTATGATTGCATCATATAAAGATGAAGACACTGAACGCTTTGCAATGGGTGTGCGGATTAGGAAGTTCATTCCTTTTGAGCGGGTCGCCTTGAGGAAGATTCGCCAACTGCAGATCTGCGCTTCGCTTGATGATCTTCGCGTTCCGCCAGGCAATCGTCTTGAAGCGTTGAAGGGCGATCGCGCCGGTCAATATAGTATCCGTGTCAATGAGCGCTATCGGGTCTGTTTTGAGTGGAGACAGGGGATGGCTTGGAATGTTGAAATCGTCGATTATCACAAGTGACAAAACTGATGCTGGCTTGTTGTCGCCGGTGGCCCCCGGCGAGCTTCTCAAAGAGGAATTTCTTGTCCCTATGGGTATTTCTCAATATCGCCTTGCTAAGGAGACCGGGATTCCGGCTCAGCGTATTGGGCAGATTATTTTGGGAAGGCGTCGTGTTACGGCTGACACCGATCTTCGTCTTTGCCGCTACTTTGGCCTGACGGATGGCTATTGGCTTCGAGCCCAGATGGCGTTTGATCTCGAGGCAGAGAAGAGGCGCATCGAACCGGAACTGGATAAGATCGTTCCCGTTCAGCAGGCCGTTGCGTTGTAGCGCTCAAAGATGTTGAGGTTGGAGTGACGATGGAACGACGCCGGCAGTCTGCCGTGTTTAGTCCTGGTGGGTGTGGGTGCGGCTTGCTGCTACTTCCGGTTATTGCTGTGAGCATTGGCGTGATGTTTGCGCTTGCTGGACTGGCGGCAGCGGCACTTGTGCTGTTGATTGTGGCCATTGGCGTGACGATTTGGCTATGTCGTTCTCGCGAGCAACGTCGCACCGACGGCAAGACCAATGTCGGATGGGCCTTCTTTTTGGTTGTTGCCTACCTATTGAGCATCAGTTATCTGGCGTTCTTTATCTTGTTGCTTGTGAGCACCTTTACCGGGGAATCCGTCACGGTGGGGTAGGCTTCGATTGCCTTTTTGAGGATGAACCGAAAAGGGGCCGGATGGGCACTTTGCCTATCCGGCCCCTTTCGCTCGGTAGTCAATTCGGTCTCTTACTCGGCTGCCTCGCGGCGAGCGACCTCGTCGATCAAGATGGCATCGCCGTGCTTGGCGGCGGCAATGCTCGCGGCCATAATCATGCCCATTGCCGTGATGTAGGCGAAGAGCATCGACGGCGCCACGTCCATAACGATGCCGGAGAGAATCGGCGTCGCCACCTGAGCCGCCATGCTCACGGTGTAGTAGTAACCGGAGTAGCGGCCCACGCTTTGGGAGCTGCAACACTCCAGAATCATCGTGTACACGCACAGGTCCACGCCGCCCAGCGCGACGCCCATCAACAAAAAGACGCCGTACAACACGGGCGAGAAACCGGGTGCCAGCCAAAGAAGCGCGGGGCACAAAACCATGATGACGGCGGTGCCCAGGGCGACCTTTTTGCGGCCGATTTTGAGCGAAAGGTTTGCCAGGGGTACGTAGCTTAGCAGCGCGCCTGCAATCGTCACGATATTGATGATGGCATAGGAACCGCCCTCCATGCCGTAGAACAAATCGGCATAACGGCTGATATTGGTGGTCATGGCGTTATAGCTCATGTAGTAGAAAAACGTTGCAGCGAGCAGCATGATGATGGAGCGGCGTACGCCGGCGTCTGCAACGCGATCTTTACCGCCGGCCTCGGGGGAGTCATCTTTGTCAATCTGGTCCTCGTCGATGCCCATGGACAGCGATTTCTCGCGCATCTTTTCGACGAGGGCGGGCTCACGGACAAAGATGCCGTAGACAACGGCTGACACGAGGATAAAGGCGGCCTGCAAGATAAAGAGCGGAAGATAATCAGGTTTGTCGGCCTTGGGAACCATGACCGAGATGGCGACGAGCATAAGACCCGTTCCCGCATAGCCGACGATCTTTTCGATTGAGTCCGCCTTGGTTCGAAGTGGGCGAGGCGTAATATCGGCCACAATGGCAACCGTCATGGTGCGGTAGGCGCATATTGCCAAAAGCGTGAGGATAATCGCGCCAATGAGCAGAGGTAGGCTGCCCATGTTGTTGGCGATCGCGATGAGCGGGACGGAGAGCATTGCCACCGCGGAGCCGCCCAAGATAAAGGGCGTTCGACGCCCGAGTTTGCTTGCGCAGCGGTCCGAGAGGATGCCAAAGAGCGGAAGCAGGAACAGGCCAAAGACATTATCGATGGCCATGATCGCGCCGGTGAGCGAGTTGGATAGGCCAAAGGTCCCTGTGAGCATCTTGGGAACGATGCCGTCGTAGACCTGCCAAAAGCTGATCATGCCCATAAAGGGTAGGGAGGCGAGGGCGACGGCCTTGGTGTCGAGCCGGGCCGCCCGCTTAAGATTTGGTTGGGTCATGCTGGTTCTCCTGGTCGGTAAAAGCGGGGAGGGGCGATGTCGGCCCTCCCGTCCTACAGTTGTCCAAGGTTGGCGAGAAACGCCACATAGAATTCGATACCGCGCTTGTAGACGTCGACGCCGATGCGTTCGTTGGCGGCATGGATGAGCTTGCGCGCCTCACCCGAGTAGATAAAGCCGCAGAAGCGGTAGACGCGATCGCAGATCTCGTTGAACTCGCGCGAGTCGGTGCAGGAGTTCTGCACGTAGGGGGCAAAGCCGGCCTCGGGATAGACACCAGACACGCAGCGATGGATGTAGTTAAAGGCGGCATCGTCTTCGTAGGGCGAGATGGGTGCGGGCTCGGTGTAAGGGATCGCCTCGTTGATTTCGACGGTGACATGGTCGGGGCTTACGCCCGAGGCGCGGCACTGCTGAGCGGCGAGCCTGCGAGCGCGCTCAACGGCATCGGCGATGGTCTCGAACGGAGCGATGCGCACGTTGAAGTTGGCGCGAGCAACTGGTGGCAGCACGTTGTGCGCGTTGGAGCCTTCGAGCTGCGTGAGCGCATAGGTTGTGCGCAGCATGGCCGAGGTCTCGGGGCTGGCGGCCATGATCTTGGTAACCGCGGGGCGCGTGAGCCACAGGTTGCCAAAGATTGCCTGATACGTCGCGCTGCTACGGGCACCCAGCTCGGTCAGAGTGGCCTCGACGGCGGGCGTGAGCTGCGGCTTGCCGGGGTTGGCCGAGATAGTTTCGCATACACGGCAGAGAAGACGGCAGGCATCGTTTGCCGCAGGCGTAGAGGCATGGCCGCCGTCGGCGCGCGCCGTGACGGTAAGGTCGACGTGGCCCTTCTCGGACACGCCTACCATGGCAACGGGTTCGGTGACGCCGAGCGGGGCGTCGGTTGCCACTGCGCCACCCTCATCGAGCACCATATGGGGATGGATGTTATGCTCGCGAAGCCACTGCACTGCATGGGTTGCAGTAGGTGCGGCGATTTCCTCGCCATCGCTCGAGAAGAACCAGACATCGCGCGGGGGAACAAAGCCCTGGGCAATCAAATGCTCGGCGGCCTCGAAGAAAGCCGAGACGATGCACTTGGTGTCGAGTGATCCGCGGGCCCAGATCTCGCCGTCGAAGATCTCGGCTCCAAAGGGATCGTGCTTCCAGTCTTGGCCCTCGACGGGCACGACGTCCTGATGCGCCATCATGACGATGGGGTCCAAGGCGGAATCGGCGCCAGGCCAACGCAGGAGCATGCCAAAGTCGTCGACGCGTGTGAGCTCGGCGACTTTAAAGAAATGCGGATAAAGTCGCTGAAGCGTGGGAATCCACTGGCTGAAGGGCTCATCGTCGCGCTCGGCGATGTTCTCACGCGAAACGGTGGGGATGCGCAGCAATTCGCAAAAGCGCTCGACGGCTGCCTCGTCTGCCTTGTAGGTGCCTGCATCAAGAGGCGCGCCCTGTGCGACCGATACCGATGCTCCCATGGTGGGACTCCTTTCGTGTTGTATATCGAATACGTCAAGATTATCGCCCGCACCGCGCGTGGGAAATGGCGAAACACGTTGTTCATCTGCGGGCGGCGGGTCGGATAGCCTTAGCCGACGATGACCGTGCCGTCTTCGGTCACGGTGATGGCGTCTCCCGTCGACACAGCATCGAGAAACTCATCGCCCAGGTTGTCAATGGTGGGCATGGGGGTGTCGGTCCATACACCCGAGAGGATCGCGCCAGCGGCGGCAAGGCTGTCAATGGGTTTGGAAAACAGCAGGCATGCGGGTTGGCGCCCCATTTTGGTGGCGCAGAAGAGCACCATGCCGCCTGTGGTGGAGCCGATAGTCTGCGGAAGACACAAGGCACATCCCGCCAAAGGTTTGCCGTACAAGTCGGGATTGTTTTGGTCGGAACACGTGGCCTTTTTGTCGCCAAACATCAGTGCCTTCTGAAACGATGCGAGTGTGTTGAGCCCTCCGTGAGAGACAAGTGCCTTGGCGTGGGCAGTTCCGGGGACAACGACGCGGCCGTGAAAGATTTTTTCCATGAGGAGTCGCCTTCCTATTTGATTGGTTTTCCGGTGGTGACGTAGGCGAGCACCTCGTCGTCGGTGTAGTAGCGCGATGCCGAGTACGTACGCAACTTGTTGGAGTTGGTGATGATGGGCATGCTGCCGCACAGCGGGTTGTTGGTGTACATAAGCGGGCAGATGCTCGAGACGACGGCACCGGTAGTCGAGAGGCGTCTGTATGCCGCAGTCTTGCGGAAGGCGTCTGCCACGGATGGGGCGGCGGTCAGTACAGTGGGTACTTGCACGCGGCACTTGCCGGAGGCGCTCAGCCCATCGCAGATGGCGTCTGCCCAATGGGCGAGTTGTGCAGACGAGAGGTGGGGGCAGCCGATGAAGGCAAGCTTGGGGTGCGCGCCCGGGTTCTTCCACATAACGGGGTAGCTCGAGCGGATGCGTTCCAGCTCGGCGTCGTCAATGCGATAGATTTGGGCGTCTGGTGCTATGAGGTGTTCGCCTTGTTCGACGGCCTCGGGCGTGATGCCGTCCACGTGGTAGAGCCCGACAGCGCCGTTCGATGCGCTGGCGGCGCCCATGTCCTTAAGGTAGTCCTGCGTGCCGGGTGTGAGTTCGCGGCCAAGCCAGCGGTCGAGGCCTTTAATGTAAGGGACGTCTTCCATCACCTTCATGCCAATGGCGCTGCCAAGCACTTGCGCTTCGGGCATGCGCTTACAATCGACTTCGATGATCCAGGTCGCCTTGCGGCCCTCATCGGTGAGCAGGCCGAATTCCGGGACAAAGCCGGCAATTGAGCCGAACATCTCGATGATGCCGGAGTTGCGATTGCAGCGAGCGCCCAGCACGGAGTTGGCAAAGACCACGGCGCTGCTTTCTGCCCAGCTTAGGATGTCGCCACGCCGAGGTCGATTGCCAACCTCGGGCTGGTAGCAGGTGCAGGTGAAAGCATCGTTGTCCAATAGGCCCATGCTGCGCAGCTGTGCCTCATAATCGTCTTGTTTGGAATACATAATCTTGAACAGCAGCTTTTGCAGCGGGTTGGCCGGGACGGCGGGGTCGAGGGGCCTCGGGTCGACCGAGAATGACTGACCGGACAGGGCGCCGTCTTTCAGCAGCTCATCCATAAGGTCATAGACTGGACCGAGCATGGAGAGGCCAAAACTTGTGACAAGATGACCGTTTGCGCCGGTCACGGGAACCATACGCTCGGCGCCAAAGCATTCGCCGTACATAACGAGGGTCTTGACCACTTTGGCCATGGCGGGGCCCTTGGCGCCGTCGAGCAGGGCTTGTTGTTGGGAGGTCAGGTTCATCTGTGAGCCCATCCTTTCGTGTTAGATATTGGTGCCGAGTCGGTATGCCGCACGGACCGCTTCGAGCACACGACCGGGTGCAAACCCATCGCCGATGTTATGCAGCTCGTCTGCGGCGTGCGTCTGCTGCAGTTTGTAGAACAGCGCGTCGTCGGGGTGTCCGCCGCAGGCAATGATTACCAGGTCGCAGGTTAGCTCGAGTGACTTCCAGTCGTTGCCGATTTTGGGTGCAAGCGGGTTTTCGACGTTCTCGGGCAAGACCGGTGACCACGAGACGTAGGGGTCGGGAACGTTTTTGTGGCAGTTGCGACTCAAGTGGAGACGCGCACACCTCGATAGGGTTTCAGGCTCGCGTTTACCGTCGACCTCCGCGCGCTCGACGCGTGTCATATTGAGGAGCCGCACATTGCGTCCCCTGAGCGCATGGAGTAGGTGGCCACGATTTGCCGTGCAGGCGCCCTGCATCATGTGAGGTAGCATTTCAATTACGCTGACCTGTGGTATGCCGTGTTCGACGGTGAGCCATTGGGCAACCTCGCAGCCCACGGCCCCTCCGCCAATGATGGCGACGGTTTTGGCGTTGCCAAGCAGCGCGGGTTGGCGCAGTAGCTGCGTTGCCTGCACGGCATGGCCCGATGCTGCAAGCTCCGTAAGACCGGGGATGGGCGGTATCGCATTGGAAGTGCCTGTCGCGCACACGATTGCGTCGAAGTCTGCTTTTGCAAGATCTTTGGCGCGTGCTGCCCGTCCAAGTTCGAGTGTCAGGTTCCCGTTGGGTTTTTCTGCCTGCTCGCGCACCTGTCGAACAAGATATGATCGGTAGTTATCGAGGTCGAACTTGATCCGGGCGGCGCTGGCGGAGAGGAGTTTTCCTCCAAGTTCATCTTCGGCGTCGATGAGCTTTACGTTGTGGCCACGACGCGCGGCGATTAGCGCACAGACCATCCCGGCGGGTCCGGCTCCTATCACCGCTATGCGTTTGGGTTCTATGGTGGGAGCGGGTGTCTGGGGCATGAGGTATTCAAAGCTGCAGCGTGGATTGACGGCACACTGCGAATGGCCCCCTTCGACAAACTCGTTGAGGCATCCTTCCTGGCATCCGATGCAGGGGCGAATATCTGCCACGCGACCGGCGTACGCCTTGTTGGGCCACTCGGGATCCGCAAGCAGCGGGCGTCCGAGCATGATCATATCGGCGTCGCCATTGCGAAGGGCGCGTTCGGCAATGTCGGGGTAGCCCAACTTACCCACCGCGACAACGGGCACGGGAAGGCCGGCATTGGAGCGGATATTGTCGGCGGCAAAGCGCTCTCGAACGGCGCGCGCCACGGGAACGAAGCAGCCTGCGGGCATGCTCGCAGGCGGGTGGGGCATCCACCAGTTGTCATAGCAACCAAGGTCGACGTCAAAGATGTCTACTCCCGCCGCCACGAGCTCTTCCATATAACCCAGGGTCTGTTCGACTGTGCGGCCGCCGCGCATGCGTCCCAGATAGGTCGAATTCATGACCTGCTCGTCATAGGTTTCCTCGAGTGCAAGCGAAAGGTCGATGCGGTACATGATGGGGTAGTCGGGCCCAACGCGGCGACGGATTTCTTTGATCATATCGAGGCCAAACTGACGCCAATCGGCATAACGTCCGAGCTTGCGATGGTTAAAGGCGGGGTTTCCGAGCTGCTCGATAAGATAACCCTCGTGCCCGTGCAAATAGACGCCATCGATGCCCATGGCATGAGCATCGGCCGCCGCTTGGCCGATATTGTTTACGATACGGCGCAGCTTTTGGTCCGAGAGGCGCATGCATGGAATGGCGGGGATGTAGTAGTTAGGCAAGAAACTCGCCGAGACCGGAAACTTCTTTTGCGTGATGAGGCATTGCGGGTTGCCCACGCGGCCGAGTCCGGCCGTAAGCTGGACAAAAATGCGCGATCCGAAGGCATGGACACCTTGGGCAAGGTCGCGCCAGCCTGCCATAACGGTTCGGCTTCGATCGATGCGCGGGAAATAGGTGAGCTTGTCCAGCTCGGTGACCGTGGTATCGATGCCGTGGCTTACCGGCACGAGTCCTGTTGTGATGAGGCCGCAGCCGCCTTTGGCGCGGGCGAAAAAGTACTGCAGCATCATGCCACTGGGGCGGCCAGTTTCCTCGCACATGTCGATATTGCCCATCGGTGCCATGACAATGCGGTTTTTGACGGTGAGCTTGTTAATTTTGATGGGAGAGAAGAGCTTGTCAAAAGGATAGAGCTCTTGTGTCATGCGGGACGATCCGCAACCGGAATTTTTGGCGGGCCAGCTGTCGAATGAGTCGACGAGTTGCTGCACCAGTACGTCTTTTCCCAATGAGGTTCCTTTCAGATGTTGACAAGGTAACAAAGCAGTTTACGTCTAAATGTTTAATAGTCAACAACAAAGGTATGAGTTCGGTGAAGGAAAAAAGACTCAATGAGCGTCGGATGGCAAGTTGTGTCGCGACATTAGCTCCCAGCTAATGAATTTGAACTCGCTGCCTCCTACGATGTGCTGTGTGCCGGCACGGTAGCCGGATCGTGGGAAGGATGCATAATGGCAAAAGAGGGAAAGAAGCCGATCGGCAAGATCATTCTGGGTGTCATCGTGGTGCTTGTTGTTGCCGGCGTCGTAGGTTCTATGGGCGGTAACTCGTCTGATTCGTCTACGGGTGATGCAGCAAAGCCTGCCGAACAGACTCAGCAAGTCGAGGAGCAAAAAGAGGCACAAGAACCCTATACGGTTTCGGATGAGGCCGGGGATGCGTCTAATCAGTTCGCGTATAAGATCACTGGCACATTGACCAATAATACGGATAAAGAGCAAAGCTACATTCAGATTGAGTATGTTCTGTATGACGCAGACGGCAATCAGGTGGGAACGGCTCTTGCGAACACCAACCATCTCAAAGCGGGCGGCACCTGGAAGTTCGAAGCGATGAGCACGGTATCTCCCGACCAGGTTGCCAGCTGGGAACGTTCTGACGTGAGCGGTTTTTAACTAGAATTAAAAACATGGTTACTATGCGAGCTGGGGGGTGAGGCCATATGCCCGATAAGAAGCTAACCGAAGAGTTGCTCAACGAGCTGCTCGATGCTCCGAGTATCGAGGGCTATATCAAAGAGCACGACTTTACCGCCCCGTCGCTTTCGGGGTATCTGAAACAGCTTTTGGAAGAAAAGGGGCTGGAGCGTTCGCGCGTGGTGCGTATGGCCGACCTCAATGAGACGTTTGGCTATCAGATCTTTACCGGTGCGCGGCATCCGAGCCGCAATAAGGTGCTGCAGATTGCCTTTGCCATGGCGCTGACGCTCAAGGAGACCAACCGCGCCTTGACGGCGGCGGGCGTCAATGTCCTCAACTGCATGGACCGCCGTGACGCCATCATCATTTTCTGTATCGATCGTGGCTGCAGCCTGCAAAAGGTGAACGAGGAGCTGTATCGCTTTGGTGAAGAGACGGTGAGCTAACAGCTAGCTGCCGGCGGAAGCGGTGTTCACGATATTTAGAACGTGCAGGGCACGGGCGTCATGGGGCGTCCGTGCCCTGCGTTATTATGGACGCTATGGATACTCAGAGCCCAACATATTCCGATGATGAGCTGACTGCTGCGCTCGCCGGACACCTGGCGTCACTTGAGCGTGATGACAGTTATCGCGTAGACCGTGTGCTCAAGCACTCCGACGTCGAGACGACCGAGCTCGTGTACTTTGAGGGCTCCGGCGGAGGATCTCTTGGCCCCTTTGTTCGCAAGCGCATCGACGCGTCGGCCCAGATTGGCGGGGCGTATGAACGCCTGTTTGCGGCCCAGCATGCTGGGCGACGTTACGAGCACTTGCCTCGGATTGTCGATTGCCGCCGCGTGGGCGACGAGCTTTGCGTGGTCATGGAATACATCGAAGGCGAAACGCTCGGGGCCCTGGTGGGGCGTTTGGGTGCGACGCCCGATTATGCTTGTGAGCTGTTTGGCGCCCTTTGTGATGCAGTTGCGGAGCTCCATGCCGGCTTTGCGTCGGCGGGGGAGATGGCCGCTCCGGTGATCCATCGCGACCTAAAGCCCTCGAATATCATCGTGTCGGGCGCAAACTATACGCCCGATACAGGCATGACGTTTTCATCGCTGGTGATTATCGATTTGGGAATCGCTCGCGTGTGGCGCGAGGGAGCCGATGCCGATACCGTTAAGTTTGGCACGCGTCCCTATGCGCCGCCCGAGCAGTATGGTTTTGGCCAGACGAGCGTGCGCAGCGATGTCTATGCGCTCGGTGCCCTGCTGTTCTTTTGTCTGACGGGGGCCGATCCCAAGCCAGGTCGGAACATACGCGAGCAATGCGAGGCACGTGACGTCCCCGCCTCGCTTGCCGATGTTATTTGCATGGCGATGGCGCTCGATCCGGACAAGCGCTTTGCAAGCGCGAAGGCGCTAGGGCACGCTGCACGCGCATCGTATGCGTCGTCCGCGCCGAATGCTGCTTCCTTTCAAGAGCCTCCGGAGCGGCGAGCCGTGTGCCCTGCGCCCGTGCTCCCCACGGATCAGTCTCAGGGTGGATTGCCGTTGGTGCCTGAGCGCCCGAATTTACTCTCCCGCATTCCCGACACCGTTGGGCGCATTTGGAACGCATTCGTCTATCTTTCGCTACTTGTTTTCTTTGCCGGAAGCCATTTTGCCGTTTTTCATCCTACGGGCGCCAACCAAAACTACCCGATGTGGTTTCTCGCGATTGAGTATTTTATCTTCGTCGACGGTCTCGTAGTGCTCATCCATTTTGTGATGCTCGACAAACGCCGCCTTCGCCGGCGGTTTGAGCTACTCGATAGATACCGCGGTAAAAAGCTTGCAAAGCTTTGGCTCAAGGCTATGGGTGTGCTCTTGTTGGCAATGATTATCATTGTTGCCATTGCAAACGCGACTGGCGTCGTCGATACCTCCGTCGCGTAAAAGAAAAAGGGCCCCAATTGGGGCCCTTTGACGTTGATCTTAGATGCGGTTCATCTGGGTTGCAACCTTGTTGTACCAGTCCTGCCACGTGGGCGGGCAGTACTTTTTGGCGGCTGCCGGGGTAAGCGTGGAGCCATAGTTGGCGCCCAGGTAGGCAACGTGGGCAGAGACGCCCTCGCTCCAGCTACCAAAGCTCCGCCAGCCGCCGCCGCGGGCGCTCCAGCCCCAGGCGTTATAGGAGCCGGCACAATAGAGGCCCTTGCTGCTCTCGATGCAGGCGATGGCGGGAGACCAGCGAGGGTCAACACCGGTGTTCCAGGCTGCCACGGCAAAGTTGTAACCCTGGCCTGCCATGGGGGAGCCGGCGAGGTAGTTGTCGATGCGACTCGTCCACTCGTTGATAAACGAGTCGTAATCGGAGTTGCCGGTATTGGAGTTGTTCACCGTGGTGTCGATAGTGGTGTTGGCGTTATTGGCCTGGCTGTTGGAGTTGTTGCCGCTCACGCCCTCGCCCGAGAGCTTCTCGGCGGCAGCGGCCTTGTCGGCCTCGAGCTTGGCCAGCTCGGCGGCATTCTCCTGCTCGGCCTTTGCCTGGGCTTCGCTGCGAAGCTGCTGGGCCTGTGCCAGTGCGTCCTCGGCGGTTTTCTGCTCGGTCTCGAGTTGGGACTTGGCCTGCTCGAGCTCGGTCTTGTTCTGCTCGAGTTCGGTCTGCATCTTGTTGAGCTCTTCGATCTCGTCGACGCTCGAGCTCGTGATCTGGTTGGTGTACTTGCAGGTGGTGATGAACTCGCCCAGGCTCTGCGCGTTGACCAGGAAGCTCACGATGGGGTTGGTGCCCTTCTGGTACTTATACAGATCGCGCATGGCGGAGCTCGCCTTGGCCTGTTGATCGGGAAGTTCGGCTTCGATCTTCTCGATGCTTGCCTCGTTAGTGTCGATTTGCTTCTGCAGATCCTCGAGCTTGGTGCGGGCTTCGTTGTAGGCACTCGTGGCGGTTTCGATTTTCTGCTGGGCAGCGGAAAGCTGATCCTGCGTTGCCTGCGAGGCGGCATAGGCTGCGACGGGGGAGAGCATCGGCGCGGCCGTCAGTGTAACGGCAAGCGCGGCGCTCGTGATGATACGAGCCGGCTTCGACGCGATGAGCGCTGCGGTGCGATGGTTCGAATGCTGCATCCAGTCCCTCTGCAATCAATCGTAGGTTATAGTTCGAAAGGTATTCTACTACTGCTTTCGACCTCAACTTGAACCTTAAAGGTTCTAAAGGGTCAAGTTGAACTTGAGGCTTTGGCTTTGACCTGCAGTTATGATGAATTGTTGAGAAACCATAGAGTTCAACTTTAACGTTACAGAGCTCTGTTTGAGAGGAGTTTTGGGCTGTAAAAGCCATCTCAACGTGGGGTTTTATAACTACAGCGTGCCCTTCTGGCGAGCCTGCTCAATCTCTTCGAGGGCCTCGGCGGGGGTGAACGAACAGGTGCCGTCGCCGAGTTTGATTACCTGGATATCGTCGCCGGCGTAGACCTCTCCGCCCTTTAGTACCACGCCAAAAACGCCCTCGTGGGGAAAGATGCAGTCGCCGGCGAGATAGTAGATGGCACAGCGTGTGTGGCAGACCTTGCCGATTTGGCTGATTTCGACAAGCACCTCGCTGCCAAGCTTGAGCTGTGTGCCCAAGGGGAGCGAGAGCAGGTTGATGCCCCGGGTTGTGAAGTTCTCGCCAAAGTCGCCCTCGTGCACATCGAGCCCGCGCGCCTGCGCCGTCTGGATAGACTCTGCAGCTAAAAAGGAAACCTGGCGGTGCCAATGCCCGGCGTGCGCATCAGAGGCGAGGCCAAATTGCTCTATAACGGTGTCGTGCCCGTCGGCGACGGGCGACTTGCGCGTGCCCTTGTGTGCCGACGTGTTGATCGAGACAATGCGGGCGGGTCCGTTGTAGGCGTCGTTTGCCGTGCACAGGGGAGCGGTCGCTTTCGCACGTTCTGCCAGCTCGCGCCTCGCGGCATTGAGGATGGGATTATCGGTCGGATGGTCTTGGGGCACGTGTGCGCCTTTCGCTCGAAGATGTCAATACACTGAATCCTACAACAATGGTAGGTTCATTGCCCATTGTCATACAACGGCGAGCGCCGTCTTCGTGCTGGCCTTCGTGCTGGACGATTACGTCGATTGCCATAGATACGGTGGAGCTTTGGGCGCCGGCGGCTTGGCACGCTAGAATAATTCAGCTGCGCAAAAACCGCCCGTTGTGTGGGCAGTTCATGATAGGAAGTTTCCATGGCATTGCAATTTACAGAGCGCGAGTTCATTCCCGTGCTGCTCGGTGGCGACATCAACGCCTATTCGGTGGCGCGCGCCTTCTACGAGGAGTACCAGGTCAAGAGTCTGGTCTTTGGCAAGTATCAGACGGGTCCCGCGTACCGCAGCCAGATTATCGACTACACGCCCAACGTGGATATCGACACCATGCCCGTGATGCTCAAAACCGTCAACAGCATTGCCCAAGCGCATGCCGACAAGACGATTGTCCTTGTGGGCTGTGGCGATAACTATGTCGCTCTCGTGGCTCAAGCCAAGGATGCTCATGAGCTGGCGGATAACATCGTCGCTCCCTACGCGCCCTACAGCATGCTCGAGCAGTGCCAGAAGAAGGAGATCTTCTACGAGCTGTGCGAGAAGCATGGCGTGCCCTATCCGCACACGTTTACCTTTACCAAGGCGATGCTTAATGCCCAGGGTGAGGCGCCTGCCGAAGTGCTCGACCAGATCGATTTTCCTTACCCGATGATTCTGAAGCCTTCTGACGGCATCATGTGGTGGCAGCATGAGTTCGAGGGCCAGAAGAAGGCCTATGAGATTGCCGACCGCGCCGAGCTGGAACAGGTCATTCGCGATTCGTATGCCAGCGGCTACACCGACGACCTGATCTTGCAGGATCGCGTGCCCGGCAACGACGAGTACATGCGCGTGCTCACCAGCTATTCCGACCGCAACGGCAAGGTGCGCATGATGTGCCTGGGCCATGTGCTGCTCGAGGAGCATCAGCCCCACGGTGTCGGCAACCATGCCTGTATCATTACCGAGCCCAACGACGAGCTCATGGGCGGCGTGCGCAAGTTGCTCGAGGACCTTCACTTTGTGGGCTATTCCAACTTTGACGTTAAGTACGACGAGCGCGACGGCTCGTTTAAGTTCTTCGATTTCAACACGCGCCAGGGCCGCAGCAACTACTACGTTACCAACAGCGGCTTTAACGTTGCCAAGTATGTGGTGGACGAGTATGTGTTCAACCGTCCGTTTGAGCCGGAGTTTGTGACGGCTCAGGACGAGGCCCTGTGGATGGTCGTCCCCATGGGCGTCGTCGACAAGTACGTCAAGGATCCCGAGCTGCGCGCTAAGGTGCATCGCCTGGACAAGGAAGGCAAGGGCGCCGACCCTTCGTTTATGAAGGGCGACTTTGTCTTTAACCGCTGGCTGCGCATGTGGCACACCAAGCTGCGCCACTTTAAGCTGTTCAAGACGTATTACAAGTAGATGAGCGCGGCGCCCGTCCGGTTTGCATCGGGCGGGCGCGGGTATGATACGCGCAATTGCGCAAGCGTCATCAAGGAGGCGGCGATGGAAAAGCTGGGAGTTATCGGCGGCATGGGCGCCGAGGCCACGTCGTATTACTACGACCAGGTGGTGCGTCATACGGCTGCTGCCTGCGATCAGGAACATATCGACATGGTGGTGCTCTCCAAGTCGACCATGCCCGACCGCACGTTGGCCATTAAGACCGGCGAGCATGCCAAGCTGCTGGCGACCATGAAAGAGTGTGCCCAGGCACTCGAGTCGCTGGGCTGTGCGCACATTGCCATTCCCTGCAACACGTCGCACTACTTCTACGACCAGATCCAGTCGTTTACGAAGGTGCCGATTATCCACATGCCGCGTGAGTCGGTGCGCTATGCTCTGGCCGGTGCGGTGATGGGGGAGTGCGAGTTCGACCCCAACCTGAGTATGCCGGCCGAGCCGGTGCACAAGATTGGCATCATGGGCACCGACGGAACCGTGGGCGCGGGTGTCTACGGCCGCGAATGTAAGGCTGCGGGTGTTGAGGTCGTCTATCCCAGCGAGAAACGTCAGAACGATGTGATGTCGCTTATCTACGATGATGTGAAGGCCGGACGTGAGCCCGATATGGATAAGTTCGACCGCGTGATGTGGGAGTTCGCCCGTAGCGGCTGCGACCGCGTCATTCTGGCCTGCACCGAGCTCTCGGTGTTGCAAAAGTACCGAGAGATTCCCGAGATCACCCTCGACGCCATGGATGTCCTGGTGCGTGAATCCATCATCCGTAGCGGCGCTCCCTACCGCCTCTAGCTTCCGACCTGTCAAAAAGGGACAGGTTAATTTTGGTAGGTTTTATCTGGTGAAACAGTAAAGGCCTCGGCTCGTTTGGTGCGAGCCGAGGCCTTTTGCGTTGGGCGGATGCTGTCGGTGGTGAACTAGAACAGGAAGCCGATGGCGATGAGGGCGATGCTGACGATGAGCACGGCGATGTCCAGGCCCTTGATGGGGTAGCGCTTGTACGAGCTGGCGCGCGTACGCAGATAGAAGCCGCGCTGTTCTGCCGCCAAGGCTGTGGCATCGGTCTTGCCCACGCTCGAGATGAGCAGTGGCACACACAGTGGCAGCATGAGCTTAAGCTTCTTGATGGGGTTCTTGGTGTCGTATTCGACGCCGCGTGCGGTCTGCGCCTCCATGATGGCGTTCATCTCCTGACCAAACACCGGCACAAAGCGCAGCGCCGTGGTAAAGGTGAAGGCATAGCGATACGGCACGTGCAGCACCTCGACGCAGGCGTTGGCAAGGTCGTTGAGCTTGGTCACCATGAGCATGAGGATGAGCGGTAACGCCACACCCAGCAGGCGCAGACAGGCCTTCGATCCTGTGATGAGACCCGTGTCGGTGATAAAGCCCCACACCACGTTGCCATCGCGCATAAAGGCCAGCTGGAGCACCAGCATGATAAGCGCGAGCGGAATCAGCAACTTGAGCAGCGAGAACAGACGGTCGACGACGCCGGCATAGGCACCCAGCGCAAGGGTGAGTGCCAAAAAGCCCAGCAGCGCCACATAGGTGTCGGACAAGAAGATGCCGACGATGATGGCGGCGGCGAGGCCCAGTTTGACGACGGGATTCAGGCGATGCAGCAGCGTATCGCCCGGCATGTAGTCGATGACGTTAACCACGGTGGACCATCTCCTTGGCAATTCGAACGACATCGGTGACCTCGCTCACCTGCGCAAAAGCGGGCGAGACGGAAGATGCCAGACGGCGCGAGAGTTCAATAACCTGGGGAGGCTCCACGTAGGCACGCCGCATGAGATCGATGTTCGAGAATAGCTCGTGCGTGCGGCCGCGGTCGAGGATGCAGCCGTCGGCCATTACCACAATGCGCTCGGCAAAGTCGGAGACGACTTCCATGTCGTGGCAGACCATGATTACGGCGCAGCCGCGCTCGACCATGGTACGCACGGTTTCCATGACGGTCATGCACTCGCGGTAGTCAAGGCCGCTCGTGGGCTCGTCGAGCACGACGATTTTGGGCTCTACGACCACGACGGAGGCGAGTGCCACCATCTGGCGCTGGCCGCGCGACAGCGAGAAGGGCGCCTCGTCGGCAGGCAGGCCAAAGCGGTCGATGACGAGTTGAGCACGACGCAGAGCCTCGGTGCGGTCGATGCCGGCAAGCTCCAGGCCAAAGGCGACCTCGTCGAGCACGGTGTCCTTGCAGATCTGGCGGTCGGGGTTTTGGAAGAGCGTTGCGACCTCGCGGGCGATACGGCTCGTGGGGACCGCGGCAGTATCCAGGCCCGTAACGCGCACGCTGCCCGAGGCGGGCTTAAGCAGGCCCGTGAGCAGCTTGGTGAGCGTGGTCTTGCCGGCACCGTTCTGGCCGACGATGCCCACGAGCTCGCCAGGATAGAGCGTCAGGCTAAGGTCGTGTACGGCGGCGCCGCCATTGGGATAGGCAAACTCAACATGGTCGAAGGTGAGCACGGGTTCGGCGTCCTTGGCATGAGGACGCAACGACGGTGCATGCGGGGAACCGGTGGGCGCCTGGGCTTCGATGGCTGCGTGTGCGGGGTCGACGATGCCCGAAATCAGGCGTTCGGCCTCATCGACATCCAAGCAAGGGGTACCGCTTACCAGACCATCGGCCTCGAGGCTATTGAAGATACGCGTGACGCGAGGGCAGTCGACGCCGATGGCACGGAGCTCGTCGGTATGTGCGAAGACCTCGTGTGGCTCGCCCTGCAGCGCGATTTCGCCATGGTTGAGCACGAGCACGCGGTTGCAGTACTCCGAGAGCAGGGCGACCTTTTGCTCAACGACGACGATGGTGATTCCAAGTGCGCGGTTTGCCTCACGCAGCGTCTCGAAGACCAACGTGGAGCTGGCGGGGTCGAGTGCCGCGGTGGGCTCGTCGAGAACCAAGACGCGCGGGCGCATGGCGAGGATGGCGGCGATGGCTACCTTTTGCTTCTGTCCGCCCGAGAGGGTTGCGATCTCGCGGTCGCGCAGGTCGCTGATGCCGACGGTCTCGAGCGTTTCGCTCACGCGCTGCTCGATCTGGTCGTGGGGAACGCCAAAGTTCTCGAGGCCAAAGAGCATCTCGTCCTCGACGACCGAAGCGACCATCTGCGTGTCGATATCCTGCAGCACACTGCCGACGATTTGCGACACGTCGGTGAGCGAGACTTCGCAGGTGTCGTGGCCGTCGACCATGACGGACCCAAAGAACGTGCCGGTGTAGTGGTGGGGCACGGCGCCCGACAGACAGGCGGCAAGCGTGGACTTGCCGGCGCCCGAGGGCCCGATGATGCCGATGAAATCTCCCTTGTTCACGCTGAGCGAGATGTGGCTGAGCGCCTGCTCGGTCTGCGTGCCATAGGAGAACGAGACATCGTCGACGTTGATGATCGTTTCCATGGATACCTTTCATAGTCATTGGGGACGTTCTTAAATGACTAGTCGTTTAAGAACGTCCCAAGAGCTAGCCGTTTGGGACAGTCTTTGGTGGTGAAGCACGGAGACGGCTTTACGAGGGGCCTCAGGTTGGCGTGAAAGAGGAGCGAAGCGTACTTGGGTACGCGAGCGACGAATGAACGCCAAGATGGGGTGGCTCGTAAAGCCGAGCGGGTTAGTTGAGCTTCAGGGCCTTCTGGATGGGCAGATAGAGGGCGCCGACCAGAATGGCGTTAAAGACGGCGGTCATGGCAACGACGGGCAGCATGGCGGCGGCGAGCTCGCCGACCACGCCGAGCATGGCCATCTTGATGATCATGAAGATGACGCCGGAGACAAAGGTGGTCAGGAAGGTTGCGACAATGGCGATGGCGGGCTTGACCTGACCGTTCTTGCCGGCGGCGTTGACGATGCCGGCCATGAGCATGGCGGCGATGCCCTCGGCGGCAAAATCGACGAACGGCGAAGTGGTGGTGATCTGGATCACGGCAGCCGAGATGAGGCCAATGACGAGCGCCTGGCCGATGTTGGGACGAACGACCAGGATGGTGAGGCAGAAGGCCGAGATGATGAACTCGGGGCTGATCATGCCGCCCGAGATGCCCGAGATGGCCTTGCCGACGGTGAAGTTGAGGATGAAGCCGGCGGCGAGCAGGATGGCAAGCAGGACGAGGGCGCGGACATCGAGTTTGCCACGGTCGGCGGTCTGGACGGTGCGGG
The DNA here is from genome assembly GCA_937942395.1 of uncultured Collinsella sp. Lineage (GTDB taxonomy): Bacteria > Actinomycetota > Coriobacteriia > Coriobacteriales > Coriobacteriaceae > Collinsella. The sequence goes on along the minus strand of CALDEU010000008.1, from coordinate 1,710 downwards.
GCTGGGTGGCGGTGGTGTTCTGAGACATGGTGAAAATCCTTTCGGAATGGGAGTGCAAGAGAAAAGCGGAGGCGCGTGATGCGAATGCGATCGGGCTCGAGATAGAAAAAGGCCCCCGGTCGAAACCGGAGGCCTTCCAATCACCTAGAGCGCAAAAACAGGCGTGAGGGACTCACTGTCGACCGATCGTATTCGCATCACGCCACCACCAGTTGTTGAGAGACTTCATCGTGTTCTTCATGTTGGTGGCTCCTTTCGTGACGCCGTGGCGCGGTCGCACCTAGTTGCTGTTGCGCTGCACTATAGCACAGCGAAGTGTGTGCGGGGAAATCTTTTTTGAAAAGATTTCAGGCGGGTTTCCCGCCGGTCAAAAGAGCGGGCTGAGCGGGCGAGGCTGCCATTGCTGCCTTGTCCGCTCAGCTAAGACGTTACTCCTTATTGCGACGGTAGAGGAAGTAACCGCCCGCGGAGATGACGGCAACGCCAGCGATGGCGAATGCGGCCACCATGCGGCCATCAAAACGATCACCGGTGGTGGGCAGGCCGCCCTTGGTGTTCGTCTTGTTGGTGGTTACCGTGGTCGTGGTGTCCGACTTGCCAGGCTTCTCGGGCTTGGTGGTGGGCTGCTCGGGCTTAGCGGGCTGCTCGGGGGTACCGGGCTGCTCAGGAGTACCGGGCTGCTCAGGAGTACCAGGCTGATCCGGGGTTACCGGGTCGGTGGCAAGAGCGTCCTTGGCGTAGGTGATGGACACCTTGAGGCCGTTGATCTCGGTGTTCAGGTCGCTCGGGGTGAAGGGCTGGTCGAAGTTTTCGGCCTTCTGATAGGCGCGCATCTCCTGGAGCAGGGCCTTGCACTTCTTGTAGGTGTTCTCGGTAGCAGCCTTGCCGGCCTTGTTGGCCAGGGCAGTGCGGCCCTCGGTGGTCGTCTCGGCTAGCATGGCGGCGTCAACTTCCTTGTTCTGCTCGATGAGCTCGTTCTGGAGCGCATCGAGGTAGGCACGGACGCTGATACCAAGGGTGTCAGGGTTCTCAAAGCAGAGCGAGCTGATGTCCATGAGGACGTAGTTGATTGAGTTCTCGGGCTCCTCGTTGTACACGACGTCAGTCTGTTTGCAGTGATCGAAGGAGACGGTCTGATCGCTGAAGTACGGGCTGACCTCAGTTATCAGAGCGGAGTACAACGGGATGGCGACGGAGTACGCGGCGCGGGAGAGCATTTCCCACTGGATGGTAGCGACTTCGGGGTCATACCCGCGACGAATCTGGAAGAGGTTGATCTCGGTGTTGCGCTCGCTGCCGATGCAATAAACACCATCAGTGTTCGCGTTGAGGCCAGGGACGTTCTCGCCGCGGTTGCCGAAGGCGCGAATCAACTCGAAAGTGCTCCAACCAGACTTGCCAGGCTTGAAGAACAGGGGCTGGATTTCGCTGACCATGGCTCCCTTTTGGTCAGGTTTTCCTTTCTCCTTTACTGTGATAATGTCGTAATCTGTGCCTTCGGTCAGCTGACTACCAAAATAATCGCGGCCTTGCACATAGCGGGACCACTGGTTTACGCCGGAATCGGCGAGGCTTTCGCCATACGTTTGGGCGACATCGAATTTGCCGTCAGCGGAGTATTTGGCGAAACCCTTTAATATGAGAAAGCCATTGTCAATAGGCGTGTTTGTTCGAGCCCGGTTTTAAACCGGGCTTTTTCGTTTCCCGTCG
>CALDEU010000007.1:0-2182 GCA_937942395.1 uncultured Collinsella sp. | reverse complement strand
GCGGCCGATCCGGTTCCACCGGGCCGCGCGGCAAGGAGATATATTGCCAGACCGGAGGGGCGCCGTGGGCGGGAATCTGGGCGTACACATTTCCTACACATCTAAGTACTCTCGGCTGGCTGGTTAAAAACAGGAGGGGACCTCGCATCCGAGATCCCCTCTTTCGCCCATCTATAGCAATAGACTCTTAAATACCTTATGCCAGCAGCTTGCGACCGGACTCCTCGATCGCGTCAAGTGCTGCATCTGCCTCGGCGGCATCCGCGCCCTTAGCGAAGATGTACAGCTTAATCTTGGGCTCGGTGCCGGAAGGACGAACAATACCCTTGTTGCCACCCTCAAGATCGAACTCAATAACATTAGCCTTCGGCAGGCCGTTCACGCAGGTGTTGTAATCAACGACGGCCTCAATCTTGGAACCGGCGAGCTCCGCGGGCGGGTTCTCGCGCAGACCGGCCATGATGCCGGCCATCTTTGCCGCACCCTCAGCACCCGGATAGCTCAGCGAAATCGTCTTGTTGTGATAGTAGCCATACTTCTCGTACAGCTCGTGCATCGCGTCGGCAAGGTTCTTTCCCTGGAGCTTGTAATACTGCGCCATCTGGCAAATCAAAAGCGAAGTGCTCACAGCGTCCTTGTCGCGCACGTGGTCGCCGGCCAGATAGCCGTAGCTCTCCTCAAAACCGAAGATAAAGCGATCGACCTCGCCAGCATCGGAAAGAGAAGTAATGATGTCGCCGATGTACTTGAAGCCCGTCAGGCAACGACGGAGCTCAAAACCGTACTCGTCGGCCAGAGCGTCAACCATGGCGGAAGAAACGATAGTAGTGACAGCAACCTTCTTAGTGAGGTCCTCACCGCGAGCAGCGCGGGTCTTGCAGATATAGTCGAGCAGCAGAACGCCCATCTCATTGCCGGTCAGCAGCAGATAGTCATCGCTATTCTTAACGGCAACGCCAACGCGATCGGCGTCAGGATCGGTTGCAAGCAGCAGATCAGGGTGAACCTGCTCGCACAGGTCAATGCCCTTCTGCATGGCCTGGCGAATCTCGGGGTTAGGATACGGGCAGGTCGGGAAATCGCCGTTAGGCTCCTTCTGCTCGGGAACAACCGTGACATCGGTGATGCCAGCGCGCTCGAGCACCGTCGTGACGGGAATGAGGCCGGTGCCGTTGAGCGGAGTGTAGACGAGCTTAAGCGGAGCGCCAGCGATCTCCTCGGCAGAAAGGTTGGTCACGCCGCGGGCGAGAACGGCGTCATAATAACGCTCGAGGCACGAGTCATCGATCCATTTGACCAGACCCTGCTCAAGAGCCTCATCGAAGTCCATGGACTTCACGCCGGTAAACGTATCGGTCTCGGCGATAGCCTTAGAAATTGCATCGGCAGCCTCGCTGGTAATCTGGCAGCCGTCGGGGCCATAGGCCTTATAGCCGTTATAAGGCGCTGGATTATGACTAGCGGTCATGCAAATGCCACCGGAGCACTTAAGGTCACGGACGGCCCAGGAAAGCGTCGGCACGGGAGAAATCTTAGGATACACGAGAGCAGTCACGCCGTTTGCGGCAAGAATGGCAGCCGTCGTCTTAACGAACAGTTCACCCTTATTGCGGCTATCGCGAGCGATGGCAACCGTCGGATGCTCGAAGGTCGCATTGAGATAGTCAGCAAAACCCTGCGTCGCGCGACCAACCGTATAGATATTCATACGGTTAGTGCCTGCACCGATAGTGCCACGTAGACCGGCGGTACCGAAGGCGAGATCTTGGAAGAAAGCGTCGGTGATGGCGTCTTCGTCACCCTGCTCCTTCATCGTGTTGAGCTCAGCGAGGAGCTCCTCGTCCTTGACATTGGCAATCCAAGTATCAAGCAGCTCATGAACATCTGCCATGTGAGTCCTTCCGTCACAATCAATAAAACAACCCGTGTAAAACAGGACAAGCGCATCAGCGCGCTAAAGCAAATATTAGTCCATTGAGAACAGAGAACCGGCCACAGAACGGTGAACGTTTATATTCACCGGTGGATGATTGGATTGATTTAATTGCTTAGTGAATGCCGCCTTTAACGCAAAAAGGGGGAGGCCGCGAGGCCTCCCCCTTCTCAGTTCAAGCGTACGGCTCGGTGCCGTCCACCGGTCAGCGGCGCCCTGGCCTCCCACGGGCTGACCCCGCAGTACTCT
>CALDEU010000006.1:0-8423 GCA_937942395.1 uncultured Collinsella sp. | reverse complement strand
GCGGTCACGAGCGGGGGCTCCTGTCGTTTCCGTGCCCCTGGATTGGGTCATAGTGTCTGACTTATGCTCAACCAGCGGCGCCTTAGACGTTGGGAACGTTCTTAAATGACTGGTCATTTGGGAACGTCCCCAATGAGTATGTGGGGAAGCAGATTTTTCCGTTCGGCGATTTGTGTCTTGAAAAATGTATATAACGACTATAACGTAGTGTGAAACATATTGGAAACAATACCGAGGAGGCTGCGTTGAAGAAAAGCAATCTGGGCTATGTGCTGGTGCTGATTGCCGCGCTTATGTGGGGCACCATCGGAATCTTTGTAAACGGCATCTCGGCCATGGGCGTTTCGTCCCAGAGCATGGCTGCCTTTCGCTTGTTGGTCGGAGCGCTTATCTTGGCGCCGGTCCTGATGTTTATGGGCTGCCGTCCGGGTGAGGGGTCTACCGTGGCTCAGGGTCCGCTGGCCCTGTTCAAGGCAAGCCCTAAAGAGCTTGTTCCTTGTGCGCTTGTTGGCATCGTCGGTTTGGCCGCCGCCAACACCTGCTATTACGAGTGCATGGGCGAGGTGGGCATGTCCACGGCCTCGGTGCTGCTCTACACCTCGCCGGTGTTTGGCGTCATGCTCGGCCGCGTGCTTTATCGCGAGGACGTGACCCCCAACAAGCTCGTTGCCATTGTCTTTAACATCGTAGGCTGCGTGCTTGCAGTGACCAATGGCGACCTTTCCGGTTTTCATTTTTCGGTTTGGGGCGTCACGTCGGGCGTGATTGCAGGCCTTTGTGGTGCGTCGCTCGCGGTGTTTAGCCGAATAGCAACCAAGACGGTCCACCCGCTGGCTGTCACGTTTTGGGGCTTTGTTTTTGGCGGTGCGGTTATGGCAGCTATCGCGGCTCCGTGGCCGGATGTCGCCGCGGCAATGTCGCCACAGCTGCTGCTGCTGTTCCTTGGCTTTGGACTCATCCCCACAGCCGTTGCTTACATCTTATATATGCAGGGTCTGTCCATGGGGCTCGAGACATCGAAAGTTCCCGTCGTAATGTCTTTCGAGACGGTCGTCACCGTACTGGTGGGCATTGGTGTCTACGCCGAGCCCGCCGGCGCGATTAAAGTCCTGGGCATCGTGTTGGTGCTCGCGTCCATTCTGATTATGAACACCGACTTCTCCAAGCTGCGCAACAGTGTGTTTGTCGGTCATGTCATTGAGAGCATGACCTTTAAGCCCAACGCGTGGTGGACCGAAAAATCTCAGGACATGGATCTGTTTAAGGAACGCACCGGCATTGCGCTGGAACCCACCGTACAGGAAAGCCCCTGGTACTTCGTGCGATAGGGGATTGCGCGCAGGGTCTGACCTGGGGTTATCCAGCTAGCGCCGGCCTACCCAGTCCAACGTTTCGAGTACGTTAAACCCGTCAACGGTCGATTTTCACCCGCGAACGGTCTTTATACTAATTAGCAATATAAGCAACGTATAAGACGTTATAATGACCATAACGAAAAGGAGGAGGCAAGATGAATCAGATCATTCTCGCATCTCATGGCGGCCTGGCCGCAGGCGCCAAAGACACGCTCGAGATGGTTCTCGGCGACGTGTCGAACGTCCACGTCGTGTCGCTTGCTCGTGACGACAAGGAGCCCATCACCAATAAGGTGGACGCCATGATCGCCACGTTCAACGCGGACGACACTGTCTATGTGCTGACCGATATGCTCGGCAGCTCGGTCAACAACAGCATGGTCGAGCTTTCCAAGAACGGCACGAAGTTCACGGTTGTCAGCGGTTTCAACATCCCGCTGGCGCTCACGCTCGCTATGAGCCCCGTCCCCGTCAAGGGTGCCGAGCTCGCAGCCCTCATCAACGAGGCCCGCGCCGGTCTGACCAATCCCAACGCACCGGTCGAGGCTGCCGCGGCTCCCGCCAAGAAGGCCAAGGCGTCCCGTCACAGCTCCGGTCCCGCCAAGATCGTCCTCGCACGTCTTGACTACCGTCTGCTGCACGGCCAGGTCGTCTTTACCTGGACCACCAAGGTTCAGGCCGAGCGCATCATCGTCGTCGACAACGCTGCCGCCAACGATGACATCAAGAAGGGCGCTCTTAAGCTGGCCAAGCCCCAGGGCGTGCGTCTGAACGTCTTCACCGTCGAGCGTGCCCTCGCCAAGATGGACAAGCTCAACACCCTCGGCGAGCGCGTCATGTTCGTCTTTGGCAACACTGCCGAGATGCTGCAGTTCTGCCAGGGCTACAAGCTCGACGCCATCAACCTGGGCGCCACCGCCAACCACGACGGTGCCGACCAGGTCGGCGGCAAGGACAGCTCCGTCTTCCTCGACGCCGCCCAGAAGGCAGACGTCAACCAGCTGCTCGACATGGGCATTAAGCTCTATGTTCAGCAGACCCCTACGTATCAGAGCGTCGACATCGACGCCAAGCTGTAATCAACCAGGCTTTTGCCTGACTGAAAGGAGAAGGGTATGAATACGTTCATCAGTGCGGTGCTCGTCGGCCTCGTCGGCGTGTTCTGCATGTGGGACTCCCGCCTGCTCGGTCGTCTTAACTTCGAGCAGCCCCTCGTTGGCGCTACGCTCGTCGGTCTGCTGCTGGGCGATGTGCCCACCGGCCTTGCCGTCGGTGCCGCCGTCGAGCTCGTGTCCATGGGCCTGGTGCAGGTCGGCGCCGCCGTTCCGCCCGATATGGTCCTGGGCGGCATCGTGGCCGCTGCCTTTGCGTGCCTGACCGATGCTTCCGCCGAGACCGCCATGACGATCGCCATCCCGGTCGCCGTCCTGGGTCAGCTCCTCGGCATCGTGTTCCGTTCCATCATCGCCGCCCTCACCCATGTGGCAGATAGCGCGATCGATAACGGAAAGTTCAAGACCGCCTACCGTATGCACATCTGCGCCGGCTCCGGTCTGTACGCCATCATGTACTTCCTGCCGATCTTCCTCGCCGTCTTTGTTGGCACCGACCTGGTTCAGGCCATCGTCAACATGGTTCCCGAGTGGCTGTCCACTGGTCTTAACGTTTCGACCAAGATCATGACCGCCTACGGCCTGGCCCTGCTGCTCACCATGATGATCAAGAAGGGTATGACTCCGTTCCTGTTCATCGGTTTCCTGCTCGCCGCTTACCTCAACCTGTCCGTCATCGCGGTCGCTCTGATCGGTGTGTGCCTGGCTGTCGTCTTCATGGGCTTCAAGTTCAACGGTTCCCATGCAGCTGCCGGTGTCGATTCCGACTACGATCCGCTCGAAGACGACGAAGACTAAGGAGGAACACACTATGGCAACCGCAACCAAGGACGTGTCCCTGAACAAGAAGGTCAGCCAGTTCTTCTGGCGCTCCTGGGCCATCCAGGCCTCTTGGAACTACGAGCGTCAGATGAACATGGGCTTCCTCTACGGCATGGTTCCCACGCTCGACCGCCTCTATCCGGACGAGTCCGACCCCAAGCAGCTCGCTGCTAAGAAAGAGGCTTACCACCGTCACATGGCGTTCTACAACTGCACCCCGCAGACGAGCGCCTTTATCCTGGGCCTCACCGCCTCCATGGAGGAGGAGTACGCCAAGGATCCCGAGAACTTCGATCCCGATTCGATCAACGCGGTCAAGACCTCCCTCATGGGTCCGCTTTCCGGCATCGGTGACTCCTTCTTCCAGGGTACCATCCGCGTTATCGCTTTTGGCCTGGGCGTTCAGCTGGCTCAGCAGGGCTCCATCATGGGCCCGATCCTGGCCATGCTCATCTCCATCGTCCCCTCTGTGCTGATCACTTGGTTCGCAGCCAAGATGGGCTATCAGGGCGGCCACGAGTATCTGAGCAAGCTTCAGGGTGGCGACCTCATGGAGAAGCTCATGTATGTCTGCGGCATCGTGGGCCTTATGTCCGTGGGCGGCATGATCGCTACGCTGATTGGCGCCACCACCCCGCTGCAGTTCGCTGAGGGCACCGTTGTTATCCAGGACATCCTGGACGGCATGATGCCCCAGATGATCTCCCTCGGCCTCACCGGCCTTATGTACTGGCTCATCAAGAAGAACGTCAACACCGGTTGGCTTCTCGTGATCGCCATCGTGGGCGGCATCGCCCTCTCCGCGGCCGGCATTCTGGCCTAGTCGCGACCAAGCGCCTAACCGCTTTCCCCCGGGGGCCTGCCTGGCATCCCATACCCCAGGCAGGCTTCCATCCCCAAAATGCGACAATGGGACAGTCCCCTTGTCGCATCCTCAACGGACCGGCGACTCGGTCCAAACCACGGTAACCCTGCGAGCGCCCGGCAATGTGGCGCCGCAAAAATCGAAAGGAATGTGTCAGATGTACGAGATCGACCTTAACCTCCCTAAGCAGATCGTCGCTGACGTCCTGTCCAACCACGAGATTCACAGTGTCGCCTTCGTCGGCTGCGGTGCTTCCATGTCCGACCTGTACCCCGCCAAGTACTTCCTGGCCAACAACACGGACAAGCTGAACGTTCAGATCTTCACCGCTAACGAGTTCAACTACGACACGCCTTCCTGGGTCAACGAGCACACCTTCGTGATCACCTGCTCCCTCGGTGGCTCCACGCCCGAGACCGTCGAGGCCAACAAGACCGCCAAGAAGCACAACTGCCCGGTCGTCTCCCTCACCAACAAGGCTGGCTCCGCTCTGACCGTCGACGCCGACCACGTCATCGTTCACGGCTTCCACGCCAACTTCGCTGCCAAGTGCGAGAAGCCCGGCTATGCCATCGCTCTTGCTCTCGAGATCCTTCAGCAGACCGAGGGCTATGACAAGTACGACGACATGATCACCGGCCTGACCAACGTCTTCGATCTCTGCGAGAACGCTGCTCAGTCCTGCAAGAAGCTCGCCAAGAAGTTCGCTGAGGACTTCAAGGACGACAAGATGATTTACTTCATGGCCTCTGGTGCCTCCGAGAAGATGGCTTACTCTCACGCCGCCTTCCTGTTCACCGAGATGCAGTGGATCGACGCCGCCGCCTACAACACCGGCGAGTACTTCCACGGCCCGTTCGAGGTTTCCACCGAGGGTAAGCCCTACGTCTTCTTCATGTCCGATGGCGCTACCCGTCCGATGGACGCCCGCGCCCTCACCTTCCTTGAGCGCATGGGCGCCAAGGTCGCTCTGATCGACTCCAAGGACTACGGCCTGGCTGACGCCGTGCCCGCGAGCGTCGTCACCTACTTCAACCCGCTGCTGCACCTCGCCGTTATGCGCGAGTACGGCAACCAGATCGCCGAGGCCCGTCAGCACCCGCTGACCATGCGTCGCTACATGTGGAAGCTTTCCTACTAATCACAAGTAAGTAGACCTTACGGGTTGATTGAGAGGGGATGGGGTTTGCGCCCCGTCCCCTTTTTTGCTATCGAAAGGAGATACGTATGATCAAAGCAGTGCTGTTTGACATGGACGGCGTGCTGGTCGATACCGAGTGGTTCTACAACCGTCGTCGCGTGGCGTTTATGGAGGAGAAGGGGTTCCACTTTGACGAGATCCCCGATCTTTCGGGGTCTAACGAGCCGGCCATTTGGGAGGCGCTGGTGCCCGACGATGTTGAGCTGCGCGAGCGTCTGCGCGTGGAGTACAAGCAGGTCTATAGCCCGGACCATCCCGTTCCGTATGCCGAGCTGCTCAACGAGCAGACGGAGCCGGTGATGCGCGCACTGCACGAGCGTGGCGTGAAGTGTGCCATCGCGAGCTCGTCTTATCGTGAGCTCATTGACGAGCTGGTAGAGATTGCCGGTATCGCCGATGTGCTGGACTACACCATCAGCGGTCACGAGTGCAGTGCGTTTAAGCCCGACCCCGAGATCTACCTGCGTGCCATGGAGGCGCTGGGGGTGGAGCCTGCCGAGTGCCTGGTTATCGAGGATTCGCCTTTGGGGATCGAGGCTGGCAAACGTTCCGGCGCCCGCGTCCTGGCACTGCGTCCGCACGAGGGCGTCAACCTCGATCAATCGCGAGCCGATGCCGTTATTGATAATCTGACCGACATTTTGGCCGCTTTGTAGTGTCAATCCGCCGCGAGAAGCACGGGTTCAAACGTTTTTTGCGGTGGACTGGCTCAATTTGGTTTCGATTTTGATCCGTTTGGCTTCGATTCGGACTAAGTGAGTAGACTTTTTGGCGCAGGCCGAGCACAATGCATATCTTCCTTTGTAAAACCGCAGGTCACAGGGGTGGCGGTTTTGGGTGTGCTCTGCAGGTCGCGTAAAGTCTACTCACTTGTAATTTGGGCCTTTGGTCGTGGGGTTGCTGGTCCCGCTTTGGTTGTCGGGAGAGGGTGAATTGAAGCGCCCCCGCACGCTCCATGCTACAATCGCGGACATATCCCACAACTACATCTGCCTTCGAAAGGAGCCTGCGTGGCGAACGCCATCGATCAGCTCACGGACCGAGTGCTCGTACTCGGCCGCCTCACCATCGTCCGCCGCGCCATTACTGCCGTGGCGGTCACGATTTCCGCCGTTCTCCAGACATTCCTGATCCAGGCGTTCATTCAGCCCGCCGACCTGCTTCCGAGCGGCCTCACCGGCGTTGCGGTCCTGCTCGATCGCGTTACCTCGCTGGGCGGCGTTCACATCGACATTTCGCTCGGTATGCTCGCGCTCAACATCCCCGTGGCGCTCCTATGCTGGAGCGGCATTAGCAAGCGCTTCGTCATCTTCTCGATGATGCAGGTCGTGCTCTCGTCGCTGTTCCTCAACGTCTTTCACTTCGCTCCATTTTTGGGCGACAAGATCATGCTCATCATTTTTGGCGGCGTGGTCTCGGGTCTGGGCGCTGCCATCGCACTTAAATCCGGCGCATCCACCGGCGGCACCGACTTTATCGCGCTGTGGGTTTCCAACCACACGGGCAAGACCATCTGGGGCGTCATCTTTGGTTTCAACTGCTTTATCCTGGCGATCTTTGGCTTTATGTTTGGCTGGGACAAGGCGGCGTATTCCATCGTGTTCCAGTTTATTTCGACCAAGACCATCGACAGTTTCTATCGTCGCTACGATCGCGTGACGCTGCAGATCACGACGCGTAAGGCAGACGAGGTCATGACTGCCTACGTAAACCATTTTCAGCACGGCATTAGCTGCGCCGAGGTCGTCGGCGGATACAGCCGCGAAAAGATGTACCTGCTGAACACCGTTGTCTCGACCTACGAGAGCCAGGACATTATCAAGTTGGTGTGCGACGTTGATCCCGGCGCCGTGATCAACGTGTTCCACACGCTCAACTTTGTGGGCGGCTGGTGGGGCGGTCATGTCGACGAGCCCATGCCCACGGCCGTTCCCGATCCCGACAAGCCCGCACGCATGGCCAGCAGGCAGGCGCGCCCCAGCGAACAGGACAGCCTGCAGCAGGACGACGGCAAGTAGGGTATTGGCATTTTGCCGGTCCTGCGCAACCCATCCGAACGAGCCCCCCGAAAGCCCCGTTGCTTTCGAGGGCTCTCGTTTGCCCAGATAAAACCTACCAAAATGAAGCTGTCGCTTTTTGGTAGGGAGGGTGTATCGTTTTATCAATATGAGGTAACATGAAACTAGACGTTATATACGTATGAGAAATTTAGCTATTTTGATAAGAGTGATCAGATATGCCTGCGCCCAAAAATGCACCGCTTTACCAGCAGATTTATGACGAAATCAAGGATGCGATCGAGAAAGGTGTTTATGCACCCAAGGAGCGTATTCCGTCCGAGCTTGAACTAGCCGAGCAGTACGAGGTGAGCCGTATTACGGTGCGCCGCGCTGTCGAGGAGCTGTGCTCCGATGGTTACCTGGTTAAGCAGCAGGGCCGCGGCACCTTTGTCTCCACGCCGCACATCAACCGCCAGTTTCACGCCTCGACGCTGCAGACGTTTACCGCGCTGTGTGCCGGCAACGGCATGAAGGCCGGTGCGCACGTGATCGATCGCCAGATCGTTCCGGCGCGCCAAAACGAGATGGAGTTCTTTGGCCTGCAGAAGGATGCGCTGCTGCTGCATATCAAGCGCGTGCGCACGGCCGACGGCGAGCCCATCTTTGAGGAGAACATCTTTGTGCCGTTTGACGCCTACCGTGAGCTGTTGACGGCCGATCTTGAGGACAAGTCGATTTTTGCCGAGGTCGAGCGTGTTGGCGGAACGCCGATTGTCTCGGTTGGCTACCGTACGGTCGAGGCCGTTCGAGCTAACGCCGAGCAGGCGGCCGAGCTGGGCATTGCTCCGCACGATCCGCTGCTCAACCTGCGTGCCGGCTTTACCGGTCCCGATGACGAGCCGGTTTTGATGGGTAAGCAGTACTACGTGGGATCGCGCTACGTTATGGTCATGTAAGTTACGCGGTTTTACCAAACCGCGTAACGGCTCGACGCTGCAAACCCGCCAGAGCGGCAATCTGCCTTTCAACTTCGGCGGCATGACCAGAAGGTCAATGCCGCCTCGTTTC
>CALDEU010000005.1:0-54432 GCA_937942395.1 uncultured Collinsella sp. | reverse complement strand
CTCTCGGCAGAATCGAGAAAGGCGGCGTCGGTTTGAGCGGCGAGGGCGGCGTTCGCGTATCTTGCAAGCTCCGCGTCGACTTGCTGCTCTGGAGATAGGTCTATGCCGTTGGCTTGGGGCGCGCGCGTATTGAATGCGTCGACAAAGCCCTGCATGCCCTGCTTCATAAAGAAGGGCCCGTAGATGGGCGAATTGAACGCAATGGGGATGGAGAAGGCTGCGGCAAGAACGAGCGTAGAGATCCATGCGACCCTGTCTCTTAGGATTAGTTTGAGAAGAAGTCGACAGTACATTTAGAAGCACCTACATTTCTCAAATCATCGTTAGATTAATAATGACAGACCGAATGAAGATGCGTGCGACGGGGGCGAGGCGAATGGCTGAGCGGTATTGATACGCGGGTTCAACGGTATCATATTGACCACATAGATTATTAACCTGCATTTCTACCCGCCCTCTCCGTAGAGCCGCCGATACGCGCTTAGCGCACCCTCGGCGCGTCCGGCAGGCTTTGCGAAATGGGATCCAGGAGACTTCGGCGCAGCATCATCTTGCGGAATGCTTCTAATGAGCCTCCCATCCTTCAAAAACAGAATCTCATCGCACAGTCTATCGACCGAATCCAAGATGTGGGATGACATGATGATGCACGTACCAGAATCGGCCAGCTTCCTGAGAATCTCGGAATGCAAGTCCACCCTGCTGGGGTCGAGCGCGTTCATGGGCTCATCTAATAGAAGGTACCGCGCACCCGTCGCATACGCAATCGCCAGGGTAAGCTGCTGCTTCATACCCTGGCTCAGAGTACGGACCCTCATCTTCGCGAACTCGCCTATCTGCGTTTGCTCCACTATCTCTTCGATATCGCGAGCATGCGGCCACATATCGCAAACCATCTTGAGGTGATCTTCCGCACGCAATCCGGGATACAGCAGCGTCCCCTCACCGGGTGCATAAAAGATCATGGAACGGACCTCTTTCGCACCCGCACCCTGCACCTCATCCAGAACGATGTCCCCGTCCACGCGAGGACCCGGCAAACCTGCCATCGCCCGCAGCAACGTCGTCTTTCCATGCCCGTTTGGAGCGACGAGACCGTAGACCGTACCCGGGGCAAACTCGGCGTCCGCCGAATCTACGAGCACCTTCTTTCCATAAGAAATCGTCAGCGTTTGAAGGCGAATCATCGAGATCATCCCCTTTCGATCTTTGGAACACTCAGGCGCACCATCAACGGAGATACGGCGCCCAAAACCACCAGCAGAGCGCCCGATGCGCCGACGACCTCTCCAAAAGGCATCGCGTTCGTCCCTCGCCCAAGGAACCCAATCGTCCCCACCTGGGAAGCGGGATCAAACGAGGCGAATGGAGCCAGCAGCGCGACGCCCATGCCCGCGCTTTCAACATGAGCGCTCAACGAACCCAACACCAGGAGAACCGCGCAAACCACTCCGGTGACAACGGGGTTGCGGCTAATCGCTGCTGTCAACGCAGCGACGACGGAAATCACGCCGTATGACATGACCAGCAACGGAATACTGCACAACACCGCCTCCCCCACCATGGACGTTGTCGAAGCTCCCGCCCGAATGAGAGCGACGGGATACTCCGATCCACCCGCACCGTTCTTAATCAAGGACACAACCGCAGCGGGAACCATCGACACCAAAAGCAGCGCCAAGCCAAGCAGGAGAGACAGCGCAACAGCCGTCAGAAAACGCACATGCGCTGTTGCGGGGACTTGGAAAACCAGAAGGGAACGGCACCGCAGGTAGGTGCACGCAAGCGATGTGACAACCACGGGCAACAGCCAAAACAAGGAAGGAAGCGCTGCCTGGAGATAGGAAAGGAGGATTAATGGGGGCATCTTCGTACTTAACTCGTAAACCTTGGGGTCCGGCAAGCTCGCGATCGACTCGAGCAGAAGGGCGCGCGCCTCCGCACGAGAAGGAGTCTCCGGCTCGATTCCGATCGATTGCAGGAGGGTCGCATCTGCCGCGCCCAGCTCGCCTCGAGCGCGCTCGTACGTCGCAAGGCTTCGAAACCCCTCCGCAGGCGTGGGCGCGTACACGAAACCCGAAAGAGCATCTCGCATGCCTTCCAGGGCCGCTTTGCCCTCGACGTCCATATTCGCAGCGTCCTGCTCTAGATACCGATCTATTGAACGGAGCTCCCCATCCCTATACCGAACAGCGGAAACGTCACCAGCGTCAGGAAACACCTCGACCAGAGCCGGGGCCAGCATCGCCGTCGACATTGCAATCGCGCATACGGCGAGGGCAGGAGAATGCAGGAGCAGCTTCCCCATCGTTCTTACGTATGCAACGGCGGAGGCACAAGCGCTCGAACGGGCTGTCGTTCTCGATGCGGTGAAGGAACCTCTCTCAAGACAAATCGGGGACATCGGGCGCGCGCAGCCGCTCTTTCCAGCAACGCAAAGCAGGCTAATTGCCAGCACCTCGATCCCGATTGCGCATACGAGGGTAATCGCGCCACGCTCGAAGCAAAGTCCAGGCAGATTCACTATCTGCGTTGTCGGGTACGGGCTATAGGCGCCGACGGTCAACTCAGTGTTCGCATACGTAAGGGGATTCAACAGGGCGAACTCACGTAAAGCGATGGATCTTCCGTAATACCCGGGAACCATCGTCGCCCCCATCAGGGCACATACGAACACGATTCCAAGCGTAGGGTTATTGGCAATCTTCACGGCAAGGTGAACGACGAGCGAGATGAACGCCGCCACCAAGAATTGCAAGATGGCCGTCTGTGCGAACACCAGCCAAGCCGGTTTGATAACCGGAGTCGCATATTGAACGTAGCCTATCGGATAGAACAGCGAGCCCGGGCCATTCTTCACAAGTGCGGCGATTATCCCTGGAAGATTGACGGCGAAGACGGCAAGCATCGCAAAAACACTCGCCCATACGCTCGATGCAACAAGCCTGCCCAGCTCACCCATCGGTGCCTGGATGATGAGTTTTTCACGTTTGTTAAGACGCGCGGCAAGGAACGAGACGGCAACGGCCGTTGCGGCCCATAGCAAGTACTCCTTCGATCCGTCATAAAAGGAGTACGCTCCATCCGATACCTGCAGAAACGGAAGCAGAGGAGAGAGCGGCGCCAAGACAAGACGCCCCGCGGCAAGAGGGTACAGAAGCGCGGGCATGCTTGATGAAGAGGTATAGACGCCCTCCTCCCCCGCATTCACAAGCGCATCCGCATAGGATGCTGACAATTCCTGCTCAACACGGGTTATTCCCGACTCGAGGTATTCAACCCGTCCGTCGATGCCAGCCGCGCTCCTGAAGACGGGCAAAGCACAAAGAACCATCAACGCAACAACGGCAACACAGAGTGACCTGGAGGAGAGGAGCGACCTAAAGATCGCCTTCGAGATTTTGAGCATATTCATCGCCAACCTTAACCTCATCCAGTCGGAACAGAGGGGCCGAACAAAATGCTCGGCCCCTCCTCGCATCTAGTAGGTGCTATAGACAAATTGCCATTTATCAGTTGTGCCAAGAACACCACAGGAACACATTGCAGCGAGGCGGGATTCCCTATGATGCGCGGATCGGCGATAGCCATTTCGGTAGGAGATCGTCTTGTAAGAGATGTTGAACATCGAGATGCTGTGCCCGCTTACGCCGCGAGGACAGCTGTAGCTCCAGTAGGTATCGACGACGTCGTCCGTATACCCGAGGGGCTCAACGAGGGCACACTGGCTGCTCTCCTGGGAAGGAGGCATCGGGGTATCCGCAAAAGCGGGGGCTCCCGGCAGCAACAGACAAAGAGCGAGGCCGAGGAAAACCAAGAGCTTACACGACTTAACAGTACTGAACATAATCCTCTCCAATCTAGAGGGGTTTCGGTTGCAGCATGCTGTGATTACTTGCCGGCAAAGTCAATTTAACATAAACTGTTAAAAAGTAACCTGAGTTTTTTAAATTCTTCGGAGGTTATTATGAGTTCCGACAATCGCACTCCCCGGCTTCATTCCTTCCGCATCGCATGTGCGATAGCCTCTGCGGCCCTTTGCGTCACCGCCATCGCACAAGTGGCGTTCTCCTTAAAGCCAGCAATCGAAGTGCTCGACAACCCTGTAATTGCAGACTCCCCCGCGTATCCAGCCCTTGCGATCTCGACATTGGCCCCTGCCGTCATCGGTATCGCTACGACCATCCTCAGCGCCGTTCTCGTGTGGACGATCAAGAGCGGAGACCCCTTCAAGAAAGGGTCTGCGACATGCTTGAAGGTGCTCGGCATTCTCTTCGTTGTTCAAGCTGCCACCAGCCTCTACGCCGGCTCACTCGAAACCTCCGTTTCGATGTTTGGCGGCGAGGGGGCCGTCGGCGCCCAAGAGATCGCTTCATCATTCGACTGGACCTCTCTGGTTCTCGGCATCGTCCTGTTCATGCTTTCCCAGCTCTTCTTGTACGCCCGAGAGCTGTACCTCGACTCCGACGAGATTGCGTAAGGAAACGCCATGCCCGTAATTGTTCGCCTCGACAAGATCATGGCCGAGCGAAAGATTTCCTCGAACGAACTTGCCGAAAGGATTGGAACCACGCCCGTGAACCTGTCCCGTATAAAAAAAAGGCATATTCGCGGCATTCGCTTCAACACACTCGAGCAGCTATGCCTCGCCCTTCGTTGCCAACCCGGAGACCTTCTCGAAGTCATGAGCGAAGAGGATGCCCGAAAGGAGTTCGGACTCGATTGGTCCGCCGAGGATTAGAGGGCGGTCGTACTCGCCCTGCACACGGGGATGCGAATCGGCGAGGTCTGCGGCCTTCGGTGGTGCGATGTGGATTTCGAGACGGGCCTGATCTCGATCAGACACTCGGTGGCGTACGCGAAGGGAATGGGTTCGTTCATCAAGGACACCAAGACCCATGACGCCAGGGGTATCCCCATCGACCCGGTCGGCCTACTCCCCTTCCTGAAGGAGACCCACGAGATCGACTGCGGAAAGCTGCGCTTGCGCGGCCTTACCGGGGCGGTCGAGATCGGGGACTGCTACATCCTGTCGGAGCCGGGCGCGACCTTCGCGACGACAAGCTATATCCGCAGGGCGTTCAAGACGTTCTCGGAGACCAACGGCCTCATGGGCACCAACGACGAGCTGATCACGTTCCACGGCCTTCGCCACACGTTCGCAACGCAGTGGATCCGCCAAGGCGGCGATATCAAGGCGCTCCAATCGATCCTCGGCCACAAGGACGCCATGGCGACGCTCAACGTCTACGCCGACATCGAGCCCATCTCCAAAATCCATAACATGCTGCGCGCCACGCCGTGCCTTTGGCGCGGGCACCTCGGGCCGAGGGTCGATCCGGGTCCCATGTTCCAACAGAGGATCCAGGAGTCCATCGAGACGCTCCAGGCGTTCGGCTACGGCATCACCGAGCCGGACGACCGAAATATCGCCATACGCGACGTGAAGATGAACAGTTGGCTCTAGCTCACCGAGTACGCGGCAGTGCTGGGCCCATCCCAACTGAGGTCACGGTGGTCCGATAGGGGCGCCGCCCGCGGCATGCGCCGCGGAGCGGTATCCCCTACCGAAGGGCGGGGATGCCCTCCGCTTCCAGTTCGGAATCAGCCGTCGGAGGCGTTCGGCTGACTGCGGGAACGGCCTGTCCGCTCAATGTGTTCGGCTGAGATCGGAAATCAACCCAACACGAGCCGGACACGCGCCAGACGGCTCTTCCCCGTACGGCCTTCCCCCTTACGCTCATGTTGCAGGCATGTAACGCCGCAGCGAGCGCGCCTTTTTTGCGCCAGACAGGTACAATGATGAACACTGTACCGTAGCGGAGCGCCCCGCGCGCGCCGCAACCACGCGAAAGGGTTTCCCATGGCCGAGATCTCGTCCTCCCGTATCGTCATCACCGTCCTTGGCAAGAACCGCCCCGGCATCGTCGCCGGCGTCACCCGCGTTCTGGGCGAGGCCAACGTCGACATCCGCGACATCACGCAGTCCATTATCGAGGACATCTTCACCATGACCATGCTGGCCGACACCGCCGAGTCCAAGCTCGACTTCGCCGAGCTGCAGAAGGCCCTGGCCGAGGCCGGCGAGCTTTCGGGCGTCAACGTGTCCATCCAGCGCGAGGACGTCTTTAACTTTATGTACCGCCTGTAGCGAACAAGCCGCTCGGGGCAGCTTGACGTCATATCGTCCAAGCGCGCGGCCCCAAAGCGGACCGGAGAGGAGCGCGCATGGCCTACGACGCCAAGAAAATCTACTACCGCTTCGACGATCACCTGAGCCGCCTGGTTCTGGATTACGAGGCGAGCCGTCAGATTTCGCCCGAAAGCGAAAACCTCTACCACGGCCTGCCGACCGCCCCGTACGACGAGGGCCTGTTCGTAGAGCATAACGTCAAGCGCGGCCTGCGCAATGCCGATGGCTCGGGCGTGGTCGCGGGCCTTACCCGCATCTCGGACGTGCACGGCTACAACAAGGTCGACGGCAAAGTCGTGCCCGACCAGGGCAAGCTTACGCTGCGCGGCTACAGCATCGAGGACCTGGTCAACAACGCCCAGGCCGAGAATCGCTATGGCTACGAAGAGGTCGCCTACCTGCTCATCACGGGCTCGCTGCCCAACAAAGAGGAGCTCGACGGTTTTTGCGGACGTCTGGGCGCTTTTAGGCACCTGAGCGATGAGTACGTCAAAGAGTTCCCCATGACCACGGTGTCGTCGAGCATCATGAATGTGCTTCAGCGCGCCGTGCTGCTGCTCTACGCCTTCGACGCCGAGCCCGACGCCATTACGCCCGAGCACGAAATCGACGTCGCCATCTCCATGCTCGCCCGTCTCCCCCGCATCGCCGCCTTCGCGCATATGGCCTCGGTCGCCAAGCGCCGCGGCTCCGAGGTTCATGTACCGCACCCCACACCCGGTCTCTCCACCGCCGAGACCATCCTGCAGGTGTTGCGCGGCGGCATGGCATTCACCCGCGACGAAGCCATGCTGCTCGACGTGATGCTCATGCTGCATGCCGAACACGGAGGCGGCAACAACTCCACGTTTGCCTGCCGCGTGCTGTCCTCCTCGGCCACCGACCCGTATTCCGCCTACGCCGCGGCTATCGGCTCACTCAAGGGCCCGCGCCACGGCGGCGCCAACGCCAAGGTCGTGTCCATGCACGAGGACATCCGTGCGCACGTCTCCAATTGGGAGGACGAGGACGAGGTCGCAGCCTACCTGGGCAAGATCCTCGACAAGCAGGCCTTCGACGGCACGGGTCTCATCTACGGTATGGGCCACGCCGTCTACACGCTGAGCGACCCGCGCGCCGAGGTCTGCCGCCGTTACGCGCGCACGCTTGCCGCCAAGAAGGACCTGGGCGAGGAGTTCGCGCTCATCGAGCGCATCGAGCGCCTGGCACCGCAGGTGATGCGCGACCACGGCATGACCAAGCCCATCTGCGCCAACATCGACCTGTACACGGGCTTTATCTACAAGATGCTCGGCGTGCCCGAGACGCTCTTTACGCCGCTATTCGCCGTCGCCCGCATGGCCGGCTGGTCGGCGCACCGCATGGAAGAGCTCTTCTGCGCGCACCGTATCATCCGCCCCGCCTATCGTCCGGTGATCGAGCCGCTGGAGTACAAGCCGCTCGCCGACCGCTAGGACGCGGACCGTTATAGAACTCGAGCGTGGTCAGGGCATCACCGCCCTCGGCCACGCTTTTTATGCCAGTAGAAAGGGCTGCATCGAATGATTGTGTTTTCCGATATGGATGGAACGCTGCTGACGAGTGATAAGCAGATGAGCGACGCCACCTGGGCGATGCTCGACGAGCTTGCGCGCCGCGGTGTTGAGTTTGTGCCCTGCACGGGGCGCCCGCTGTCAGGCATCTTTGAGCCCATCCTCGCCCACCCCGCCGTACACTACGCGGTCTGCGCCAACGGTGCCAGCGTCTGGCAGCTCGACGCCGGTACGCCCATCGACGCCTCGCGCGCCACGTGCATCTTGAGCCGTCCGCTCGACCGTGGCATTGCCCACCGCATCCATCGCATTGCCGCCGGCCACGATGTGACCTTCGATATCTTCGCGGATGGGCAGTGCTTCCTCCCCCGCTCGCTATACGGGCGTCTGGATGAGTTCTGTGGCGGCGACCCCCACATCGCGGCTTCGCTCAAGCGCACACGAACACCGATCGACATGGATATCGACAGCAAGATCGACGAGGTCGAGACGCTCGAACGCATCGCCATGTACTGGCACGACCCGGCCGATCGCGACGCCATCGCGGCGGCGCTCGACACGCTCGAAGGCATTGAGGTCACGCGTTCTTACACCATGAATATCGAGGTCATGGGTAAGGGCGCCACCAAGGGAACGGCCCTCACGTGGCTATGTGAGCATCTGGGCGAGCGTCTCGCCAACGCCTGGGCGTTCGGCGACAACATCAACGACATTCCCATGCTGCAGGCAGCGGGCCACGGCATGGCCATGATCAACGCCGAGCCCGAGGACCGCGACGCCGCCGACGCCATCACCGAGTTCGACAACGACCACGACGGCGTCGCCCGCACCATCATGGCCGCCCTCGCCTAGTCATTGGCCAGTCATTGGGGACGTTCTTAAATGACTAGTCGTTGGGGACACTCTTCGCGAAAAAGTTACAAGGACTGTCCCCCCACTGCCGGCAGAAAAGGAACGTCCCTAACTGCCGTATTAGGCGAGGCTCTCCAAAACGTGGCGGAGCTCCTGCTGGACGGCGTGGTCGCGGTTGCGCCCCACCACGCGATCGGCCACCGCCTTGAGCGCGGGGCGCGCGTTTTCCATCGCGCAGCCCGTACCGACAAAGCGAATAATCTCGTAGTCGTTCATCGAGTCGCCAAACGCCATGACCTCGTCGCGTCCAACGCCGTAATGCTCCGCGAGCTGCTCGATACCCGAGGCCTTCGACACACCGGGCTGCATGGCATCAATCCACGCGTTGCCCGAAGGCGCAAAAGTAAAGAGCTGACCGAGTTCGCGCTGCAGTACGTAAGCGCTGTCCATAACGGTACCGTCATCGCAAAAGATACTCGCCTTGATGATATTTACGCTGGGATCGGGCAGCTCCCAAATGCGCTCGGCATTGGGAAGGTCCTTATCGACCTCACGCACGAACTTGCACTCGTCATCGAGCAAGAAGGACTTGGTTCGGTCAAAGAGCGCAAGATGCAGATTAGGAAACGTCGCGACTGCTTGGGCGAGCTTTCGAATCGCCAGGTGCGAATACACCTCACGGTCTACCATCTTGCCGTCGGCGTAGACCTGGGCGCCGTTAGCGGCGACAAAGTCCATCTTGTCGCGAACAGGTGCAAAGAACTCGCACAGGCGGTCGTAGCGACGGCCTGACGATGCGGCAAAATGCACGCCATGCTCGCGTAGCGCCAGAATCAGTTCGTAGGTCTCGGGAGGCACCTGGCCGTTTTCGTCAAGCAGTGTGCCGTCCATATCGGATGCAATCAGTTTAAACATAGAAAAGCTCCCTTCGGGCTTGTTGGAATCGAACGTGTATCCGATCCCAACGTACCCAAAGGGAGCTCAAATAAGACTCCGCGGGCGTAAACGTTACAAGGACCTGGCAAATAGCTCACACATGCCAGAGGTCCTACGGTCGCGGCGTCAGGCAGCCCGCCAAAGAGTGTCCCCAACGACTAGTCGTTTGAGAACGTCCCCGATGACTAGTCGGCGTAGGTGAAGGTCGTGACGTCGAACATGCCCTCGGGGCGGATGCGGAGCGTCGGGATGACCGGCAGGGGCAGGAAGATGATGCCCATGATGGGGTCGAGCGGCGGCTCAATACCCATGGCGCGCGCCTTGACCATAAAGTCGTCGTGCTGCGCCGCAACGTCTTCGGCAGCGCCCTCGCTCATCAGGCCGCCGAGCGCCAGCGGAATGCGCGCCACGACCTCGCCGTTGCGCACCAGCACGTGGCCGCCCTGGCCCACGGCCTCAACGGCGGCCATCATATCGGCCGCGTTGTCGCCCACCACGCACACGTTGTGCGAGTCGTGGCCGATCGTCGAGGCGATAGCGCCGCCCGTGATGGTAAAGCCGCGCACCCAGCCGCGACCGATGTGCTTGCCGACAAGACCCAGGCCCGCGGGACCATCACCGTCGGCGCCCTCGGCCTGCAGTGACACACCGCGGCCGTGGCGCTCGATCAGCATAATACGGCGCAGGCCCTCGGCGCTCTCGGGACGAACCATGCCCGTGATGGCCTTACCCGGCACCACGTCAATCACGGCCTCGCCCGGCTTAAAGGCATAGTCGAATACGTCGAGCGAAAGATTCGGCAGCTTAACGGAGGCGCGCAGCTCATCGGCAAGGGCCGCAACCTCGGCCATCTCGGGTGCGATCTCGCCCACAAAGGTGCCGTCCTGCGCCACCAGGGCACCGGCGGCATATACACGATGCGGAGCCGTGGCAAACGTCAAGTCATTGAGCACCAGCAGGTCGGCACGCTTGCCCGGGGCGATGGCGCCACGCAGTTCGTGCGGGTCGCGGCAACCGTGGTCCAGGCCAAACGCCTCGGCCGTGGAGAGGGACGCCATGGAGATAGCGACCACGGGGTCGATACCGGCCTCAATCGCCACGCGGCAGGCATTGTCGATCATGCCGGTCGCAAGCGCATCGGAAGGGGCGCGGTCGTCGGTCGCAAAGCAGCAGCGGCGGGCGCGCGCGGGATTCTCCAGCAGCATCGGGGACAAATTGGCCAGGTCGTGGCTGCACGTGCCCTCACGCAGCATCACATACATGCCGCGGGATAGCTTGTCGAGCGCCTCCTCGGGAATCGTCGACTCGTGGTCGGCGATAATGCCCGCTGCGGCATAGGCGTTGAGGTCCTTACCGGCAACGAGCGGCGCATGGCCGTCAACCTGCTTGGACGGCGTCTGGTTGGCAGCATCGATGCGAGCACAGGTCTCGGAGTCGGCCATAAAGACGCCCGGCAGGTTCATCATTTCGCCCAGGCCAAAGACATCGCCCGGATGCTCGGCAAAAAACTCCTGCATATCGGCGGCGGTAATCACGGCACCGGCCTGCTCGTCGGGCAGCGCGGGCACGCACGAAGGCATCATGTACTTGATGGAGATGGGCGCGCGGCGGCCATCCTCGATCATAAAGCGCAAGCCGTCGAGACCGGCAACATTGGCAATCTCGTGGCTGTCGGCAATGGCGGTGGTGGTACCGCGCGTCGCCGCCATGCGCGCATACTCGGCGGGACGGATGTTCGAAGACTCGATATGCAGATGCCCGTCAATAAAACCGGGAGCGAGATAACGACCCTGGCAGTCGATGACCTCAGTTGCCTCGTAGGTGCCAGCGGCATCGTCGCGACCACCGTAGAGCACGCCGACGATCACACCGTCCTTGACGGCAACGCTACCGGGCGCCACACGCTGGCCATACACGTCGACGATCTGCGCATTGGTAAACAGCCTGTCGACGGGCACGCGGCCCTCGGCGGCCTCGATCACAGACCTCATGACCTCAACGGACATACATACTCCTTTAACCGTAGAAAAAAGCTGCGGAGCGGACAAGCCTTCACCGCAGCAAGCCAATAGCCATTGTATGCCCAAACGATGGGTCAACAATGCGCCTCTCCGCTTAACGGCACACGCCGCTTGACGCAATGGGGACAGGTTGCTTTGCATTAATGGCAAGGATTGTCCCAAAGTGCCGGCACAGAAGGAACGTCCCAAAGTGCCAACAACGGAAGCGCCGATGTTTTGGCAACGACAGCGAGCGGGCCGCATTTGAGACAAGGTGACGTGAAACGAAAGGGCGCTGACCTTCTGGTCGCGCCCTTGAAGTTGAACGTCAGATTGTCCAAATGCGGCCCGCGCAGCGTCGGCCGGTCCGCCGTTCGTTAGAACGGCGGAACTAAATCAACTTGAAGCCCTTGCGCTTGCCTACGGAGAGGGTGTCGCCCAGCTTGAGGGCGCTGGGATCGATGTTATAGCTCTTGGGAGCCACGGCCTTGCCGTTGATCTTGACGCCGCCGCCGTCGATATCGCGACGAGCCTGGCCGGCGCTCGTCGAAAGACCCAGGTCCTTGAGCAGGCCGGCGAGGTAGATCTGGCCCTCGTCGTTAACAGTCAGCTCAACGTGCTTCTCGGGGAAGTCGGCAAGCTGACCCTCCTTGAACACGCGGTCGAACTCGGCCTGAGCCTCGTCGCCGGCACCGGCGCCGTGGTAGGTGTCGCACAGGTCGCGGCCCAGAGCGCGCTTGAGCTCGTAGGGGTCGGCAGAACCATCGGCCAGGGCGGCGTCGATCTTGTCGACCTCGGCCGGGGTGAGCGAGCTGGCCAGACGATAGTACTTGCCGATCATCTCGTCGGGAATGGACATGGTCTTGCCGAACATGTCCTTGGGCGCGTCGGTCAGGCCGATGTAGTTACCGTAGGACTTGGACATCTTACGAACGCCATCGGTGCCCTCGAGCAGCGGCATGGTGAGCGCGATCTGGGGCTCCATGCCCATCTTCTCCATGAGCTCACGGCCGGCGAGCAGGTTGAAGAGCTGATCGGTGCCGCCCATCTCCACGTCGGCCTTGATCTGCACGGAGTCGAAAGCCTGCATCACGGGATACAGGAACTCATGCAGGGCGATCGGCGTCTGAGACTGGTAGCGCTTGGTAAAGTCGTCGCGCTCAAGAATGCGGGCGACGGTGAACTTGGAGCACACCTGTAGCAGACCGGCCAGATCCATCGAAAGGATCCAGTCACCGTTGTGCACGATGGTGGTCTTCTCGGGATCCAGGATCTTCATGGCCTGGCTCACGTAGGTCTCGGCATTGGCCTCGATCTGCTCCTGCGAAAGCTGCGGACGGGTGGAATTCTTGCCCGAAGGGTCGCCAATCAACGCGGTACCGTTGCCGATGATGAGGGTGACGTTGTGGCCCAGGTCCTGGAACTGACGCATCTTGCGCAGCGGCACGGCGTGGCCCAGGTGCAGGTCGGGGCTGGTGGGGTCGACGCCGAGCTTGATGTTGAGGGGCTCGCCCTTCTCAAGCTTCTTGCGAAGGTCGGCCTCGGGAACGATCTGCGCGGCGCCCGAGGTGATGATACGCATTTGCTCGTCAACAGACAGCATTGGGTATCCTCCTTTTGCTATAGCACCCTCGCCGAAAACGGCGGTGCTGGAAGTCCATAAACTCTCTTATGATAACAAACTGACGCGACGCAGCACCTACGACAGGAAAATCCTCGTCCTGCCGCATGCGTCAATGGCAACTGGCAGACGTGTACCGTCACGCTCGACCAGATAGCGTACCTGCCGACGACGCAAGCAGTCGCGGCAACGAACCTGTCCCGTCGCATCGGTGGCGCAGACGCCCTCGGCGGTCAGCAGGCAGTGCTCGCACACCATAAGCTCGGGACGGTCGGCGTCGACCGGACCCAAGACGCCGGGTTCAGCGGCCAGTTCGGCAATACGCTCCGCATCATTGCCGAGCAACTCCGCCGGCAAGCACACCCGCCCCGCACCGAGTCCGCGCAGCCAGGTAAGCGTGGCCCGATTCGCGCAGAACACCGGCGCCGCCACGTCAAACGTCACGCCCAGCTCGCGAGCGATCACCACCTGTCCCAGGTTGCGGCAGACGACGCGCCCGGCACGCTGTATCAGTGAGCGGGTCCAGTCAGCGTCACCCGTGCGGCACACCTCGTCAAGCACCACAACGGCGTCGGACAAATCAAGTTCTCCGCGCGGGTCGGCATCCATCAGCTGCCAAGCAAAAACCATGCGAGTGGGAACCGCGCACTCCACCAACTCCGTGGACGCACCGCCATCCACCGCAACGCCCTCAAAGGGCAGCACCTCAACGGCACGCGCAACGGGCGCAATCGCATCCGCCTCGGCCCGCATGCGCTCCAACACCGCCGCCGTCTGATCCAACACGCCGGCGCTGCGAATCAGGTACACCTCGCAGCCCGTGTCCACCTTACGCTTGCAATGCACGACGACGCGCTTCCCCGCTGCGGTATCCACCGGGCAGGGCACCTGCGGCCAGCGCTTGGGCACATCGGGACGCGCGTCGACACCCGGATAAAACCGAATCTCGAGCGTGTCACCCGCCGCCGCGGCGGCGTCGAGCTCAACGGTCACCTCTTCGTGGCCCACAGCGACCAAGCGCCCCACGCGCACGCCCTGGTTAATTGCGCGCTCAAAGCTCATCAGCTCGGCACCCGAACGCCCTCGCAGGTACGCATCGGTAAACCCACGGTTAAACGACCTTCCCAGCTCGCGCTCAAGCTCTTCCACGGCATCGGGGTCCCACGCGCCGTCGCACAGCATATCGAGTGCCCGGCGCCACGCCCGCACCACGTTGAATACGTAATCGGGGTTCTTCATGCGCCCCTCGATTTTGAGCGACGCCACGCCGGCATCTACAAGCTCGGGCAGATGTGCAATACCCAGATAGTCGCGCGGGCACAGCAGGCGATCTCCCTCGACGGCGACAACGCTCTGCCCCGCCTCGTCCACCAGGTCGTACGCCAGACGGCACGGCTGCGTGCAGTCGCCGCGCATCGCCGAGCGCCCACGCCGCAGGGCCGAGAACTCGCACGCCCCCGAATAGCCGATGCAAATCGCACCGTGGCAGAATACCTCGATGGGCACGCCCGTGGCACATAGCGCCGCAATCTCGTCGACCGTCAGCTCGCGTGCCGTCGTCACGCGCTCGACCCCCAGCTCATCGGCGGCAAGTCGCACGGCGCCTTCGCTATGAACGCCCGCCTGCGTGGACAGGTGAATCTCGACCCCGGGAATCGCCGCGCGCAGCGCGCAGGCCAGCCCGGCATCGGCGACAATCAGAGCATCGGCGCCCAGCTCCAGTGCATGAGCTCCCAACGCCACCGCGTCGGACAACTCATCGTCAAACACGAACACGTTGAGCGTCACGTACACACGCACGCCATGGGCATGCGCCACGGCGCAGCCGCGCGCAAACTCGTCGTCGGTAAAACCGTGCGCACTCACACGGGCGTTAAAGCCGCCCAACCCCGCATAGATGGCATCGGCGCCCGCGGCGATGGCCGCAAACATCTGGTCGAGCCCGCCCGCCGGCGCCAGCAGCTCGGGCAGCGCCGCACCGGCAGCATCCAATCCAGTCTCGTATTGTCCGCTCGGCCCCATCGCCCGAATCGCCATCGGCAAACTCCTTACCAAGGTATGCATTCACTCTGAAAAATGCCGTCTTCCAGCATACACGAGGCCTCGCGCGCCCCGTTTGGTTTATCGTGTAATAACTTATGTCCATCCTGCCCCGACGGCACATCCGCCGTCCGGCACGACATACCTGGAGGTCAATATATGGGTCCTCGCCAACGACAGGGACGCAGCCGTTCAAAGACGCATGCCCTGCCCATAATCCTGCTCTCGTTTTTGGGCTTTTTGCTGATTGCGGGCGTGGCATTTGGCATCGGCATGGTCGGCAACGTCAACCGCTGGCTGTCCGATCTGCCCGACTACACCGACGCCAACGCGTATCTGGTGAGCGAGCCCACCGAGATCGTCGACTGCAACGGCAACAAGATCGCGAGCTTCTACACGCAAAACCGCAAGTCCATCACCAAGGACAAGGTCTCCCCCTACGTGCTACAGGGCACCGTTGACGTCGAGGACGAGCGCTTCTACGAGCACGGCGGTATCGACCTGTGGGGTATCGCGCGTGCTGCGGTGGCAACCCTCGGCGGCGGGCACGAAGGCGCCTCGACTATCACCCAGCAGCTGGTGCGCAACACCATCCTGCAGGAGGAGCAGTTCGACTCGACCATCGAGCGTAAGGTGCGCGAGGCCTACATCGCCGTAAAGATGGAGGACATGTACTCCAAAGACGAGATCCTCATGATGTACCTCAACACCATCTATTACGGTCACGGCGCCTACGGTATTGAGGCCGCCGCCGAGACCTACCTGTCCAAGAGCGCCGCAGACCTCACCCTGAGCGAGGCCGCGCTGCTCATCGGCCTTCCCAACTCGCCCTCGCAGTACGACCCCACGGTCAACCCCGACCTGGCGCTGTCCCGTCGCAACAAGGTCCTCGACAACATGCTGCGCCTGGGCCACATTACGCAGGAGGAGCACGATGCCGCACAGGCCGAGCCCATCACCCTCAACGTGACCGAAATCTCGGGCAGCGGCGTTGACGTATACTCGCAGCCCTACTTTGTCGCCTATGTTAAGCAGCTGCTGGAGCAGGAGTTCTCGACCGACGTGCTCTTTAAGGGCGGCCTGACCGTCAAGACCACCATCGACCCCACGATGCAGCAGGTGGCAGAGAATGCCGTTCGCGAGCAGCTCGACACGCTCTCGCTCGACGGCCTGGACATGGGCATGGTCGTCGTCGACCCCAAGACCGGCTACATCAAGTGCATGGTGGGCGGCTACGATTACAACGCCGACGAGAACCACGTAAACCATGCCACGGCCAAGCGTCCCGTCGGCTCCACCTTTAAGGCCTTTACGCTGGCAACTGCCATCCAAAACGGCATGAACCCCAACGTCACCCTCAACTGCAACTCGCCGCTCAAGGCCAAGGGCACCACGACCGAGGTCCAAAACTACGCCAACCATAGCTATGGCAACATCACGCTTAAGCAGGCGACGGCATACTCCTCCAACACCGGCTACATCCAGGTGGCGGAAGCCGTCGGCAACAGCAAGATCATCTCGCTCGTCAAAAAGCTCGGCATCGATCCCGCCAAGGACAACATCGAGGACGTTCCCGTCATGACCCTCGGCACCGGCTCGATCTCGCCGCTCGAGATGGCCGCCGCCTACGCGACGTTTGCCAACGGCGGCTACTATCGCCAGCCGATCGCCATCACCGAGATTGACTCTCGTACCGGTTCGGTGCTGTACCAGCACACCGACAATCCCTCACAGGTACTTACCGAGGGCGAGGCCGCCGCGGTCACCGATGTTCTGTCCGGCGTCATGAAGGGCGGCGGTACGGGTGCTGCCGGCGCCCTGAGCGTCAACCAGCCCTATGCCGGCAAGACGGGCACCACCGACAACACCACCAACCTGTGGTTCTGCGGCTATACCCCGCAGCTGGCGTGCGCCCTGTGGACCGGCTATTCCGCGGGCGAGATTCCCATCCAAAAATACGGCACAGACCTGCTGGGCGACAGCACCAACCTGCCTGTCTTTAAGCGGTTTATGAACACCGTTCTGACCGGTACCGAGCGCGAGGAGTTTGCGACCGGAACGGCGCCCACCTACAAGAACAACAGCGTCTGGAAGTTCTACGGCACCAACAACACCAAGAAGACGGAGAACGACGACAAGGACGAGAACGAGGACGAAGAGGAAACCACCACAACGACTACCACGACGACCACGACCACCGAGACCACGGGCGGCGACACCACCGGCGGCACCGGTACGACCGGTGGCTCGACGGGCGGCTCCACTGGTGGTTCGACCGGCGGCGATGGCGGCACGCCTACGCCTACGCCTACACCCACTCCCGACCCCTCGCCCACGCCTGACGATACGGTTGGCTAGAAATTCATCCGGCCATTAGCAACAAGGCCCCCGAGCAGCTTATTAAAGTGCTCGGGGGCCTTTTAGTTTAAAGCGACCTGGTGGACGGCCTTTATACCGGCAAACAATATAGGGGGTACCGACCAACGTCGATACCCCCTTACAAGCCACCATGTCACGCACACAGTGCCGAGCGCACGACCCGCACGCCTACTTGCGAGAATTGCTCAGCTTATTGATCAGCGCCTCGAGACGCTCGCCGTCCTCGGCCGTCTGGGCAATAACCAAAATCGTATCGTTGCCGGCAAGCGAGCCAAGCACATCGGGCAACTCTGCCGCATCAACGGCGGCGGCGATGCCGGAAGCCGTACCAGGCTGAGCCTTGATCATAACCAGATTATCGGTGCGCAGAACGCCCGTTACGAGCTCGGAAACCATACGCTGCAGGTGCAGGTCCTCTGCCAGAACATAGATACCCTCGGGGAGCTTACGCAGCCCCATATCGGCAATATCGCGAGAGACAGTCGCCTGCGTGCAATCAAAGCCCATAGCGCGGAGCTCATCGACCAGCACGCGCTGCGTGCGGACGTCCTTATTGCGCACAATATCTCTAATGGCATCATGGCGCCCATTGCGTTTTTTAGCCATACAAACCCTCTCTCCAAAAGATGGCGGAGACAATCAATCAGTGACTGAATAGTTTAACGCTATTTGAAGGCTTTTGTGTATAAGAACGCATTTCGAAACAATTCTATGCAAATTTGTTTCGAAATGAGCCGTTTAGGCGGTTTTTGCGCCCGTCCGGTTAAGAAAAGCTGCCAGATGCGTACACATCACGCAGCGCGCGGGCTTGGCGCTGGCGATCGGCCCAAACAACAAACCGAGTCCCCGATGGTTATCCTTGAGCGCGGCGACCATCTGACGGGTTCGAGGCGCATCGAGCATATCACGCATGCGGGCGGAACGCTCGATTGACGACACCCCATGCGGGCTCAGACACAAATTCTCGATGCAGGCGACCAGTCCGGCAAAGTAGAACTTTTGGCTTGCCAGCTTGAGCCGACCACCGCTGTCTGCTTCCGAGAGTGAGTCCGCAAGCTCGTCGAGCGCTCGAGTGTCATCGGATACCTTGGCATACATGGTGGGATCAAAGGCATCTGTAAGTTTAGGTGCCGCCGTGTGGAAACAAGCATCGCCGCAGCCGGACACGCATCGTGTCTGCGAAAGCGCGCATGCCATAAACCCAACTGTGCGAAACACCTTGTCGCACAAAAGGCATGCCTCAAACAGCGAGCGGCTGTACATCACACCAGAGGTCTGAACGACTAGGCCGCCTAAAATCAACTGAGGCAGCCCGGCCACCATCGAAGATTTGCTATCAATGGAAATATGAGCAGCATCCAAGACGCGCGAATGGCGCTCTCGATGTGCATCATAGCGGTCGAGCGACACCGTGGGGAGCACTATGTCTGCCGTAGTATCGCACGCGATATTGACCATCTTGGAAAGGGACTGCGGAGCAAACCACTCATCGGCGTTCATAGCGATGATTTGAGAGCCGCGCGAGGCAGCAAAACCGGCACGAAGACAAGCGCCGCGCTTCGCGTCCTCGACGTCAATCAAATCAATATGAATGTCCCTGTCGGCAGCAACTTGAAGCGAATGGCGCACACCGGGCGCAGCATCGCGACAGACAACGACAATCTGCAAATCGTAGAGGTCTTGGTTCTGGATACTCTCGAGCGCACGCATCGCATAGCTGGGCGAACCTTCTACCACAAGGATCACCGAAAGTCGCGGATGCGAGCCACGTCGAACCAAGTTATCCGTCCTCTCGACAGCAGTGAATCAAACTGTCGTTCATGGTACACCCCGGCAATAAAAGCAATGAGACACCGGTTGTATTGCACGCCAAGAACAGATGTTGCACACGCGCAGCCCACAGATGACAGGTGCCGACGCACGACGCGCCGAGCCCTCCCCTAGTCGAGCACGACAAGCTCGGCGGGATCGTAATCCACGCCCATAAACGTAAGGCCGCAGGCAGGAGCCGTGGGGCCCGCAGCGGTACGGTCGCAAGCATCGATGACCTCGCGCATCCACTCGGGTTCACGGCGATGCATGCCAATCGCGACAAGCGTGCCAACGATCGTACGGACCATCGAATGCAGAAACGCATTGCCCTCGATGGTAAACGTCAGGATGTCCTCGCCAAACGCAACCTCATGGCCAAACTCGGCGCGCATTACGCAGCGGTGCGTAGGTTTGCCCACGGCAGAAGCAACCTTGCAAAAGCTTTTAAAGTCCTGCTCGCCCAGCAGCGCGGGGCAGGCAGCAGACATAGCCTCAACATCCAAGGGATAGCGATGCCACCACACCGCACCGCGGGACAGCACGGGGCGCGCATCTCGATCGGCAATACGGTACGTATACGTACGGGAACGCGCGTCAAAACGTGCAGAAAAGCCTTTACGGGCCTTGTAGACCTCGTTGATGGCGATATCTTTGGGCAGCAGGGCATCCATAGCCCGCAGCCACCTACGGCGCGTTAGGGCGAGCTCAGCGTCCGTTACGGGCACGCTGATGTACTGAGCCACGGCATGCACGCCGGCATCGGTGCGACCCGCGCACGTCAGATCAATCGGACGGCGAAGCAGCGTCTCGATGGCTCGACGCAGCTCACCCGCAACCGTCGTCTGTCCCGGCTGCTCGGCAAAGCCGCTATAGGACGAGCCATCGTATGCCACGCGGAAAACGAGCGTGGCATCGAGCTCTGGAATCGAATTGAAATCAGACGGCGCGGTCATGGGCGCTCCCAACAAACAGGCAATGGCATTTCGACAAAAAAAGAGGGGTACGCGAACGTACCCCTCGAATATAGCCTATGCAGACGGATTGTCTACTCAGCGGTCTCCTCAGCAGGAGCCTCCTCGGCAGCCTCGACCTTCTTGGGAGCAGCGGCCTTCTTGGGGGCCGGAGCAGCCTTCTTGGCCTTAGGCGTGCAAGGCTCGGTGACGAGCTCCATGATAACGATGGGAGCGTTGTCGCCCTTGCGGTTACCGAGCTTCATGATGCGGGTATAACCGCCGTTGCGATCCTGCCACATACCCTGGGCAGCCTTGTCGAAGATCTCGGCAACGAGCTGCTTATCGCCGAGCTTGGCGATAGCCAGACGACGAGAGTGCAGGTCGCCCTTCTTGGCCCAAGTGATGATCGGATCGACGACCGAACGCAGCGCCTTAGCGCGGGTCTCGGTGGTCTTGATGCGGTCGTTCTCGAAGAGGGCCTTAGCAAGGCTCTTCTTCATGGCCTTGGTGTGGCTCGCATCGGTGCCGAGCTTCAGGCCCTTCTTAACGTTGTGACGCATGGTCTAGTTTCTCCTCAAATATGCGAAGCATTAAGCCTTCAGGCTCAGGCCCATGGACTCAAGCTTGTCCTTCACTTCCTCGATCGACTTAACACCGAAGTTACGGATGTTGAGCAGATCGTTCTCCGAGAACTCAACGAGCTGACGGACCGAGTGAATGCTGGCGCGCTTAAGGCAGTTGTAGGAACGGACGGAAAGGTCCAGATCCTCGATCTGCTTGTCCAGCTCGGCGTTGTCGTTGGTGACCTCGGGAGCGAAGATCGAAGCCTCCTCCTCGACCTCGGGGGTCTCGGCAAGGTTCATAAAGGCGGCCATATGCTGGTTGATGATATTGGCAGCCTGGACCACGGCGTCGCGCGGGGCGATGGAGCCGTTGGTCTCGATCTCGAGGACAAGGCGGTCGTAGTCGGTGTGCTGACCGACACGGCAAGCCTCAACGAGCTTGGCGCAACGGGAAACCGGCGAGTACAGCGAGTCGACGTGGATCACACCGATGGGATCGTTGTCGCGCTTGTTGGCCTCGCCAGAAACATAGCCGCGGCCATAGCCGATGCGCATGCTCATGGTGAGATGGCCACCCTCGGTGAGCGTAGCAATGTGCTGCTCGGGGTTGACCAGCTCAAACTCGGACGGAATAAAGAAGTCCGCACCGGTGACCTCGCAGGGGCCGTCAACCGAGATGGTGGCGGTCGCCTCGTCGGTCGTGCCGAGAGCCCTGAAGACAAGACCCTTGACATTCAGGACGATGTCGGTGACATCCTCGACCATGTTAGGGATGGTCATGAACTCGTGCTGCGCACCATCGATCTGAATAGCCTCGACGGCGGCACCCTCGAGCGAGGACAGAAGAACGCGACGAAGGGAGTTACCCAGCGTATCGCCGTAACCACGCTCGAGCGGCTCGACGGAGACACGAGCAGACGTCTCGTTGATCTCTTCGACCTGAACCTGAGGCCTAATGAATTCTGACATGTATTACCTCCAGCCTCAGCAGCCCGGATGGACTACTTAGAGTAGAGCTCGACGATGAGCTGCTCGTTGATATCACCGCTGATCTGCTCACGCGTCGGCAGAGCGAGCACGTTACCAGACAGCTTCTCGATATCGACCTCGAGCCAGCCAGGGACCTCAAAGCGCTCGGAGGAAATCAGGGCCTCCTTGATGGGGAGGAGGTCACGGAACTTCTCGCCGACAGCGACGACGTCGCCGGCCTTGACGCGGTAGGACGGGATGTCCACGCGCTTGCCGTTCACGGTGAAGTGACCGTGACGGACGGACTGACGAGCCTCTTTGCGGGTGCGGGCGAAGCCAAGACGGAAGACGACGTTGTCGAGGCGAGACTCAAGAATGATCATGAGGTTCTCACCGGTGACGCCGTTCATCTTACGGGCCTTGTTGAAGTAGCCGTGGAACTGCTTCTCCAGAACGCCATAGATGAACTTGACCTTCTGCTTCTCGCGCAGCTGCATGCCGTACTCAGATTCCTTGCGACGGCGCTTGGGCTGACGGATAGATTCCTTCTTGCTGCTGTAACCGAGCTCAGCGGGATCGATCCCGAGCTGACGGCAGCGCTTAAGAACAGGAGTCCTGTCGATTGCCATATTGATACGATCCTTTCAGTTACACGCGGCGACGCTTCTTGGGGCGGCAGCCGTTGTGCGGAATGGGGGTCTTGTCCTGGATGCTCGAGACCTCGAGGCCAGCAGCCTGGAGGGAGCGGATGGCGGTCTCACGACCGGAGCCGGGGCCCTTGACGAAGACGGAAACCTTCTTCATACCGTGCTCCATGGCCTGCTTGGCAGCAGCCTCGGCAGCCATCTGGGCAGCGAACGGCGTGGACTTACGGGAGCCCTTGAAGCCCACCTGGCCAGCCGACTTCCAGGAAATGACGTTGCCCTGGGGATCGGTGATCGAAACGATCGTGTTGTTGAACGTAGAACGAATGTGAGCCTGGCCCACGGAAATGTTCTTACGGTCCGCGCGCTTCAGACGGGCAGCGCGAACGTTCTTCTTAGCAGTAGCCATCTATCTAGCGCTCCTTATTTCTTCTTCTTAGCACCGATCTGACGCTTCGGGCCCTTGCGGGTACGAGCGTTAGTGTGGGTGCGCTGGCCGCGGACCGGGAGGCCCTTGCGGTGACGAAGGCCGCGGTTGCAGCCGATGTCCATAAGGCGCTTGACGTTCTGGTTGCGCTCACGGCGGAGGTCGCCCTCAACCATGATCTGGTTCTTATCGATATAATCGCGGATGGCGTTAACCTCATCCTCGGTGAGGTCCTTAACGCGCGTATCCACGTTAACGTTGCACTCGACGCAAATCTTCGTCGCAGTGGTGCGGCCGATGCCGTAAATGTAGGTCAGACCGATCTCAACGCGCTTCTCACGCGGGAGGTCGACACCATTAATACGGGCCAACGTAGTCTCCTCTCTTAACCCTGACGCTGCTTATGACGGGGGTTCTCGCAAATGACGAGGACCTTGCCATGGCGCCTAATGATTTTGCACTTATCGCACATCTTCTTGACCGAAGGACGTACCTTCATCGTTCTTCCTTTCGGTAGCGCTCAAACTACTTCCCTACTATCTACTCGCCCAGCCGCAGGCGTTTAAAACTATGGCTGGTCTTCACACACAATCCGACCGTAGGTTGAGCTAAGCCTGCAGTCGGAAATGGAGTGCGTGTATGCGTGCCGCTATTTGTAGCGATAGGTGATGCGGCCGCGGGTCAGGTCGTACGGGGAAAGCTCCACGACAACCCTGTCACCGGGGAGAATACGGATGTAATTCATTCGGATCTTGCCAGAAATGTTGCACAGAACCGAATGACCGTTCTCGAGCTCGACCTTAAACATGGCGTTGGGCAACGGTTCCTTTACCGTACCCTCGAGCTCAATTGCGTCTTCCTTCTTCACAAGCAATCATCTTTCTCTAGAAAACGACAGCGATTGAGTATTCTACAACACGTATGCACGCATCGTAATAACTTCGTAATGGCTCCACAACTAAATGGAACTTGTTACATTTCTCCGCCTTGGAGGGAGCACCAAGCACCTTGGGCATCCGTGGTGAGAATCACCGGACCGTCATTGGTAATGGCGACGGTGTTCTCGTAGTGCGCGGCGGGCAGGTGATCGTTGGTCGTAACAATCCAACCGTCGGAGCCCGTGCTCACATGGTTGGAACCCATCGTAACCATCGGCTCGATAGCAATGACCATGCCGGCCTGGAGGCGAACGCCCCTCCCCTTCTTTCCATAGTTAGGAACGTTGGGGTCCTCGTGCATCACGCGGCCAATGCCATGGCCTACATAATCACGAAGCACACCGTAACCGTGAGACTCGGCGAGGGACTGAACGGCATCACCGACGTCCCCGATATGGTTACCGGGAACAGCCTGCTCGATGGCAGCCTTA
Source organism: uncultured Collinsella sp. (assembly GCA_937942395.1). Classification (GTDB taxonomy): domain Bacteria; phylum Actinomycetota; class Coriobacteriia; order Coriobacteriales; family Coriobacteriaceae; genus Collinsella. The sequence continues at coordinate 30,142 of CALDEU010000005.1, read as the reverse complement.
AGGCAATCGCGCGTGACCTCGCACAAAGCCTTGGCTTCGGGCGTGGGGGTGCCGACGAAAAACGTCCAAGCATTATCGCCGACCCAACCGTCGACAACGGCTCCCGTATCGATGGAGATGATATCGCCATCGCGCAGGATCATGTCGGGGTTGGGAATACCGTGGACCACGGCATCGTTGATCGATGCGCAAATGGTCCCCGGGAACCCGCCGTAACCCTTAAAGGCCGGGGTGCCGCCATGCATGCGGATAATCTGCTCCGCGAGCTGATCGAGCTCAAAGGTGGAAACGCCGGGGCGCACCATGGCTCCAACGTGGCGGAGCGCCATCTTAGATAGCGCTCCTGCCTTCTTCATCTGCTCGATTTGCGTTGCAGACTTAATCTTGATCATAGACCGAGAGCCTCTTTGACATCCCCGTACACGGTCTCGCGAGCCTGGTCACCGTTGACCGACTTGAGCAGACCCTGGCCACGATAGTAGTCGACGAGCGGGCTCGTGGACTTCTCGTAGACGTCGAGACGGTTCTTGATGGTCTCGGGCTTGTCGTCGTCGCGCTGATACATCTCGCCGCCACACTTGGGGCAGGTAGCATCGGCAGCGGTGCCGGTGTAACCGCATGCGCGGCAGGTGCGACGCGAAGACAGACGATCGATAATGACCTCGGGGGCCACATCGACCAGAAGGGCGCAGTCGATCTCGCGACCCATGGCGGAGAGCTCGGAATCGAGCGTCACAGCCTGGGCGGTGTTGCGCGGGAAGCCGTCGAGGATGAAGCCCTGCTGGGCGTCATCGGCGGCAAGGCGCTCCTTGACAAGGTCGATCACGAGCTGGTCGGGAACGAGCTCGCCAGCGTCCATGTACTTCTTAGCCTGAATACCAAGCTCGGTGCCACCCTTGACGGCAGCACGCAGCAGGTCGCCCGTGGAAATGTGGGCGACGCCAAACTCGGCGACGAGCTCCTGTGCGACGGTGCCCTTACCGGCACCCGGAGCTCCGAGCAATACGAGGTTCATGAGCAATCCTCCTCTAGCCTATTTAAAGAATCCATCGTAATCATACATCTTGATCTGGCCTTCGAGCTTATCGACCGTGTCGAGCACGACGCCGACCATGATGAGGATGGACGTGCCGCCAAATGCCTGGATCAGATGGTTACCCGTGAAGGAGAAGATGATCGAAGGCACGATGGCGATGAGCGCCAAAAAGACAGCGCTGGGAAGCGTGATCTTGTTGAGCGCGTTCTTGATGTAGGCCGCGGTAGCCCTACCCGGACGCACGCCCGGAATAAAGCCGCCCTGCTTCTTAAGGTTATCGGCCGTGTCATCGGGGTTGAACACCATGGAGGTGTAGAAGTACGCGAAGAACACGATGAGGACAACGTTAAGCACCCAGTTGAGCCAACCGGTCGAAAGCGCGGAGGCAACTGCCTGAATCCAGCCGATGCCGGGGAAGAACACGGCAATCTGAGCCGGGAAGTACAGCAGCGCCGAAGCGAAGATGATCGGCACGACACCCGCGGTGTTGACCTTGATGGGCAGGTAGGTGGTCTGGCCACCCATCATGCGACGGCCCACGACGCGCTTAGCGTAGGAGACCGGGATGCGGCGCTGGCCGCGCTCAAGGAAAACAATCAGCGGGATAACCAGCAGGATGATGGCGCAGATGATCACCATGGTGATGATGCCACCGGCATTGCCCTCGGTGCTGGAGAAGATAGCCTGCGGCAGACCGGCCATGATGTTCGCGAAGATGATCAGCGACATGCCATTGCCGATACCGCGCTGGGTGATGAGCTCACCAATCCACATGATCAGCATGGCGCCCGCGGTGAGCGTACCGACGATCATGAGGTCGAAGATGATCTCGGGAGCGCCGGCGCCATTGAAGCTGATGCCGAAGCTCTTAAAGAGGAAGAGGTAACCCACGGAGTTGAGGATTGCCAGAGCCAGGGTGAGGTAACGCGAATACTGCGTAATCTTGGTCTGACCGACCTCGCCCTCGCGGGCAAGCTCATGCAGGGAAGGCACAACGGCCTGGAGCATCTGGAGGATGATCGAGCTGGTGATGTAAGGCATGATGCCCAGGGAGAACACCGACACATAGCTCAACGCGCCGCCAGAGAAAAGATTCAGGAGGGCCATAGCACCTGCGGCGACCGAATTGTTATCGGTCGAGAAAAGGCCCAGCATCCCCTGGAAGGGAATGCCGGGCACAGGAACGTGCGCACCAATGCGGTACACGACGAGCATAGCTATGGTAAAAAGAATCTTTTCGCGCAATTCTTTGATGCGGAAAGCATTCTTAAGACCATTTAGCACGGCAGCTCGACCTTTCCGCCGACGGCCTCGATCTTGGCCTGCGCAGAAGCGCTGACCTTGTCGACCTTGACCGTGAACTTCTTGGTAAGCTCACCATTGCCGAGCACCTTGACGGGCTCGAACTCGCTCTTGGTGATGCGAGCGGCCTTAAGAGCGGCACCGTCGATCACAGCGCCGTCCTCGAACTTGCGCTCGAGACGCTCAACGTTAACAGCGGTGTACTCGATACGACGGGGGTTGCGGAAGCCAGGAAGCTTGGGCAGGCGCATAGCCAGCGGAGTCTGGCCACCCTCGAAGCCGGCACCCTTGGTGCCGCCAGAGCGGGAACCCTGGCCCTTCTGACCGCGGCCAGAAGTGGTGCCGTGACCCGAAGAATTGCCACGGCCGACGCGCTTGCGGTTCTTGGTGGAACCGGGCGCGGGAGTAAGATCGTGAAGCTGCATTTGCTACTCCTCTACAATCTCGACAAGGTGCTTGACCTTGAAGATCATGCCGCGGACGGACTCGTTGTCAGCAATCTCGCGAACCTCGCGGATCCTGTGGAGACCGAGGGCACGGACAGTACGGACCTGGTCCTGCTTGCAACCATTGGTGCTGCGGACCTGCTTGATCTTGATGGTGTCAGCCATGCTTAGTTCTCCTTACCGACGAACATCTCGGAGACCGTCAGGCCACGGCGAGCCGCGACGTCCTCAGGGCTGGAGAGCTCCTTGAGGCCCTCGACGGCAGCCTTGATGATGTTGAGGCCGTTGTCGGTACCGAGGGACTTGGACAGGACGTTCTTGATGCCAGCAAGCTCGAAGAGGGGACGCACAGCGCCGCCGGCGATAACGCCGGTACCCTCGACAGCGGGCTTGATGATGATGCGGCCGGCACCAAAGTGGCCGAGAACCTCGTGCGGGATGGTGCCCTGCTCGGTCACCGGCACGTGGAACATGTTCTTCTTGGCATCGAGAGACGCCTTGGAGATGGCCATGGGCACCTCAGCGGACTTGCCCATGCCAACGCCGACGTTGCCCTTGCCGTCGCCAACGACGACGAGAGCGACGAGGCTCATGCGACGACCACCCTTGACGGTCTTCGACACGCGGTTGATGTAAACGACGCGCTCCTCGAACTCGGAGGCCTCGCGCTGCTGCTTCTGATTACGAGCCATGTGCTACATACCTCCTAGAACTCGAGACCGGCGGCACGAGCACCGTCGGCGAGGGCCTTGACGCGGCCATGGTAGATACGGCCACCACGATCGAAAGCGACCTTGGTGATGCCGGCCTCGATGGCACGCTTGCCAACGAGCTGACCGACCTTCTCCGCAGCCTCCTTGTTCGAGGTGTGGGTGCCCTTGAACTCGGCCTCGAGGGTCGAGGCGGAGACGAGCGTCAGGCTGGAGCCCTTGCTGTCGTCGATGATCTGGGCATAGATGTTGGCGTTGGTACGGGTCACGCGAAGACGCGGACGCTCGGCGGTACCCGAGACCTTGCCGCGAACACGACGCTGACGACGCTTGAGGCCTTCCAGCTTCGCCTTATGCTTGTTCATACGTAAACTCCTAAAAAGGTTGATCTTGCCAGCACCTAACGGGGTGCTGGTCTTATGCGAGTAAGTCGGTTACGACTACTTGGCGGCCTTACCCAGCTTGCGGCGGATGTGCTCGCCAACATAGTGGATACCCTTGCCCTTGTAAGGCTCGGGAGGACGATGGCCGCGAATCTCAGCGGCGATCTGACCGACCTGCTGCTTGTTGATACCCTTGACGTTCACGTGGGTGTTGTCGGGAACCTCGAAGGTGATGCCCTCGGGAGCCTCGACGATCACAGGGTGCGAGAAGCCCAGGGAGAACTCGAGGTTCTTGCCCTTCTGCTGCACGCGGTAACCGACGCCGGCGAGCTCGAGCTTCTTCTCGAAGCCCTCGGAAACGCCAACAACCATGTTGTGGATGAGGGCGCGGGTGAGGCCGTGGCGGGCACGGGTCTCACGCTCGTCGTCGGGACGGGAAACGGTGAGGACGTTGTCCTCGACGTTGATAGCGAGCTTCTCAAAGACATCGAGCTCGAGCTGGCCCTTGGGGCCCTTGACGACAACGTTGTTGCCGTTGACTGCCACTTCGACTCCGGCGGGAATCTGGACAGGCTTATTACCGATACGAGACACGGTGATCTCCTTTCCTTCTACCTACCGACCGAATTACCAGACGTAAGCGATGATCTCGCCGCCGACGTTGTGCTTGCGAGCATCGCGGTCGGTCATGACGCCATGGCTGGTGGAAATAATGGCGGTACCAAGGCCACCGCGGACGCGGGGCATGTCGGCAACGCCGGTGTACTTACGCAGGCCCGGCTTGGAAATGCGGCGGATGCCGTTAATGACCTTAGCCTTCTTGGGACCATACTTAAGCGTGATGTGCAGAGTCTTCTGGGGAACGGTGTCCTCGACATCGTAGCCCTCGATGTAGCCCTCCTCGTGCAGAACACGAGCGATCTCGACGAGCTTCTTGCTGCTCGGCATGGAGACCGTGGCCTTGTTCACAGAGTTAGCGTTACGGATGCGCGTAAGCATATCTGCGATCGGGTCTGTAAGGTTCATACAGATTCTCCTTCGTTCTTGATGAACACGTGCTCTTGGTTCTTCGCCGCCCTTAACGGCAAAGCCTATTTAGCGCGTTTTCCCTGTTCCAAACTGATGCTTGAAACGCTGGTAGTGACTTACCAGCTGGCCTTCTTAACGCCGGGAAGCTCGCCCTTGAGTGCAAGCTCACGGAAGCAGACACGGCACAGGCCGAACTTGCGGTACACAGAGTGCGGACGGCCGCAGCGCTGGCAGCGCGTGTACTCACGAGTAGAGAACTTCTGCTTGCGATTGCACTTGACGATCATCGATGTCTTAGCCACTTATATCCTCCTCACATAGAGTATTGTTCGCCCCAAGCGCCGCCCCCTTGTGGGAACGGCGCTTTTAGGGCAGGTGAACCTATTTCTTGAACGGGAAACCGAAGGCGTCCAGAAGGGCCTTGGCCTCCTCATCGGTGTTGGCGGTGGTCACGAAAGTGATGTCCATACCACGCTGGTGATCGACGGAGTCGAAGTCGATCTCGGGGAAGATGAGCTGCTCGGTGACGCCCATGGAGAAGTTACCACGGCCGTCGAAGCTCTTGGCGGAGATGCCGCGGAAGTCGCGGATACGGGGGATCGCGACGGAGGTCAGACGATCGAAGAACTCCCACATACGGTCGCCACGCAGGGTAACCTTGCAGCCGATCGGCATACCAGCGCGCAGGCGGAAGGTAGCGATGGACTTGCGGGCACGGGTGATCATCGGCTGCTGGCCGGTGATGGCGCGCAGGTCGCGCACGGCACCGTCGATGGCCTTGGAATCGGTAGCGGCCTCGCCGACACCCATGTTCACGACGATCTTCTCAAACTTGGGGATCATCATGACGTTCTCGTACTGGAACTTGTCCTGAAGCTGCTGCTTGACCTCGTTGTTGTACTTGGTCTTCAGACGCGGCACATACTTCTCTTCTGCCATTGTTCACTCCTTCTTGGGGTTTTAAGCACGGGGCGTGGCCACGATGGGTTGTCCTCGTGCCTCCTGGCTGCATCCGCGCCGCTCATGGCATTTCGCGGTTTGGACTCGACGCAGCAGGAGCCGACAAAACAATCGGTACTATACGCGCATCGGGAGCGTATTTCCAGAAAAACCTCGTCTGCCTGCACAACTCCACAACTCCCCCGCACAAATGGATCCCAAAAAGCAGTTGCGGTGAAATAGGGACTGTTGGGCGGCCTAACAGGCTTAAACAATCCGTATTTCACCGCAACTTATTGATGGGGATGAGATTAGCGCTTGCGGGGGACGAGTTTGGTGCGGCGCAGGTGGATCATCTCGGCGGCGATGGAGATGGCGATCTCCTCGGGGTCCTCGGCCTGAATGGCAACGCCAATCGGAAGGTGCAGCCCGTCGATTTGTTCCTGCGTAAAGCCCTCCTGTTCCAAGCGGGCCCGCACAAAGGCCGTCTTGCGGCGCGAGCCCAGGCAACCCAAATAGGCGGGCTTGGCGCGCATCGCCTGAATCACCACGTCGATATCGGACTTGTGACCCGCCGTGGCAACGACCACCAAGTCGCGCGGACCGATGGGGCACAGCTCGCTCAGGTTCTTGTAATCGACCAGGCGTCGATCGTAGACACCGGGCACCCATTCGGGGGTCAGCGTACCGGGGCGGTCGTCACAAGCCACGACGGCAAAGCCCGCCGCCGTGAGCACCCGCGCCGTTGCGGCGCCCACGTGGCCGCAGCCAAAGATATAGGTCAGGCCCTCGGGGCAGAGCGTCTCGATGTGCGCCGGGGGAATCTCGGAGGCGGCGTTGGTGTAGGTGACCTTACTCCCCTCCTCCACCAGCGAAAGCTCGGGGCAGCCCATTATGGTGCGGCGCGATGCCTCGCCATGGTACTCGGCCACATCGCCCTCGATCGCCTGGGTGACAAACGGTTCAAAGTCGATGACGAAGTCGCCGATGCGCCGATAGGCCAAAACGTCGGCAACCGACTGGAACAACGGCACCTGCGATACATCCAGGTGCAGATAGCACAGGCAGATGGCTCCGCCGCAGATCATGCCAGTATCGGAGTTCTCGCCGCCCATGGTGTAGCGGACCAGACGCGATTGCCCTGCGGCCAGCAGCTCGCGCGCCTCGTCCAGCGCAAAGAGCTCGATTTTGCCGCCGCCGATGGTGCCCGCCTGGCTACCGTCGGCAAAGAAGGCCATCCAGGCGCCCACGCCGCGCGGCGATGACCCTGCCGTACCGGCAACTACCACCAGCTCGCACGTCTTACCAGCCTTCAGAGCGCCAAGCGCAGCATTCACCACATCGAGCTTTTCCATTGCAATTTCCTATCCCTGGAATACACCGGTGAGCATGGCGAGCGCCTCGAGTACGCCGCCGCCGACCGATGTCGCCTTGTCCGAAATATAGTTGATATAGCTGGCATCGCCGCGCGGGTCGACGTCGGCGCACTTAAAGCCCTCGGTCACCTGAACGCCGTCGGCCAAAAGGCCGCGCAAGCAGCCGTCAATCTGCGTGACCATGGGAGTATCACCCGCATACCCGATCACATCGCCGGCACTCACGATGTCGCCGATCGCGCGGTCGGACCTAAACACGCCGGCGGCGGGGCTGTGGATAACACGCTCTTTGCCATAGCCAGCGATAATGCCCGGCACGCCCGTGTTGGGCTGGGGTGAACCTTGGGTAATGACACGGCCCAAAAAATGCCCGCGCATAGTCTCGACCACGGCATCGCAATCAACCGGAGCGGTAAAGCCCGGCCCTACCGCGATGACGGCAGGAGCCATGTCGCGCGTGGTGCCCAGATTGCGCTTAGCTAGAATCGCGTCTACCACGGCCGCGGGTCTAAGTTCGCCGAGCATCTGTGCCTGGGGGTCCACCACCACGGCGACATCCCCCGCCTCGGTAATCTCAAGCACCTCGACCGGCGTCTGCGCCAAGCGGGCACGAATGCCCTCGACCTGGACCTCGCCCAGGCGAATGGCCTCGCAAAAACTGATCGTGCGACGGATGCACGTGGGGACCGCGATATCGGCCATGACGACCGACACGCCGGCGCGCACCAGACGAGCAGCCACGCCCGTGGCGATATCGCCGGCGCCGCGAACATAAACGAGCATTCCCGGGGCACCTCCCTGTGCTACGGTTTGAGCAGAGCAAAAGCGGTTCGACCGCTACTCTGATGATTATTTCTTATCACAGTATTATACGGCGGTGAACAGATGGAAACGGTTAACGGCAGCCTTGCCTCCACGCTCAAGATTGAGCCGGGCATTACCGCGATCATCGGCAGCGGTGGCAAGTCGACCCTGCTAAAGACGCTCGGCCTTGAGCTTATGCGCGCTGGCGGCCGCGTGCTCCTCTGCACCACCACGCACATGTTTCCCGTCGCCGGCGTGCCATGGGACGGGTCGAGCCGTCGTCTGGACGCCGCGCCCTGGAAGCCAGGTGCCTTGCACGCCCCAGGCTGCACCTGCGAGGCCTGCTCGGGGCTTGTGCGGGGAAGCATCTGCCAAGCAGGCGTCTTGGACCCGGAGACAGGTAAGCTCTCCTCCCCTGCCGAGCCGCCCGACGAGCTGGCGCAGCGCTTTGACTATGTGTTGGCCGAGGCAGATGGCAGCAAGCGACTCCCACTCAAGGCCCACGCCGCCTGGGAGCCGGTGATTCCATCTGGCACTGCCAACGTCATCTGGATCGTCGGCGCCTCAGGCTTGGGCAAGCCCATCAACGAAGCCGTCCACCGCCCCGAGCTCTTTTGCGAGCGTTGCGGCTGCGAGCTCACCGACACTGCCACCCCAGAGCGCGTCGCCCAGGTGCTCAATGCCGAGCTGCGGATGCTGAACCTCAACAATGCCCGCATCATGCTCAACCAAGTCGACACGCTCGGCGACCCCACGATGGCCGACCGCTTCGAGGCAGCTCTCGACCACCCCGTCGTCGCCAGCAGCCTCAAGTAGCCGGCCCCATCTCCTCAGTTGCGGTGAAATACGGACTGTTTGGCCGCCCGACGGCCGCAAACAGTCCGTATTTCACCGCAACTGAGGAGGGGACACGGCATCTTTGCTGCTAGCGGGGGACGTAGCGGCCGGGTTGGGCTCCGGTGGGCTCGCCGTCGCACGCGACCAGCACGCCGTTGACGAAGACGGCCTTGGCGCGGCCATGTGCCTCAAAGCCCTCGAGCGGCGTGTAGTCCACAGCCTGATGCTGCGTCGCAGCGCTAATGGTCCAGCGCGCCTTGGGATCCCACACGCATACATCGGCATCGGAGCCCTCGGCAAGACATCCCTTGCGCGGATACATGCCAAAGACGCGCGCCGGGTTCTCGCTCATCAAGCGGCACAGATCCTCGGGGCCCAGCTGTCCCTCAAAGCTCGTAGCGATCGCGACGGGGCGATGCTCCACACCGGGCCCGCCGTTGGGAATCGCGCGAAAGTCGTCGCGCCCGCGGTCCTTTTGCCCGTGCAGGTTAAAGCTGCAGTGGTCGGTCGCAATCGTATCGATCTCGCCGGCCACAAGCGCCTCGCGCAGAGCCGCACGGTCGCCGGCATGGCGCAGCGGCGGACTCATCACATACTTGGCACCCGCAAAGCCATCCTCTCCCTGCTCCAGATAGCAGGTATCGTCGAGCATCAGATATTGAGGGCAGGTCTCGACATAGATATTCTTCTGCCCGCGCGCCTTGGCGGCACGAATGGCCTCGAGCCCCAGCTTGGTCGAAAGGTGCACCACGTTGACCGGTGCGTCGCCGGCCAGGTGCGCCAGATATAGCAGACGGCTCACGGTCTCGGCCTCGCACACGTCCGGACGGCTGAGCGCGTGGCCCTCGGGCCCGTGGATACCCTGCTCAAACACGCGCTTCTGCAGCTCATTCACCAGCGTACCGTTCTCGCAATGCACGCACAGGATACCGCCAATACGCTTGAGCTCCTCGAGCACCTCGAGCGTCTCGGCATCGTCCAGGCGCAGATGATCGTAAGCAAAGTAGGTCTTGAACGACGATACGCCCGCCTCGCGCATGGCCGAAAGATCGGCGCGGTTGCGCTCGTTCCACTCGGCGAGTGCCATATGAAAGGCGTAGTTGGCCGTGCAAGTTCCGTCGGCGCGGCGATGCCACTCGGCAAGGGCATCGGGCATGGTCACGCCGCGATCGGCCGTCGCGTAGTCCACAATGGTCGTCGTGCCGCCGCAGGCAGCCGCGCGCGTGCCGGTCTCAAAGCTATCGGCTGTCCAATCCATGCCGGTCCAGCACTGCATGTGCGTGTGGCCGTCGATAAAGCCGGGGAACACCCAGCAGTCCGTGGCGTCCTGGACGGTATCGTCCTCGCACGGCTCGATTGCCGCGGCAATCCGCACGATCTTGTCGCCCTCCATGGCAAGATCGGCTCGACGAAGCCCCTGGGGCGTCACGAGCGCGCCGTTTTTGATGATGATCATAATTGCTCCTTATTGATTGATGCAGTTGGCCACGCGATCAAAATACGAGCAGGCGGCAATATGCTCTGTTATGCAGCGCTGTCCCTTGACGGTATCGACGTCCCACAGCTCGTAGGCACGCGCCTCGACCAGCACCACGTCGGTACGGCCCCTGAGAATCGAACCGCCGCCGTCCTTGCCCTCAAGACACATAAGTGCATCGAACAGTTCCGCCGGAAAGAGCACCGGGCTCGAAGGTTCACCGTTGCACGCCAAGCGCACCGGATGTTTGCGGCCACGCTCGTCAAATACACGAACCATGGCCTCAAAAGAATCCGAACTCACGAGCGGCTGGTCGCCCGGCAAAAAGAGGCAACCTTTCCAGTTGCGTTCGACTCCCCACGAAAGGCCCGCACGGACGCTTTCGCTGCGCAGCTCGCCATCGTGCAGCACGCACGGGCAATGCTTGTCCTCGCAAATCTGGGCGACCTCGGGCCAACGCGTCGAAACCACGACGTCAAAGCCCCGGGGAACCGAATCGATGGTCCGGGCAATCAGCGGCTCGCCATAGATATCGGCAAGCATCTTGTTAGAGCCGAACCGCTTGCCCTCGCCCGAAGCCATAATGACGCATCCAAGTTTCATGGTGATACCTCCCCTGAAACCATCGTACCCACAACTCGCGCCGCGGGCATTCACATCGAAAGCGCTTATCCCGCACGCCCGCGATGCAAAAAAGGGGCACCCCGCCGGTTGGCAGAGCGCCCCCTTTACATGGCTTACCTCAACCCGGCTTTAGGCCTGGAGCCAACGGGCGTTGTTGCGCTCGTCGAGGGCCTTGAGGGTAGCGGCGGGATCGGCAACCTTCTGCAGGAACATCATGGCTGCGATGGCATACGGCTTGTAGCTGGCCTCCTTGTACATGCCCACGCGGTGCATGTCAAAGACGTCGGCGTTAACCTCGCCGTGCTCGCAGGAGACACCGGAGATGTCGGCGGGCAGCGGGTGCATAAAGATGGTGTCCTGGCCGTTGGCAGTCTTCTCCATGAGCTCGGTCGTGGAGCACCAGTCCTGATGGGTGGCGTTCTGGGCGAGCAGCTCCTTCTCGAGCGCAGCGATGCCGGCGTCGTCGCCCTCGGCGTACAGGTTGGTGCGCTTCTCCATGGCGGCAAACGGAGCCCAGCTCTTGGGGATCACGATGTCGGCGCCCTCGAAGGCCTCGGCCATGGTGTTGACCTGCTTAAAGGTGGTGCCGGACTCGGCGGCGTAGCCCTTGGCGCGCTCGACGACCTCGGGCATGAGGTCGTAGCCCTCGGGGTGAGCCAGGGTGACGTCCATGCCAAAGCGGGGCAGCAGGCTGATCAGCGACTGCGGGCAGGACAGCGGCTTGCCGTAAGAGGGCGAATAGGCCCAGGTGACGGCAACCTTCTTGCCCTTGAGGTTCTCGAGGCCGCCAAACTCGTTGATGAGGTAGAGCATGTCGGCAGAGGACTGCGTGGGGTGGTCGGAATCGGACTGCAGGGAGATGAGCGTGGGACGGTGATCCAGAACGCCGTCCTCGTAGGCCTGCTGCACGGACTCGGAGACCTCGGCCATGTAGGCGTCGCCCTTGCCGATGTACATGTCATCGCGGATGCCGATGACGTCGGCCATGAAGGAGATCATGGTAGCGGTCTCGCGGACGGTCTCGCCGTGAGCGATCTGGGACTTCTTCTCGTCCAGGTCCTGCAGCTCAAGGCCGAGCAGGTTGGCGGCCTTAGAGAAGGAGAAGCGCGTACGGGTGGAGTTGTCGCGGAACAGGGAGACGGCCAGGCCCGAGTCGAAGATCTTGGACGAAACGTTGTTCTCACGCAGCTCGCGCAGGGCGTCGGCGACGATGTAGAGAGCCTTGAGCTCATCGGTGGTCTTGTCCCAGGTGTGCAGGAAGTCGCTGCCGTACATACCCTTAAAATCGAGGCCGTTCAGCTGCTCGACGAGCTCGGTAAACTTGGCGTCCATGTAAATGTCCTTTCTAAAGGTGAAACGATCGCAATGAGTAGATGCGCTCCGGCATGCGCGTGTGGCTAGAACATGCAGAGCACTATGACGAGGACCCGCTACCGTTGAGGAAGCATGGGAGATAACGACCGCGGGCCCCAAGTCAACAGGGGGTGCCGGGGACACGAGCGGCCCCCGGCTCAACAAAATCGAGGAATGGGACTAATCGATCTTGTTGTTGGTCAGACCGGCGCGGAACACGGTGGCATCGCCATCGGCCTTGCTCGGATCGTAGAGGTTCAGGGCAGCCACATACATGGCGGCAGCGGTGACCAGGTCGTCCTTGTAGGTGACCTCGTTGGGAGCGTGAGCCTGAGACTCGGCACCCGGGCCAAAGCCCACGCAGGGGATGCCGTAGCGGCCCTGGATGGAGACGCAGTTCGTGGAGAAGGTCCACTTGTCGCACAGCGGGCGACCGGTGCGCTTGTCCATGCTGGGCTCGCAGCCGATGCGCTCGTCGCCGAACATGGCCTTGTGGGCGTCGACGAGGGCCTTGACGTGCGGAGCGGTCTCCTTGTTGATCCACGTGGGGAAGTAAGCCTCGGTCTCGTAGACCTCGCCGGTCCAGGACGGACGGTCGTACATGTACATGGAGACCTTCACGTCGTCGCCGTACTTCTTGGCGGCCGGCAGGTTGCGGATCTCGTCCAGGCAGGACTCCCAGGTCTCGCCGGCGGTCATGCGACGGTCGATGGAGATGGCGCAGGAATCAGCCACGGCGCAACGGCTGGGGCTGGTGTAGAAGATCTGGCTGACGGTGCAGGTGCCGCGGCCCAGGAAGCGGGCGTCCTCGAAGTGCTCGGGGTTGTACTTGGGGTCGAGCATCTTGACGAGACCCTTGATATCGGTCGACTCGTCGCAGCCGTTGTTGTTGAGGGCGCGGACGTCGGCGATGATGTCGGCCATCTTGTAGATGGCGTTGTCGCCGCGGTCGGGAGCGGAGCCGTGGCAGGAGGTACCGTGAACGTCAACGCGGATCTCCATGCGGCCGCGGTGACCGCGGTAGATGCCGCCGTCGGTGGGCTCGGTGGAAATGACGAACTCGGGCTTAATGCCGTCCTTGTTGTAGATGTACTGCCAGCACATGCCGTCGCAGTCCTCTTCCTGGACGGTGCCGACGACCATGATCTTGTAGCCCTCGGGGATGAGGCCCATGTCCTTCATCATCTTGGCAGCGTAGGTAGCAGAAGCCATGCCGCCCTCCTGGTCGGAGCCGCCGCGGCCGTAGATGATCTCGTCGGTCTCGTAGCCCTCGTAGGGATCGGCATCCCAGTTCTCGATGTTGCCGATGCCGACGGTGTCGATGTGGGAGTCGATAGCGATGATCTTGTCGCCCTCGCCCATAAAGCCCATGACGTTGCCCAGACCGTCGACCTTGACCTCGTCATAGCCAAGGCTCTCCATCTCGGCCTTAATGCAGGCGACAACCTCGCCCTCCTCGCAGGACTCAGAGGGGTGGGAGATCATAGCGCGCAGGAAGCGAGTCATATCAGCACGATGGGACTCAGCAGCAGCCTTGATAGCGTCGAAATCGAGTTCTTTAGCCATTGTTCATAACCTTTCAAACGAAGGAATCTACCTGTGAGGTGGCGGAGCGATACCTATTTACTCCGCCCTAACGATTAGCAAGTGGGATATTCGCCTTCCCAAACAATACGGCGATACTGGTCGGGATCCGTATCGCCCTCGGTGGAGAAGCAGAGCACGGAGCTCGTCTTGTCCAGGCCGATGAGTTCCTTGAGCTCGGCGTACTCGGGATCGAGCATGAGGGTCTCGACCAGGCCGGTGGTCACAGCGCCGGACTCGCCGGAGATGACGCGCGGGTCGCCCTTCTCGGGAGCGCCCAGGGTGCGCATGCCACGAGCGGTGACCCAGTCGGGGCAGGACACGAAGGCGGTGGTGTGGTTGCGCAGGATATCCCAGCCCAGAATGTTGGGCTCGCCGCAGCACAGACCGGCCATGATGGAGGGCATGTCACCATCCACGATGCGCGGATCTCCGTCGCCGGCAGCAGCGCCCTTGTACAGGCAGGCGGCAGGCGCGCACTCAACCACGACGAAGGTCGGCGGGTTATCGGGATACAGGTTGGTGAAGTAGCCCACCACGGCACCGGCGAGCGAACCCACGCCAGCCTGGACAAAGACGTGCGTCGGGCGGTTGATGGCCATCTCGCGCAGCTGCTCGGCAGCCTCGGAAGCCATGGTGCCGTAACCCTCCATGATCCAGGACGGGATCTTCTCGTAGCCCTCCCAGGCGGTGTCCTGAACGATGACGCCGCGCTCGCAGGCGTCGGCCTCGGCGGCGGCCATGCGCACGCACTCGTCGTAGTTGACCTCTTCGATGGTCACCGTGGCGCCCTCGGCGGCAATGTTATCGAAGCGGGGCTTGGTGGAACCCTTGGGCATGTGCACGACAGCCTTCTGGCCCAGCTTGTTGGCAGCCCATGCCACGCCGCGGCCATGGTTGCCGTCGGTGGCGGTAAAGAAGGTAGCTTGGCCAAAGTCCTCGGCCAGCTGATCGGAGGTCAGGTAATCGAAGGTGCAGTCGGCAACGTCCTTGCCGGTCTCGTCGGCAATGTAGTTGGCCATGGCAAACGAGCCGCCCAGGACCTTAAAGGCGTTGAGGCCAAAGCGATAGCTCTCGTCCTTAACGCACAGGTTGGACAGGCCCAGACGCGCGGCCTGGCCGTCCAGGCGGGCAAGCGGAGTGACGGTGTACTGGGGGAACGACTGGTGGAAGGCACGGGCCTTCTTCACGTGGTCGAGGCTCATGATTCCCAAGTGCTTGTCATCGCTCTTGGGCATCGTGTTGCCCGCCCACTGGATCTTATCGGCCATACGGTGAACTCCTTAAGTCCTCTCTTGCCGGCCCCCGCATACGCGTTTCAGCCCATTCCCATTCATGCGACTGAACTTTTATGTGGATGCCAAACAAAAAGTTTGTTAGCACTGTTCTATCACACTTTTTGATTGGCAAACCTAACAAATTGTTTGTTGCCGTAATCGGTACCTTTTCGCCGCCGAACGGTTACATAACGCAGCGACGCTTTCGTTATTTGCGAACAGGTGTGGTTTATGGCAAAGTATGCCCAAACTAATTTTTAGGAAGGCACCCATGACCCCCGCACAGATTGAGTTTTACAAGCGCCTCGCACACGGTCTGGCGCTCCAATTTGGTCCCAACTGCGAAGTCGTCGTCCACGATCTGGAGACCGAGGACGTGGACCACTCCATCGTAGTGATCGAAAACGGCCACGTCAGCGGGCGCAAACTGGGTGACGGCCCCAGCCATATTGTGTTTGAGTCCATGCACGAGGGCACCACCGACATACACGACCGCGAGCCGTACCTCACTAAAACCGCCGACGGCAAGCTGCTCAAATCGTCGACGATCTTTATCCGCAACGATGAGGGCAAGCCCGTCGGCATTTTGGGCATCAACTTTGACATTACGCTTATGAAGGCTTTTGAGCGTTCGCTCGACGCCTTTACCGGCACCGGCGGCACGGGCTATACCGAGCCCGAGCCCATTACCAAGAACATCGGCGACCTGCTCGAGGACCTGCTGCACGAGTGCGAGCAGTTTGTGGGCAAGCCCGCGGCACTCATGACCAAAGACGAGCGCATTCGTGCCATTGGCTACCTCGACCGTCGCGGCGCCTTTCTCATTTCCAAGTCGAGCGAGCGCGCCTGCGAGTTCTTTGGCATCTCCAAGTACAGCTTCTATAGCTACCTCAATGAGGCCAAGGCGGCGGCCGGCGACAAGTAGGCACTCGCCTGGATTGCCCCTCCCCTTTTGGGCGCGAGTTCTGGAAAGCGCGAATCCAAGACCGAG
The DNA here is from genome assembly GCA_937942395.1 of uncultured Collinsella sp. GTDB lineage: Bacteria > Actinomycetota > Coriobacteriia > Coriobacteriales > Coriobacteriaceae > Collinsella. The sequence continues at coordinate 13,974 of CALDEU010000005.1, read as the reverse complement.
CCGCTTGGGAAGTTCCATATAATCGATGTCATTAGTATTTCGAAAGGATGGAACAGAATGGCGTTGAGCAAGGCATCATGCACCGGTCGCGGATTGATTCCGGCAATTGGTGGACATGTGCACCGCATGTTCGATGAGGGTGAAGACGACCTGTTTTCACTGAGCCTTGACGACGTGATGGACGATCGCCCGTGGACCGCCGACGAACTCATGGGCGGCGGGGCTCGCCCGTCAAGCCCCAATCCCGCACTTGCGCCTAAGCCCGCATCTGCGCCGACTCCTGCGCAGTCGCCCGTTTCGACGCCCGCGCCTACGCCCGCACCCACTTCGGCGCCCACACCCGCTCCCCGCCCCGCAAGCGACCCGTCCGAGACGGCGGCATTTCTCGCTGCAGCGACGCAGGGCAAATCGGCCGACAGCACCGTTATGTACAGCGCCCAGCAGTTGCCTGTTCCTGCGGCACGCAAGCCTCCGGTCGCAAGGCTCGATGAGCCCGTCGCCCATCAGGTTGCCCACGATTCCTGGGCTGCAACCGATCTGGATGAGACCTCTACCGGCATGCCGGCGCTCGATGTTCCGGTTAACCCGCTTTTTGCCGCTAACACGAGCGCCGCGGACTATGAGGGCGGTGCGGCATATTCCGATTATTCCGATGGCTATGCTGGCAACGGTCGCATCGAGACAGAGGATTATGGCACCGCATCGAGCGATTATCTCAACGATCCGTACGCTGCCACGCCTGCACCGGAATATGACCCGGAGGCCGCGTCCGCACCGGCGTATACCAAAAGCACGGGCGAAGAGCGCTTCGCCGATTATTACGCCAAGGAAAAGGCGCTGCGTTTCTCGGAATTTCCGCAGGCAGTCAAGGTTGCCTTTATCGCCATTGTCATTGCCCTGCTCGGTGTCATTGCGTTTGAGGGATTCCAGCTGTTCCGCGGCCCCACCCAAGCGGAGTCGGAGACCCAGCAAAAAGAGGACGATAACCAGTACCTGGACATCAACACCCTCAAGGGCGACCCCAACGACGGAGACGACGAGTAGCGAGGGTTAAGGGAGGGCCGGAAGAGCCGGCGGCACATTACGGCTCCAAAAGCCCTGTCATAAAGATGGGTAGATACAGCACGTCACCATCGCGGTGAAGATTACATTCCGCAAGTACCAGGGCGCGATCGATTCCGTAGCCCTTCGTTGCCAGTGCGTTATCGAGCGCCGCGTGGGACTTAAAGCTCTTGCCCGATTTGACCTCGATGGCAAGAACCTCCCCATCGAGCGTCTCCTCCACAAAATCGAGCTCGCCGACCTTTTTAGACGTAAAGTAGCGCAATCTGAATCCGTGAGCTTTGAGCTCTTGGGCAACGAAGCCCTCGAACGCCGCTCCCATGTTCATGTCAAAGGCGTCTTCCGCCTCCCCATCAAAAACGCCTTGGGCGACTCTTTTGGAATACGACGACATGAGTATTCCGGTGTCCAAGTAAAACAGCTTGAACAGATTTCGTTGCTCCCCCAATAAAAGGGGTGCCACGGGCGCCGTTACGTTATACACGGGAAGCGCGACACCCGCCTCCGATAACCAGAGAAAATGATCTGTCACCTGCGAAAAACGTTTGACACCGTTAATCGACGACAGCTTGAATCGCTTGTTTTTGGAGCCGGCCTCGCTGGGAATCAAATCATAGATATCGCGAATAACCAAGCGTAGCTCGGGCGGAGCGTACTTTGCGATGTCATCGCGATACAGGGCGTGAAGATCGCGGTGGATGTTTCGAACCTCGTCGACATTGCGCGTCGCCAAGAAGGAATTGACCGCGTCGGGCATGCCTCCCACCACCACATACTGATGGAACAGATCGAGCAAGCGGTCATACAGGTAGCCGGGGAGCTCCCCCTCATCCTTTAGACAGTCTCTGAGCATGTCAAACACGCTGGCACCAACGCCATTTGCCCAGCAAAACTCCTCAAAGTCGAGCGGGTACATCTGGACCTGCTCGACATACCCCACCGGCAGGGAATCGATGCCCTCGAGCTCAACGCCAAGGAGCGATCCGGTAAGGATGTATCGAAAGTCGCCGCGCTGGACCAGATATTTGATAAACGTCACCACGTTGGGGCATCGCTGCACCTCGTCGATAACCACAACGGTCTTGTTCGCAACCATCGCCTGCGTTGCAGCAATAGACATACGCATAAGCAGGTCATCCGCACTTTTCGCCGCCAAAAACGAATCGCGCACGGACGCGTCGGCGATAAGGTCGAACGTCACGACATTTTCGAACGATTCATTTGCAAAGACGTTGACTAGATATGACTTTCCTACCTGTCGGGCGCCCTTGACCAAAAGAGCCTTGTTAGGCGACGAGGCAAGCCAAGATTCAAACTGTGCTTTCGCTTTTCTCTGCAGCATAAGCGCATCCCTTATTACGTGCTGTTTTAGCACTAGGATACACTTTTCCGTAGTTGTTAGGAGCTTATTTCGACACTTTTTCGAGGTTTTAAAGTGTGTATTACGACACTTTTCCGTACTTTTACACGGGATATTTCGACACTTTTTCGAATTTAAGCCTAACAGCAGCCGGCAAAATCAAACGCCGCTTGCACGTCATTTCGCAGGCGGCGCTTGATTTCTGTCCACGCGCGCTGATAGACTCCATCATGCCCGTAAGGAGCGGGCGCGTTTTATCCAGAGTCGGGGTAGAGAGTTGGCTCCACGATCCCGACGCCAACCGGCCAAGAGGCACGGTGGCCCTGCCAACATCGATGAAAGGAGTCCGCATGGACAATTTCCCTGTGCGCAGCGAGCGCAATTTCCACAACCTGGCAGCCAAGCCAAAACGAATGCATCTTCTGGACAAGCCGAACGGCTATGCCTCGGCCATGGTCAAGGGCAGTCTCTCCCACCAGATGCGCTTTACCGTGCAGGTGCTCGAAGAAGAGCTCTGCGCCGCCAACAACCCGCATGTGTTGCAGATCAAGCTGCTCGGAGATAACTCGCGTGAGCCATCTAGCTGGAAGCTGTTTGCCGACGGCGTGTGCGTTGCGGACGGATCCGGCGCCTTTGCCCGCGAGTGCTTCTGCGAGGGAGCCGAGGTATTCCTGGATCTGTGCCGAGATGCCGTACGCGCGGCCAAGCTGCGCCAGTGGAGCCAGAGGGAGTACGAGCTGCTGAGTGCGGCGCGCGGGATTGCGGGAGTGTAGACGAAAGCGGTGACGCATTACTTCTTTCGCAAATTGACAACCGCATAGCGGAACACGGCCCGCGCCCCGTCATGTGATTTCTAGCGACCAAACAACGAATCGCCGACGAAGGTGGCATGGGCCGTGACCGCGAACATCGCATCGGTCGACGAGGAGTCGCTGCGCAATGACATAGAGAATCTGATGAGGAAGACCGTCGAGGAGACGCCCGACGCACCGCTCGACGAGTAGGCGTCCGAGCTCCGGCGTGCGGCTCGTCACCGGCGACAAGTGAACGGGGATGCTCGGTGCGCTCGAGGAGCTCTTCCCCGGGGCCCGCCACCAGCGCAGCACAGTGCATTTCTATCGTAACGTACTGGGGCGGGTGCCCATGACCAGGCGGAAGGCAGCGGCGCGCATGCTGAAGGCGATCCACGTGCAGGAATCGCGCGAGACATGTGCCAAAAAGGCCGAGAGGTGGCGGAGTGGGTCACGAGCGGGACAAGAGGAGGTACCTTGATATGTCGAAGCTGGAGGAGATGGACAGGCCGAACAAGACGGTAGGAGACTAGAGCATGACGAGGACGGGGCCGAATAAATCAATTTGCGAGAGAATCTTGAAGGTACCGCCGTTGTTGGTCAGAGCGCGAACGTGTCACAAAGGAATGATTGCAAAGGTCACTCTGGAAGAACCTTTTCAATATAGACGGTGTGTTCGCCAACAATGTCCCAGGCAAGACCATCGGATTTCTCCGAGATTTTCAGCTTACCTTTTGATACGTAACGGACGCGTGCTTCGCAATAGATGCCGCATATGTCCATGAATGGGGTCTCTTCGATTACGAAAGAGCATTCCTCATCGGGCTGGCGCAGCGCATCCTTCCCGTAATCGACTAACGTCAATGACAATGTACCCGACCAGCTTTGATTCCTCCTATCGAGCTTTCTTGCGAAGTAGGCAAGTCCTTCAAGGAACCCCTCAGCGTAGATGGAGCCGTCTAAAACTGGATCTATGCCGAAGAACTGGCAGACCCGCAGAAGCGTTTCAAAGAAGGCAACCCGGCTTTCCCATGTATCGCCAACGTCTAGATCGGCCAACGTACAGTACGAGACATCGCTTGGGTCGCCATACAGGCTACAGAGGCCAAGTCGTCTGCTCTTTGCAAGCTCCGCGAGAAATCGCGCGCCTTTAAGGGCGGTCTTTACCGTATGCCCTTCGAACCTAGGCGTAAGGCTAATATGAAAAGTCAAAGCCGTCATGGCCTCACCATCAACAGGAACGGGGTACTCAAGCTCAATCTTGATGGGGCATTCTTTCTGATCCACATTTGACCTTAGTCCAACCTCGGTTCCAAGTCTCACCGTCTTTAAGGTCACATAGAGGGATGACGCACCGGCATTGACATCTCCCGCATAGAGGAGCAGCGTGCTAGGACGTTCATCAGGTGTCGAAAAGGCAGAAACAGAAACGCATTCGATCTCTTCATCAGGAAGCGTGATTAGCGGTTCGAACTCGATGTCCTCAGACGAGAGCGTGAATGGTTTTCCTTCGCGTTGCAACGCCTCGAGCGCAATAAACCCTTCCTCGCTCTTTGCCTTCATGTTGAACAGAGGAATCTCTTCGGTTACACCGGGCCTAGCGGCGTAGATCACCGTTGTTGAGTTGCCGTTTGTGACAACAGTCGTTTGGAGCCTATCATCGCAAGTGACATCGTTGAGACGTTTTGTCCCGTTTCGAATCATGTCAATCGGTCTATTCCCGCTTTGCAGCGCAATCGCTTCGAGCTGATCCTGCGTATTCGGGTAAAACTCCTTACGCACCCTAGGGCATTCGATTAGCATTGCCGCGATTTCGGAGGCGAAATGGCATTCGATAGTCATATCCGGATGCTCATCCCTCAATTCGTCAAGCGCCCTCATGGCGGCAGGAGTCGGATCCTTTGAGCACATCAGAATCCACTTAAATCCTCGGCGTTTGGCAAGGGCGGCATTAAGCGAATCTTTGACTTGTTTAACCTGGGATTTGCCGAACGAATTTTTGAAGAACTTGAATTGGTAGATCTCGACGGGTTCCCCAAACGAACCTACATAAGCATCGATTCCTTCATCTCCGCCGTGCCCATTAACCGTGCGAACAAGGGGATTCTTAGCATGGACAAGCGCAAAACAAAGGTTCTCCCACCTGTCAGGATCAAGTGTGTTGAAGTCGAAATCGTCTTTCAGCTCTGCCAACTATTCTCCGTTCTCCCAAATCTTCTTCATGGATTCCGTGTCAATCCTCTCGCCTCGCAGATACGTCTCAAACACCGCGCTGGCAGGCAACGCCCACATGTGGATGTAATTGCTAAACGGCGGCTCCACCTCACCCATGATTTTAGGAAACGAAACCCTCGCCAGCTCTTTAAGTTCGCTCTCTGCGCTTGGCACCAAAAACGCGTTAACCACGTAGTCGAAACCGTGGTCAAGAACAAAATCCTTGTACGCCGATTGGTAGAGAAACTGCTTCGTCACCGACTCGAGTCCGGGCTGCTTCTCAATTTTTCTAGCGACCTCCGGGACGTAGTACTTCGCGTCGTAAATCGCGAACACGCGGCGTCCATCTTCGTCCGTGGCGAAAGCGATGGTGTCGGGGATAAGCGTCGCGACAGGATCGCACTCGATGTAGCGCTCGTCCCGTCGCTGTTCCCACTTCGGAGACTCGATGATGCCCAGGAGCGTGTCTCGCTTGCGCTCAATCCACTCGCCCTTAAGCGGAAAGCCGAGTTTCCCGAGCTTCGAATCGAGCTCGTCCCCAAACGCCGTTTTGCATGCCATCTCCCACAGATGGAAGAAGCTTGATGAGCCCAACGCGCTGATCTCATCGTGCTCCGTCGTGCTTTCACGATTCAACAGGTAGCGCCACAGAAGGTCGAGCACGGCGACTTTCCAATCGATGAACTGCGAATCACGTTCACGTTCGAGACGCCACTCAAGCGTCTCGGGATCGCCGAAATCGCTCACCTCTTCATCTGAAAGCTCCACTTCGTCAAGAGACAGTAAGTCTCCGACGTGGGCATCGAAGAGCTGCTTCGAGCACTCAGTCAGCACCGCGCGGTGTAAGCGGGTGATGAAGTCGGATTCATCGCGCAGCGTCATGCGGGTCTCGTATTCGACATAGATCGGGCGGCCACCAGAAAGCAAAGGAAGATGGTTGCTAATTGTTCGGCCCCAATCGATGGTGCCGGAGCCGTTAAGCTCGCGACCCTCGACATAGTTCGAATACACCCCGTACTCAGCATAGAGCTCCAACAGTGCCAACATCACCGGGAGCCTGTCATCAGTCTGCTCGCCATCGTCCGAAAGCGTGGGCATGATGGCTCTCCCGGCGTCGCGCTTGAGCAGACGCATGACCTGGCGCAGTTCGTCACGCGAGGGCACCACCTCCTTGAAGTACTTTGGGTACGCGATTATCACAATACCCGCGACCATGACTATTCCAACGAAGTTGAACTGATAACGTTCATCGTCCTTGGCGCCGTCCTCGTCAAAGGCATCCGTATCCTTAACGGACTTGTCGGTGCGATATCTCACGATACCGCGGGTCATCAGCCCCTCAATCACTAGGAGAGCTTGCCCCGGCTCCATGCCGAACTTGTCGGCAAGCGTCGTTACGGAATACGGTTTTAGCTCGCGCACATATGCTTGGCGCATCGTAGATTACTCCCCGGCATCGACATCGTCAGCATCATCGGCGTGACCGTAAACTAGATGGTCATCGAAGCCGTTGCCGAAAATGCCCACGCCGATTCTGTCAAACGCCTCGCATACCTTTGCGTAAGTGTTGAACTCCCTCTTGAACATCTTCGTCCGCTTGGTCTTGCCGGCGTCCTCGTAGAGATAGAGCAATACTTTGTCCTTGAAAACACGAGGGAAGCGCTCAGGCGTAAGAGCTGAGGGCGCAATAAAGAACGGTCCGAGCAGCTTGTCCTCGTTGATTCTCAGATCATCGCTTGCCATGAATTCGTTGATGGCGTGCCTCAATCTGTTCCACACGACAGTGCGCTTACCGCAGGGAACCTCGATTTCGCTCAAGGCCTTGCCACCCACATCAGCATTCTCGCCTTCATCGATTCCCATGTAACGGAAGTCCCAGCGGCGCTTGAAGGCTGTGTCCATGGGAAAGACACCCTGGTCGGCGCTGTTCATAGTCGCCCAAATGTACATGTTTGGAGGCAACGAGAGCCGCTCGGTCTCCATTGACAAGCGATGCTGTTCATCGATTAGTTTTACGGGGTCTGTAGCATGGCCGTTGGTAGCGTATTCGGAAAGGAAGACCGAAAGATGGTCGCGCATCTCCCTCGGCGCTGCGACCTCGTATTCGCTTCGCCCGTCAGCATCGCGGTCAAGCAGCTGAAACACATCGCCAAACACAGAGGCAGGATTGGCTCGATTTATTTCCTCCACGATAAGAAGGAAGTTCTCGTCGGGATTCTGCACAGCCTTAACGTATGTCTCAAGAAACGGACCCGGCACAAATTCGTAAGAGATGTACGACTCCAGTTCGCTAGCAGACTCGCCAACATCGTCCCTGTATCTGGTGATCGGCTTGAAGCACCCGACGAACTGTGGGTACGTGTAGTCAGGGTAGAACGTTACGCGCGTGACGTTCTCTCGCACAAAAGAATCCTTCGCAAGCTTGTTTAGCTGATACGACTTACCAGTGCCGGGTGCACCGAAAAAAATGAGGTTACGCGGTTCATTCAAGGGCTTGACGTTAGAACGGTTTTCCATGGTGTTCCTTTCGAGAGTGTCTAGCTTGACATTGGCAAGCTGCAAGCCAACACGAATGCGCGAAACGTAAGCCTCAAGTTCCGCTTTTTTAGCATCTTTGGAAACAGAGACCGTGCGACCACCAATAACTAAATCGGGGAAAAGGCCTGCTTCGATGGCTGACTTGAGTATCCTTGTCGGCCCCTGCGCTTCTTTGCCCTCAACTAGGTCGACGCCCGTATTATCCTTATCTTCCAATAACGAACCGTAGACGCCACTGATGTCAAATACGGTCCCCGAATCACCCTTGCACGTCTTATAAAGAGCCGGCTCAGAAAACACCGCCAGCATCCTCGTTAGCCTAGTCTCAATATCATCGGAGCACAGGATGCGCCCTTCAGTAAGCCAGCTCATAAGAACACGAGCAAATCCGTCAGGATCGGTTTCCTCCAGGATGCCCACAAGGTCCAGATTAGAACTGAAGCGAATCGATTTCTGGAATCGCAGCCCTCCCTTCCTTTCGGAAGACCTGTTGAGCGTGCCATCCGTAAAGCTCAGCGTTCCCAAGCGCCAAATAAGCTCGAACGGAGCGTTGAGCGCTTCCATTTGGCTTGTGAGGAGAGGATTGTTCTTAAGACAGGACTCAATATCTGCAGAGCTTAGTTCAACGCCGTGATCTGCAGCATAGCCCTCAATACTCTCAACGAGTTCCTCATTGATTAGACCACCCTCATCCGAAGCACCACTGGAACGTCCGTATGAGACTTCGGCAGACTTATCGTTCACAAGCCAAAGAATTATCAGCAGGGCAATAGCGGCTTTCGGTTTGGGGAGCGAAGTCTTAGAAATTAGTCTCGGATCGAGTGGCGCTGAAAGTGTATAAGGAAATGGAACAGTCACGGGCGTTACCTATCTAATCATTCTTCATATCGTCCAATATACGTTCGGCGATTGCTTTGCCAAGCAACGGTGGAACGGCATTGCCGACCTGCTTCATCTGCGAAGATTTACTTCCATAGAAGTGGAAAGTATCAGGGAAGGATTGAATTCTGGCAGCTTCTCGAGTAGTGATAGCCCGATTGAGATACGGATGGGTGAACTCTCCGGAAGAGGGCGTATCGTAGCGCGTAGTTATCGTCTTGGCGATGCCGTCTTTTTTCATGCGGCACCAGGTGCCACTGTAGATTGATTTAGTATGATGTTCCTCCGGCAGCATCTCCTTGCCGCACTCAGGCGCAATCATTTCGAGCCTTTCAAGCGTTACCCTGCTATGGCGTGTCGCGATATGATTGCACAGCTCGTTTGAGCCGGCTCGAAGCATACATTGATAACCGCTCTGTGGGGGATTCCTATATCCCTGCTCTTCAGACCCTTCACCAGATTCGAGGTAGCTTAAGTCGCTTATAGCGTCCCAGACAGTGGTGTGTGCTCCATTAGGTTTCGGGAGGGAAATAGGCTCTGTTGCCCCGAGTTTTCCCAGAATGCATGTACGGTGTCTATCCTGTGGCACGCCGAAATCCGCAGCGCACAGGACGCCACAGCTGACAGCATAGCCAATACCACTGAACAGCTCGATTATCTCGTCCTTGAAGTATCCTCCTTCTGTTGTAAGGAGATTCGGAACGTTTTCTATTACGAAGTACTTGGGCTTTACCCGCTTCACAACCTCGAAGTAATAACGAAAAAGAAAATTGCGCGGATCATTAATACTTTTCCGGCTGCCCTTCTGCGAAAACCCCTGACAAGGAGGTCCTCCAATAACGGCCGTGACCTTGCCTTCGTAAGGTCCGAAGGTATCGTCCACAGGTAGTTTAGTAATATCTTCCACAATCATCCTGGTGTCAGGACGGTTTCGCTTATATGCTTCGGCAATAGAGGGGTCAAACTCGTTTGCCAAGGCAACTTCGAAACCTGCCATCTCAAAACCAAGAGATAGACCCCCTACACCTGCAAATAAATCGATTACAGTAGGTTTCATTTAACTGCTAACTCCCATGCGCTGCATAGCAATATCAAAGTAGTTTTCGTCGAGTTCTATTCCGATGAACTTTCGGCCGAGCCCCTTTGCAGATACGCCAGAACTACCACTTCCCATGAAGGGGTCGAGAACGACTTCGCCAGGGTTGGTGAGCGTTTTGACGAAGTAATCCATCAGCTCAACAGGCTTTTGGGTCGGATGCTTCCCGAACTCCTTCTCACTTTTTGGGGTGACTGGAGACTCAAAGAAATCATGCAGGGCCTTGCCATCATTGTTAAACGTTCCTGTTTTAGCATCATTGACGAAATAGACCCACGACTCAGTTGAATTAATGAAATGAAGGTTCATGTTGCGTGGCATGGGGTTTAACTTATGCCAGGTTCCAGTGGTCTTGTAATAGAAGCCGTGTTTCTGTGCCAATCCAATAAGCGTTTCAAGCTTAATAACGGCCATAAAGACGATGAGCGCGCCACCCTTGCGAACAACACGGGCCGCTTCGCCAAAAAGGCTATCCATTGACTCGGCCCAGTCGTCAGCACCTAGGTTGTCCCAACCGGCAGCCCCAAAATAGTTTTCGCGCATTCGCCTAAGGTTCGTCGCCCGCTCCTGCATAAAAAGCCCAAGATTATAAGGAGGGTCGGTAAGAAGCAAATCGACGCTGCCGTCAGCAATACCCTCCATCGAGACCAAGCAATCACCATTGATTAGGCGAACACCGTCGCGATTAATCTCTGCCCTGAATTCGCGGTTGCCGTTGAGGGCCGAGACGGCGGATACATAGTCTTTATAAGAAGTCTTTTTTCGCGTGTGAGCAGCCGCGCCATCCCGCCATTCCTTAACTGCATCCCAGTCAAATCTCCACTGCCGGCCAATCTTTGCCGCGGGGAAATCACGGGTCTTGATCCAGTTGCGGATTGTCTCGGGGGTAACGTTAAAATAGGCAGCGACATCATCCATGCGCGCTAGTTTGTTTTGCATGCCAAGAACCGCTTCCTGTAAACAACCAAAAATAACACGAAATAACAGAAGATTAATTCTATTGAAGTGCGGCGGGCGCGCCAACCCTAGCGAAGCGAATAGTTCAGAAAAGTCATTTTCCGCCGACCACACACGCACAGCCAGCCACGACTAGGGATGGCAACGGAACGGACCACCCTCGACGCCGGCGGCAGCCGAGCCGCATCCTCATAACGATTTAGCCGTCAGTTGAATCGGGCGCTTGACTGAGGTGAGATAATGTCCACGACTATCAACGCAAACAGGGAGCACGCAATGGTAGACAACGAGATCGAATCCTCGACGGACGACGGCCGAGAGGAACTTGTGGCAAAACAGCTCGCATCGACCAAAATCCACCTCGCACTCACCCAAGAGCGGGTGGACGTCTCCGGCGCCATCAAGCTCCCGCTCGACCGAATCCCCCAGCTCGGCGTGGCGTTCGCCTCGCTCCCCTCGATGTTTCGCACCGTCACTAACACGGTGAGCGTACCCACGCTGCTCCAGGCGACTGACAAATATGGTAACCCGCTCGACCCGTCGAAACTCAACTCGTTCAAGGACGGTAGCGGTCTCACAGGGGGCTACCACGACGCCGCCAAGGGCCTTGGGCAGGCGCGCTTCCACGTAGTCGAGGGCGATATCGCCACGAGCGTCACGCAAGTGCCCTACGACCCAACGTCGCTGTTCATGGCAGCCGCGGTCGCGCAGATAAACCAAAAACTCGACTCCATCCAGGAGTCCGTCGACGAAATGTTTGAGTACATGCGTCAGCGCGACAAGGCCAACATGCGCGGCAATCTCAAGACGCTTGTAGACATCCTCAACGGTTACGGCCTCAACTACGGCAACGCCACCTACATGGCAAACGCCCATATGAAGGTGCTCGACATCAAGCAGTCGTCCGCGCAGGATATGGAACTCTTCCGCTCGCAGGCGCAGGCAGATCTGAAAAAGAAAGGGTTCATCGAGGTGCGAGACGGCTTGGGCAGACGCCTCGACAAGGTACTCGACTACCTCAAAGACTGCCAGCTCGCCACCTACATCCACGCATTCTCGCTGTTCCTCGAACCCATGCTCGCCCAGAACTTCGAGCCCGCAAAGCTCGCGGAGGCCACCGCGAAGATCGAGGCGGACTCGCTCGCGTACCGCGAACTCTATACCGAGTGCTACAACGCACTCGAAGCGGGAACTGCCGACACCGTAGATTCGGCGCTGCTGGGCGGTATTGCATCCGCTGGCAAGTTGCTAGGGCATGCCATCGCAAAGACCCCCGTGGGCGAACATACGCTCATTGACGAGGCGCTCGAGGGTGCAGGAGAGGACATCGGCAAATTCAACGACAGGCAATCCGAGAAACTCCTCGAGAAGCTCCATCAGGCAAAGACGCCCGACGTCGCGCCGTTCAAGCAGAGCGTAAAGGAGATCGATACCCTCTACAACCGCCCCACGCAGATCGCCGTGGACGCCGAGAACGTCTACATCCTGCCTGCCGAGCAGCAGGAAGAGTAGCGATACGCGACAGGCACGCGCCACGCAGACAGCTAACGCCCCCTACCCCCCTCCGCCTTCAGCTTCAGCAGCAGGCCACCCAGCTCGGGGCACTTGCTGGAAAGGCGCGTCTGGGCTCGCTCGCCCATCCCCCAGGGCGCGGAAGCCTCTGCTATAGCTCCACTTTCACCAACTCGAAGCATTTCTCTAAAAATTATTCAACGCCCATTCCAAGCTCAAGCTGCATCAGTAGCTGTCTAATTCGGAACTCACAAGTTCCATATTAGACAGCTCGCAGCATTGGAGCCGCAGACGCATCGGAGCAGGCCCAAAGGACACCAAACGAAACAGTAGAACAAGAAAACCAGCCCATTCATACCCACACACTCGATGTGTTAGATTCACGCGAGAATGGCTCCCTATATGTCCATATGAAAATGGAGGACAGATAAAATAGTTAGCCCAACAAGCCCGCTAGCGGCGCCTTTGGCAATTAAGTCTCACGGTAATACGGCTTATGAAAACGGCGCGCAAATAGACGCAGGCGACCTAAGGCGAAAGCTGCCTCTGATCCGCAGCCAAAGCCCAGCAGTCGCTACAACTCAACCTTCACAGGCGCGGGATAATCCGCAAGAAACGCGTCCAAAGGCAGGTCATGATCACCATACAGAAAGTCCGCCGCTTCAGGACAAAGCTGCCCGAACAGGCTCACGGCATCAGCATCTACCTTCCTAGGCGAAAGTTCATCACGCTTAGGGTCGAAGAGCCGCTCGTTATGGGCTACGCGATTTCGCACACGCAGTATCCCGTAGAGTTTTTCCTGAAGTTCGGCCCGCTTTGTTCCCTTTGGCCACGCAAGATAGAGGCCTGATCTCCAAATCACCGCTTCACGGCTGCGGTCTGCCAAGTGCACCCAAAAGCCAAGCGTGAGGCCGGCAACCAGGCTTCCGGTCGAAAAGCCACTCGGCAAGCTACTCGCAGCAGCATCGATAGTCTTTCGATTAATGCGATTCGAGTCGAGCATTCCGCTAGCGGACTTCCTCAGCACGGGCCTACGCGCGGGAGAAGCATCGTCGAGTAGCCAATGTTCCTCACCATCCCAGCGGGACTCCATAATGTCGTTGTAAGCGTTGCGCAGCGCCACTTCAAAATGAGATATGTCGCGCATAAGGAACTGACCTAGAGAGGCATTCCACTCGTAGAGCTCTAGAGCCTTGTCGATATCTCCATTGCATTCTTCGAGATACGGGAAAAGCCGTTCAGCCGAAAGCCATTTCTCGGCCCATAGACGCGTTGTCGCATCATGGCGGCCTTGAGCCGCGCACTTCATCGTCTGGTGGTTGTTGCGCTCGTCAGACAAGAAAGCTCCTATAAATACAAATTGAGCCCCGGTGACTTGAATCAGAGGTCATTCCCGGGGCCATCGATACGGAGTATACCCATTGGCGGCAGAATTAACAAATGGATTTTCGGCAACTGAGCCCTGAGGCTCGCTCCCCTTGATTATCAACTTCATCCGAACACCTCCCACATTCATCCGCACATGTGCGGATGAATGTGGGAACCCGATACCCTGAGGGCCGGAC
>CALDEU010000004.1:0-24960 GCA_937942395.1 uncultured Collinsella sp. | reverse complement strand
GGACCCGTACCCGTTCTGGCTGGATTAATGGATGGAAACGGGTGTTCTATCGGGACACACATTTTGTCCTATAAGCCAAAAACCAAGCCCTGCACATAGTGGCGCAGAACTCGGCGAACGGATGAACGGTCAAGGGTAGGCTTTAAGGCATGTCCCAAAAATCTACTTGAGGAGGAAGTCGGGGAGGGGAATGGTGCGGGCCTCGCGATGCTCGGGATCGGCGATGTGGTCGGCAGGATAGCCACAGACGAGCATGTGATAGGGATAGACGCCCTTGGACAGATTGAACTGTTCTTGTGCCACCTCAGGCTTAAAATGGCATACCCAGCACGTTCCCAGGCCCTGCTCGGTGGCCTCCATCATCATCTGATCACACACGATGGACGTATCGATTTCGCTGGAATTCATCTGATCATACGGGCGCACCCAAGCGTCATCGGTAACGCTGCAAATAAGGAAGACAAGCGGAGCCCCAAAGATAGACCCATCACGAGCAAACCGAGGCTGACAAGCAGCAGCCTTCTCCAGAAGCTCAGGCGTATCCAACACCATCACACGGGTTGGATGGTTATTACAAGCAGAAGGAGCAATACGCCCAGCCTCAACAATGGCATCCACCACAGCTTGCTCAACAGGACGGTCCTCAAACGAACGACAAGAATACCGACCACGAGCCAGATCCAAATAAGACATACAAGCCCTCCAACAATTAAAAATCAAACAAACCCAAAGTAACCCAAACGGTACCCAAAGCAGCAATCAGCCAAACGCTCATCGAGGGCCAAAGTGTCCGAACGGATACCAAAGGTCCCTTCAGCCAAACCCCCATTGCGCTATAACTATCAGCCAAAGTTCCCAATGGTGGTACGTAAGGGAGCGGGCCCGGCCACTAATAACCTTTTGAACGACTCTGCTTGCAGCCGGAGTGAAAAAGGTTATTAGTGGCCGGGCCCGCGACCGCCGGGGCACGTACCCCCAATTAACTGTTCTTCATGACAATCGAATCCACAACATCGGCCACATTCTCACAGCAGTCAGCGCAGTACTCCAGGAAGGCGTATACGTCACGCCAGGCGA
Source organism: uncultured Collinsella sp. (assembly GCA_937942395.1). GTDB lineage: Bacteria > Actinomycetota > Coriobacteriia > Coriobacteriales > Coriobacteriaceae > Collinsella. The sequence goes on along the minus strand of CALDEU010000004.1, from coordinate 23,883 downwards.
TGACCTCGAGCGGGTCCTTGCCGTTAACGTGCAGGTTGCGCATGGCGTTGATATAGAGCTCGTCGGCTTCGGACTCGATGGTGTTGATCTGGATGACGAGTTCGCGCAGGGTCTTGGACTTGCGGTAGTTGGGCAGCTCGACCATCAGGTCTTTCATGGCGCGGCAGGCGTCAGTCACCTTGTGGGCGATGACGATGGCGTCGGGATGGATGCTCTGGATGTTGGTGAAGTAGACGCGCTGCACGACGCCCTCGATGCGGTCGAGCACGGTGTCGAGTGAGCAGCTCATCAGATCCAGATCCTCGCGCTCGAGCGGGGTGATAAAGGCGGTGAGCAAGGCGTCCTCAAGCTCATGGTGCTTCTTGTCGGCCGCATGCTCGATCGCGTGCATCTTGTTGAGCATATCGTGAATCTTTGCGGGATCGAAGTTCTCGAAAATCTTGGTGAGCAGCTCGGCGGCCTGGACGGCAAGGTCGGCGCAGGCGACGTAGTTGTCGAAGTAGAACGAATCGGGTTTCTTTGCCATGGGTGGGTCCTTTCGAGGCGAAGACGGGTGGGCGAGGTAATGCAGTCCGGATGGACGTTCGGTTTGACTAGAGGAACATCATGAACAGCTTGGCCATGACAAAGCTGATGAGTCCGCAGGCGGGGAAGGTGAAGAACCAGGTGAACATCATGTCTTTGACGACGCCGAAGTTGATGGCTGAGAGGCGCTTGACGGCACCGACGCCCATGATGGCGCAGGTCTTGATGTGTGTGGAGGACACGGGGATGCCGGTAAGGGTGGCAAGCAGCAGGTTTGCGGCGCCTGCGAGGTCGGCGGAGAAGCCCTGATACTTTTCGAGCTTGACCATGCTCTGGCCGACGGACTTGATGATGCGCTCGCCGCCCACGCTGGTGCCGATACCCATAGTGGCCGAGCACAGCAGCATAATCCAGATGGGGATGCCTGCATCGCCGACGCTCGTCTGGCCGCTGGCAAAGGCCACGCCTAAAAAGAGCACGCCGATGAACTTCTGTCCATCCTGCGCGCCGTGCATAAAGCTCATGGCCGCAGCGCTCGCGATCTGAGCGTATTTAAAGAAGACATTGGCACGTCGCCTGTTGGCGGCGGCGAAAAGAATCGAGACGAGCTTGCACAGGACCCAGCCCATGACAAAGCCCAGGCCGATGGAGAGCGCCAGACCGTAGATGACCTTCATCCACTCGTGGACGTTGACGCTGCTCGCACCGCCGAGGGCGATGGCGGCACCGGTCAGGCCGGCGATAAGGCTGTGGCTTTGCGAGGTGGGGATGCCAAAACGCGACGCTGTGGCGCCGTAGACGACGATGGAGAACAGCGCCGCGCATAGGCAGGCGAGCGCCATGGTGCTGTTTCCGCCAAAGTCGACGATATGTGAGATGGTGTTGGCGACGCTCGCGTTAAAGTGCGTCATGATGAGCACGCCGAGGAAGTTGAATGCGGCGCTCATGAGAATGGCGGCGCGGGCGGGCATGCAACGCGTAGTGACGCAGGTCGCGATGGCGTTGGGCGCGTCGGTCCATCCATTGACGAAGATGGCGCCCAACGCGAGGATCACGGTGACGGCAAGGACTGGGTTCGACACAATTTGGCCGAGGAAGGTTGAGAACGTTACGTCCATATATGGGCTTTCTCGAAGTTTGCAGACACGTTACAAAAACATGATAAATCGTATCACCTCCTGCGGGTCTCTTTACCGAGTTCTGATGGGAGAAGTGAACTTTTTGGCACTAAAATTGAATATTAGCCCTGTTGACTGCGGGTGTTCTTTTTGCTAACACGCCATGCGGACACGTGCGATTACTACGACACTCCAAAACCACAGTCTGTTCGCTTTACAACATGCAAACATGCGTTCGATAATAGGAGGCATGGAATATCGACAGACAGATGGCAAAACTCGGCGCGTGCACAAGCAGTATGTGGACGTCGTGGCTCGCATCCTCGCGGGCGGACAGGTCGTGCCGGTCACCGTCTGCTGGGTCGACGGTCGTTGCTTTACGATTGACGAGATTGTCTCGACCACTGGGTTTGGCCTGACGGTTCACGGCATCCGTACGGCAACCTATAAGGTGCGTTTTGGCGGGCACGCGACCGAGTTGTATCTGGAGGACCAGACGCGCGAACGACCAGATGGTTCGCAGGCCCATCTGATGCGTTGGTGGGTGTGGGCATTCGACCGTACGCTCGAGGGCGAGCGCCGTGGGTAAGGACGTACGGCATTCGGGTACAATGACAGGAATCTTGTCACCTGCTGCGCCGTCTTTCACGGCACTTTTTGAAAGGACGAACCTATGAACGATATCCAGGGCTATCAGAACGGCCCCGTCGAGAGCGGCGCAAGCCGCGCCAAGGAGATGTCGCCGCGCGCGTACAACCTTGTCATGTCTGCCCTGATCTTTTTGGGCTTTTTCGCCATGGGCGTCGGTGCTTACTTTACGAGCACCATGTCGTTTGCGCGCATGATGATGAGCGGCGCCGCTTTGCCGCTGGTCTTTGGCTCATTTATTTTGACCATCGTCGGCATGGTCATGATGTCGGCCGCCGCCAGCAAGCAGTCCGTGGGCCTGTCCCTTGTGGGCTACGTAATCTTTGCGAGCACCTTTGGCCTGACCGCGTCGTTTGGCCTTGCCAACTACGACCTGCCCACCATCAACACTGCCTTTATCGCCACGGCCGCCATCACCTTTGTCTTTGGCGCCTTGGGCGTGACGTTCCCCAAGTTTTTCCAGCGCGTATATGGCATCGGTTTTGGCATTCTGCTCGCTACTATTCTGGTTGAGATCGTGCTGATGTTCATGGGCGTCTCACAGACCATCACCGACCTGATCGTGATCGTGGTGTTCGCCGGCTTTATTGGCTACGACACCTATGTTGCCACGACGGTGCCGCCTACGCTGCCCAACGCCGTGCTTATGGCCTCTAACCTGTTCGTGGATATTATCAACGTGTTCCTGCGCATTCTGAACATCCTCGGCCGTCGCGACTAGTGGCGAATTGCGGCGGTGCTTGCCGTGCGTGCAAATCGATGCGAAAGGCGGTCCTTCGGGGCCGTCTTTTTTGTACGCGGCGGGGTATCATGGATGGGAAAAGCCGATAGCGGCAGAGACCGAGAAAGGTGACCACTTATGGCAGACGTCGACAACAGGAACCGTAACCGCAGGTCCAACCGAGCGGGTCAGCCCAATCCCAAGCGCGAGGCCCGTGCCAAGGCCGCCGAGCGTCACGTGGCAACTGTGTCCGAAGCGTGCGCCAAGGATATCGAGCGTTCGCTTGCCGGTGTTCGCGAGTTTGACGGTATGCCTGCCGGCTTTGTCTCGGCGATGAAGGCCAAGGTTCAGAGTGCTGTGGCCACCGAAGAACAGGTTGCCGAGGACGTCGAGGGCGCGGAGGCTGCCGAGGTCGAGGCAGCGCTCGAGCCCGTCGAGGAGCCTGCCGAGGAAATCGCCGAAGCTGAGTCCGCGCCTGCTGAGGAGCCCGCTCCGGTTCTGCCCGAGGTCACCGTGCTCGATGCCTCCACCACGCAGGCCATCTTGGACAACGGTCGTGGCTATGCGCAGTTCTGCGACATGGCCGTGCTCGCCTTTGCCTCGTTCACCAATCCGGGCGGTGGCTATATTCAGGGTTATCTGGGCCAGGAGGCCACGCTGTGCGCCGATTCGTATCTGTACAACGTTCTCGATAAGCAGCGCAAATGGTACGGCGAGAACCGTCGCCGCAACATCAACTGCGAGCTTTACCGAAACCGTGCGCTGGTGGTGCCTGCGGTGCGCTTCGACCGCAACCACGTGCATGCATACGCCGACGTGATCGTGGCCGCCGCGCCCAACGTTAAGCGCGCCCGCCAGGAGTATCGCGTGAGCGACGATGCTCTGCTGGATGCCCTGCGCGACCGCATTCGCTTTGTGCTTGCCATCTGCGACGAGCTAGGTCGCGAGAAGCTCGTGCTGGGCGCTTGGGGCTGCGACAACAACGGCTTTGACGCAGAGGCCGTGGCCGAGCTCTTCCGCAAGGAGCTTGCGTCGGGCGACTTTAAGGTCAAGCAAGTCTTCTTTGCCGTGCCTTCTACGCGCTGGGATGAGGATTTTGCCAAGTTCGAGCACGTGCTGGCAAACTTCCCCGAGCGCAACGAGGAGTCCTATGCCCAGGTTGCCGCTCGCGCTGCGGCAGCTCGCGCCGCCGAGCAGATCCAAGCTGCTACCGAGGATGATGAGGACGAGGACGACTGGCGCAAGTACCTGTAATCGGTACGTGCTGACAGATGGGTCGAGCCGGCGGGAGAGGCTGCTTCCGTCGGTTTTTTACTGAGCGAGGGGCTTACGATGAAAAACGTTCTATGCTTTGGCGACAGCAACACCTATGGTTACGATCCGGCGGGCATGCGCGACGGCACCGCGGTGCGCTATGCGCAGGATGTGCGCTGGTGCGGCGTGGCCCAACGTGACTTAGGCGAGGGCTGGCATGTAATTGAAGAAGGCCTCAACGGCCGCACGACGGTACGCGACGACATGTGCCATCTGAACACCAATCTTAACGGCATCCGCGCACTGCCGATGCTGCTCGAGGCCCATAAGCCGCTGGATGCGATCGTTATTATGCTGGGAACCAACGATTGCAAGACGGTCTTTGGTGTGACGGCCTCCGATATTGCCCGTGGCACCATGGCGCTGATTCGCGCGGTGCGTGCATTTCCCTGGACCAATGCTGCACCCTGCCCGCGTATTCTGCTGATGGCACCTATCAAGATCAAGCCGCAAATCGCCGATGTATATATGACCGATTTTGACGAGCGTTCCGTCGAGGCCTCGGAGCATTTTGCTGAATACTATGCGCACGTAGCCGAGCAGTTTGGCTGCGACTTTTTGAATGCAGCGGAGTTTGCCGAGCCGGGCGATATCGACTATCTGCATATGATGCCCGAAAGCCATGAGACCCTGGGTCACGCCGTGGCGGCCAAGCTCCAAGAGATGCTCGGTGAGTAGCGCGACCCCAAACTACCGCAAAGGTGTCTGTCCCCTTTGCGGTGGTTTGGGCTGCGAATCTTAATACTGCCACATGTGATTGACGGGGCCGGAACCTTTGCCCATATCAAAGCCGGCGGCCAGAGCGCCTGTCAGGTATGCCTTGCCGGCGTTGACGGCGTCGGCAAGATCCATGCCCTGAGCCAGCGCGCAGGCGATGGCGGACGAGAGCGTGCATCCGGTGCCGTGCGTGTTGTCGGTCTCGATGCGCTTGTGGCGGAACCACGTGGTGAGTGGATCTCCCAGATGGTTGCCCTCGTCATCGAGTGGCGCGGGTTCGGCCAGTACATCGTTGGCCTCGTTGACAAGATGCCCACCCTTAACGAGGGATGCACAACCAAAGCGGCGGGTGAGGAGCATGGCAGCATTTTGCTGCGTGCGCTCGGAGTCGACCTCATAGTCGAGCAGTGCCATGGCCTCGGGAATATTGGGCGTGATAACCGTCGCTAGCGGGAACAGGCGGCGGGTGAGCGCCTCGGCGGCATCTTCGGCAATCAGCCGCGCGCCCGAGGTGGCGACCATGACGGGGTCGACGACCACGTTCGTTGCGTTCCAGGCGCTCAAGCGGTCGGCGATGACTTCGATAATCTCGACAGAAGAAACCATGCCGATCTTGACGGCGCTGGGGCGGATATCGTCAAAAACGGCGTCAATTTGCGCGGCTACGATATCTGGCGAGATATCCTGCACGGCGGTAACGCCCAGGGTGTTTTGCGCTGTGATGGCGGTGATGGCCGTCTCGGCATACAGGCGGTGCGCCGTGATGGTCTTGATGTCGGCCTGAATGCCGGCGCCACCGCTGGAATCGGATCCCGCGATGGACAGGACGGCAGGTACCTTACTACGATCCATGTTCGCTCCCTTGTTCGGTCGGAATCAAATGGGTCTTTAAGCCAGCATTATAAAGATGCCCGGGCCGACTCTATGCCGAACCCGGGCGGGCGATGCAATCTCTACGCAAGTGTAAGTAAATGTTCACACGTCAACAATTGACAGGCACCAGCTCGCCGCCAGAAGCGGCCGCGGCGACAGGGTTAGTCCTCCATGCCGAGGTCGATCGTGGTGCCCTCGAAGATCTTGTTGACGGTGCGGACGGCGCACATCTTGCCACACATGGTGCAAGTGCCCTCGGTGGCGGCGGGGGACTCCTCGTAGCGCTTCTTGCCCGTAACCGGGTCGAGCGCGCACTTCCACATGGCGTCCCAGTCGAGCTTGCGGCGTGCCTGGCCCATCTTGTCGTCCATGTCGCGGGCGTGGGGCACCTTTTTGGCGATGTCGGCGGCGTGTGCGGCAATCTTGGTGGCCATGAGGCCGTCGAGCACGTCCTGGGCGTTGGGCAGGCACAAGTGCTCGGCCGGCGTCACGTAGCACAGGAAGTCGGCGCCGGAGCTGGCGGAGATAGCGCCGCCGATGGCAGCGGTGATGTGGTCGTAGCCCACGCCGATATCGGTCACCAGCGGCCCGAGCACATAGAACGGGGCGTTGTGGCACAGGCGCTTCTGCAGTTTCATGTTGGCGGCGATCTCGTCGAGCGCCATGTGGCCCGGACCCTCGACCATAACCTGGACGCCGGCGGCCCATGCGCGCTTGCACAGCTTGCCCAGCTCGATCATCTCGGCGGTCTCGGTGGCGTCGTTGGAGTCGTAGAGGCAGCCCGGGCGACAGGAGTCGCCGAGCGAAATCGTCACGTCGTACTCGTGGCAGATTTCGAGCAGCTCGTCGTAGAACTCATAGAACGGGTTCTCGTTACCGGTGACCTCCATCCAGCCAAACAGCAGCGAGCCGCCGCGGCTCACGATGTTCATGAGGCGGCCGGTCTCCTTAAAGGTCTTTGTGACCGACTTGTTGATGCCGCAGTGGATGGTCATAAAGTCCACGCCGTCCTCGGCGTGCGCGCGCACGACCTTGAACAGGTCGTCCTTGGTAAGCTTGACCAGCGGCTTTTCCATGTAGCCGATGGCGTCGTACATGGGGACGGTACCTACCATGAGCGGCGTCTCGTCGATGAGCTGCTGGCGGAACTGGCGCGTCTTGCCCGAGTTGGAGAGGTCCATGATGGCGTCGGCGCCAAAGTCCTCGGCGATCTTGACCTTCTTCCATTCCTCGGCGGCATCGGCCTTGTCGCCCGAGATGCCCAAGTTCACGTTGACCTTGGTGGACAGGCCCTCACCGACGCCAAAGGCGCGCATGCCTTTTTTGATGTGCACGATGTTGGCAGGTATGGCGATGCGGCCGTCGGCCACGCGCTCGCGGATGTACTCGGGGTCGCGATGCTCGCGCTCGGCGACCTCCTTCATCTGCGGTGTGATCTGCCCGGCGCGGGCGAAGTCGATTTGCGTGACGAGCTTGGGCTCGGTCTGTGTGCTCATTGGCACGGCTCCCTTCGTTGGCATTACCCATATCAGGTTTGCGGGTCAGGGCGGGCGCGCCCAATCTCAGCCTGCCGTCTTGTCCTGCAAGCCCCCCGTTTATGTAATGGGCTCAAGTATAGCTCGAATGGGTACGATTGGCCTAACGAGCGTGCCTGTGAGGAGGCGAACATGGAAGACAAGCATCTATATCGAGAGACGCAATGGGATGTATCGGCCGAGGAAAGCCGTGCGCACCATGGCCTTGTCGCGATCGGTTTTGCGGTGCTTGCCGTGCTGGTGATTGCCTTTTGTATCTGGACGTTTGGTGGTCGCGGCGGCGCTGCATGGGAGTTCGAGGCTGATGATAGCCTACCGATTATGACGGTGAGGAGTACTGGCGGTAATGCCAATACGCTCGCCGTTCCGGGCGATTATTGGTACCCGTGCGATGAGTTTGTGCAGCTGCAGCTGAGTGGTGGGTCTATTCCTGGCGAAGAAATCGAACACGTGACGTTTGATGGGGCACTCAAAACACTCATGGTGAAGCTCAAAGATCAGGGCGATGTGCCCACGACCATGGATATCGCTCTGACGGAGTGGCGTTTGGAACCTCCGTCGGGCGTTACGGTATCCGACGTAGAGCACGTTAAGATTACCTACCAAGATGGCTCGACGAGCGAGATTGCAAAGGCCGATGGCTTGGCGGAGTAATGGGGTGTTTGGAAACGGCGGGCCTATTGTGCCTGCGCGTTCATGAAAACCAGGGTGTTTTTGTCTGAAAGCTCGGGGATGTGCCGATAGCCGATGTTGAATGCGGTAAGTTCGCTTGCATCCTCGAGCTTGTTTTCTGCCATCCACCGCACCATGGAGCCGCGCGCCTTTTTGCTGGCGGTCGACCGTTGGATGGGCTTCCCGTTGCGGATGCCCTCGCCAAAGAGGCATGTGACGGCCGTGGCGTCGTCCGCGAGGTGGGGCAGAACGGCTTTGGCATACTCTACGCTGGCGAGGTTGACGATCGTGGTGTTTGAGCCTGCCGGGGCGATAGTCCGCGCGAGCTTGTCGCTCCAAAACGCGTAGAGGTCTCGGGCATCGTCAACGGCGAGCTTCGCGCCCATTTCCAACCGATACGGTTCGACGGCATGAAAGGGACGAACGCACCCGTAGAGGCCGGAGAGGATCCATAGATGGTCTTGCAGCCATGTGAGCTGCGCGGAATCCATCACCTCGGGCGCCATGCTTTGGTATTGGATGCCGTGATAGGACATGACGGCGGGGGAGATTCGACGCGCGATATCGGGATCGGCGAGGTCGGCATCGCTCAGGACGGGCATAAATTCGTGAAGCGTATCCAGGCACGCTGTAAGCAGCCTGTCGCTCACGTTCCAAAGGGTCTGCAGGCCGCCGCTGCCTTCATTCCGCTCGATATCTAGCAGTGCGCGGTGGAGGCGAGCTGTCTCGCGCACAAAGGGTGGAATGCCCAGGACTTCAAAAGCATTTTGGGCCGCGCGCATCTGCTTGGCGGGCGAAATGATGACCTGCAGCATGGATTCTCCTCTGCCAAAAAAGAAATTGCGGTGGAATACGGTCTGTTTGGGCTATTGAAAGACCAAATCAATCCGTATTCCACCGCAAGTTATGGGTGGGGTGGATTAGGCGCGCTCGAGGAAGGCCTTGTAGCCGCGATAGGCCTCGTAGATGTCGGCCTTGTTGGCGACCTCCCACAGGGCGTGCATGGACAGGACGGCAACGCCGGAATCGATGACGTTCATGCCGTACTTGGCCATGATGTAGGCGATGGTGCCGCCGCCGCCCGCGTTGACGCGGCCGAGCTCGCAGGTCTGGAAGTCCACTCCTGCCTTGTCCATGATGTCGCGAATGAGGGCCACATACTCGGCGTCGGCGTCGTTAGAGCCGCCCTTGCCGCGGCTGCCCGTGTACTTGTTAAAGCACAGGCCGCGACCCATAAAGGCGGCGTTCTTGGTCTCGAACTTGCCGGCATAGCCCGGGTCGAAGCCGGCGGACACGTCGGAGGAGAGCATACGGCTGTGGGCGAGCGCGCGGCGCAGAGCCAGCGGGCTGTCCTCGCCGGCGAGCGTCATGATCTCGGCGACGGTGTTCTCGAAGAAGCGGCTCGTCATGCCGGTGGCGCCCACGGAGCCGATCTCCTCTTTGTCGACGATGAGCGTGATGCTCGTGCGCTCGACATTGGCCACATTGATCTGGGCGAGCATGGAGGGGTAGGCACAGACGCGGTCGTCATGGCCATAGCCCAGAATCATGGAGCGGTCGAGGCCCATGTCGCGGGCGGGGCCGGCGGGCACGACCTCGATCTCGGCGGAGAGGAAGTCCTCCTCCTCGACGTCGTACTGCTCCTTGAGGATATCCAGGAACATCTGCTTGACGGGCTCCTTGGGGGCGTCCTTGTCGTCCTCATCGAACTTGACGGGACGGCCGCCCACGATCACGTCGAGGATCTCGGCGTCGACGGCGTCTTTGGCAGGCTTAGACATCTGCTCGCTCGAGAGATGGATCAGCAGGTCGGAGATGGTAAAGACCGGATCGTCCGCCTTGTCGCCGATATTGATGTCGACGGTGGTACCGTCCTTTTTGCAGATGACGCCCACGAGTGCGAGCGGGGAGGCTACCCAGTGGTAGCTCTTGACGCCGCCGTAGTAGTGCGTGTCGAGATAAGCCATGTCGCCGGCCTCGAAGGCGGGGTTCTGCTTAAGGTCCAGGCGCGGCGAGTCCACGTGCGCGCCCAGGATGTTAAAGCCCTGCTCGAGCGGGGCGGTGCCCAGATTGACGAGCATAAGGTCCTTGCCGTGGTTAGCGGCATACACCTTGTCGCCTGCCTTAAGCTCGCGGCCTGCGGCGATTACGGTCTCCAGGTCGACGTATCCCGCCTCCTCGGCCATCTTGATGCCGGCCTTGACGCACAGGCGCTCGGTCTTGTTCTCACTCAAAAACTGCTTATAGCCGCGGCAAAGCTCCTCGAGCTCCTCGATTTGCTGTGGCGTGTACTTTTTCCATGCGCAGGGACGCTCCATGACGCAGGCTCCTTTCGGATCGATCGTGCTGGTTGATGTACCGTGAGCCATCGTATCACGCGCGGGCTCACGGTGGCGGGGGAGCTTGATGTGAGGTGGCCGCGGGGCGGGGAGCGTGTAAACTGGAGTGAGCAAACCGTGCCCAGCCCAAAGCGAGGTATTCAATATGTCTGACAAGCGCCGCACCTTTGCCGTTATCGACGGCAACTCGCTCATGCATCGCGCCTTCCACGCCGTGCCGCCGACCATGAACGCGCCGGACGGTCGCCCCACCAACGCGATCTTTGGCTTTCTGAACATGTTTCTCAAGATGATCGATGCCTTTAACCCCGACGGCGTCGTCGTGGCGTTTGACAAGGGTAAACCGCGCGTGCGCATGGAGATGCTGCCGCAGTATAAGGCGCAACGCCCGCCCATGGACCCCGATCTGCATGCGCAGTTCCCTATGATTAAGGAGCTGCTCGCCGCGCTCAACGTGCCGATTCTGCAGTCCGAGGGCTGGGAAGGCGATGACATCCTGGGAACCATGGCGCGCCTGGGTGAAGAGGCCGGCTGCGACATGCTACTGGTGACCGGCGACCGCGACATGTATCAACTCGTGACCGAGCACGTCAACGTGGTCTCGACCCGCAAGGGCCTGTCCGACGTGGCGATTATGACGCCCGAGAGCGTGGACGACCTGTATCACGGCATTACGCCGGCGCTCGTGCCCGATTTTTACGGTCTAAAGGGCGATACGTCCGACAACATCCCCGGTGTACCGGGCATCGGTCCCAAAAAGGCGAGTGCGCTCATTGCGAAGTACGGTAGCCTGGACGAAGTCATCGCGCATGCCGATGAGGTCAAGGGCAAGATGGGCGAGAACCTGCGTGCACACATCGATGACGCACTACTGAGCCGCAAGGTTGCGACAATTCGCACCGATGCGCCCGTCGAGCTCGACTTTGAGGCGACGTCCTTCCCGGCGTTTTCTGCCGATGAGGTTTCCGCGGCGCTGGGTACGCTTGGTATCACCGCCATGCAGAACCGTTTCTTGGCGCTGATCGGCGGCGAGGGCGGGGCTGCTGCCTCCAGTGTGTTTGAGATACCTGCTATGGTTCGCGCAGCCGCCGGCGATGCCGACGCGCTTGGTGCCGTTGCGGCTGAGGTCTCCCGCGCGATTGATGCCGGCGAGTGGGTCGCCGCCGTGGTGGACGACGACAAGGAAGAGGGCGCGCTCTTTGGGCTGACGCGCACGCTGTGGTTGGCGACGTCCAAGGGCCTGTTCGCGCTCGAGGAGGGCGACAGCTGTGCGGCGGCTGAGGTTGAGGGCTTCAACTTCGCTCACGGTGTGATCGCCGGCGTGCTTGCGAGCCTGTTTATGGAGGGCCGCGTGGCGAGCCCGGATACGAAAGCGCTGCTGCACGAGCTTTCGCCCATCGATTCTTCTGAGCCCGAGCTCATGGATCCGCTCGCTGCCGATTCCACGCGTATCTTCGATACCGTGGTCGCTGCCTATCTGCTGGATTCCGATCGCTCCGAGTTCGATGAGGCATATCTGGCCGATACCTATCTGCAGATGGCGTTGCCTGCGGCGCGCGGTGCAGAGGGTGCTGGTGAGGACGCTCCGGCGCCTGCCGCCCGTACTGCGGCTCTGACGCTGGCGCTCGTGGCGCCGTTGCGCGAGTGCATGGCCCGTGAGAACGCCGCCAACGTGTTCGATGGCATCGAGATGCCGCTCGTTCCGGTACTTGCCAAGATGGAGCGCGCGGGCATGCTCGTGGACCCCGACCGCCTGCACAGTCTGTCCGAGGGTCTGGCGACCCAGATCACCGAGGTCGAACGAAGCATTCGCGACCTTGCCGGTGACGAGACCTTTAACATCGGCAGCCCCATGCAACTTTCGCATGTGCTCTTTGATGTGATGGGCCTTCCGACCAAGGGTCTCAAAAAGACCAAGCGCGGTTACTATTCGACCAATGCCAAGGTACTGAGTGATCTTGCCCGTGACCACGAGATTGTTCGTTTGATCTTAGACTGGCGCGAGAAGTCCAAGATCAAGTCAACCTATCTGGACACGTTGGGCCCGCTGCGCCGCGGTGACGGTCGTGTGCACACCACGTACAACCAGACCATCACCGCGACGGGGCGTCTGTCTTCGAGCGACCCTAATCTGCAAAACATTCCGACGCGCTCGGAGCTGGGGCGTACCGTCAAGACGGCGTTTTCGGCAGGCGAGGGAAGCGTCTTTTTGGCGGTGGACTACTCGCAGATCGAGCTGCGTCTGCTGGCACATCTCTCGGGTGACGAGCACTTGGTGCGCGCCTTTAACGAGGGCGAGGACTTCCATGCCGAGACGGCGGCGCGCGTGTTTGGTGTGCCGGTGTCCGAGGTAACGCCCGACCTGCGCAGTCGCGCCAAGGCCGTGAACTTTGGCATCGTGTATGGCCAGCAGGCCTACGGCCTGTCGCAGTCGCTGCATATCTCGATGGCCGAGGCGCGCGACATGATCGACCGCTACTACGAGGCCTACCCGGGCGTGCGTACGTTCCTCGACAACGTGGTGGCACGCGCCAAGCAGACGGGCTACGCCGAGACCATGTACGGCCGCCGTCGTCATATTCCCGAGCTCAAGGCCAAAAACCCGCAACTCCGCGGCTTTGGCGAGCGCACGGCCATGAACCACCCCATGCAGGGCACCGCCGCCGACATCATCAAGATCGCCATGGCCCGCGTAAGCCGCCGCCTGGAAGAAGAAGGCTTTGCCGCCCATATGATTCTGCAGGTGCACGACGAACTGGACTTTGAGTGCCCCACCGATGAAGTCGAGCGCCTGACCACCATGGTCCGCGACGTCATGGAACACGTAGTAGACCTCCGCGTCCCCCTAATCGCCGAAGCCAGCACCGGCATAACCTGGGCCGACGCCAAATAGAGACGTACCAACAACCCACAGTAACCAAAAGCAGAAGGGGGCTCCTTGCCAACAAGGAGCCCCCTTCATTCCAAAAAATCAGCCAAGTATCTAGACGCCAAGACGCCATCTGGGCGGCAAGCAAGTCACCCTAGGACCTGGTTCGGCGAGGCGGGTAAGTTTTTCGTAGATTCCGCACGAGCCGGAAAGCACTTAATGTGCTTTCCGGGCGCGGCCCCGGCCGGGCCCGACCCAAAACATTAACGCCCCGCCCCGCCCCGGGCCCCCCGCCCCCCCCCCCCCCCCCCCCCCTCCGGCCCCCCCCCCCCCCCCCCCCCCCCCCCCCCACCCCCCCCCCCCCCCCCCCCCCCCCCCCGGCCAGGTCCGACGAGCCGCGTTAACGAGCCGCCAAGATGGCGTCGATGAGCGTCAGTACGCCCCCGTCGTTGTTGCTCGGAATGCGCCACTTGGCGTGCGCGTTCATGTGCTCTTCGGCATTGTCCACGATAAAGCTGTGACCGACGCGCTCCAGCATGGGGATGTCGTTGTAGGTGTCGCCCACGGCGGCAGCATCGGCAATATCGATGCCCAGGTGCTCGCACAGGTGAGCGACGCCGGCGCCCTTGTCGACGCCCAGGTTCATAAAGTCGATCCACTCGCGCCCAGCGTTGGTGACGTAGAGTTTGTCCGAGAACTCGGGGCTATAGGTCTCGCGGAAAGCGGGCTCGGCGTCGTAGCCGGGGAAGAAGACCGAAATCTTGTTGGACTCGAAATCAATGCCCTCAAAGCTGTCTACGTAGTTGATTGTGTTGTAGTAGACGCTGATCTCGTCGTGGTATTGATGGTCGCGGGCAAGCACGTAGAACTCGTCGAAGCAGCACAGGACGGGGACAGCGCGAGGATCCTCCGAGGCACGGTTCAAGACCTGCTGATACAGCTCCACGTCAATATTGCTTTTATAGATATAGCTGCCGCGATAGATCACGCAAGCTCCGTTGTCGGGACAAAAGGCGAGGCGGTTCTTGATGCCCTCGAACATCTCCTCGAGCTTGGGGGCGGGACGTCCGCTGGCGGGGCAGAATACGATGCCGGCGTCGGCGAGCTTGTCCAGGCGCTCATCAAGACCCTGGGGTAGCACACGCTCGTCGGTCAGCAGCGTCTTGTCCATATCGACGGCGAGAATCTTAATGTTGCCGATGTTGGCGTCCGATTCGTAAGTTTGCATAAAAGCGAGCCTTTCGTTTCGAGATTGTTTCAGACGTTATAACCATCAACTCGTAGTCGAGCGTATTTTCGCAGGAACGGAGCGTGTTTGCACCACGCTTCACAAAGTAATGAAAAAACTTTTCAGAAATTTGAATTTGTCGCTTGTGCTGCGGGCACTTTAGCGTAATATAGCGACCATCGAAAACGGAGACGGAAAAACAACCGCTTACCGAGTAAAAGGTACCGTTTACGATATTTGAATTGCGCCCGGCGATACGTGAAAGGAGAGGCAGATGCAGTTCGTAAAGATCATCACCACTGCAGACAATGCCATCCGACGCCAGCGCGCAATTTCCCGACGACGATAACAATCGTCTCTGTCCGCATGGGGCGAATTGCCTCAACAGAGTCATTTTGAGGTCGTTGGGTTTTAGCACGACATTGCTGCATGTTTCTAGGGCATGTATGTGCTGATTTTTGCTATTTCACCTGATATTGCACGGTATATGACCTTGAAATGACTTGCAACTGACCGATGTTCTAACTAGCTACCAAGGGCGAAAGGAAACAGCCATGAGCAAGGAAAAAGTCGTTCTCGCATATTCCGGTGGTCTTGATACATCCGTATGTGTCAAATGGCTCCAGGACGAGAAGAATCTCGATGTCGTTTGCGTCTGCGGCAACGTGGGCCAGGAAGAGACCGGACTGGATGCCAAGAAGCAGAAGGCGCTCGACCTGGGCGTTCTCGATTGCCAGGTGCTCGACCTGCGCGACGAGTTCTCCGATGAGTTCCTGACCAAAGCCATCGCAGCAAACTCCATGTACGAGAACAAGTATCCGCTGCTCTCCGCCCTGTCTCGCCCGCTGCTTGCCAAGAAGCTTGTTGAGGTCGCCCACGAGTTTGGCGCGACCTACGTCGCCCACGGCTGCACCGGCAAGGGTAACGACCAGGTTCGTTTTGAGGTTGCCGTCAAGGCCCTCGACCCTGAGCTCAAGGTTATCGCCCCGGTGCGCGAGTGGGATCTGAAGTGCCGTCCCGACGAGGTCGCCTATGCCCACGCCCACAACGTGCCGGTTCCCGAGGGTGCCAACGATAACCCCTACTCCATCGACGACAACCTGTGGGGTCGCGCCATCGAGTGCGGTCACCTGGAGGACCCTTGGAATGAGCCGCTCGATGACGCTTGGGTTATGACCAAGAACCCCGAGGACACGCCTGACGCCCCGACCTATACCGAGATCGAGTTTGAGGCCGGCAAGCCTGTCGCCGTCGACGGCAAGAAGATGAAGCTCTCCGAGATCGTCATCGCCCTCAACAGGATTTCGGGCGACAACGGCTTTGGCCGTCTTGACCTGGTCGAGGATCGTCTGGTGGGCCTCAAGAGCCGCGAGTGCTATGAGGTTCCCGGCGCCCTGACGCTCATCACCGCCCACAAGGCGCTCGAGGACATCTGCGTCGAGGGCGACCTGCTCAAGACCAAGATCAAGCTCGAGCAGGATTGGGCCACCGCCGTGTACAACGGCCAGTGGTACAGCCCGCTCAAGAACGCGCTCGACGCCTTTATGGCCGATACCCAGAAGTTCGTGACCGGCACTGTCCGTCTGAAGTTCTTTAAGGGCAACTGCCATGTCGTCGGCCGCAAGAGTCCCTTCAGCCTCTACGATTACGGCCTGGCTACCTACGACCGCGACACCACGTTTGACGAGAAGGCCAGCGCCGGCTTTATCGAGATCGATACGCTGTCGCTCAAGACGTGGGCAAAGGTCCAGGGTCCCAGCTCTGCTGCCGCCCAGGCCTAGCGCCTCCTTCCCTTGGTATCCGCGCGGCCCATCCGCGTGATACATAACGGGCGCACGGGGTCCCTACCTTTCGTTATGCTTGCTGACACTTCTTAACATCGGTGGCCCCTACGTTCCGCCCGCATATATGATGCCGCGACTGTGGCTGAGTCCGAGCCCCGCCGGGGTTGTCCGGCGGGGCTCCTTCTATCAATTTGGCGGCTCTGCGCCTATATATGAGGAGTATCCATTATGTTCAATGCTATCGCGCATGCTTTACTTGCCCTCGCGCCCGAGTTCGATGCTGCAAGGGTCGAGGACGTCCCTATGAGCCTGAAGGCCTGGATCGATGGTTCGCAGGGCAACATCCGGAGGGAGACGTTGGGCGCCAAGTGCATGGCGCGTCACTTCTTTGCAAATTAGCTACATGGCACCGCACACGGTGGGGAATGTGTAAAACTAGCGGTTGAAAAATCGCTTTAGCGATATGGCGCATTGCTTTGGGCGCTTGTTTTGGTATTTGGAGAAAGGGGACGGTTCCATGGCTCTTTGGGGCGGTCGTTTTGAGGCAGGCGTGGCCGAGGTCACGCAGGAGTTTGGCGCGTCGCTGCCGGTCGACAAACATCTCTATAAGCAGGATATCGCCGGCTCTAAGGCGCATGCCAAAATGCTGGCGGCCCAGGGCATCATCAGTGCCGAGGACGAGCAGGCGATTGCCAAGGGCCTGACCGGAATCGAACAGGATATCGATGCCGGCAACTTTACCTTCGATATCAACGATGAGGACATTCATATGTCCATCGAGAGCGAGTTGACGCGCCGCATCGGCGAGGCCGGTAAGCGCTTGCATACCGGCCGTTCGCGCAACGACCAGGTGGCGACCGATATGCGCCTGGGCGTCAAGGCGCTGGCCAAGGAGCTCATGGAGGCCAATCTTGAGCTGCGCCATGTGCTGGTGGATGCGGCTAAGAAGTACGACAAGGTGATTCTGCCGGGCTACACGCATATGCAGCACGCTCAGCCCGTGCTGCTCTCGCATCATCTGCTGGCGTATTCCTGGATGTTCGCGCGCGACTTTACGCGCCTGAAGGCCGCCTTTGATGCCGCCGACAACTGCCCCCTGGGTGCTGCCGCGCTTGCCGGTACGAGCTATCCGCTCGATCGCCAGATGACGGCTGCCGAACTTGGCTTTGCGGGCGTGATTCCCAACTCGCTCGATGCGGTTTCCGACCGTGATTTCCTGCTCGATCTGCATTACGCCGGATCCGTCATGGCGATGCACCTGTCGCGTCTTTCCGAGGAGATCGTGCTGTGGTCGAGCTCCGAATTTGGCTTTATCACGCTTTCAGACTCCTACTCCACCGGCTCGTCTATCATGCCGCAGAAGAAGAATCCCGACTTTGCCGAGCTTATCCGCGGCAAGAGCGGCCGTGTGTATGGCAACCTGGTGCAGCTGCTCGTGACCATGAAAGGCCTGCCGCTTGCTTATAACAAGGATTTGCAGGAGGACAAGGAGGGCGCGCTCGATACCGCCCATACGCTCATGCAGTGCCTGTCGGTTATGGCCGGTATGATTTCGACTTGGGCCGTCAACGAGGATGCCATGGCGCGCGAGTGCGGCGTGGGTCACCTTGCCGCCACCGATGTTGCCGATTACCTGGCTAAGCGTGGTCTGCCGTTCCGCGAGGCTCATGCCGTGGTGGGGCATCTGGTTCTGATGTGTGAGAAGCGCGGCTGCAATCTTGAGGACCTGCCGTTTGAGGTGTTCCATGAGGCAAGCCCGCTCTTTGAGCGCGACATTACCGAGGCGCTCGACATCCCGTCGATTGTCGCCGCGCGCACGACCGAGGGCGGCACCGCCCCTGCCGCCGTTGCCGTGCAGCTGCAGCGCGCCGAGGCACAGCTCGTGGCCGACGAGGGCGTGTTTGGATCGCTGACTAAGGTCGTCGAGATGGGCCACGGGGTAAAGTAGGGATTTGGCTGAAGCCGTTTTGGCCATTTATTGATAAATCGTTTTCACTTTACGGGCGCCTGCTGATGTGGGCGCCCGTATTTTGTTGCTATGGGGGAGGGGCTTGTCGAGAACTTCTGTAGGACCTTTGGGCAGGTTGTGAAGGGGTTACGTTCGCGGGCGGCAACCGACCGCCTGCTCTGTTCGATGCGGTTGATGGGCGGTCGGATGGTACTCTAATCGGGCTTCGAAACAGAAGTGACACATATGGAGCGCTTTAATAAATTGCAACGTTTCAATAAACAGCTTTTTGTTTAACTGCAGCTAAAACTCTGTTACGATGCAGTCCAGGCGGGTGCCGGAATGGGACTTGGGCACGCGCGAACCTACTTGAAAGGCTACTTTTATGGCTATCGAGAAGACCTTCATCATGATTAAGCCCGACGCCGTGCGCGACCGCAAGATCGGCGAGATCGTTGCTCGCATTGAGCGCAGCGGCCTTGTCATCGAGCGCATGGAGATGACCACGCTCGAGCGCGCTACCGTCGAGGAGCACTACGCCCATCTGGCCGACAAGCCCTTCTTTGGCGGTCTCTGCGACTTTATGACGAGCGGTCCGGTCGTCAAGATGGTCGTTTCCGGTCTCTCCGCTGTTGCTAAGATGCGCACCCTCATGGGCGCTACTAATCCGCTTGACGCTGCTCCTGGTACCATCCGCGGCGACTTTGCCGTCGATGTCAACGCCAACGTGATCCACGGCTCCGACTGCCTGGAGAACGCCGAGATTGAGATCAAGCGCTTCTTTGGCTAAACCAGCTTTGACTCCTTAAAGCTGTTAGCGTGTGGCTTGGGCGCCGCGGAACTCCATCTGCGGTGCCCTTTTATTCCAAAATCTATGCAGGGGCCCGCTCGGACATGTGTTCCGAGCGGGCCCCTGCTGTTAGCTTGTGGCACTGAGTAGTTTAGGCCTCGTCGACGATCTTAAGGCCGCGCGTGTGATCGATCTCGTTGAGGAGGTTAACGCGACGCTCGTGACGACCGCCCTCAAACTCGGCGTCGAGCCACTCGTCGACAATCATCTTGGCGAGCTCGGAGCCCACGACGCGGGCGCCAAAGGCGAGCACGTTGGTATTGTTGTGCATGCGGGAGAGCTTGGCGCTGAAGGGCTCGGAGCACACAACGGCGCGTACGCCCTCGACCTTGTTGGCAGCCAGGCTGATCCCGACACCGGTGCCACAGATGAGGATGCCCAGGTCGACGTCGCCATTGGCAACGGCCTTACCCACCTTGTAGCCGGCGATGGGGTAGTCAAAGCTCTCGGAGGTGTCGGTGCCAAAGTTCACGACCTCGCAGCCGCGCTCCTTCAGGTGCTCGGAAATGATGTTCTTGAGCTCGACGGCGGCGTGGTCGTTACCGATACCGATCTTCATGGATGGTTCCTCTCTGGTCTGTGCGGCGCAAATGCTAAAGGTGTTTACCGCGTTCGACTGCATGATAGCGCGACTTTTGCGTAAACGCTCGAGCGTTTTTTGGTCAAACGCTTTAGCAGGCAACAAGACTGGCTTCTCGTGAATGAATGTCGTCAGTTTGCGCTTGAGCGCCGTCTGCCGGAACCATGGTTGCGGTTTTTGATGCATTGTTATCAAATAAAGGAGCTAACTTTTTTGAGAGCCCAGCCCGTTATGCAAGCAGGAGATACCTATGCCTACCGATTCCATCCGTGATGCCGCGTTTTGCGATGTTTTGAACCGCGAGCTTGTCTGTGCACTCGGCTGCACCGAGCCCATTGCCGTTGCCTATGCAGCGGCGCTGGCGAGCCAGACGCTCGGTTGCGAACCCGATCACATGGACGTTGCCTGCTCGGGCAACATCATCAAGAACGTTAAGAGCGTGACCGTGCCCAATTCGGGCGGAATGCATGGTATTGAGGCTGCGGCCGTGCTGGGTGCCGTGGGCGGCGACGCCAAGAGCGCTCTCGAGGTGCTCGAGAGCGTTGACGATAAAGACCGTGCGCGCGTGTCCGAGCTCCTCGCCGACGCCGGCTACTGCGATGTGTCGCTTGTCGAGGGTGTGCCCAACCTCTACATCAAGGTGACTGCGACGGCCGGGGGCCATACCGCGGTCGTCGAGATTACCGACCACCACACCAATGTCACGTGCCATACGCTCGACGGTATTCCGGTGTGCGGCAAGTCGGCGGGGGAGTGTGCCGCCTGCGCCGAGCGCGTCGTGGCCGAGCGGGCGGCAGATAATGCCGATACGCCCATGTCGATTGAGACTATCATCGACTTTATCGAGGACGGTGACATTGAGGACGCCCGCGCTGCCGTTGAGCGTCAGATTGAGCTGAATGGTGTAATCAGTGCCGAGGGCCTTGCGCACGCTTGGGGCGCTGAGGTGGGTCGTACGCTGCTGGGTGCTCGTGCCGATGACGTCGCCTGCCGTGCCCGTGCCCGTGCGGCCGCCGGGTCCGACGCCCGCATGAACGGCTGCGCGCTGCCGGTCGCCATTGTGTGCGGCTCGGGCAATCAGGGCATTACCTGCGCATTGCCCGTCATGGAGTATGCCGAGTACCTGCGTTGCGACCACGAGCGCCTGGTGCGCGCCGTGATGCTGTCCGATCTTATCGCTGTGCATATCAAGAGCTATATTGGTGCGCTCTCGGCGTTTTGCGGTGCTATTTGCGCCGCGTGCGGCGCCGGCGCTGCGATTACCTGGCTGTGCGGTGGCACGCGCGAGCAGATTGGCGCGACGGTCTCGAATACGCTCGGTAACGTGGGCGGCATCGTGTGCGACGGCGCCAAGGCGAGCTGTGCCGCCAAGATCTCGGCTGCAGTCGATGCGGCGATTCTGGGCCATGATATGGCCATGCAGGGTCGCGGCTTCCGCGCCGGCGAGGGCCTGATCCAAGATACCGTTGAGCAGACAATCGCCAGCATGGGCTACGTGGGCCGTGTGGGTATGAAAGATACCGACGTCGAGATCCTCAACATCATGATCGGCAAAACCCAGGTGTGCTAGTTACGCGGTTTTACCAAACCGCGTAACCAGTCGACGCTGCAAACGCCCCTAAGCGGCAATCTGCCTTTCAATCGTCGGGCATGGCCAGAAGGCCTATGCCCTCCTCTTTCAAGGCACATTGCTCGCTTAGGGGCATTTTCGCTGACTTGTGCTCAACCTGCGGCGATATTTGGTTTGGAGCGAGGGGTCCTACGACAGTTCGTGGGCTACTTGGTGCTCGTAGAAGGCCTCGATTACGGCGTTAAAGTCGCGGGCGAAGTCTTCCATGGTTCCGCGCCAGGTGGCTCGGCTGGGCTTGCCCTGGCCCACAAAGGCGGTTTGGATGCCGCAATCGGGGGACGGGAAGTCGCGTTTGGGATCGTTGCCAACCATAAGGACCTCGTGCGGCTCGAGCCCCATCACCTGAAGCTGCTCTAGATAGTAGGTGGCATCGGGCTTGCAGCGGGTGGTGTTTCCCATGTGCGTGACGAGCTCAAAGGGAGCGTCGGCCAGGTCGCCCCAACCCATGCGGCACTCGATGGCGCCCTGGGGAAAGCTGGGGTTGGTAAAGAGCGCGCAGCGCAGCCCTGCGTCCTGTACGGCCTGGAGCGCGGCGTGTGCGCCCGGCATGGCGTGGGCGTTAATGACATCGTCGTTCTTGTACGGAAGAACTTCGCGGTCATAGTAGGTAAACGCCTCGTAGATGAGGGGATCGGAGAGGCAGATCCCGCATCGGCGCTCGACCTCTTCTTGGTAAAACTCAAGATTGGTGCGGTTATCCGTGCCGCTGCGGCGATTGGCGTTGAGGTCGACCAGGATGGTGCCGAGGCGTGCCATCGTGCCACCGCGACTGCGGCGCCCGATATCCGCGAGCATCGAAGAGACATCCTTAAAATAGCGAAGGATGAACGCGTTAAGGTTGATGCTAAGAAGCGTTTCGTCCATATCGAAAACGACTGCTTTGAGCACGCGGGCACCTTTCTCGTAAATTTGATCTGGAGTCGTTGACTCCGGATACTTTACCCCAAAGCCAAATGCCTGGCTGGTTATCGTCAAGTTGTGGAGACGTGTGTTCATAAGATTACGAAAAAGTCTCCACACGAGTAAAAAATCGCAGTTCACGCTTGAAATCGAACTCATTTCCCCGTAACCTATACGAACGTGATTGCATAAGCGTCACATTAGTATCTGTCGGCTCCCGAGTGTTCCTAAACGTTGTGTGCTTGTCGCACCCTTCTGTAGGTCCTAGCAATCGGGGCCCCGTAGTTCGAAAGGGGTCCACCTTTGAGTGAGATTCAGAACTCGTCCATTTTCTCTCTTGACGATGTCAACGAGGAGGAGATGAACAACCTCATCGACGGTACGATTACCGACTTTGATGAGGGCGATCTCGTTAACGGCACTGTCGTTAAGATCGAGCATGACGAGGTGCTCGTTGACATCGGATTCAAGTCCGAGGGCGTTATCCCGGTCCGCGAGCTGTCCATCCGCAAGGACGCTAACCCTGCAGACATCGTTGCACTCGGTGATCCCATCGAGGCTCTGGTACTCCAGAAGGAGGACAAGGACGGTCGTCTGGTCCTGTCCAAGAAGCGTGCCGAGTACGAGCGTGCTTGGAACCGCATCGAGGAGAAGTTCAACTCCGGCGAGAACGTCGAGGGCGAGGTTATCGAGGTTGTCAAGGGCGGCCTGATCCTCGACATCGGCCTGCGTGGCTTCCTGCCCGCTTCCCTCGTCGACCTCCGTCGCGTCAAGGACCTCACCTCCTACATGGGCACCCGCATCGAGGCCCGCGTCATCGAGATGGACCGCAACCGCAACAACGTCGTCCTCTCCCGTCGCGTCGTGCTCGAGGAGTCCCGTAAGGCCGAGCGCTCCGAGATTCTGTCCAAGCTCAAGTCTGGCATGCGTCTCCAGGGCACCGTTTCCTCCATCGTCGACTTCGGCGCCTTCGTCGACCTCGGTGGTATCGACGGCCTCATCCACATTTCCGAGCTCTCCTGGAACCACGTCAACCATCCTTCCGAGGTTGTCAAGGTCGGCCAGGAGGTCGAGGTCGAGGTTCTCGACGTCGATCTCAACCGCGAGCGCATCTCCCTGGGTCTCAAGCAGACCACCGAGGATCCGTGGCGCGCACTGGTCAAGAAGTACCCCGTCGGCGCTATCGTCGAGGGCACTGTGACCAAGCTTGTCCCGTTCGGCGCTTTCGTCGATCTGGGCGAGGGCATCGAGGGCCTGGTGCACATCTCCGAGATGGCCAACAAGCACGTCGATCAGCCTTCTCAGGTCACCCACGTGGGCGACAAGGTTCAGGTCAAGGTCATGGAGATCGACCTCGACCGTCGTCGTATCTCCCTGTCCATGAAGTCCGCTGCTGAGACTCTGGGCGTCGAGATCGAGGTTACCCCGCTGCCTTCCGAGAAGAAGGACGAGGAGACCGACGCCGAGTAAATCGGTTTGACGATCACTTGTTTTAAGGGATCCGTCCGCAATGGACGGGTCCCTTTTTGCTTTTGCTGCCGAGATGTGCGATGCTGGGCTTATAGGACAAAATGTGTGTCCACGTTGGGGGCATCGGCGCAGGTCGATGCCCCTTTTTCAGCCGTTTAAATT
>CALDEU010000003.1:0-1337 GCA_937942395.1 uncultured Collinsella sp. | reverse complement strand
CCAGAGCTAAAGCGACGCGCGGCGGGGTCGCGAGGGGCACACGCAAGGGGCGGTGCCGACGCCGTGCGGTTAGGAGGCCCGATCGTGGACAAGAAGGAGACTGTCAACGCCTACGATGAGGAAGCCGTCGACAGGGCGATCGAGGGCATGGGCATGTGGTCTGCGCTGCACAAGGGCGAGTTCCTCGATAAGGCATGGACTTCTTTTGGGGCACTCTGTGGCGACGGGGTCGACCTTGACGGTTGCGAGGGGATTGCTCAGGCAGTGCTCAACTATGCCTTCACCGAGTGGATCATGTTCGACAGCATGGTGTTCGGTCGTGGGTGCATCGATGAGTACCTCGACCGTGTCGAGGGAGTCTCTAATAAGAACAAGGCGATTCTCAGTGAGATTAAGGGCACTGCGAAGTACGGGTTTTTCCGCTACGACGGTCTTTTCGATGACGGTTCCGACGACAAGGGGATTGTCGTCTCCGATGCCCTCGAAGGGGGCAGCTTCAAGGTCTACAGCGCCTATCTGCACGGTTTGGCTATCGAGCGCTCCTTTGAACCCGGAACCGGACTGTCGGCGAGGTTTGCGATTCTGGACGGGCGCGCATATTTTGTCGGTCAGTTCCCAGCGCACGACAAGGCACCGATCGATGAGAGCGAGACCCTGAACCTGTACCGCAGGTGCCGGGAGATCGGCTTTCCGTTCATCGTCGCGATGGCAGCGAGCACACTCGCTCCAAACGGCATGTTCAGCGGCAGCATGGTTGCCCGAGTAACGGAGTCTGCCGCATAGGAGGCAAACCAATGGCAGGGCTGTTCGCAGCCCTGCCCCAAGTCGCTTTCAGTCCAGTGGAAAGCGAGGTGAGATCGAAAAGAAAAGCGAGCCGCATTTTGGGGAGGCGGCTCGCAGTCAAGCCCACGAAAACCATAGCGTAGAAAGGAATATCATGGGACTTATCGACTATATGATTTTAAGCGAGCGAGTTCAAGGTGTCAGGCGCGATTGCGTAAGGCCGTCTCTGGTGGATGTAGTGATCCTGCTCAAATGCCTCGCTCCCATCGCCCTGCTTTACCTTTTTGGTGTCAGGCTTCTTGTTGGTTTCAATTTTGCCATCTCCTGCGCCTGCTTCATTTGCCTCTATGCCAAGCGTGAGGAGAAGGTCTTGTCGGCGATATATGACGAATCCGGCTCCAGATACCCAATGAGACGGTAGGATCGGTTTCTCTGGGGGCGGTTCCCCGTGCGGAGCCGCCCCTTTTTGCGTCAGCTGCCGCCCAGGGGGAGCGCTCGAAGGCCGCCTCCCCCTGGACCCCCACAGGCCATCCCCCGGGGCTCGCGTTGCACTC
>CALDEU010000002.1:0-23323 GCA_937942395.1 uncultured Collinsella sp. | reverse complement strand
GTGTAGCCTTCACGCAGCGAAGCTGTTGGAATAAATGCGACTTTTTTATTTTCAATTTCTTCCTTTATCAGACTTCCCACACTTGAAAAGTGTGAACATAAAAACATTTTCATCAATATTCTCCTTTATATATAAATTCTTATTTGTTGAACTAAGCCGTGTATACCATACTCACCAATGAAAGAACGCCCTGATATAGCGTAATTTGCTGTTTTCCTGCGTACGTGCGTACACACTCCACAGGAATTCTAAGGGCCCTGCCCCCTTAGCACACGGACTTTGGAACAAAGTCTAGTGTGTTACGCCTTGCCAGAGGTGTACAGGCTCCCGGTACGCACGTACGCAGCAATTGCCATCAATGCGCCATATAAGTGGCGATCAAGTTCGCATAAAGCGACCTTGGTTCCGCAAAACAAAAGGCAGGATACCATCACCACGATGGTACTCTGCCTCTGTTCGTTTCTGTTTACCGTTCCGAGTGGTCCTTCCGCAGAATTACCGATAAACAAAAAACGTACCCGGACCCTTTCTCGTATAGAATCGGGTTCGAGTGCGAACTGAATGTTGGAGCAATAAAAAACCACCACAAAGGTGCCTGTCCCCTTTGTGGTGGTTTTGGGTTAGAGCTAGAGCGTGTGTCCGTAGGCGTTGGCGGCCTTGATGGCGGCGGCGAATTTTTCGTCGGTGAAGGGCTCCGGGTTGCCTTGCTTCCACTCGTTGGTGGCGTGCGCGTGCTCGCACAGGGCAGGGATATCGGTCTCGGAAAGCCCGACCTGCTCAAGCGTTACGGGCAGCCCCATCTGCTTGTTGAAGTCAGCATAGCGCTTAAGGTTCTCGGTGTCGCCCGTGTAGGCGAACAACACCAGCACGCCCAGGCTTACGACTTCGCCGTGCAGGTAGGTGCCCTCACGCGGAATGCTGCAGGCGGCGTTGTAGAACGCGTGCGCCACGCTCGAGTTGTAGTAGTAATCGTTCTGGTTGGTCAGGTTCGAGACATAGCCCGTGTTGACCACGATGTCGAGCGCGATCTGCTTGACGGCCTCGCTCGACAGATTCTGACGAACGTCCTCAAGACCCTGAACACCGTAGGTAAACAGCGGCTCGGAACAGGTGTGGGCAAGAGCCAGGCCAAGGCCGGCGGTGTGCTCCAGGTCGCCGGCGCTCGTGGCGTACTCGACTTCGGGCTGCTTGGACAGGGCGTCGCCCACGCCGGCCCAGAAGTACTCCGCCGGAGCCTCGGCGATGATCTTGGGATTGATGAAGATGTGCGCCGGTCGGTTGGGGTACGAATAGCCCTCGAGCGATCCATCGTCGTTGTAGACGACGGCAATGGCGGTCGCGGCGGAACAGTTAGAGCAAATCGTCGGCACCGTAAAGACAATCTTCTTGAGCTCGATTGCCGCTGTCTTGACGGTGTCGAGTGCCTTGCCGCCGCCACAGGCGATAAGCACGTCTGCCTGCTGGCAAGCGGGGGAGTTCACGACCTTGGCGATATTGGCGCGCGTACTGTTGGTGCCGTAGACGCGCGTCTCCAGAATCTCGACGTCGGTACCTTCAAGCGCCGCCTCGATGCCCGGCAGCGCCGCAGCTAGGGCTCGCTTGCCACCAATGATGGCGACTTTCTTCGCGCCGTACTCCGCCAGTGCGGCGGGCAGCTCGGTAAAGCAATCCTCGCCGACGGTGTAGTCGCTCATTCCGATTGTGCGCATGGCAGCCTTCTTTCGTTAGTTAAAGTGCTTTCAGGTATTTTGCTCCTAGAGAAGGCTAACGACCACGAGAAATTTCTTACGTATGAAACCAGTGTTGAGGGTTTTTCGCCGGCGCGGAACGTGCTAGCATACTCTGCATAAGCGTTGATGGGGACGAGTAGTCGGCCGTCCGCATGCCACAGAGAGCGGGGAGCGCTGAGAACCCGTGCATGCGACCGATGAAAATCACCCCGGAGCTGCGGTCCCAACGGACGTGCCGCGCAGGCACGTCTTAGTAGATATCGCCGAGATGGTCGTCGATACAGGCCAGCCGAGTAACGTATGCGAGCGCGCGAATACGCGGGCGAGGGCATCTAAGCTGGGTGGTTAAACGAAGAGCTTTTACGGGCGTATAGCCCGTTTTGTGGCGCTTCGTCCCAGCTTGTAGGGACGGGCGCTTTTTTGGTGCCCAACGGGCGTGCGCGCCCACGACATGAAAGGGGTACCGTGGCAAACGAGTACAAGCAGACGATGAATCTGCCCAAGACCGGTTTTCCCATGCGTGCCGGTCTTTCCAAGTCCGAGCCCAAGCGACTCAAGGACTGGCAGGACAACAAGGTCTACGAGCAGGTTCTGAAGAAGAACGAGGGTCACAAGAAGTTCGTGCTGCACGACGGCCCTCCGTACGCCAACGGCCCGATTCACATCGGCCACGCCATGAACAAGATCTCCAAGGACATGATCAACCGTTACTGGATGATGCAGGGCTATGAGGTTCCCTATGTCCCCGGTTGGGACTGCCATGGCCAGCCGATCGAGCATAAGGTCGAGGAGAAGCTCGGCACCGAGAAGTTCAACCAGACCTCCACGGCTAAGATCCGCGAGCTTTGCAACAAGTTCGCCGTCGAGAACATCGAGCTGCAGAAGGCCGGCTTCCGTCGCCTGGGCGTGCTCGGCGACTGGGATAACCCCTACCTGACGCTCTATCACCAGCATGACGCTGCCGACATCGAGGTCTTCAAGGCCATGTTCGATAAGGGTATGATCTATCGCGGTCACAAGCCCGTCCATTGGTGCAAGCACTGCCACACCGCACTCGCTGAGGCCGAGATTGAGTACTCCGACGAGACGAGCCCGTCCATCTTCGTGCGCTTTGAGATGACCTCCAAGCCCGCAGGCCTCGAGAACTTCGACGGCCCGGTCGACTTTATCATCTGGACGACCACGCCGTGGACCATCCCCTCCGACCAGGCAGTTTCTCTCAAGCCCGGCGCCGCCTATGTCGCCGTTGAGCACGAGGGTCGTGCCGAGGTCATGCTCGAGGACCTGGCTCCCAAGTGCTGCGAGGAGTTTGGCTGGGATTACACCCCGGTTATGGTCGACGGCAAGCCCTATGTGGTTCCCGCCGAGACCTTCCACCACATCCACTACAAGCAGCCAATCTTTGACGGTGTTGAGGGCGTGGCGCTGCTGGCCGATTACGTCGGTGTCGATGACGGTACCGGTATCGTCCACAACTCGCCCGGCCACGGCGTCGACGACTATTTTGCCTGCCTCAAGGAGGGCATCACCGACATCTGCATGCCGGTCGATGACGACGGCAAGTTCTACACCGGTGAGGAGTTTGGCACCGGTGGCCCCTTCAGCGGTATGGATACCGATGAGGCCAACCCGCACATCATCGAGTTCCTGCGCGAGCGCGGAACCCTGGTCCTCGAGAAGAAGATCACGCACAGCTATCCGCACTGCTGGCGCTGCAAGCACCCGGTGCTCTTCCGTGCTACCGACCAGTGGTTTGTCTCGATGGACAAGACTGGTTTGCGCGAGCAGGCTGGTAAGGAGGTTCGCGAGAACGTCAAGTGGTATCCGGCTCACGCCGCCAACCGCATCGGCGCCATGGTTGAGCAGCGTCCCGACTGGTGCATCAGCCGTCAGCGCAACTGGGGCGTGCCTATCCCCAGCTACACTTGCGCCGACTGCGGCGAGAAGGTCATGAACGACGCTACGCTCGACGCCGTCATCAAGCTCTTCCACGAGAAGGGCTCCGACGCCTGGTTCACCGACGCTCCCGAGAGCTACCTGGGCGAGGCCTGCGTCTGCCCCAAGTGCGGCGGCCATCACCTCAAGGCCGATAAGGACATCCTCGACGTGTGGTGGGATTCCGGCGTCTCCTGGAAGGCCGTCTGCGAGTACCGTCCCGAGCTGGAGTATCCGGCGGATGTGTACCTCGAGGGCTCCGACCAGCACCGCGGTTGGTTCCAGAGCTCGCTGCTCACCTCGGTGGGTGCCAACGGCCATGCTCCGTACAAGGCGGTCGTCTCTCAGGGCTTCACGCTCGATGGCCAGGGCCGCAAGATGTCCAAGTCGCTCGGCAACGTCATCGACCCCAACAAGGTCTGCGACGAGATGGGCGCCGACATCATCCGCCTGTGGGTTGCCTCCGTCGATACCAGCTCCGACGTTTCCATCGACCACGAGATCCTTGCTCGTACGTCCGATGCCTACCGTCGTTTCCGCAACACGCTGCGCTTCTTGCTCTCCGAGCTCGAGGGTCAGTTTGAGCCCGAGACCGACGGCGTCGCCTTTGCCGACTTGCTGCCGCTCGACAAGCTCATGGTTGCCCGCCTAACCCAGGTTCAGGCCGAAGTCGACGATGCCTACGCCAGCTACGAGTTCCCGCGCGCCTACCGTGCGCTCTACGACTTCGTGGTTACCGAGCTCTCCAACGTGTACCTCGACGCCCTGAAGGACCGTCTGTACTGCGATAAGCCCGGCTCGCTCGAGCGTCGCAGCGCCCAGACCGTGCTGGCCGAGCTCTTCTCGATGCTCATGCGCGACCTGCAGCCGATCCTGTCCTACACGGTCGATGAGGCCATGGCATATGCGCCCGCCGGCTGCGTCGACCACCAGAAGTACGCCGCGCTGCTCGATTGGTACAAGTCGCCCATCACGGTCGATGAGGCCAATGAGTTTGAGGGTGTGCTCGAGGCTTCGCTCGAACTCCGTAGCGCCGTGACCAAGTCCCTTGAGGATGCCCGCTCTGCCGGCACCTTCACCAAGAGCCAGCAGGTTCGCGTCAAGGCGGTCGTTCCCGCCGAGATGTACGCGCTGCTGACCGGCGACAAGGCTGTCGACCTGGCCGAGTTCTACATCGTCTCCGATGTTGAGCTGACCCAGGGCGAGGAGCTCTCCGTTGCTATCGAGGCTGCCGAGGGCGAGTGCTGCGACCGTTGCTGGAACTACCGCACCACCGTCGGCGAGTACAACGGCCACGCGCATATTTGCAAGCGCTGCGCCGACGCTTTGTAGGTTACGGCGTTCGTAGAACGCCGTAACCTACCGACGCTGCAAACGCCCCTAAGCGGCAATCTGACGTTCAATCGTCGGTCGCGTACCAAAGTACGCTTCCCTCCTCTTTCACGTCACCTTGCTCGCTTAGGGACGTTTTCGCTGTTGGTGACGATAACGCGGCGTTTCCATTGCTGGAGCTAGAGGCTTTCTTTCGACTTGCGCTTTTAGTCGAAAGTTATTAAGCGACATTCCGTTATTCGGAATGTCGCTTTCGTTTTTAGCTGGTTATTTCGCTTGTGTTGGTGGATATGTCGTGCGCTCTGCGTGTGGCAATATAAGATGGTTAATTGCGTTAAACGGAATTCGATGTTCTTGAGGGTAGGGGATTGAGTTGGGTCGTACTGGGGATATGACGCCGCCTTTGCGTTGGCGGTTGTGTGTTGCTGGTGGGGTGGCGCTGGTTGTGCTGCTTGTTGACCAGCTGACCAAGCTTGCGGTTCGTGCCGTGGGCGACGCTTTGCATGCGACTGTTATCCCCGGTGTGATCGACTTTCTATTTGTCCGCAATATCGGTGCTGCCTTTAGCATGGGCGAGGGGCATGGCATCGCGTTTGCCGTGCTGGCGTTGGCGGTCATTATCGCTATTGCCGTGTACTTGCTTCGCGCGCCCCAGCTTGCTCGCTTGGAGGTGGTGGGCATGGCTATGGTCGCGGGCGGCGCCATTGGCAACGCGATCGACCGTCTGGCTTTTGGCTTTGTGACCGATTTTATTGCCACCACCTTCATCGATTTTCCCGTCTTTAACGTGGCCGATATCGGCATTACGGTCGGTGTTGTGCTGGCGCTTATCGGTTACATGTTCTTGAGTCCCGCCGCTCGCGAGGTCGATGCGACCGCTGAGCTCAACGCCCGTGACGAGGCCCGCGCCAAACGCAAAGCCAAGCAGCGTGGGGAGCGTGCCCGCAAGATTCGCGAAAGGAATGAGCGTTAATGGCCGACATCCATATTCTTGTTGCCGACGATTCCGCTGGTCAGCGTCTTGACGCCTATTTGGGCGCCAACGATGGCTGTCC
The DNA here is from genome assembly GCA_937942395.1 of uncultured Collinsella sp. Classification (GTDB taxonomy): domain Bacteria; phylum Actinomycetota; class Coriobacteriia; order Coriobacteriales; family Coriobacteriaceae; genus Collinsella. The sequence goes on along the minus strand of CALDEU010000002.1, from coordinate 17,271 downwards.
CACGCGCTCTGCCTGCGCGCATCTGATCGAGGGAGGCGCCGTTGCCGTCAACGGTGAGACTTGTCTCTCTAAAAAGTACGCCGTACGCGCCGGCGATCGCATCTCGGTCGACTTGCCCGAGCCGCACGATCCCACCGATGTGATTCCCGAGGCCATCCCGCTCGACATTCGCTATGAGGACGACTATCTCATTGTGCTCTCCAAGCAGCGTGGCCTGGTGTGCCATCCTGCGCATGGTCATGAGAGCGGCACGCTCGCGAATGCCCTGGTCTATCATTGCGGTATCGACCATCTGGGTACCGTGCAGGGCGAGGATCGCCCCGGTATCGTGCATCGTTTAGATCGCGATACCTCGGGTCTCATGCTTGCGGCAAAGGACGACGACACGCAGCGTGCGCTTCAAAATGTCATTCGCACGCGCACGCTCGATCGTCGCTATATCACGCTCGTTCACGGTCACATCGCCATGGACGAGGGCACCATTAACACCGGCATTGCCCGCTCTACGCGTGACCGTGTCAAGATGGCGGTTTCGGACGATCCTTTCGCGCGTCAGGCCATTACGACCTTTAAGGTCCTTGAGCGCTTTGATTCCACGCGTTTTGATGACGGCTATACGCTCGTCGAGTGCCACCTGTTTACGGGCCGCACACATCAGATTCGCGTGCATATGCGCCATATCAACCATGCCTGTGTGGGCGATCCGCTCTACGGCAAGTGCGATGCACGCGCCGATCAGGGTCTGACCAGGCAATTCCTTCATTCCTGGCGCGTCGCATTCGACCATCCCGTGACGGGGGAGCGTATTGAGTGCCGCGATGAGCTGCCGTGGGATCTTGCCGCGGTTCTCGACGACCTGGCTCCTCGCTCGCTCGGTCGTACTGCCGCTGGCGACGAAATCGTTCCGCAGCTCGGTCTTCTCGAAGCCTAGCCAGTATTAGGTGGTTTCTTGAACTCGATTAGCCTGCGGTAAGATATACGGTTGTTTACGTAACGCGTTCTCGGGAGCCTGCATGCTCGCCTTTTTACAAACCAACACACCCATTGTGATCTTCAACCAGATTGTCGTCACGCTGCTCACGGTCTGCTTTCTGTACCAGGTGGTCTTCTTTGTCATTGGCGCTCTTCGTGGCGAGGTCGCGCCTCCTAAGGCCAAAAAACTCCATCGCTATGCTTTCTTTATCGCGGCGCATAATGAGGAGGCCGTGATTGCCAACCTCGTTCGCTCCATCAAGGACCAGGATTATCCGTCCGAGCTTATCGAGGTCTTCGTGGTCGCCGATGCCTGCACCGACAACACGGCGCAGCTCGCGCGCGAGGCGGGCGCCATCGTTTATGAGCGCAACGACCTGGCCCGCAAGGGTAAGAGCTGGGTCATGGACTTTGGTTTTGACCGCATCCTTAACGAGTATCCCGACACGTTTGAGGGCTACTTTATTTTCGATGCTGATAACGTCATATCCCGCGATTACGTGTCCAAGATGAACGATGCCTTTGACCAGGGATTCCATGTGGTCACGAGCTATCGCAACTCCAAGAACTTTGGCAGCTCGTGGATCTCGGCAGCTAATGCTACCTGGTATTTGCGCGAGGCGCGCTTTCTCAACAACGCGCGCAATATCTGCAAGACTTCTTGCGCTGTCTCGGGTTCGGGCTACCTCATCTCCGCCAGTGTTATCGAGGGCATGCACGGCTGGCAGTTCCACACGCTGACCGAGGATATTCAGTTCACCACGTTCTGCGCCATTCACGGCATTCGCATTGGCTATGCGCCGGCGGAGTTCTTTGACGAACAGCCCGTGACGTTCAAGGCATCCTGGAAACAGCGCATGCGCTGGACTAAGGGCTTCTACCAGGTCTTTTTTACCTATGGCAAGCATCTTGTCAAATCGATGTTCCGCTACCATCGCTTTGCCGCCTACGACATGTTCATGACGATCGCCCCGGGTATGCTGCTGTCGCTCATCTCGATGCTCGCCAATGCGACGTTCCTGATCGTGGGTGGACTCTCGCACGGCTTTTTGGCTACCGAAGTCGAGATGCAGGCCTGTGCCGCGTCGCTCATTATGACCTTTGCCATGATGTACCAGACCTTCTTTATCCTGGCGCTGCTCACGACTATCTTTGAGTACAAGCATATTCACTGCGCGCAAAAGTGGCGTCTGGTGACTAACCTGTTTACCTTCCCGATCTTTATGTTCAGCTATATCCCCATCACGGTGGCCGCGCTGTTCCTGAAGGTCGACTGGGTTCCTACCCAGCATGCCGTAAACGTCACCCTCGACGAGGTCATGCAAGGCGCCAAATAACCACCACCAAAACCACCGCAAAGGGGACAGGCACCTTTGTGGTGGTTTTTGCTTTTGCGATGCAGCTCGAGGAGGCGTCCGATGGTCTATATCCCGTTTTGGATTTGCATCTTTGCCGGCGTGGCAATTGATGCCCGAGAGCGACGGTTTCCCAATGGGCTTGCCGGCGCATGTGCCGTGGCGGCGTTGGCGGGCGTTTGGCTCGACCTCGGTTTGAACACAGCGCTTGACCACGCCGGTCTTGCGGTCATCGTCTACCTTGCCCTTGTGCTCACTGAGTCGCTCTGGCGGCGCCTTCGCCACGCCCCGGGCATCGGCATGGGGGATGCCAAGGCGCTCTTCGCGCTTTGCACGCTCGACCCTATGGGTGGCATCGTGGCATTTGCCGTCGCACTCCTGGCTCTGGCCCTTTCCTGCCTCTTCACAAAATCGCGCTCCCTGCCATTGCTCCCGTTTTTAGTGCCGATTTTTGCCATAATCGAGGTCGTGGGCTGCACTTTGTAACCGATTGCGCATCCTTTTTAAGGAGCATGCCATGGAATCTAATCAAGAAACGGCCGTCATTAAGGCGCGCATGGACCGTATTCCCTCAGCGTTGTCGCCCGAGCTTGTCGAGCGCATTGCCGCCGATCGTGCTTCGGGCTATGTCAACCCGTATCGTTGCAACGATGATCAGGTCATTCGTCGTATTGATCGCGCCGCCGACAAAGGCACGCTTATGCGTCCGGCGTTTATGCGCGATACCGAAAAGATACTTCATCTTCCGGCGTACACCCGTTATGCAGGCAAAACGCAGGTCTTTAGCTTCCGTAGCAATGACGATCTGTCACGCCGCGGTTTGCACGTGCAGCTCGTCTCCCGCATTGCGCGCGATATCGGTCGCGCCCTGGGGCTCAACTGCGATTTGATCGAGGCGATTGGCCTGGGCCACGACTTGGGACACACGCCTTTTGGCCATGCGGGCGAGCGATTCCTCAACGATATCTACCACGAGCGTACGGGGCGTTATTTTTTCCATAACGTGCAGTCGGTCCGCGTGCTCGACGCACTGTACGGCCGCAACGTGTCGCTCCAGACGCTCGACGGCGTGCTATGCCATAACGGCGAGTACGAGCAACGTGTGTTTGAGCTCTCGGACATGGGCTCCTTTGACCAGTTTGACCAGACGGTTGAGGATTGCATTGCCACGGGCTATAGCGCAATTGAGCATCTGCGTCCCATGACGCTCGAGGGCTGCGTCGTTCGCATCTCGGATATTCTTGCCTACGTCGGTCGTGACCGTCAGGATGCGATCGCGGCGGGCCTGCTTTCGCCCGACGCTTTTGATGATGGCCGGGGCGGTGCCTACAACAGTTGGATCCTCACGCATGCCTCCATCGATATCGTTGAGCACAGCTATGGTAAGCCGCGCATCGAGATGAGCGAGGACCTGTTTGAGGAAATTCGCCGAGCCAAGCGCGAGAACTACGAGAAGATCTATAGCAAGGGCGGTATCGAAGGCGATTCCGAGGCGGAGCTGCGCGAGGCGTTCGTAAAGCTCTACGACCGTTGCCTGCGGGATCTAAACAGTGGCGACGAGTCCTCTTACATCTTTAAGCACCATATTTCGCGCATTGAGCAGCAGCTTTCCTACTATGATCGCACCTATGCCTGGCAGGACGACAAGGATCAAGCCGTGGTGGATTATATCGCGAGCATGACGGACGGTTATTTCTGCGAGCTGACGAGCAAGCTGTTCCCTGGTCTGGAGTTTCCGCACCGTACCTATATTAACGAACGGTAGTTCGTATTTATTCGGTATACTGTTAGTGGAAAACGTTTTTGAATGATGCACGGGATGGCTATGGACGACCTTTTTTCTGCCTCGACGCGCGAGCGTTCCTTTAAAAATGCGCCGCTCGCGGTGCGCATGCGACCCAATTCGCTCGACGAGTACGTGGGCCAGCAAAAGGCCGTCGGTAAGGGTTCATGGCTGCGTGCCGCGATCGAGCACGACGTGCTTTCGAGCGTGATTCTGTACGGGCCTGCCGGTACGGGCAAGACGACGCTGGCCCACATTATCGCCAACCATACCAAGAGCGAGTTTGTCGAGGTCAGCGCCGTCACGGGTACCGTGAAGGACCTGCGTCGCGTGATTGATGAGGCCAAGACGCGCCTGAATACGTACGACCGCCGCACCATTCTATTCATCGATGAGATTCACCGCTTCTCTAAATCGCAGCAGGATGCCCTGCTGCATGCAGTTGAGAACCGTACCGTCATTATGATTGGCGCTACGACGGAGAACCCGTACTTCGAGGTCAACTCGGCACTGCTCTCACGTGGTCGCGTCGTGGAGCTTGAGCATCTGAAGGATGAGGATATCGCCACGCTTATTGAACGTGCGCTTGAGGCGCCGCAGGGCTTGAACGGTAAGTTCTCGGCCGATGAGGATACGGTCAAGACCATCTGCACGCTGGCAGCGGGTGACGCTCGCTCGGCGCTCACGACGCTCGAGCTTGCGAGCGAGATTGCCGTCACGCGTCCCGATACCGAGGGAACGCCAGCGCCCGCGGCGGGGGAGCGCTATCCCATCACCGTGGATGACGTAAAGATCGCCAACCCGCGTCGCGGCTTTACGTATGACAAAAACGGCGACATGCACTACGACATCATCAGTGCGTTCATCAAGTCCATGCGCGGTAGCGACCCCGATGCCACGATCTATTGGCTCGCGCGCATGATCGATGCTGGGGAGGATCCTAAGTTTATCGCTCGCCGCATTATGATTCACGCTTCTGAGGATGTTGGCAACGCCGACCCGCAGGCGCTTTTGGTGGCGCATGCCGCGTTTAAGTCTGCCGAGGTCATTGGCTATCCCGAGTGCCGCATTAACCTGGCTCAGGCTGCACTCTATGTGTGCTTGGCGCCAAAATCCAACGCGTGTGAGGCTTCGATCGATGCGGCGCTGGCCGATATACATTCTAGTGGGCTTCGCGAGGTGCCGAGTTATCTGCGCGATCGCCATCGCCCGGGCAGCGATGAATACGGTGTGTATAAATACCCGCACGATTATCCTGAAGGCTGGGTCGATCAGCGCTATTTGCCCGAGGGGCTGGAGCGCGGTGCGTTCTGGCAGCCTGCCGGGCGCGGCTGGGAAGAGTGGCGCGTAGAGCAAAGCGAACGTGACCGCAGCGGGAATGCACCGAAGTAGCTGCTGATAATTTTGTCCCACGTTGCTGCTCTTGGCATGTTCGGTCCCCTTTGGGGTACCATGAAAAGCGTCTGTATTTCGATTCTTCCGGGAGGCTTGTATGAGTCCCATTCAAATCGCCCTGCTGCTGCTCGCCGTTGCCGGCGTGTGGGCCATCGCTGAGCTCGCGCTTACCCTGCGCAAGACCCGCAATGTTGTCGACTCGCTCGATAAGACCGTGAACGACCTCAACAACACCATCGCCGAGGCTCAGCCTGTGGTGGCAAAGCTCGATGGCGCTGTCGATGAGCTTACGCCGGCGCTTGCCCAGATGGAGCCGCTGCTTAAGTCGAGCAAGACGGCAGTTGATGCCCTTACCTCCAATCTCGTAGAGGTCGAAGCCGTGGTTCGCGACATTTCCGAGGTTACGGGCAGCATGGCCGAGGCCAGCAATGCTGTGTCGAGCGTGACCGACTCTGCCGCCGGTGCTGTGCAGAAGCTCTTCAATAAGGTGAAGGCTCCTGCAGCTGAAGCCGAGCGCAAGCTTTCCGCTGCCGCCGAAGAAGCCGAGCAGCCGACCGAGCGCGTCTTGATTGGCGAGGACGAGGCCGCCGCGGGCGACGATGATGGCCAGAAGTCTGTAGCCAAGCCGGCTCAGTATTACACCTATACACCCTCCGAGACCTCTGAGGAGTCCTGCGATGAGTAGCGAAGCAACCTGCCCCATCACGCTGACCGTTGCCGGTGACCCGCGTCTCGCTCGCCTTGTGCGCATGACGGCAGCCAACGTTGGTGCCCTGTGCTCTATGTCTGTCGATCGCATCGAGGACATCCGTATGGCTGCCGAGGAAGCCTTCATCTTTGGCTGCACGGCTGTTGATTCCGACGATATCTCGATCAAATTCGATGTCGACGAATCGCACGTGGGCATGACCTTTACCTTTGGCGATCAGGCGACTGTCGATGAGGATGACCAGGCAGCGGTATATGCCGAACTCATCCTCGCGAGCGTGTGCGATTCCTACGAAAAGACTGCGGCGCCCCTGACGCTTTCCCTCGACCTCAAGGCGGATATCTAATATGACCGAACGTTCCCGGAGCGGCAAGACCGCTTGGGACAAGGAGAAAACCCGCGAGCTGTTTCGTCGTTACAAGGAGACCGGTGATCCGGACGCCCGTGAGCAGCTCGTCATGTCCCATATGAACCTGGTAAGGTTTCTTGCCAACAAATTTAAGAATCGCGGCGAGCCGCTCGACGACCTCATGCAGGTCGGCTATCTGGGTTTGCTCAAGGCTATCGACCGTTTTGACCCCGAGCGCGGGCTCGAGTTCACGACGTTTGCAACACCCACTATCCTGGGCGAGATCAAACGCCATTTCCGCGACAAGGGCTGGAGTGTGCGCGTTCCGCGTCGTCTGCAGGAGCTCTCGGCCAAGGTCAACCAAGCTACTGACAAACTTACCAACGAGCTGCAGCGTTCGCCCAAGGTTGAGGAGATCGCTGAGTATCTAGATGTGACTGTCGATGAGGTCCTCGAGGCTATGGAATCGTCTTCGGCCTATACTTCGGTGCCCATCGAGGCTCCTGGTGCGTCCGATTCCGACGATGCCCCCTCGATTCTCGACCGTTACGCCGACGACGACAACGAGCTCGACTTTACCGATGACCGTCTAGTGATCGAGGAAGCCATCCGTGATTTCTCGCCGCGCGAGCGCGAGGTGATCGAGCTGCGCTTTGTGAAGGGCATGACCCAGATCGAGATCGCCAAGAAGCTTGGTATTTCTCAGGTGCAGGTTTCGCGTCTGCTGCGCCGCACGCTTAAGAAGATTCAGGACAAGATCGACCCCGACGGAGTGATGATTCGTTCATGAGTGAGCACCCCCCAACAAACCGATCGCGTGCTGCGCGACACCCGCATTCTGACGCTGCGCATTTGGGCTGTTGTCGGCTGCATTGTTATTGCTGCTGTCATCTTTAACCTTATGGGCATCCTGGCACCGGTTATCGAGTTTCTCGCTGTTGGTTCCATCATTGCCTTTGTGATGTCCCCGATCACCAACTGGCTCGAGCACCATGGCGTGAATCGCGGCATCGGTTCGCTTATCGCGCTTATTGTTGTTGTTGCCGTGCTCGTCGGTGTCGTTTGCATTTTGTCGCCGATTCTCTTTGGTCAGATCATGGAAGTCCTGAGCCGCCTGCCCGAGCAGCTTCGTGTTGCGGGTGGCGATCTCAACGAGATGATCTCGCATGCCAAGACGCTCAACAACACGCCGCTCAAGGAGTATTTGGACGATAATCTTTCGTCGCTTGTTACCGTGGCATCGAAGTACGTGTCTCAGATCGCTGCCGAGCTTGGCCGCGGTGTGTTCCCGCTCATCACCAATACGGCCTCGCAGTTGTTCGTGATCTTCCTTGGTCTGGTGCTTGCGTACTGGATGGCCTGCGACTACCCTCGCATGCACCACGAGATTTGCACCATCATCGGTCAGGAGAAGGAGACCTCGTACCGCTTTATGGTCGCCATCCTTTCTCGCTCTGTCGGCGGCTACATGCGCGGTATGGTCGTGACGTCCATCTGCGGTGGTTTCCTCGCCTTTATCGGTTTTATGATCATCGGCCATCCGTATGCGGCGCTCATGGCTATCTTTACCGGCATCATGCATTTGGTTCCGGTCGTCGGTCCTTGGGTGAGCGCAGCAATCGCCACAGTGCTCGGTTTCATGTTCAGCCCCATGTTGGCGTTATGGACGCTCGTTGTGACGATGGTCGCGCAAAACGTCACCGATAACGTGATTTCGCCTAAGGTCATGCAGAGCTCGGTGCAGGTGCATCCCATCATGAGCCTCACGGCGCTCGTTATTGGCTCGGCACTCATGGGCCCCATCGGTATGATTATTGCCATCCCGCTTTGTGCGGCCCTCAAGGGTATCTTCGTGTACTACTTCGAGAATGAGACCGGCCGACAGCTTGTGGCCTATGACGGTGCCGTGTTTAAGGGCACGCCGTACCGCGATGTCGATGGCAACCCGGTCGCCGCCTACGACGCGCTCGGCGACGACACCTTCATCTACGAGTCTGAGCTTATCGGTAACGAGACTGCGCCCGAGGCCAAGGCCATGCCCAAACCCGAGCTCGATAATCCCTGGATGAAGCTCTCGGGCCTTCAGCCCGATGCTACGGGCTTTTTCAAGAATCCCTTCGCCAAAGACGACGATTTCAATATGAACGACGAAACCAAAACCGGCATCGACGGCTCCATGGACGATTCGGATTCTAAATAGGTTCTATTAACGTTTCTTGAAGTTGTAAATGACAAGAAACGCGACCAAAGCGATTGATAAGGGGCCGGCTACATAGAAAAAGAGAACGTCAATTTCGCGTAGAGTGTAATAAGCCTTATCGCCGGACATTACTGTATACAATACGTATCCAAATGATGGTTGGTTTGCGTACCAGCATGAGAAGGCTAAGAGCGCTAAAAGTGCTACAACCAGAAGTGCATTCAGGACAAATCGTTTGCTTTTCATCGATCGCTCCTTCCGGGTGAATCTTATATGCAATTATACAGCAGTCCTTTTTCAAAGGATCGCGCAGTACTAAATAACGTGCACTTTCGCTGGAGGGTCGCTGTTTGGCGACCCTCTTTTTTGCACAGGCGCGGCGGGATGGTAATATCGTTACGTTTGAACTGTTTCGATGTGAAACCGAGGAGATTCCCTCTATGAGTGCTGACTACCCGTCAATGACTACGGCCGAGATCCGCTCCAAGTTCCTCAACTTCTTTGAGGAGCGCGGTCTTAAGCTCTATCCTTCTTCGTCCCTCGTCCCCGATGATCCCTCGCTGCTGCTTGCCAACGCCGGCATGAACCAGTTTAAGGAGTACTACCAGGGCAAGAAGACCATGAAGGAGATCGGCGCGATCTCCTGCCAGAAGTGCGTCCGCACCAACGACATCGATTGCATCGGCGAGGACGGCCGTCACCTGTCGTTCTTCGAGATGCTCGGCGATTTCTCTTTTGGCGGCGTTTCCAAGGAGCAGGCTTGCGCCTGGGCCTTTGAGCTCATCACCAAGGAGTTCAAGCTGCCGCTCGACCGCCTGTACTTTACCGTCTTTACCGAGGACGACGAGACCCACGACGTGTGGCGTTCTCTGGGCGTTGCCGAGGACCACATCTCCCGCCTGGGCGAGGACGACAACTTCTGGGCCGCTGGCCCCACCGGCCCCTGCGGTCCGTGCTCCGAGATCTACTTTGACATGGGCGAGGAGGTCGGCTGCGGCAGCCCCGACTGCAAGCCTGGCTGCGACTGCGACCGCTTCCTTGAGTTCTGGAACCTCGTCTTTACCCAGTACGATCGCCAGGAGGACGGCTCCATGCCGGAGCTGCCGCACCGTAACCTCGATACGGGCATGGGCCTTGAGCGCATGGCCGCCATCATGCAGCACAAGACCGCCAACTACGACGGCGATCTGATGCAGCATCTCATCAAGCTGGGCGAGGAGATCAGCGGCAAGACCTATGACGCCGATGATTACTCCGGCGCCAGCCGCTCGCTGCGCATCATCGCCGATCACTCCCGTGCCGTCGACTTTATGATTTCCGACGGCATCCTCCCCGGTAACGAGGGTCGCGAGTACGTCCTTCGCCGTCTGCTCCGCCGTGCCGTGTTCCACGGTCGCCTGCTGGGTATCGAGGGTGCCTTCCTGACCAAGTTCATCGATGAGGTCAACGTTCAGATGGGCGAGGCTTATCCCGAGCTGCTCAAGAACGTCGCCCTCGTCAAGGGTATCGTCGCCTCTGAGGAGGAGCGCTTCTCCACGACGCTCGACAACGGCCGCGTCTATCTGGACGAGGCCCTGGCAGCGCTTGCTGAGGGCGCCGTGCTTCCGGGCGATGTTGCCTTTAAGCTGCACGACACCTTTGGTTTCCCCATCGACCTGACCGTCGAGATCGCTGGCGCCGCTGGCCACGACGTCGACATGGACGGCTTCACTGCCTGCATGGAGGACCAGAAGGCCCGCGCCCGCGCCAATGCCAAGGGCGACGCCTGGGGCAGCTTCAACGACGTGTGGGTCGAGCTTTCGGACAAGGTCGCAGCGACCGAGTTCGACGGTTATGACAACGATGTGATCGAGGGCGCCAAGGTTGTCGCCATCGTGCGCAACGGCGAGTCCGTCGAGTCCGCCGCCGCGGGCGAGGACGTCGAGGTTGTGCTCGACCGCACCCCGTTCTATGCCGAGATGGGTGGCCAGCAGGGCGATGCCGGCGAGCTTTCCGCCGAGGGCGTTTCGCTGACCGTTTCCGATACCAAGAACCACAACGGCCTGTATGCTCACGTCGCTCACGTTGCCGAGGGCACGCTGGCCGTCGGTGCTACCGTGACCGCCGCGCTCGACGTCGAGCGCCGTGGCTTCCTGCGCCGCAACCACACCGCCACGCACCTGCTCGACGCCGCCCTTAAGCAGGTCCTGGGCGAGCACGTCTCCCAGGCCGGCTCGCTGGTGACGCCCGAGCACCTGCGCTTTGACTTCACGCACTTCGAGGCCCTTTCCTCCGAGCAGCTCAAGGCTGTCGAGGACCTGGTCAACCAGCAGATCTTCGCCTCCAAGCCGGTCGTGACCCGTGTTATGGGCATCGACGAGGCTAAGGCTGCCGGCGCTGTCGCTCTGTTTGGAGAGAAGTACGGCGATGTCGTCCGCGTCGTCTCCGTGGGCGCCGAGGACCAGCCGTTCTCTCGCGAGCTATGCGGTGGCACCCATGCCGCCAACACCGCCGAGATTGGCCTGTTCAAGATTATTTCCGAGTCCTCCACGGGCTCGAATGTCCGCCGTATCGAGGCTGTGACCTCTAAGGGTGCCCTCGACTACATGGCCGACCGCTTGGCGCTCGTTGACGCCGCCGCCGCTGCGCTCAAGTGCCGCGTCGACGAGGTTCCCGCCCGTGTGGAGAACCTGCAGGCCGAGCTGCGCGAGACGTCCAACAAGCTCAAAAAGGCTCTGACCGGTGGTTCCTCCGACGCCATTTCCAGCGCTATCGAGGGTGCTGTCGAGCTCGGCGGCTACAAGCTCGTCGTTGCTGAGCTCCAGGGCCTTGAAGCTGCCGACCTGCGCAACGTATGGGATACCGTGCACCAGAAGGTCGCCGGCCCTGTCGCTTGTGTCGTCGCCAGCGTGACTGAGAAGGGCACTCCGGCCCTGCTCGCTGCCGGCTCCGATGACGCCGTGAAGGCCGGGTTCCACGCCGGTAACGTGATCAAGCGGATCGCGGGTCTGGTCGACGGTCGCGGTGGTGGCCGTCCCAACATGGCCCAGGCCGGTGGCAAGAATGCTGCCGGCATCGCCGATGCCCTCGCGGCCGCCAAGACCGCGCTCGGCGCCTAAGAATCTAAGAAGTCACTGTGGTCGCGCTTGCGCTGGACATAGGGGAGACCAGGATTGGCATCGCCGTCTCGAGCCGTGATGGCAAGATGGCGATGCCCGTCAAGGTGCTCCCGGCCGCCGAGGTCACCGGTATGGCCAAGACGTTCCGCTACCTGGTTGAGGACTATGAGCCCGACATCCTGGTAAGCGGACGTCCCCTGACCATGGCCGGTGAGCCCGGCCCTCAGGCCGAGCGCGTTGCCGCTGTGGCGCAAAAGATTGCCGACGAGCTCGATCTTCCGCTGGAGTTTGAGGACGAGCGTCTGTCCTCGCAAGAGGCCAAGCGTATCCTGCGCGAGCAGGGACTCAACGAAAAGCAGATGAGGGGCAAGATCGACATGATTGCCGCCAGCCTGTTTTTGCAGACGTGGCTCGATCGTAAAAACGAGGAGGTTTCGCATGCCTAGCGCTTCCGATCCGCGCCAGCAGAATCGTACACGGCAGCCGGCGTCGCGCCCTGCCCAGCCTGGCCAGCGTCCGGCACAGCCGACGCAGCGCGCAGCTCAGCCTGCCGCGCGCTCGGTGCAGTCCTTCTCTCATTCGGCCCAACCTGTTCAACGGACGGGTCAGCAGCCTTCTGCTCGTTCGGTTCAGCATTCGGCTTCTCGCGCGGCTCAGCAGCCCACTGCTCGTACGGCCCAGCCTGCAGGCGGTACCCGCTTTAAGCAGCAGGCACCTACCCAGCGAACTCAGGCCCCTCAATCGCATTCGCATCACGCTCGCGGTTCGCATGGCGTTGCTCCGGCGACCCGCTCGAGCTACAACACGCATGCTCGTCGCGGTGCTCAAAAGAAAAGCTCTCCGGTGCCTATGATTATCGGTGGCGTCGTCGCCGTGCTTGCGCTTGTCGCGATCGCTTTCTTTGTCGTGCCGGCCGTCAAGGGCTTCTTTGCCGGTGGGGATACGAAGGTCACGGGTGGTCAGCAGGTTACGGTAACCATTCCCGACGGTGCTTCGGGCGATACTATCGCCTCGATTCTCTCCGAGAGCCATATCGTCGAAAATCCCAAGGATTACTATGCGGCGGTGAAAAAGCTCAACGCCGATATGTCGCTCAAGCCTGGTACTTATTCGTTCACCACACTCATGGATGCGACCAAGGTTGTTCAGCAGCTCATGGAAGGCCCCAACGCGGGCTCCAATGCGCTGACTATCCCTGAGGGCCTGACGGTCGATCAAGTCGCCGACCGTGTGGCTCAGGCCTACGACAGCATCTCTAAGGAAGACTTCCTCAACCAGGCCAAGGCCTCCAACTACGTGGACGACTATAGCTTCCTTAAGGGCGCCGCCAACGACTCGCTCGAGGGTTTCTTGTTCCCCAAGACCTATTCGTTGGGTGATTCGCCGACGGCCGATGACGTGATTCACGCTATGCTCGATCAGTTTAAGACCGAGTACAAGTCGCTTGACTTTGCGAGCTGCGAAGCCAAGATCAAGGAGCGCTACGGTGTGGAGATGTCCGACTACGACATCGTCAACTTGGCCTCTATCGTTGAGCGCGAGGGCCTCAACGCCGATCAGCGTGCGCACGTGGCCTCGGTCTTCTACAACCGCCTTGCCGGCAAGCTCGACGGTCTGCGCTATCTCAACAGCGATGCGACCATGATGTATGTCACCGGTGGCGAGGTTACCGCCGACGACCTGCAGAGCGATAGTCCGTATAACACCTATAAACACGAGGGCCTGCCGCCCACGCCCATCTGCTCTCCGTCGCTCGAGGCACTCAAGGCCACGCTTGAGCCGACCGACTCCGATGACCTGTATTTCTACATTACGCAGGACGAGGAGTACTTCTCGCAAACCTACGAAGAGCATCAACAGTCTTGGAATTAGCATGAGGATTTTTAGCCCCAAACGATACGTTGCCTCGGTCGATCGCATCGACCTTGATACCCTGTGGGCCGACGGCAAACGCGCCATTCTGCTCGATCGCGATAACACCCTGGTGCCGCGCGACACCGAGCAGGTTCCCACCGCGGTTTCCGCTTGGCTCGACGCTGCCCGCGCCAAAGGCTTTAAGCTGTGCATGGTGTCCAACAACTGGCATCGTGACCAGGTCATGAGCTCTGCACGCGAGCTGGGGCTCGAGGCCATCAGCCACGCCATGAAGCCGGCGCCGTTTGCCCTTAAGGCGGGTCTTAAGCGCCTCGGCGCCACGGCCGACGAGGCGGTGCTGATCGGTGATCAGCTCTACACGGACGTGTGGAGCGGCAACTTCGCCGGCGTCGATACCATCCTGGTAAAGCCGCAGGCGACGCAGGACCTGTGGTATACGCAGATCTTCCGTATCTTTGAGCGCCGGGCCCTGCGTGACCTTCCCTGCGAGGAATAGGTTTCGCCATGTCTCAGCACATCAAACACGGCTGCGACCATATCTTCTTTATCGGCTTTTTGGGCGCGGGCAAATCGACGCTCGCGCGCAACGTCGGCACTATGTTCAAGCGGCGTTTTATCGATACCGACCGCCTGGTCGTGCGCCGCTGCGGCAAGTCGGTAACCGAGATTTTTGAGACCGAGGGCGAGGATCGTTTTCGTGAACTCGAGACCTCGGCGCTCCGTTCGCTCCAAAGCGAGCGCAGCCTGTTGGTTTCGTGCGGGGGCGGTATCGTCGAGACGCCGGTGAATATTGAGCTGATGCACGAAATGGGTACGTGCGTGTACCTCGAGGGCGACTTCGAGGATTCGATTCGCCAGATTCGTCGGTCCGACACGCGCCCCGATTTCCGTTCGCCCGAGCATGCCGCGCGCCTGTTTGAGCATCGTCGTCCGCTGTATCGACAGGCCGCCGATATTACCCTTGATATTCGCAACAAGTCCTTCGAGGACGTTTCCTATCTTTGTGCCGAGATGCTTTTGGAGCGTGGACTGCTATGATTCGCCGTCAACTGATCAATTTCCAAAACCGCAGCGTCGATGTCCGTGTCGGATTGGGTGCGTTCGATGAGCTTTCGCGCATGTTTGCCTCGGCCGTGGGCAAGCCTAAGCGCGCGATGGTGGTTTGGAACGACGCCACATCCGAGCGTTTTGGTGATGTCGTCGAGCATGCGCTGGTTGATGCCGGTTTTGTCATGTCACAGCTCTCCCTCGAGGTTTCGCCTGCCGGTGCTACGCTGGCCGATGCCGATGCTATCTTTGGCGCCTTGTCTGCCAACGGCATTACCTGCGACGATCTGGTTGTCGCCGTTGGCGATGCCGCAACCTGCTCGGTTGTTAGCTGGTGCTCCAACCAGTGGTGCGGTCGCACCGAGTGCGCGCTGCTGCCGACGACGTTCGACGCCATGCTCACGGTCGCGACGACCATGAAGCCGCTCGTCGCCTCGTCGGCCAATGCGCTTCCCGCTATCGCGTTTCGTCCCGAACCGGGCTTGGTCGTGTGTGACCTCGACCTTGTTCGCGAGACGGACCCCGAGGACCTCAAGCTCGGCTTTGTGGTACTTGTTGGCACCATGCTTTCGAGCAGCAAGTCCCGCTGGAATCAGTTTATTGAGACCGTCCCCGAGATTCTCGCGGGCGAGGAGGTCGCACTCGTCAATGCCGTCCAATGGTCTCAGACTGCCCGCAAGGACGTACTAATGGCCACGAACCCGAGCGCTCGCCATGCGCTCGATTTTGGCAAGACGGGGGAGCGTACCCTGCGCGCCTGCTTGGGCGATACCGCTTCGCAGGTCCCTGTCTACCAGCTGTTGTCTGAGGGCATGCGCTTTGAGGCGCGCGTTGCCCACGATGCCTGCGACTTCGATATCGATTACGTCTTTGAGGTCGATGACTGCTTGGAGGACTTTGGTATCGAGGAACTTGCCTTCGATCTGGAGCCTGCCGCATATATCGAGGAGTTCCGTAGGCAGCAGTTCGCGCGCTCAAACCGCAGCATGCTGCCGCTGCCCGCGGCACTCGGCGCCATTCGCCTAACGAACGTTGAGGACGAGGTTCTTGAGCGCCATGCTCACGCCTACTTGGCTTCTCGCAAAGAACTTCTCTAAGATTTATTGACTTCCATTGTCTTTCGTATCATGTTGAGGGGCGGGTTTCCAATCGGTTGCGGATCGCATGCGATTCCGTCGTTCGGTTGAGACCCGTCCCGTCTTTATAGAGACAACAAGAAAGGAATCTGCATGTCTGAGTTTGCTGCCGGTCCCGCCGGTCGTATCGAGCGTGTCCGTGCCCTTATGGCCGAGCGTGGCTACGACGCCATCGTGGTACGCGACGAGGCCAACCTTCGTTGGCTTACGGGCGTGAAGGGCGTCTTTGACTACACCTTCGAGTTTCCGCACGCTGCGTTTATTACGGCCGACCAGTGCCTGTTCCACACCGACTCGCGCTACCTCAACAGCTTTGAGGAGAACACGCCCGCCGGCAGCCCTTGGGTCTACGACATGGACGAGGGCACCATCCCCGGTTGGGTCGCCGGCAAGATCGCGGCCAACAAGTGCCGCGTCTGTGCTGTCGAGGACGATATGCAGATTAATTTTTACCAGGGCATTCAGCGCGGCCTGGAGGACCGCTCCGTCGCCTGCATGCTGCCGCTGATGCACGACGACATCCGCAAGATGCGCGCCATCAAGGATGCCGAGGAGATCGAGCTCATGCGCCACGCACAGTCGATCACCGACGCCGCCTTCCAGCACATGCTCGGCTTTATTAAACCCGGTATGACCGAGAAGCAGGTGCGCAACGAACTCGAGAACTTTATGTTCGCCAACGGTGCCGACAGCCTGGCCTTCGGTTCCATCGTCGCTAGCGGCCCCAACACCGCCAACCCGCATGCCGTGCCGAGCGACCGCGTGATCGAGAAGGGCGATTTCGTTCTCATGGATTATGGTGCGGGCTACTGTGATTACCGCTCCGACATGACGCGCACCGTCGTGATGGGCGAGCCTACCCAGGAGCAGCTCGACCTGTACGCGCTCGTGCGCCGCACGCACGAGGAATGCGTCGCCGCAATCCATCCGGGCGTCGAGGGCAACGACATCTTCAAGCTCTCCAAGAAGATCATCGGCGATGCCGGCTATGGCGATTACTACAACCATGGTCTGGGTCACGGCGTGGGCATCGACATCCACGAGCTGCCCAACTTCAACCGCAGCAAGAATATCATCGAGGTCGGCTCGGTTATCACCATGGAGCCCGGCGTGTACCTGCCCGGCGTGGGCGGCGTGCGTCTGGAGGACTACGGCGTGGTCACCGAGAACGGCTACGAGCCCTTCACCAAGACGCCGCATGACCTTCACGTCATCGATTGCTAGTCTACTTCGGTAGATAGTTTGGGGCGGGGCGTCCGGATTGATTCGGACGCCGGTTGATTTCCGATCTCAGCCGAACACTTTGAGCGGATAGGCCGTTCCCGCAGTTAGCTGAACGCCCCCGCGGCCCC
>CALDEU010000001.1:0-5650 GCA_937942395.1 uncultured Collinsella sp. | reverse complement strand
AAGGAAAATGCATGCAACTGCCTAAACCCGAAAAAAATACATGACTAAACACGAAACACCGACTTGACGAAATACACGCTACTTCGCCCAAATCGTGAAGATCGCCGGCGGCGGCGCCAAGGCGGCGTCTGCGGCCAGCGTTGCGCTCGAGGCAAGGCGCAGGATCGACGCCATGTTTCAAGGTCGACTCCAAGTTCGACGACATGGAGCCGGGTGCCAGGAAGGCCGCCCGCGACGCGGAGCTCCGCCCGCTCATGGAGGACTTCGGGGGGATGGGCGCGGGCCAGCTTCCCCTAGCCTCGCCGAAGCTGGCGCTGCACCGTGCGCTGCAGTACGCCGTGGAGTTCTGGCCCTACGTCATGAACGTGCTCGAAGACGGGCACCTGGAGCTCTCGAACAACGTCGCCGAGCAGGCCCAGCGAATCTTCGTCGTAGGGCGCAAGAACTGGCTCTTCAGCGATGCGCCACGCGGCGCGCGGGCGTCTGCGGCGATATACAGCGTCACCACCACGGCCAAGGCCAACGGGCTCAATCCCAGGCTTTACGTCGAGTGGCTGCTGACCGAGATGCCCAACGCCGGCGAGCTCACCGATGAGGTTGTGGACTCGTTCCTGCCATGGTCGGATAGGGTGCCTGAGTCCTGCAAGCTCGACCCAGCCGCTGCCGAGAAGGCCAAAGAGATGCCTGACGACTTCATAATTAACATCGACCCCGATGCGTTCGACGACGAGATGGCGAACAACGCCGAGGAGGGCCTGTAGCGACATAGCGGCCTAAGGCATACCGCAACGCAAAGATGGAAACGTCCAGGACTTTTCCATCCGTATGCCGGAATGGCCCTGGACGTTTCCTGCTACGCGGTCATTTTGACGCTTACGCTCTAATGCCTCCACCGCTTGTCGCGGGCGGGGTAGACGATCCAGGCGGATGCGTAGCTTGCGATAAGGCAGACAATGACGCAGACGATGCTTGTCTGGAACCCGAATGAGTCATTGATAACGCCCCAGATTACGCTTGCGAAGCCAATGCCGATGTCATTGGCGAGCAGGAACAGGGCGTTTGCGGCGCCCCAGCGCTCTGGCGGGGTGTTCTTTACCGCTACGCTTTGATTAAGTGGCAGGCTTATGCCAGTGGCGAGACCATAGAAGATTCCGGACGCCAGGAAGACAGGTTCCCCGTACGGTGCGGCAAGTAGCATAAGGCAGCAGAGGATGCCGCACGCGACGGCTCCGGTCATTGTTTTGATTGCAGGTACGGTGTCCATGAAATGCTTTGAAATCATGCGAATGATAATCATGCTTACCGCGCTGATGGTGTAGAAGAGACCGGCGTGGGTATAGCCGAGAGTAGTACCGTACAGACCGGCAAAGAAGACGCCAAAGCCAAAAGTGGGGCACATGATCATCTGTGGGATGGCGCCAGGCAATGCGCGCGGCTCGAAGATGTTGAATGAGTCACGCAGGGTTCTCTTGGACACCTGGTCGCCTTCAGGATACTTTTCACTGTTAATTGTTTCGGATGTAGTTACTGTGGTGGAGCTGGGTGCCTGCCCGTCTTTTGAGTCGAGTTCGAGCCGGGTTTCCATTTTGATTCGGTATGCGCTGGAGCTTGGCAGAGTTTGCCATTTACTTTCATAGCGTGCGTTGAGGGCGATTACAAGCCCTGCAAACCCAACCAGGGCAAGGCCGACATAGAGGTTCGTTGAGGGATCGGTTCCTACTAGGTAAAGTGCGAAGGCTGGGCCGATGCTCATGGCGATAGCCTGTCCGAGGCCGTGGTATCCAATGCCTTCGCCGAGCCGTTCTTGCGGTAAGACGCTTGCTGCGGCGGTCGAGGCTGCTGTTGTTGCTGCGCCAAAGCCCACGCCTTGCAGCAAACGGCTGATTGTGAAGAGGGGGATGCCTTGAACGACAGCGGACAGTGCTGTTCCTGCTATGAGGATAGCGATGCCGGCGATGATAACGAGTGAGCACTTGCCGTTGTCGATAACAGGGCCGACGAACAGTCGTGCTAACGCGGCGGCAATGGAGAAGACGAGTGCAAGTACGCCGGCAAGGCTCGCACCGTAACCTTGGCCTGCCAGGAAGACGCTGGTTCCACTGTTGAGTCCTTGGCCCATGACGAAGCAACAGAAAGTCAGCGCGATGATAAGCACGAAAATAAGCGACCACAGCTTCGGATGGTCGTCCTTACCGATATTTGGCATGAGAACCCTCCTTTGATTCCAATACTCGTGTTCTACGTCTGCAAAAGTGAGATGTAAGCGCCAAAATGACCGCGCCTTAACAACCCGCTGGGCTTGAGGCAGAATCATCGCATCGACTTATCCTGGAAACTGCCTGACGAAGGCGACAGGATGCTTATCGGCAAGGCGGCAAATCTTAACGAGAGCCAAATCCAAGAGCTTGCAAAGCTTCAGCGAGGCGTTGCAGCAATATATCAGAACGAATGGATCGAACCTGTCCTCTGTCACATCGAACCGCATGAACGCGGCCTAGAGTACTCGCCGACACAGAGCAAGCACAGCGCGAAGGACAAGGCTTCTTCTGAAGAGCTTCGCTATCTCAACTCTTGTGTGCTTAATCCGTTCAAGCTCGATGAGCCAAGGGAATACAACTTCTGCGACTGTGTGCACAAGATGGACATACCTGACTCCATGAAGGCACGCTTGATTGAGATGGCAAGGACTCCTCTGTCCTCGAGGAAGCCACTGTTTGAATGGTGTGCTTATAGGTATTTCAATATTGGACGCATCCTCGACGACGCCAGGGATTTATCTGCCGACAGCCTCAAAGAGAGGCTTTGCTCCCATCTGCTTTCAAGCTGGAAATTCGAAGATGACTCCTCACCCGAAAGCTGGGGACCAATCCAATACCTGTTCATTCAGTCGATGCTTAACGCTCATCTCAACGAGCTGAGAAAGAGGGGTACCGGCATCGAGACAACGGAAAAGGCCTCAGCACTCGCCGAAGTATCAGCGGTCTTATCTCAAACAAGGCCGGTGATCTAAATGGCGTTTGAAAATATAGAGCAATTAATGCCGGATACGACCGAAACGAGATTGGCCTTTGAGGAGGCGCAACGCACCGTTGCTGATTGTGCAGATGCCGCATGGCGGGATATTTCTTCCGGCGATGTCCTAACCGCGAGCATTTCAACAGTTCAAGAAGCCGCAGATGACGCCTGGAAAGCATGCGAGCCAACACTCAACGCTGCAGGCGAAACTGTCCGCGATGGCGCAAGGAACGGAGCTTATCTTGGCGGCAGGTTCGTACTTGGAGTTGCCGACGTTGGAGAAAACGCATATGTCGGTGTTGAATCGAATATTGAACTACTGGCCGAAGACGAAGAAGCAGCGGTGAAAACCGCGCAAACACACGCTGTTGACGATGCAGCCAACGCCTGGGGCGACTTCATGGAAGCCGATGAGCAGATACGGGAAATCGGAGACTATGTCGAAACTGGAGGCGAAATCGCCACTAAAGTTGCGCTTGGTGCCGTAGCCGTCACCGCTTCTGCCCCTGCAGCACTCGCTGCTGGGTCTGTACTCGTTCTTGACGAAATGGGAAAGAGCTTGGAAGCCGGCGCTGAAGACGGTGAGATATCTCAGGAGGATATCGTCGGAGAAGTCGTTGCGGGAACTGTTACGGCAGCAACGCTTCTTGCCGGACGAGGTCTAAATAACTTTCTTGCCTCAAAGGCAGCAGAATCGGGCGCAAGCTCACGAATTCTGGATGATGCCGGAAAGGCAATTTACGAAGGCGACCGACTGCTTCCCAATAACGAGTTTGCGATCGACGGCGTGAAGTGTGCAACCGACGATCTCGGGCAACTTTACCGCGTTGGCGACGACCTCGTTCCGAACATGAGCTATGAGATCAATGGGTATAAATACGTTACCGATGCAATGGGTAGGGTCGAATCGGCCGAAGGCTTCTTACAACTAAAGACCCACGAAGGTCGTTTGACCATCAAGGACACTATCCAGTCAATCGGAAAAGGGTTTGAAGAGCTTTTTGATCAAAGAGGCCATCTGATTGCCGACCGATTCAATGGATCAAATGGCCTTGAGAATATTGTCGCCATGGGCGGCGAGGTTAACCAAAAAGCCTATGCAGCAATCGAGCAAAAATGCGCCGATGCTTTGGCTGACGGCGCTGAAGTGTTTTTCAAGGTTGAGCCACTTTATGAGGGCGGGTCATTCAGGCCTAGCTCGTTTGCTATCACGGACATTATTGACGGCGAAGAGACGGTTACGTTTCTTCTTAACACTGCAAAGGAAATGTAATGAGTGAAAAGAAGATGCTACAAGGGATAGCTTCAATTCTTGAGGAAACCCTCCCCGAAGACTGGAGCAAGGTCGTGTTTTACGCCGAGTACGCCGAGGGTGCGTTCTCTATTGAGTATTACGTTGCTGGCAGCGGAAAAGACGACTTCGTTAAATGCTTTGACCAAAAAGGCGTTTCGAGGGCATCCTTGATGAAAAACTTTATGGCTATCAACAAGTTCATTGAACCTGAAAGGGCCGCGCTTAAGCCCGAAAAGAGATGGGGATCGATGACGCTTATTCTCCATTCCAACGGCAAGTTCAAAGTTGATTACGACTACTCCGACATGACAGAAAACGCTTACGCCCGAAAGAAGGCCTGGAAAAAGAAATATCTCGCCTAGCAACGAACGGTCTGGGAAATCACCGCAAAGCCACCCGTGCATACTCTTCGAGCGCACGCGTCGTCGGCAACGTTTCAACCAGCGCGTTTTTGGGAGCCATGCAAACCCCTGTTCAACATTCCTCGGGAGTAATTGCTCTCTATGACGAATGGGATTCCCCATCGGGGAATCCCATTTTTTGTTGCCGACGACGTCCGGTATAATTTTTCCGTTTACGACGTCGTTCGGAAAGGGATGCCGACCTCTATGCGCCAGGGATTCGACAACGAAAAATACATCGAGCTGCAAGCCGCCAACATCAGAAAGCGCATCGCGCAATTCGGCGGCAAACTCTATCTGGAATTCGGAGGCAAGCTCTTCGACGACTACCACGCCTCGCGCGTGCTGCCCGGCTTTGAGCCGGACACCAAGTTCCGCATGTTGGAAAGTCTGGTGGACGATGTGGAAATCGTCATCGCCATCAACGCCAACCATATCGAAAAAGGCAAGACCCGCGGCGACCTCGGTATCCCCTACGACGAGGACGTGCTGCGACTCATCGACGTGTTCCGTTCCCGCGGCTTCCTCGTCGGCTCCGTAGTGCTCACCCAATACGCCAATCAGCCCGCCGCCGACGCCTACCGCCACCGCCTCGAGCAACTCGGCGTCACCTGCCGCCTGCACTACCCGATCGCCGGATACCCGCACGACATCGAACGCATCGTTTCAGACGACGGATACGGCAAGAACGAGTACATCGAGACCACCCGGCCGCTCGTCGTGGTCACCGCGCCCGGCCCTGGCTCCGGCAAACTCGCCACGTGCCTGAGCCAGCTCTACCACGAGCACCAGCGCGGCATCGACGCCGGCTATGCCAAATACGAGACGTTCCCCATCTGGAATCTTCCGCTCAACCATCCGGTCAACATCGCGTACGAGGCGGCCACCGTCGACCTCGACGATGCCAATATCATGGACCCGTTCCATCTGGAGGCGTACG